>CADAGX010000034.1 GCA_902787575.1 uncultured Bacteroidales bacterium | reverse complement strand
CGCCTCGCGGTAGCGCAGCGGCTCTATGCGGCGGTTCCACTTCAGGTGGTTCACGCTGAAGAGCGGCTGCGAGAGGGTGACGGCCACGGGCAGCGACATGAACTGATTGCCCGACCCGCCGCTGCCCGACTGGTGCAGATAGTCGAGCGACGACTCTACGCTGAGCGTGCCGCCCGTGGGCCATAGTTTCTGCGTGATGTTCACCGCGCCGTCCAGTCCGAGGTAGTCGTTGCGCACGAACGACAGCGAACCGTCGGCCTGCTGGTACGAGCTGTAGCGCTTGTTCCACGACGGTGCCGTTCCCGACAGCGACACTTCCGGCAGCAGATCTGCCCGGTAACTGCGCCACTGCCAATAGGCCGAGCGCAGTTCGCCTAAGGCTACCGCTGCATCGATGCTCTGGCGGCGCGCCATCATGATGCAGTCGTCGAGTGAGAGGCGCAGCGTGTCCTCATGAGCCCAACCTATCAGTGGCAACAAGGCAAGGAACAAAAGATAGTGTCGTTTCATAAATCTGTTTTCTCCTTTTGAATTTTTAATTCCAAAGTTTGGGATGTACATTGCAAAGTTTGCAACGTGCATCCCAAACTTTGCAATATAAAATATACCTTGATGAAAATACATTTATATTACTCATGCCGCAAAGCTTCTACGGGACGTTTATACATAGCTATAAGGGTAGGCACCACCATGCCGAGGGTGACGATGGCGAGAAGCAAAAGGTACTGGATGGAGGATACAATGAGGAAATGAGGCCAGAACTGCGACACCCAGTCGGTCTCGCGGCCGGAGCCGCCGTAGGCGTTGCCATCTGAGAGCACATCCCAGTGGATGGCAACTTGAAACCAGACAAGACAGCCCGTGAAGACGGCAAGAGCGGTAAGGACGGCCGCCTCGCCCCATATCTGTAGGAAGATGTCGCGCCGCTTGGCGCCGAAGCTGCGCATGATGCCGATGTCCTCTGTGCGCTTGCGTATCTGCAGCCAGAAGGTGCCCAGTGTGCCCAGCACGACGATGATGCCGAAGAGAACAAGGGGGACCGTGGCCAGCGTGGTGTACATCGTGTAGTCGTGGGCCACCTGCTTGTCGTAGTGCTGTTGATAGGTTTCGAGACTGCCTAAAACGCAGATGCCGGCGCGGAAGTCGTTGGTCAGCGTAGGCGTGAGCTGCTTTACGAAGATCTTGGCATCAGCATCGGGTTTCAGCCGCACGAGCAGTTGGCAGTAGGCACTGGCCCCGCTGCCGGGATTGGGGAAGAAGACCACATAGGGGTATCGCTCGTTGGGCGCACCCTTCACGTCCTCCACCACGCCAGCTATGGTGTGGTAGCCAACCACACCGTGGACGATTTCTCCTCCTTCATAGCGGGTGTCCACCATCGCCACGCGCTTGCCCATCACATGGTCGTGGCCGAAGAGCATCTGCGCCACGCTGCGGGTCATGACGATGCCGTCGGGCGCAATCTGCCGTGACAGCGTCTCGGCATCGGGACTGCCCTCAATGGCGCGTAGCCCCTGGGTCTCGAAGAAATGTTCGTTCTGGTAGTAGAAGAACTGCGAGAAGCCGATGGTACGCGTGGTGTCATCGGCCAGGGCCAGCGTGCGCCAGTTGTAGAAACGAAGGTTGGCCCCCAGATAGTCGGGCGTGAGGCAGACGGATGCCACTTCGGGCATGGTGGCCAGCTTGTCGCGGATGACATAGACCCCACGGGCCTCTTCCTCGGTGATGTCTTGCCCCTCAGAGGCACTCTCACTGCGGACGATGCCCAACTGGCCCACGCAGAGGTGGTCTTTCTCAAACTCGCCTGCCGGTATGCAGAAATGGGTGGCATAGAAAGTGACGGTGAGGAAGTCGACAATGAACCAACTCAGGCAGGAGATGATGGCTATCTCGGCAAATATCCAGCCGTTCTGTTTTTTGCGAGTCCACAGACTCTTCAGTATCATGCTCATCTTTTCTGGTTTAATGATTCAACAATAGGTTTGCGCAGCGACGACCAGGCAGGAATGAGGGCCGCCATGAGATTGAGCACGGCGCAGCAGACGAAGGCAATGAGGAACAGCGTCGGCGTGAAGAACATGTCAAGCTGAAGCGACACGCTGTTGATGGGATCGTACTCGCGCTCGAACAGTGTGAGGAACATGGTATTGCTGCACATGGCGCTGATGAAGAGCCACGAGAGCGCATAGCCCGCGATGCCGCCCAGGAGCGTCAGCACGAGGTTCTCATGGATGACCTCACTGAGCAGCGTCCGGCGCTTGGCGCCGAAAGCCTTGCGGATGCCCATCTCGGCAATGCGCGCCTCCATCTGGTTCGACACTAGGCCGCTCAGGTTGATGGCTGGCAGCAGCAGAAGCAGCAACATGAGCAGGGCGGGATATTGCAGGTTGTACAGCATGTCGCCCGTGGACATATCGTAAGATTCTTCGAAGTTGAGCGTCCTGGCCCAGTGCATCTGTGCGTCAATGCTAAACTCGTAGTCCCTGCCCGTTGCCTGTCGCAGCATCGAGAGGTATTTTGCACGGTAGGGTTCCAGTTCGTCCTTCAGCATCTGGTAAGTGCAGCCCTCCTTCAGCAGTACCGTCACCTCCAGACCGCCAGCATAGCTCACGTCCCGGCTCTGCCAGTGGCTGCGCGAGTCATTCACGGTATAGGGCAGGTAGACATCGGCCGAGGAGTTGACCAATAGCGGACTCACCTCCCTGACAACGCCTACAACGCGATAGGGCAGGTAGTTGAGGAGCAACTGGCGGCCTGCCACCTGCTCCGTCGTTCCAAACACCCGGCGGGCCAGCACGTCGGTGATAACGATGCACTTCTCGGCATGCTGCAGTTGTTCATCGGTGTAGGGCCTGCCGCTGACAAACTGGAAGTCGTAGAGGCGGTAGAAGTTGGCATCGGTGAACTTCATCGTCACCGGCATCTCCTGCTTGCCCAGCTCCTCGCAGGCCGTGAAGCGATAGACATAGCTGTTGTCCATGTTGGCACTGACCACCTCGGCACACTTCAGGTGGCTGAACAGTTCCTCAACGGCAAGGGGAGAATAGCCGGAGTAACCCACGAATGCTCCCTTGTCGTTCTTGAAGTAGCTTTTCAGGTACACCGTGCGGTCGCGGTGCTCCTCAGGATAGATATTGCTGATGCGGATGTGCAGGATGAGCGCCACCACCATTGCCGAGGCGATGGCCACCGCTGTGCCCGCGACGTAGATAGCGGAGAAGAGCTTGTCTTCGCGGATGAGTGCAAAGGCGTGTCGTATGATCTTAATCATTCGTGTAATTCGTGAAATTCGTGGTCGAAAATAATCTGTGGTTCTTTTATCACTGTATCTG
>CADAGX010000033.1 GCA_902787575.1 uncultured Bacteroidales bacterium | reverse complement strand
GCTGCCCCTCATCGTCATGTTGCTCAAAGAGCGGGTTCATCACGACCTCGCGTCCATTGTCTTGCGGCACGAGGCGAAAGGGATGGTAGACTGGTGGTTGGATGATGACGCGCTCGCCGTGGCCGACAAACGCATGAACAACCATACCAATACCTTTCACGATTCCTGGGATGAAAGCCAGCCAATCACGTTTCACATGCCAGCCATGACGATCCAGCAACCATCGGCAGATGCAACTCCACAGTTCCTCTGGCACCACGGTATAACCCAGTATGGGATGATCCAGCCGGCGCCTCAGTGCCTCGATGATGAAAGGTGGTGTGGCAAACTCCATATCTGCCACCCACAAGGGCAGCAAGTCGTCACGCCCGAAAAACTCCTTCAGTTTGCTATGTTTCACGTCACCACTGCCCGTTCGGTCGATGGTGCGGTCGAAGTCGTAAGTCATGCTTAGATTCTAAAGTTGAAAGTTTAGTGGTTGAAGTTCAATGAGGATAGCAACAGGGCAGCCCGTTTCCTTGTCTCCTCGTCAGCCAATAACAGCTCCGAGAGATTGGAGGCAAAGCGTTGCAGCAACGGCTGTGGTTCCTCTGGAGTCTCAGCAACCTCATTATCCTCATGAGCCTCATCAGTTCCATTGTCCTCTTGAGCCCTATCAGCAGCTTTGCTACCATCCCCCTCATCGAAAGAGAGTAGCTTCTGCACGGGTTCTCGTCGCACAGGCTTTTCCTCATCAGCTTGCGAGATAGCTTCTGCGGTGGCCGTCTCGCTTTCTTCCATATAATTGCTGAGTCCGCTGAGCAAACCTTCGAAATGGTCGTCGCCAAGGAAAACGGCATCGGCACCACCATCCAGGACACCCTCGAAGAGCGAAGCCTTGAAGCGCAGTTTCGAGAGCATATCCTCCTCTATGGTGCCGGCTGAAATGAGGTTGATGACCTCCACTCCGTTCTGTTGGCCGATACGGTGGACACGACCGATGCGCTGCTCCAGCACTGCTGGATTCCAAGGGACATCGAGGTTGATAACCACGCTGGCCACCTGCAGGTTCAGTCCCACACTGCCAGCATCAGTACTCAGGAATACACGCGCTGTGGGCGAAGAGCAGAACATGTCCACCCGTTCCTTGCGCTCGCGGGGAGGCACATTGCCGTGCAAGTAGGCGTACTCCACCCCATTAAGATCCAGTTCTCGAGCCACCAGACGCGTCATTCGTTCCCACTGGCTGAAGATGACCACCTTCTGGGTGCTGGAGCCCAAGAGCACCCCCGCCTCGTCGAGGATATTCATCACCTCCTCCACCTTCGTGTCTGCACGGCTGCGTTCATCAAGGACAAAGAGGCTGTCGCAGGTCATACGCATCTGAGAAAGTGTCAGTAACAATTGCTTGCGATCCATCTCGGAGAGGAAATGCATTCGATGCCACTTGGCCACGAGACGAGCCGCCTGCTGTTTAAGTTCGTTGTGGGCATCCAGCTGCTCCTGAGTCATCGGAACATATAGGTTCTTATCAATTCTCGCAGGCAACTGCAATGCCACGTCTTGCTTGCTGCGGCGGATGAGCACACGCCGAATACGCTTGCTCACCTCCTGCAAGTCGGCCACGCCATGCTGCGTGTCACCGAGGGCAATGTAGGCCAGGGCACGTTGCAGCCGTGCCTCGCTGGCCACATCGGGCGACACACGGCCGCTGGTGAGCAGACGGGTGGCTGTCTCGGCGATGAGGGCGTGGTTCTTCAACGCCTGTGCCGTGCGCAGTTGTCCCACGAGGGCCGCCGAACGGGTTTCGGGCGAGAAAGTCTGTGCCTCCAGTTGCTTGTAATAGGCGAGAGCCTGCGTATGGTTGCCATCGCTGACGGCGCGAAGGGCTGCATCGGCCGTCATGTCGTCGATTTCCTTGGGCGTGAGCGCCTTGCCTGCCTGACGGGCGAGGGCTGCATACTCGCTGATGCGACCTTGGGCGGTGTAGATGTCCTTGAGGTTCGACAGGGCGGTCTGGGCCTCAGCGGTGTTGGGCCAGGTCTCGATGACTTTCTTATAGGCATCGATGGCCTCCTGCGTGTGTCCCGTTTCGTTGTAGATGAGGGCGAGTTCGTTCGAGGCACGGCGTGCATGCTGGCTCTGCGGATAGCGTGTCAGCAAGTTCGTAAAGGTTTGCTGTGCCTGGGTGCGCTGTCCACTCTGCATGTAGGCACGGCCCTTTTCGAAGAGGGCGTCGGCGCCATAGGGCGAGTTGGCATAGTGGCTGTCAAACTGTGAGAGCAGTTCAGCCTTGCGCCCGTAGTTGCCCTTCAGTCCCTGAATGAAAGCCTGTTGCAACAGAGCATAGTCGCCACACGAAGGGTCGGTCTCGATGGCACGCTGATAGGTCTGCAGCGCAGGGTCGTAGAGACGCGCGGCATATTGGCAGTCGGCCATGCGGCAGAGGGCATCGGCACGCAGGTTGGCTTCGGCCGTCGTGTTGGTGAACTGCACGAACCAGGGCAAGGCTTCGGCAAAGCGCTTCTGCTTGAAATAGGAATAGCCGAGGCTGTACATGGCATGCGTACGATAGTCGCTGTCGATGCCACGCTGCAGGTCGGTCGCTGCGAGGATGTACTCGCCCAGCCTGTATTCGGCCTCGCCACGCCAGTAGTGAGCCTCGCTTGTAGGACGTATGGAAATGCTCTGCGTGAGATAGTCTTTTGCGGTATGGAAGTGGCCCTCGGCATAGCGCTGGGCACCGAGGTTGTAGAGCACCTGACGCTTCACGTCGAGCATCTGTGCGTTGGGGCGCTGAATCTTGTTGATGGAGGCGAGGGCAGCGTCGTAGTTGTGGGTCGAGAGATAGACCTCGGTCAGATGCTGCGTCACGCTGTTCTGGTATTTCGACTGCGGGAACGTGTTGAGGAAACGCTCGAACACGCTGACCGACTCGCCGAACCCGTCGCCGCCGCTGTCATGGAGCGTAAGGGCATAGTTGTAGAGGGCTTCCTCCTGCACCTTCGGATCGAAGTTCATCTCGGACGCCTGCTGGAAAGCCATGCGGGCACGTTGTTTCTGGGCGGTGAGGATGTAGGCGATGCCAGCGTGCAACCAGGCATTCTGCGCCATCGCATCACGTTCGGCACCGGCGCTGCGGCTGAGATGCAGGGCGGCTTCGTCATAGTTCTCTGTCTGCAACTGACTCATACCCAGTTTGTAAAGGGCAGCGCGCGATGGTTCGGCCGCCGACTGCATATAGTGTTTGAGCGGCGGAATGGCCTCGGCAAAATGGTTCACGCCATACAGGGCCTCACCCTCGACACGGTCAGCCTCGGCAGCCAGGAGCGTAGCACCCGTCGCACGTCGCCACTGGCGCAGGGTCTGCAGGGCGTCGCTGTACTGGCCTGTCTGCACCTGACAGTCGGCCAGCAGCACGGGTGCCGAACGGCGATAGTCGTAACTGGCACTGGCCGCCGTGAGACAAGGCAACGCCTCGCGGTAGTTCTTCTGCACATAATGCACATAGCCGAAATAATACTGCACGTCCATGCCATGCGTCTCGCTGCCG
>CADAGX010000032.1 GCA_902787575.1 uncultured Bacteroidales bacterium | reverse complement strand
CCATGCACAGCTACGCCGACTGTCTCCAAATTACTTAAGTCTGATGTCATGATGTCTGTATCTTCGAGCGTAATGCCGCCCATGTCCATCAACTTCACATGGTGTAGACCGCTCACAGAACCTGTGCCAACAGCACCGCGACCACCACTTCCCATCACTTGTCCATCGATGTTGTGGTCGAAATATTTGCTGTTTAGGATGACCCCGGGGGCTCCAGTGTCAAAGAACATATTGCACGGTTGACCATCAATGATGACGGTTACGATAGGTAACCCGTTGTGGCGATGTATTGGAACGCGAACCATGCTCACTCCGGGTTGTGTATTGGGTGTGGGATTGGCTTTTAGAAGCGAGACATGACCCGAAAGCAAATTGGCTTCAAGCACCAGGTCGTCAGCACTAAAAAGGATTGTTGCCTCCGAGGTGGAACTGTCGGGCTTCGTGATGATGTAACGTAGTGTCAGCCCCTTGCTGTTCTGTTCGGTGTCAGCCAGTTCCCAACTCATCATGGTTGGCATTTGGGCAATAATCTGTTTCAGCACTTTAGCGGCCAGTGGTTGCTTGATGTTGTTGAAATGGAAGTCGGAATCCGCTTGCATGTGTTTGCGTCTTGTGCCAGCCCCGTCATAGAAACGAGGGTAAACAAAATAGTAAAAAAAGTCCATTTCATGTGTCTAATGGAGTTTTATTGATTTGTCATTTTGTCGTAATCTGATAAATGTCGTTTGTCTTGCCGTCTGGACTGGCTTTGATGGCTTGCGCAGTGCCGCGTTTCAGCACCTTAATGTCCTTGACGGAAAGCGGTGAGAGCCTGCGGAAGCCCGACTTGTCGGCTTTCTCGCCGTTGATGAAGTAGCTGACGTCGGCCGACTTCTTCTTTGTGAATATCTTCATCACACCGTTCCGGCCTTTCTCGCCATACGAGCGGGACACGGCGTCATCGGGCTTGTAGACGTCGATATAGTCCATGCTGTCTGTCAGCTCGCGAATGCTGCCCGTGTATTCTTTGCCGTCTACGATGATAAGCGGATTGCGCATGGTGGTCTTCATCTTGCCGCCTTTCTGCATCAAGCCGAGTGCCTCGGCCTGCTCCTTAGTGAAGATGCTGACTCGGCCACCGACCTTCGCACCTTCGATCTTCTCCCAGTCGTCTGTGGTGAAGATGTTGTGAATCGTGGTTTTGGAGTCCGGAAGATACTTAATCTCGTAATGTTTAATTTTCTTACCCTCCAGTTGCGAGCCGTCGAAGTTCTCGACGTGCTGACCGTCGATGACATAGAAGTTCTCTTGTGCTGCAGCGCTCAGACATAGCAGCAGGGCGCTGAGTGCGAGCATGATGTTTCGTTTCATTTGCTTGATTCTTTTTAAATTGTTACAACTCGATATTGATTGGTACCACGTGGAATCCTTCTTCGTCGTCCGTCGGGCAGACGATATATGATGCGCTCGTGCCGTCGGCCCGCGTCTTGGTGACGATGGTGGCGTCGCCCACGGGACGAAGCCAGAAGGACGCCACCTGCTCGCCTGCGAAGTTGGTGGCCGATGTGATGTCGGCCACGTCGAGCGACGTGTCTGCCGTGGCCTTGCCTCCTGTAAGCAAGTGCGCCGTTGCCAAAAAGAGAACCACCAGAGAGGCAGCCACCGAGGCCGTCCACAGCAGTGGGCGAAGGAGCGGCCTATGGCTCATCAGGCGGTCGAACTCCACGGCCTTCTCCTCGGAAGGCAGGAATTCGTCGGTCTGCCGGCTTGAGAGCAGTAGCAGGCGTACATCTTCTTCCTCCGGCGTCAGGGAGTCGGAGTTCTGGCTGTAGAAATCCAGCAGGCGGCGCTCTTCAGCAGCAGTCGTCTCGGCATTCAGATAGCGCTGCAGCAGTTGCCGACGCTGGGTGAGGTCATATAAATCTTTCATCGTTTGTCCCTCCTTATTTTTAATAGTAACATCAGCAGCCTCCGCGCATTGCAAATCATGGTCTTGGCGCTGGCTGGCGTAACGGCGCAGGCGGCGGCAATCTCTGTCATGGTCATCCCCTCGCCTCGCATGACGAGCATCCGTCGCTGCGTGGCCGGCAGTCGGAGCATGGCCTGCGATATCATACGTTGCACGTCGTGGGCAATGGCTGAGTGGTCTGCTTGCTCGTCGGCGGGCACAGAGAGCGTCTCGTCGAGCGAATCATGGTGTGCATGGCTCAGCCGCCACATGTCGATGCACACGTTCTTGGCTATCATCGTGGCCAGCGATTCGGGGCTGCGATACTCTCCCAGCCTGTCTCTCATCAGCCAGAGGCGCAAGAGCGTCTCCTGTACGGCATCCTCTGCGTCGCAGGCCACCTCCTGCCGGGTGAAAAACCTCTGGCAGAGGCTCAGCAGGCGCGGCCTGTACGCTGTGGCAATATGCTGAAAGACTGTCGAATCCATCTATGTCTCGTTTTGGGGGGAAGCAACGCTCACCGGAAGGCGGCTTCCACTACTATGACGAACGACGGCTGGAAAGGTAAACAAAAAAGTGCAGCCCGAAGACTCCGGAACCGAGGCCTTCGGGCTGCAAAAAGTGATTATCTGCGGCTTATCCGAGGAAGCTGAGCAGGATGCCTGCAGCAACTGCCGAGCCGATGACGCCGGCCACGTTGGGACCCATGGCGTGCATCAGGAGGAAGTTGCGCGGGTCGACCTTGGAGCCTTCTGCCTGACTCACGCGGGCTGCCATAGGCACTGCGCTAACGCCTGCGCTACCGATGAGCGGATTGATCTTCTCCTTGAGGAAAAGATTCATCACCTTGGCCATGAGGACGCCCGAAGCGGAGCCGATGCCGAAGGCAACGATGCCCACGCAGAGGATGCCAATGGTCTGCCAGTTCATGAACGAAGTGGCAGTGGCAGTGGCGCCAACGGTGAGACCGAGACAGATGACCACGATGTTGTTAAGCTCGTTCTGTGCAGCCTTGCTCAAGCGCTCTACGACGCCGCTCTCGCGCATCAGGTTGCCCAGCATGAGGCAGCCGATGAGGGTGCCGGCAGAGGGCACGATGAGCGAGACAACGACGGCCACCACGATGGGGAAGAGTATCTTCTCCTTCTTGGAGACGGTGCGCAGCTGCTTCATACGTATCATGCGCTCGCTCTTGGTGGTGAGGGCACGCATGATGGGCGGCTGGATGACGGGCACAAGTGCCATGTAAGAGTAGGCGGCTACGGCAATGGGGCCGAGCAGTTCAGGCGCCAACTTGCTGGTAAGGAAGATGGCCGTGGGACCGTCAGCGCCACCGATGATGCCGATAGATGCTGCCTGAGCGGGCGTGAAACCGAAGATAGGGATGTCTATCTGCGTCACCAGGAAGGTGGCAAAGATGCCTATCTGGGCTGCAGCACCGAGCAGGAGGCTCTTAGGGTTGGCAATCAGCGGACCGAAATCGGTCATCGCGCCCACACCGAGGAAGATGAGACAGGGATAGACGCCTGCCTTCACGCCGATGTAGAGAATGTCGAGCAGGCCGCCGTGTGCCATGATGTGGCCGTAGCTGTGATAGTAGGGGCTGTCGGGATTGAGGAACTCGTTGTTCCACATCTCGGAGTCGAACATGCCTGCACCGGGCAGGTTGGTAAGTATCATGCCGAAGGCAATGGGCAACAGCAGCAAAGGTTCGTACTCCTTCTTGATGGCCAGATAGAGCAAGAAGCAGCCGATGAGAATCATGATGGCACTCTTCCAGCCTTCGCCCACGAAGAAACTGACGATGCCCATCTCCTCGACGAACTTCACGAGCCCTCCCTCTACGTCGAGGCCGGCCGCCATTGCCGGCGTGGCCACGAGGAGCAGCAGCGCCAGCATTCCAAAGCATTGAATTATCCTTCTCATACGCTTAACCCAATTCTACGAGGGCGTCGCCGCTCTGCACTTGGGCGCCCGGCTGTACTAAAATCTTCGTTACGGTGCCGTCTGTCTCGGCGGTGATGTCGTTGGCCATCTTCATGGCTTCCATCACCAGCACGGTGTCGCCTGCCTTCACGGCCTGTCCTTCGGTCACCACAATCTTGGTGATGGTACCGGGCAGCGGAGCAGCCACCACGCTGGCACCGGCTGCGGGAGCGGCCTTGGGTGCAGGAGCAGCTGCGGGAGCAGCCTTGGGAGCTTCGGGAGCCTTGGGTGCAGGAGCTGCAGCGGGTGCGGCAGGTGCAGCGGGTGCGGCAGGTGCGCCGGCAGCCTCAAACTCGATGAGGGCATCGCCCTGGTTAACGCTCTGACCTTCGTTTACGCAAACGGCTTTCACGGTGCCGTCGGCTTCGGCCACAATGTCGTTGGCCATCTTCATGGCTTCCATCACCACGAGCACGTCGCCCTTCTTCACCTGTGTGCCGGCCTTGGCTACCACCTTGGTGATGGTGCCGGGCAGCGGAGCGGTGATGTTGGCCGAGTTGGCAGCGGGCTTAGCTGCTGCGGGTGCAGCAGCTGCGGGAGCGGCCGCAGTGGTGGGACGTACGATGGGTTTGTGTGCGGCGGATGCGTGCTCGGGCAGTTCCACCTCGTAGGCTTTGCCGTTCACCGTCACCTGCAGGAGTCCGTTTTCCTGCTCTTCGACGCTGGCCGAATAGTCTTTTGCGCCTATCTTGAACTTGAATTCTTTCATGTCTTTTGTTTTGTGTTTGGGGTTGTTACAAACTTGCATTCAGCTCTGCGTGCCATGCGGGATGTTCGTCCATATGTATGGTAAGCACGCCGCTCTCCTCGTCGTGAGCGTTCTCCATGTGGAGATACAGGGCGGTGGCGATGGCCACGGCCTGGCGGTCGGAAGCATCCTCGGGAAGAGGTGTCTCGGCTACCTTCTGGGCTGCCAAGGTCTTCTTGGCAGGCACGGCATTGCCCTTCTCTGCCACGGCGCTGAATATCTGAAGCACCAGCACCAGCAGCACAAGGATGCAGAACACCGTGCCGACGCCCATGCCGGTCATCAGCCACGCGGCTGTCCAATCTGTTGCGAATATCATCTTTGTTCCGTTTTAGTGATTAGAGAGGAATGTTGCCGTGCTTCTTGGCCGGGTTGGTGAGTTTCTTGTTCTCCAACTGTGCCAGTGCGCGGATGATGCGGAAGCGCGTGTTTCGCGGCTCGATGACGTCGTCGATGTAGCCGTACTTGGCTGCGTTGTAGGGGTTGGCAAAGAGGTTGGTGTACTCGTCCTCCTTCTCCTTGATGAAGGCTTTTGCCTCTTCCACCTTGCCTTCTTCCTTCAGCGCCTTGGCCTCTTTGGCATAGAGCACGGCAGCGGCACCGGCAGCACCCATGACAGCGATCTCGGCCGACGGCCAAGCGTAGTTCATATCGCCACGCAGCTGCTTGCAACTCATCACGATGTGCGAACCGCCGTACGACTTGCGCAGGGTCACCGTCACCTTGGGCACGGTGCACTCGCCGTAGGCATAGAGCAACTTGGCTCCGTGCAGGATGACGGCGTTGTACTCCTGACCCGTACCAGGCAGGAATCCGGGCACGTCCACAAGCGTCACAATGGGGATATTGAAGCAGTCGCAGAAGCGAACGAAGCGGGCACCCTTGCGCGAAGCGTTGCAGTCGAGCACGCCGGCCAGCTGCTTGGGCTGGTTGGCCACGATGCCGACGCTCTCGCCATTGAAGCGCGCGAAGCCTACGATAATGTTCTTGGCAAAGTTGGGCTGCACCTCGAAGAACTCGCCGTTATCCACGATGCCACCGATTACCTCGTACATGTCGTAAGGCATATTGGGGTTCTCGGGAATAATCTCGTTGAGGAAATCCTCCTTGCGGTCAATCGGGTCGGTACACGGTACGCGCGGTGTCTTCTCCAAGTTGTTCTGCGGGATGTAGCTGATGAGCTGCTTTATCATGGCCATCGCCTCTTCCTCGGTGGAAGCCGTGAAGTGCGTCACGCCCGACTTTGTCGAGTGTACGCTGGCACCACCCAGCTGCTCCTGAGTAACCACCTCGCCCAGCACAGTCTTCACAACGGCTGGACCAGTGAGGAACATGTAGCTTGTGTTCTCCATCATCAGCGTGAAGTCGGTCAGGGCCGGGCTATATACAGCACCACCGGCGCACGGGCCCATGATGGCCGAAATCTGCGGAATCACACCGCTGGCCATGATGTTGCGCTGGAAGATTTCGGAGTATCCGGCCAGGGCGTTGATGCCTTCCTGCAGACGTGCGCCGCCCGAGTCGTTCAGACCAATCACAGGCGCGCCCACCTTCATGGCGATGTCCATCACCTTGCAAATCTTGCTAGCCAGCATCTCGCTGAGCGAACCTGCGCTCACCGTGAAGTCCTGCGCAAAGACGTACACCAGACGGCCGCCGATGGTACCGCTACCCGTCACCACGCCGTCGCCCAGATAGTGTTTCTTCTCCATACCGAAGTTCGTGCAGCGATGCTGAACGAACATGTCCATCTCCTCGAAGCTACCGTCGTCGAGCAGCATGGCGATACGCTCGCGGGCCGTGTACTTGCCCTTCTCGTGCTGTTTCTCGATAGCCTTCTCGCCACCGCCCATGCGAGCCTTGGCGCGGAGCTCCACAAGCTCCTTGATCTTTTCTGTTTGAGTACTCATTTTTTATGTTATAAAAACGTTTTGCCTAAAAATCCGCACAAAGATACTGCAAATGAGCGAAACGGCAAAGGAAAACCAGAGTTTTCTTTTGGCTTTTCCGAATGCAGCCCATCTTCGACCGAAGGTCAAAGTACCAGCAAATGAGCGAAACGGCAAAGGAAAACCAGAGTTTTCTTTTGGCTTTTCCGAATGCAACCCATCTTCGACCATGAAAACGCGAGGACGAAATTTCCGTGCCACACGTGCCACCGCCCGTGCCTCGCGAGCCGGCGAAAGAATGTCATCCACCGTCATCATCTCACCAAAGGAAATTATCAGGGTTGTTATACTTACCTTCCAAATCCAGTTCTATTTCTCTTATATATAAATTCTCTTTTTTCTTATAATTGCGTATATTTGTATTTCTTGTATATCTGGACGAACTGCTGGACGAATTGTTGGGCGACACATTGGACGCCATGTTGGACGAGGCGAAGGATTCATCGTACTGATTCACAGCTGAGTTATTGGACGACACGTTGGACGCCGCATTGGACGACTTTCTGGTCGAAATGTTGGACGTGGAAGTACAAAAGGAACAGACGCGGATTCGCGTGTAGAGCCGCGAAACCGATTCCCGTTCCACCAGTCCGTCGTTTTGCAACTGTACGAAGAACGGCTTCAGTTCCCAATGTTTCATGCCCCAGCGTTCGCACAATGTTTTCTTCGAGAGTAGCGCC
>CADAGX010000031.1 GCA_902787575.1 uncultured Bacteroidales bacterium | reverse complement strand
TCCGAACAGAGAAGTTAAGCCCGCCCGCGCCGATGGTACTGCCCGCAAGGCGGGAGAGTAGGTCGCCGCCGTCTTTTTTCGAGCGAGAGCCCCCGTGCATGAATGTTGCACGGGGGCTTCTTGTGTTTTGGTGGGAAGGGGAGTAATCGGAGGGCTCGGAGTACTCGGAGTATTCAGAGTACTAGGAGTCTGGGGTGTTTATTTTATGGGTTCTACGGTGTAGCCTTTGCGGCGCAGCATGGCGATGAGTGACTGGCTGCCTAACAGATGGCGGCAGCCGACTGCAATCATAGTGGGGCGGGCTGCGATTTTCTCCTCGATAAGGGGTATCCATGCTACGTTGCGGTCGTAGCCTATCTTTTTCTTTAATGGGTCGTTTTCTTCCATGCCCGGAATTTGTCCGATTTCCTTGAGCCATGCTGACATCCGGCATGTGTCGTTTTGCAGATACACGGTAGAAAGTTCGTTGATGCGGTTTTTCTGTGGGTCGTTGCTGCTGATGGCGTGAATATAACGATAGAGGGCTTCGGCTTGCTCCTTTAAGGTTAGTGATATCGTGTCCAAACCTGTGGTATCTGTGAATAGGCTGAAAAGTGAGCCGCCTGGTGATTCGACGCTTTCGACGTATTCTACTTCTATGCCTCGTTGCTGCACTTCTTCCTTCAGCAACGCATCCACCGCCTTGCCCCATTTCCGACTAAACACCTGACGGAACATGATTCGTGAGAGCCAGTAGGTGGGATTCTTCTTCCAGTATACCGCGTCTTTCATCTCATCGGTCAGAAATTTGTTTAGTTCGTTGAAGTGTTCCACGCTGTCGAAGAGCTGTTTGTAGTATGTACCCTCGGGCATTAACCATTTGGGGCCGGGATTGGTGAACCAGCGGCGGAGTTCCTTGATGTTATCGTCGTAGTTTCCGTTCTTTTCAGGGTTCAGACCGCCTTCGAACATCACAAGTTTCACGTTGTCGAGCGTTTTTTCTAAGCCTTTTATGCTGAGGACTTCCTGCAGCGTAAAGTCGTGTGCGTCGCCGTGGCATGTGCCGAACAGGTAGGATTTCTGCGCGAGTCCGTTTCCGCTGATTTCCCACAGCCAGCCGGCATCGTTGTGGGCTGTGTCGGCCGGATTTTCGTGCGCGACAGCAGTCGTGGCTGCAGGCAGGAATATCCATGCGAAGAGTAATAGATGTTTCTTCATAATTCTTCAAAATCGGCCGTAAAGATAGTAAGAATATTTTAAACGCAATGGCACAGATGGATAAAAGATAAATGTTTTTCTTTAACGTCGATTTATGTAGGTTGCGGGCTCTCGGACTTTCGCTCTTCGCAGTTGGCAAACGACGGGGAAGAAAGTGGGTCGAAAATTTGTTTTTCTCGCAAAAAAGAGCTAAATTTGTGCCAAAATAAGCCCCGAAAGTTGAATTGCGGAGGCAACAAGTAAATTTATTCTAATGGAAGATCAAGAGAGAATAATTAAGGTTGACATTGAGGCGGAGATGCGCAAGAGCTACATCGACTACTCGATGAGTGTGATTGTGGCGCGTGCCTTGCCCGATGTGCGCGATGGTTTCAAGCCTGTTCACCGCCGTATCTTGTTTGGTATGAAGGAACTGGGCAACCTTCACAGCAAGCCTTATAAGAAGAGCGCGCGTATCGTGGGCGAGGTGCTGGGTAAGTATCATCCTCACGGCGACAGTTCGGTCTACGGCGCGCTGGTGCGTATGGCGCAGGAGTGGAATATGCGCTACACGCTGGTGGACGGACAGGGTAACTTCGGTTCGGTGGACGGCGACAGCCCAGCAGCTATGCGTTACACCGAGGCTCGTCTGAGTCTGATGGGCGAGGCCATGATGGACGACCTGGAGAAGGACACCGTGGACATGACCACGAACTTCGACGACACGCTGATGGAGCCGACTGTGATGCCAACGCGCATCCCGAACCTACTGGTAAACGGCGCCACCGGTATCGCCGTGGGTATGGCCACCAACATCCCGACGCATAACCTGAGCGAGGTAATAGACGCATGCGTGGCATACGTGGATAACCACGAGCTGACGGTGGAGGACCTGATGCAGTACGTCAAGGGACCCGACTTCCCGACGGGCGGCTACATCATGGGCCTGCAGGGCATACGCGACGCCTACGAGACGGGCCGCGGTCGCATCATCATGCGTGCGAAGGCCGACATCGAGGCGCACGACACGCACGACAAGATTGTCATCACGGAGATACCATATGGTGTGAACAAACAGCAGCTGATTGAGTACATCGCTCAGCTGGTGAACGACAAGAAACTGGAGGGCATCAGCAACGCCAACGACGAGAGCGACCGCGACGGTATGCGCATCGTCATCGATGTGAAGCGCGACGCCAACGCACGCGTGGTGCTGAACAAGCTGTTCAAGATGACGCCGCTGCAGACCAGTTTCAGTGTGAACAGTATCGCACTGGTGAAGGGACGTCCGCGCCTGCTGACGCTGAAGGACTGCATCAGCAACTTTGTGGAGCACCGCCACGAGGTGGTAATCCGCCGCACGAAATACGACCTGAAGAAGGCCGAGGAGCGTGCACACATCCTGCAGGGGCTCATCATTGCCTCGGATAACATCGACGAAGTGGTGCACATCATTCGCGGCAGCAAGACGCCCGTGGAGGCACAGCGCAATCTGGAGGCTCGCTTCGAACTGGACGAACTGCAGTCGAAGGCCATCGTGGAGATGCGACTGGCACAACTCACTGGCCTGCGTCAGGAAGACCTGCACAACGAATACAACGACCTGTTGGAGAAAATCAAGTACTTCAACCAGATTCTTACCGACGACGAACTCTGCAAGAAGGTCATCAAGGACGAGCTGCTCGAAATCAAGGAGCAGTACGGCGACGACCGCCGCACGGAAATCATGCCGAGCGCCGAGGAGTTTAACGCCGAAGACTTCTATGCCGACGACGAGGTGGTGGTAACCATCAGCCACATGGGCTACATCAAGCGCATGCCGCTCACCGAGTTCCGTGCTCAGGAGCGTGGCGGAGTAGGGCGCAAGGCTACGGCCACGCGCGACAACGACTTCGTGGAGAAAATCTACACGGCCACGATGCACAACACGATGCTCTTCTTCACGGCACGCGGACGTTGCTACTGGCTGAAGGTCTACGACATCCCCGAAGGCTCGACGGGCAACAAGGGGCGCGCCATCCAGAACATGCTGCAGATAGAGCCCGGCGACAGCGTGAGCGCCTGCCTCTGCATCCGCAAACTGCAAGACCCTGCGTTCTGCGAGAGCCACTACGTTGTATTCTGCACGCGGCAGGGCATCATCAAGAAGACCTGCCTGACAGAGTACAGCCGCCCGCGCACCAATGGCGTCATCGCCATCAACATCCGCGAGGAGGACAGCGTCATCAACGTGGCACTGACCAACGGAACAGACGAAATCATCGTGGCCAACGCCGGCGGACGTGCCGTTCGCTTCAACGAGAGCGACGTGCGTGCGATGGGACGTAACAGCACCGGTGTGCAGAGCATCGTGCTCGACGACGACCCGCGCGACGGCGTGGTGGGCATGTGCGTCATTAACGACGTGGAGAACGAGAGCATCATGGTGCTCTCCGAGAAAGGCTTCGGTAAGCGTACCGACGTGGAGGAATACCGCAAGACGAACCGCCATGCCAAGGGTGTGAAGACACTCAACATCACAGACAAGACGGGCTATCTGGTGGCCATCCTCGTGGTGAAGGACGAAGACGACCTGATGATCATCAACAAGAGCGGCACCACCATACGCATGCACGCCGACCGTGTGAAGACCACCAAGAACCGCGTCACGCAGGGCACCAAGCTGATAGACTTGAAGAAGCGCAACGACGTGATAAGCTACCTCATCAGCGTGCCGCGCGACGACAGTCAGGAGGAGACAACCGACGAAGAAACGCAGAAGACAACCGAGACCGACGAGTAAAACCGGCGGCCGTGTGAACCGAGTTTTCAACTTACCAACACTAAAATGCAAACGAATATGAAGAAACTGATTCTTTCGCTGGCCGTGCTCGTGATGGCGACCAGTGTCGTGGCTCAGGACACGAAAGAGGATAAGGCCGCTGCCAAGGCTGCTGCCGCAGCACTGAAGGCTGCCAAGAAAGAAGCCAAGTCGCAGCTGGACGAGTCGCTGAAAATCAAAGACGCACTCTATCTGCGCATTACCGAGCGTAACAACGCTGCCGACCCGAAGGCCATCGCTGCATCCATTAAGGACGAGGAAATCGTGGCCGAGTGCAAGAAGGGTGGCGCGCTCATCAAGAAGGCGCTGGCCAGCGGACACATCGACGAGAGACGTTTGGGCGAAGCCTACAAGATTTCTGCCGACCTGGCTCTGCCGCTCCACAACATCTATCTGAACAACGCTGTGGACAAGTTGCCCTTTGACACGCTGGACTTCTATGACAACCTGAAGGTGCTGACCGACGGCATTCACAACGAGCTGCTCAACACCAAGGTTACCAAGGGCGAGACCGGCAACGAGAAGTACCTCGGAAACCAGCGTACCAAGTTGGCTTCGTGCGGCGACTACTATGTTTACGCCGCTCAGTTCGAGAAAGATTGTCAGCGCTACGACCGCGCGCTCGAAGCCTACGACCGCGCAATGTCGTTCACTACCATGTATCCCGAGGTGGCTGCCGATACGAAGATGCGCGCCACTCCCGATCAGATTGCCTACTACGCATTCTATTGCGCACATGACGCCGGCAATTACGCCGCCATGGACAAATACTACGAGCAGGCGCTGAAGTTCGAAGAGGGAGCCGTGGGCACCAAGCAGATGAAGGCGCAGTCTTACCTCGAGCGCGCTGACACCGCCTCGTGGGTACAGTTCGTTCGCGGCTTGTGCCTCGAGAATCCCAAGGAGAACGAAGACTACATTTCCATTCTGCTGGGTTACTATCAGAAACAGGGACTCGACAAGATGGGCGCCTTTGCCGACGAAGTGCTGGGCGTGGCTCCCGAATTGGTGATTGCCAACTATGGTAAGGCGCATGTGCTGTTCCAGAGCGAGAAATACGGCGAGGCTCTGAAGTTCTACGAGAAGTGTACCGTGCAAGACCCCAAGTACTTCGATGCTTGGTATCAGGCCGGTATGTGCAAGTTCCGCGAGGCACTGGCACTGAACTCCACCATCAGCAACATCAAGAACCGTCAGCAGGCACAGCAGGCGCTGGAGAAGACAAAGAAAATCTTTGGCGAAGCAATTCCTTACTTCGAAAAGGCGCGCGAGTGCAAGCCCGACGATCCCAGCAAGTGGGCCTACGAGCTGCGCCAGTGCTACAGCGTCACCGGCCAGTCGGCCAAGGCTGCCGAGATGGACGCGCTGATGTGATGCGCTGAACGAGAAACTTAGTCAAGGTCGGGCATCCGCGGGTGTTCCCGACCTTGCTTATTACCTTATTATATATACGTAACGACATGAGACGATTCCTTTTTGCCCTTGTGGCTTTGCTTTCGCTGACCCTTGCGGCGGCTCCTGTGAAAGAGAAGAAGACGGCTGCCAAGGATAAGGCCGCAAAAGAGAAAGCCCTTCCGCCCGTAAAGATTAAGACGCTGGAGAAGGCTGCGCACACGGCCATGAAGGCCAATGCAGGCGTGGCGGCTCAGGTGGCTGCCGTGAAGAAGGCGGAGACCGACCTGCTGGCTGCTCTGCCGCGCGAGGACGTCACCGACGCGCAGCGTGCCGGCATCTTCTATCTCTGTGCCGAAGTGGAAGAGAACCTCAACGGGGTGGAGAACAAGAAGGCCTACCTGAAGCAGAAGTACGACACGGCGGCTCTCTTCTCGAACCTGCTGTCGATGTACAACTTCCTGCAGAGTTGCGACAGCGCCGACGCGCTGCCCAACGAGAAGGGCGAAATACGTCTCAACTACAAGCACCGCACGCGTGCCATGCGCCACAAACATGCGCGTAACATGCTGGGTGGCGGCATTTTCTTCCTCGAAAAGAAAAACTATCAGCGTGCCTACGAATTTCTCGACCACTACTACATGCAGGCCTCGTCTAATCCCAACGATACGATGCTTGCGCGCGTGGCCAACTGGGCAGCGCTGTGCGGATACATGTCGCAGCGGCCCGACCGCACGCTGAAGTACATCGACCTTGCGCTGGAGTCGGGCAACGACGACACGCGTCCCATCCTGCAGGAGTACAAGGCGCGCAGCTATATGTCGGGTGGCAATCAGGAGGCTTTCATGTTCGCGCTCAACGAGGGCCTGCGGCTTTATCCCAAGTACGACTTCTTCTTCGTCCATAAGGAGGACTGGCTCTTCTCGCAGCGGCAGTACGATGCGGGCATCCAGTTGGCCGACTCCATGCTGCAGCACGTAGCCGACAAGCCGCTCTATTGGTTTGCCAAGTGCCGCATGGCAATGGCCAAGAACGACTTCGACGCCACCATTACCTACGCCGACAGCACCATTCGGCTCGACCCGAAATTCACCGATGCCTATTACAACAAGGCCATTGCATGCCTAAACAAAGCGGTCATCGCGCAGGAGACTGCTTGCCAAGACCTGAACAATCCGCAGTGGCTCGAGGATAAAAAAACAATACAGGGCTTCTACCAAGAGGCAAAGCCCTGTATGGAAATGGTGCGTAAGCTCGAGCCCAAGAATACCGACCGTTGGGCGCCGGCTCTCTATCGCATTTACTTACATCTGAACCTTGGCAAGGAGTTTGACGAGATAGACAAACTCCTGCACGCGCCTCAGAAGGAGAACAAGGGGTAGGACGCCATCATGGCGTTCACCTCCGCGCGCACGTCGGCAATGACCTTTTCGTCTTCCGGTGCGTCGAGTACTCGTTCTATCAGTGCGGCAATCGTCTCCATCTGGCTGGCGTTCAGTCCGCGTGTGGTGACGGCTGGTGTGCCAAGGCGTATGCCGCTAGTCTGGAAGGCACTGCGCGTGTCGAACGGCACCATGTTCTTGTTCACCGTAATGTCTGCGGCCACCAGAGCCTTTTCGGCCACTTTTCCTGTCAGCTCGGGATACTTACTTCTCAGGTCCACCAGCATGGAGTGGTTGTCCGTGCCGCCGCTCACGATGTTGAAGCCGCGCTTCATCATGGCCTCGGCCAGTGCGCGTGCATTCTCCTGCACTCGTTTTGCCCAGTCGCGGAACTGCGGCGTCAGTGCTTCGCCGAAGGCTACGGCCTTGGCGGCAATCACGTGCTCCAGCGGACCGCCTTGCGTACCGGGGAAGACAGATTTGTTCAGGAGTGCCGACATCGGAATCACCTCGCCCTTCAGCGTGGTCTTGCCCCATGGGTTGGGGAAATCCTTGCCCATCAGGATGATGCCGCCACGCGGACCGCGTAGCGTCTTGTGTGTGGTACTCGTTACGATGTGTGCGTATTTAACCGGATTCTCCAGCAGGCCAGCGGCAATAAGGCCAGCCGTGTGAGCCATGTCAATCATCAGGAAAGCTCCCACCTTGTCGGCAATTTCGCGCATCCGCTTGTAGTCCCACTCGCGGCTGTATGCCGATGCGCCGCCGATGATGAGTTTGGGCTTGTGCTCCAGTGCCAGACGTTCCATCTCGTCGTAGTCCACGCGTCCTGTTTGGGGATTTACTCCGTATGCCACGGGATGATAGATGATGCCACTGGTGTTCACTGCCGAGCCGTGCGAGAGGTGACCTCCGTGCTCAAGGTTAAGACCCATGAACGTGTCGCCCGGGTTGAGCAGTGTCAGCAGTACGGCTGCATTGGCCTGAGCGCCAGAGTGAGGCTGCACGTTGGCATATTCGGCGCCGAAGAGTTCCTTCAGGCGGTCGATGGCCAGTTGTTCCACCTTGTCCACCACTTCACAGCCGCCGTAGTAGCGCTTTCCGGGGTAGCCCTCGGCGTATTTGTTAGTCAGACACGAGCCCATGGCTTCCATCACCTGGTCGCTGACATAGTTTTCCGAAGCGATGAGTTCGATGCCTCGCAGCTGGCGCTGGCGTTCCTCCTCGATGAGTTGGAAAATCTTGTTGTCCCTTTCCATCTTTTTACCTTTTTTGTTTGATATGTGTAATAATATTTTCTGCTTTTAGAGTTTCAACCGCACGAGTTTCACCTGTTCGAGTGCCACCTCCTTGTTGCAGTATCGGCACTGCAGTATGCCGCGTTCCTTGTCGAGCACGCGGAATCGGGTGAGCATCGGCTCGTTGTTGGTGATACACTTCGGGTTGGCGCAGTGTACGATGCCCGTCAGT
>CADAGX010000030.1 GCA_902787575.1 uncultured Bacteroidales bacterium | reverse complement strand
TGTATCCCAGCTTCGACCGCACGGCTCGCGACATGATTCTCTTCTTCCTCAATAAGCATTTTGCCGACAAAGACCATCTCATCGAGCCGATGAAACCACTCCGCATCGAGAGCGACCCGAAGGTACTGGCCGAACTTTTCTCGGAAGACGACTTCAAACAGGATTATCGCATACTTAATCGCGAAGTGCGGCGGCTGGGCTACAACATTCCGCCACTCGTAAATGCTTATATGGGACTCAGCCCCACGATGAAACTCTTCGGGACAGCTATCAATTACGGCTTCGGAGACGTAGAGGAGACGGGCATCCTCATTGCAGTGGACGAAATACTGGAGGAAAAGCGCGTGCGGCACATAGACACTTTTGCTGCCGAACATCCCGAACTGGTGAAGATAACCAGCAGTGCCAACCGTATTTTCTACAAGCCGAAATGAAGAAAATGAACTGGAGCCAGCTGCTCTCCAACAAACGACTGGGACAGGAGAATCAGGTGCAGCGTAAGGATGACCGTACCGAGTTTCAGCGCGACTACGACCGCCTCATTTTCTCGGCTCCCTTTCGTCGCCTGCAGAATAAGACACAAGTTTTTCCGCTTCCGGGCAGCATCTTTGTGCACAACCGTTTGACGCACAGTCTGGAAGTGAGCAGTGTGGGACGAAGTCTGGGCAACGATGTGAGCCGGATGCTGCTGGAACTGCACCCCGAGCTCTGCGACACGCATCTTACCGAACTTGGCAGCATTGTCAGCGCAGCCTGTCTGGCTCACGACCTCGGCAATCCGCCATTCGGCCACAGCGGAGAGCGAGCCATCGGCACGTATTTCAGCGAAGGCGACGGGCTGTTTCTGCACGATTACATTTGCCCCGAGACGGGTGACGGCCTGAGCGAGGCGCAATGGAACGACCTGACACACTTCGAAGGCAACGCCAACGCCTTCCGACTGCTCACTCACCACTTTCTCGGCCGCCGAAAAGGAGGTTTCGTGATGACGTACAGCACGTTGGCAAGCATCGTAAAGTATCCGTTCTCGTCCGACCTGTCGGGCCGCAAACGCAAGTTCGGATTTTTCCGCAGCGAGATTCCCGACTTCTGCCGCATCGCAGACGAACTGGGCATTCTGCGTTTCGAGAGTCCCGAAGGCAGCTACCGGTTTGCCCGCTATCCGCTGGTGTATCTTGTGGAGGCGGCAGACGATATTTGCTACGAGATAATGGACATTGAGGACGCTCACAAGCTGAAACTCCTCACCACAGACGAGACACGCCAGCTGCTGCTGGGCTTTTTCGACGGGACAAAACGCGAGCGCATCCTCGAGCGGATGAACTCGCTGGAGGACGTGAACGAGCAAATCGTGTATCTCCGCTCGTGTGTCATCAATTGTCTGGAACAGGAGTGCTCGCGTGTTTTTGTGGAGCACGAAGAGGAAATTCTCTCCGGCACGTTCGAGGGCAGCCTCATCAAGCACATTTCCGACATTCCGCGCTTGGCTTACGAGCGCTGTGCCGACACAGCCGAGCGTAAGATATATCATTGCAAGGATGTTGTCGATATCGAAATTGCCGGCTATCGTGTCATAACCACACTTACCGACCTTATGGTCAAAGCTGTCACCAACACGGACAAGGCGTTTTCACGCTTGCTTATCAGTCGTGTCAGCGCCCAATACGACATAAAGGCCACTACGCTTTACGGCCGCCTCATGGCCGTTTTGGACTATATCAGCGGCATGACCGACGTTTTCGCCCTCGACCTTTACAGAAAAATCAATGGCATGAGCCTACCCATCGTTTAACAGCTATGAAAGTACAGGTAATAAATCGCAGCCATCATGCGCTGCCCCAATACGCCACAGCCAGTTCGGCCGGAATGGACCTTCGGGCCAACCTCCAAGAGCCCATCGAATTGTGGCCGATGCAGCGTTGTCTCGTTCCCACTGGCTTGTTCCTTTCGTTGCCGCCAGGCTTCGAAGCTCAGGTGCGACCTCGCAGCGGCTTGGCTCTGAAGCGTGGCATCACGGTGCTCAACACGCCCGGAACCATCGATGCGGACTATCGCGGCGAAGTGGGCGTCATTCTGATTAATCTTTCCCAAGAGCCGTTTACCATCAATGATGGTGAGAGAATTGCGCAAATGGTGATTGCGCGCCACGAGCAGGCCGTGTGGGAAGAAGTGGAAGTGCTCGACGAAACGGAACGCGGTGCAGGCGGTTTCGGACATTCGGGCGTCAAGTAGCGAGAAACTGATGGGTCACCGCAGAATCGTCTTCCTTTTGGTGCTGTTGCTGCCGGCTGTGCTGAGCATACGCCCGCAGGCGCTGCATTCGTATTTCTATCTCGAAGCCGAAAAATGTCGGCTTGCGGGCGACATTTCCTCTGCGGCTGAACTCTACCAACACTGCCTCGACATCAATCCCGACGCTTCGGAAGCCGTGTACGGGCTGAGTCTTGTTCAGTTTTACCTTCACAACGACAGCCTCGGGCTGCAGATGCTGCAGCGCGCCACCGAACTCGACCCGCGCAACCCGTGGTACCTGGAGACACTGGCCAACTACTACCTCAACAAACGCGAGACAGACGCAGTCATTCCCGTACTTGAGCGACTTGCCGCCCTGCAGAAACGACGCTCCGACGTGCTCTCTCAACTGGCCATGCTCTATCATACCGTGGGCGACACGGACAAAGCCATCGAGGCACTCGAGCGAATTGAACGGCTTGAGGGCAAATCCATCGCACTAAGCGTGGAAAAATTCTCGCTACACATGGAGCGTAAGGAGAAGGCCGAGGCATTCGCCGAACTGCAGGCGCTCTGCGACGAGTTCCCACACGACATGAACTGCAAGGTGGTGGTAGGCAATCAGTATCAGCAGGTGGGCGAGATGCAAAAGGCGTGGGAGGTATACGAAGAAGTGCGGCAGCGGGAGCCCTCGAACGCGCGCCTTCAGCTGGCCCTGCTGAGCTATTGGCAAGCCACACACGACGAGGCGCGCTTTCGTCAGTTGCGCGACTCGCTGCTATACGACAGCGCCTCGCCCAGTCAGCTCCGCGTCACGCTTATGCGCGATTATATCGACCGTTCGCAACGCGACACCACACTTCGCCCGCTGCTGACGCAGGCTTTCGACTCCGTGCTTTCCATGCCGCAGAAGGATGCCGAACTGCTGACGCTCAAGGCAGCCTACCAGACATACACCAAAGCCGACAAACAAGACGTTGCCGAGACGATGCGGCGCATATTGGACGTGGAGCCGGGCAACGAACTGGCCATGTCGCACCTGCTGCAGTATTATGCCTCCGAGAATAATCTGACTGCCATGGAAGACATCTGTCGTCGCGGTGTGAACTATCATCCCGAGGAACTGGCGTATTCTTTCTATCTGGCTGTGGCGCTTGGTCAGCAGGAGCAGACGGCCGAGGCTCGCGAGGCTCTCCTTCAAGGTCTGCGCGCCCGGAACGAAGATTCTTCGCCGCAGTTGCTCTCGGACATGTACGCCCTTTTGGGCGACCTCTACGCCCGCCAGGAACTTACCGAGCAAGCTTTCGAAGCCTACGACTCGGCGCTCGTATATGTGGAAGACAACATTTCGTGCCTCAACAACTACGCTTACTACCTTAGCCTGCGTGGCGAACGACTCGACGAAGCAGAGGAAATGAGTTATCGCACCCTGAAGGCCGAGCCGCGAAACGTCACATACCTCGACACCTACGCCTGGATTCTATTTATTAAAAAGGATTACGCGGGCGCGCGCATTTATATGGAACGCGTTGTCAGCCCAGAGGCCACAGACCAAGACGTGCTGCAGGACGAACGTCTGCAGGGAAACATCATCGAGCACGCAGGCGATGTGTATGCCATGTGTGGGCTGACAGACGAGGCCCTTCGGCTTTGGCGTCTCGCGGTACAGAAGGGCGACGACACCTGCACAAAATCCATCCGCAAGAAGATAAAACAGAAAAAGTATGTCAAATAAGAGACCTCTTTCGGCCCGACGCATACTGCGTCAGAGCATCAAATGCCTGCTGCTGTGTGCTGCCATCCTCGTGGCCTCCTGTGCCAGCCACCGCAGGGCGGCACGCAGCGAAGCCGACACACCCATCGCCACAGACAACTCCGAGCGGGCGCTGGCCCGGCTCGTGGAGTCGCTCAATGCCAACCGCCATTCCGTGCCGGCTATGACAGGCAAAATCAGTCTTGCCCTCGAGTCGGGCGGAAAAAACGCCAGCATAGGCGGAAAATTACGCATGAAGCGCGACGATGTGATACAGCTCTCGCTCGTGGCGCTGGGCCTGCTCGAGGTAGGCCGCATGGAACTGACGCAGGATTACTTCCTGCTCTTCGACCGGATGCACAACGTCTTTGTGAAATCCTCGTACGCCGACATCCCACTTTTCGCGCAGAATGGCATCGACTTTTTCACCTTCCAATCCCTCTTCTGGGACGAACTGTTCGTTACGGGCAGCCGGGGCAAGATGCCCGAGAAGCGCCATTTCCGCCAGAGCCTCGAGGACGGCTCGGTGCGCCTCGTCAATGATGAGTCGCGCCAAGTGTTGCTCACATTCATAGCAGACGCCGCAGACGCACTTGTTCGCCGCACTTCTTTTGCCGACAAGCGTCAGTCCGACCGCGTTCTCATCGACTGGCAGTACCTTTCATACGCCAGACTGGCCGGAAAGCCGTTCCCCAACAAGATGCAGATAAGCCTGCAGGCTGGCGGACGACCCGTCACAGCCGTCCTGTCGCTCAAGGATATCTCGGACGACGCCAAGTGGGAAACACGCACCAACGTGAACCTGAAAAAATATACACAGGTGTCGCTCGACGAAGTGATGAAGCGGATTATGAGCCTGACGCAGTGACGAAAAATTTCCGCCTCGAGAAAAAGAAAATAGCACACGTGAAAAATAAATTCCCACACGGTGAAAAATAAATTAGTGAAGGTCGTTTTAAGCATTGGCACGAGGACACTCGTCTGTTTCCTCCTGTGCCTGGCCCTGCCGCTTGCTGCACAAAACAGCAAAAAGGTGAAAGCCCTTCAGCAGCAGAAAAGCCAGTTGCAGCAGTCCCTCAGCCGGTCGAAAGCAAATCTCGACCAGGCAAAGCAGCAAGTCAAGGCCGGGCAGCAAAATCTCAGCTTCCTCTCTCTGCAGATGGACACGCGCCTTCGCTACATCCGACAGCTCGAAAGCGAGATGAACGCGCTCGACATCAAGATAAGCCGCCTGCAGAACGACATAAAGAACGTGGAGGCACAGTTGAAAACGAAGCGTCAGCGCCTCAAGCAGGCCCTGCGGTATGCCCGCGCCCAGCGCGAACAAAACAGTTCGCTCGTCTTCATTCTCTCTTCAAAGACCGTCACGCAGCTCTATCGCCGCGCGCTGTATGCCAGAAAGTACGCTTCGTATCAGCACCGTCTGGGCGAGCAAATCATGGCCAAGCAGGTAGAATTGCTCAAGACGGAGAACAACCTGCTCGAATCCAAGAGCCAGATGAACAGCCTTCTGCGCGAGGTAATGAGCCAGCGGCGCCAGCTGAGCGCACAACAACTGGAGCAACGCCAGCGCGTGGCAGGTCTCAAGCGGGAGGAATCCTCGTGGGCCGAGAAGGTAACACAGCAGCAAAAGCAACTCAACGCACTCAGCAAGAAGATTGACGACCTGATAGCCTACGAAATCGAACAGGCGCGGAAACGGGCCGAAGAGGCTGCACGCAAAAAAGCTGCCGAGGAAGCTGCGCGGAAGAAGAACACTAAATCTACGTCGCCTGCCAAGACTACCGCTCCAGCAGCCAAGACGCAGCCGGCCAAGGGCGGCTGGCTCACTGCCGCCGACCGCAAACTGAATGGCTCGTTTGAGCAGAACAAGGGACGCCTGCCCGTACCCATCACGGGGCAGTACATGCTCTCCGGTCGCTTCGGTGTTTATAATGTTCCCGGCCTGAAGAATGTACAGCTCGACAACAAGGGAACCAACTATCTGGGCCGTGAGGGCGCTCGTGCCCGCGCGGTATTTGACGGAGAAGTGACCGCCGTTTTCCAGTTCGGAGGCACCAAAAACGTGCTGGTACGGCACGGAAGTTACATTTCCGTGTATTGCAACCTCTCGTCCGTCATTGTGCACAAAGGACAGCGGGTGAAGGCTTGCGACATTTTGGGCACCGTGGCCGCCGATGCCGACGGCAATCGCGTGCTCCACTTCCAGTTGCGAAAAGAGACGGCAAAGCTCAATCCCGAAGCTTGGATTGGGCGGTAATTTTGGGGCTACACGTCACAATTGGGACGCCACAGCAGGTTTACTCTCTCACCTCATCAAGGCTGACCAGATGGTTCACGATGGCATAGATGGTAAGGCCTGCGGCACTACGGATGTCGAGCTTGCGGCTGATATTGCGGCGGTGCGTCATCACGGTATTAACGCTGATAAACATCTGTTCGGCAATCTCTTTG
The DNA here is from genome assembly GCA_902787575.1 of uncultured Bacteroidales bacterium. Lineage (GTDB taxonomy): Bacteria > Bacteroidota > Bacteroidia > Bacteroidales > Bacteroidaceae > Physcousia. The sequence continues at coordinate 17,287 of CADAGX010000030.1, read as the reverse complement.
TTGCTTAGTCCGCGCACCACATAAGTTATCACCTCCCTCTCTCGCTGGCTCAGGCCTTCGGACGTCCCACTTTGTGCCTGAGTTTCCTCCAGCGGCTCAGCCTCGGCGCCACCTGTCTGCCGCACCCCGGCCTCCAACCGCCGCACGCACTCGGCAAACAGCGTGTCCTCGAGCCGGCAATGCACCAGCAGGTCTTCCTCCGTCATGTAGATATCCATCAGCACATCGTTCAGCAACTGCGCATTGTTGTCGCTGGGATAATATTTTATGATGATGTTTTTCAGCTCGCCAATGCTCTTTTCGATGCTGGCATGGTTGTCGCTGTGCTGAGTGACCACGGCATCGAACGATTCGGCGGGCAGTCGGCCAGCAAGCAGGCTTTCGACATGCGGGTGAACGTGCGTGTTTTCGTACTCCATGTGGCGTGCCACCTCAGCAGCATACTCGTCGTAGAACTTCAGGATAAGGAAGGCAATTCGGTTGGCAGCCGAGCAATCGATGGCTTCTATCAGCTTGCGACGAATGGCCGGCAGGCGGAAATCCACAAAGTACGTGTGCGAGGTGCGCAGATAGTCCATCAGAGCCGGCAGGCTGATGCGCTCCACCATTTCGCCTATGTGTGCGTGCGCCGGGTCCTTCAGGTAGTTTACGACGGTCAGGAACGTGGTAACGTCCACGCCAGCCGCGCGACACGCATCGCGCACCGTCTGCTCGCCAAATCCCAACTTGATGCCGAAGCGGCTCATCATTTGCAACATGCGATAATCATCGCTAATAACATCGCTCATGGGGTCCGATTCGTGGTATTTCTCAGTCATCTTTTCTATTTTCGAATTTACTTTTTTACAATTTGCAGGATTGCCGGCAGGCTGCCGCATGAGATGCGGAATTTGACAAGCAGATTCTCTACAGCGAGTCGCGTCTTAATCCATCAAATGCAGTTGCAAAGTTACGAAAGACGGGGCAAAGTGCCAAATGCGAGGGGTGACTTCTGGGCGCGGAGAGTGCGAAATCATCAAAAACAATGAGGCAGAAGACGGCGGAAGATGGTGAATTTCATATTTTTTGTGTATTGCAGACTCGGCAGATTGGGCGTACCTTTGCGGCGGAAAAGATGAAAAAGAGATGAAAGCAAAGTGTTTCTACGCAATCGTGCTGGCGTTTTTGGCCATATCACAGGCCACGGCAAAATGGAGTTCCGACAGCACGGAGTACGACTCGTTCAGCCGCTTCCGCGTGGGCGGTTATGGCGAAATGGTGGCCTCCTTCATGGGCTACGGCAAGACACGTTTCAACGGCACCACCTCGGGCAACGACTACGAGCGCCGCAATTCGATAGCCATCCCACGCTTCGTGCTGGCTGGCGACTACAAGTTCTCCAAGCACTGGGCGCTGGGAGCGGAGATAGAATTCGAGGCAGGCGGCGTGGGACTGGAGACAGAGATGGAAGCGTCGGAGAACGGCGAATATGAGACCGAGATGGAAAAAGGCGGCGAAGTGGCGCTGGAACAATTTCACATTACGTATCACCTGAACAACGCGTTGAACGTACGAGCCGGACACCAGGTGCTGCCCATCGGACTGACGAATGCTCACCACGAACCGATACTCTTCTTCGGTACGGTGCGCCCCGAGTCGGAAACAGTGATTATCCCCTCCACTTGGCACGAGACGGGACTGAGCCTCTTCGGGTCGCTGGGCAGAAACTACAGCCGACTGACGTATCAGGCATTCGTGACAACGGGACTGAATGCTGACGGATTTGGCCGCGATCACTGGGTGGCGGACGGAAAGCAAGGCCTCTTCGAGACGGACAACCTGACGAGCCCAGCCTACACGCTGCGACTGGAATACGAAGGCGTGCCGGGGCTGAGAGTCGGCAGCTCGTATTACTTCTGCAAGGATGCAGCGGCAAACGCCGACAAGCGGTACAAATATTCGAGCGTGGACGGAGACGTGGGAGTGAACATCGTTTCGGGTGACGTGCAGTACAGAAACCGACTGCTGGCCGTACGAGCCAACGTGCTGTGGGGGCAGGTGGACAATGCGAAGGCCGTGAGCGGCGTCTCGCTCTCGAACAAATCGCAGTACCACCACAAGGACATGCGCAAGACGGCCAAGAATGCACTGGCCTACGGTGCAGAAATTGGACTGTCGCTGCGAGAAATCATCAGCCTGCCGCGCGTGCCGGTAATTTATCCCTTTGCGCGCTATGAATACTACAACCCGCAGCAGAAAGGCGAAGGCGGACAGAGCATGGAACGCCGCTGCCAGGTGAGCAAATGGGTGGGCGGACTCAACTGGTACGCGCTGCCTAACCTGGTGGTGAAGGCCGATTACAGCACCCGAAAGATTGGAACCGCAAAGATGTTCGGCAGCAGCCGCTACAACCGCGAGAACGAATTCTCCATCGGAGTGGCGTATGCCGGATGGTTCTTCAAGAAATAAAATCCGATACACTAATTATTAATAATAAGGAAAGATGAAAAAGAAAATGTTTTTGGCAAGCCTCGTGGCCCTGAGCATGGGTTTCGTGGCATGTAGTGATGATGATGAAAAAACGCCCCAAGGCATTGAAGACGACACCCAGTCGGCTCTGGTCTGCGTAGAGCAGATAATAGACGGCTGTCTCGACATTTCTGACGAAGTGGGCACGGCCAAGATTGGTGACCCGTACGATTTGTTCAAAAGCGGGCAGACGGAAAAAGCACTCTACTCGGTGGAATCTTGGTACAGCTGGCACAGCCGCGAGGACTACAGCAACAATATCCGCTCCATCCGAAACGCATACTTCGGCACACGCGACGGAAAGGTGGCACCGGCCTCGCTGGCCACAGTCATCAAGGCCAACAACGCACAACTCGACACGCAGGTGCGCAATGCAATAGACGAGGCAGTCAGAGCCATTGAGGCCATACCACATCCGTTCCGCAACAACATTGGAGACCCCGCGGTCAAGACGGCCATGGACGCCTGCGAAATGTTGAACGAGACGCTCGAGGACCTGAAGGGCTACATCCAGCGGACGGCAAAAGTGAACACGGATGCAGTGCTGCAACCCGTGCTGGAAACATATGTAAACGACGTAGTACTGCCGACTTACAAAGACCTGAAGGAGAAGAACGCCGCACTCTACGCTGCTGCAAAAGCTTTTGCAGACGCTCCCTCCGACAGACTCTTCGAGAACGTGTGCGAGGCGTGGCTCGAAGCGCGCGAACCGTGGGAGACGAGCGAGGCATTCCTCTTCGGACCCGTGGATGCGCTGGGACTGGACCCCAATATGGACAGTTGGCCGCTGGATCAGGAAGCAATCGTGAATATTTTGAATTCTGGCGAGTTTGACAACCTCACTTGGGGCGACGGAGACGATGACGACGCCATTGAGGCAGTGCAGAGCGTACGCGGATTTCACACGATGGAGTTCCTTGCTTTCAAAAATGGCGAGGCCCGCACCATAAACGGCGGCACAAGCACCGACCCGAAAGACCTTGACTATACGGCAAGCAACGCCAAGAGTTGGGGAAACTACATGGTGCAGGTGGGAAAACTGCTGCAGCAAGACGCAGAACTGCTCTACGAATCGTGGACACAAAGCTACGAAGGAGGCAAGGCGTACAAAGATTTGTTCCTCAACCACAGCATCGGCTCTGAAGACGAAGACGAGTAAACAAGACGGCAAATGAAGACGACGAGTCTTTTACACGTGGCACTGGCTCTCGCAGCGGCAACTTCCGTGCTCTCCTGCCAAGAAGACGGGCTCACTGTGGAGGAAATAGATGTTCCCGCAGGCTACTCGCTGTCGGCCGGCACGTCGACAGTTTTCACCACCTCGTCATATGCCTTCGACTCGGAGGCAGACTGGGTGACGGGTGCACTGAAGCGCCGTTTTGTGCGAGGCGACAAGCTCTATGACGACGCGCGGACCAGCAGCACGGAATACGGAGGCGGACTGGGTCCCGTGTATGCCGGCTACAGTTGTGGCTCGTGCCACAGAAACGCAGGACGCACCAAACCGGCACTCTGGACCCAGACAGGCACAGACCCGGACGGAACGCCCGTTTACGGCTCGGGGCAATACGGATTCAGCAGCATGCTGGTTTACGTGACGCGCAAGAACGGAGCTTTCTTCCAGAACTACGGACGCGTGCTTCACGACCAAAGCATTTTCGGTGTGGAGGCCGAGGGCAAACTGGAGTGCCGCTGGCATTACCAGACATTTCAGTTCCCAGACGGAGAAACGTACGAACTGGCCTACCCCGAGTACACGATAAAAGAATGGTATGCCAACTACGGAAATACCTCCGAGCCCATCAATCCCGACGAATTGTTCTGCACCGTCCGCATTCCGTTGCGTCACGTTGGCATGGGACAAATGATGGCCATCGACCGCAACGAGGTGGAAGCGCTGGCCGCCAAGTCCAATTATCCCGAATACGGCATCAGCGGGCGCTGTAACTACATTACGGAACGCGGCATCCGACAGCTGGGACTCAGCGGAAACAAGGCTCAGCACGCCGATTTGACCGTGGAACTTGGATTTTCCAGCGATATGGGAGTAACCAATAGTCGCTATCCGGAGGAAATTTGCGAAGGGCAGCGCCAAATGCAGGAAGGCTCCATGATGGGCCTACTGTACGACAAACTGGAGGTGAACACAGAGGACATGGAGAATGTGGACCTCTATCTGCACGCACTCGGCGTGCCGGCTCGCCGCAATGTGAACAAGAAAAGCGTGAAACGAGGCGAAGAAATGTTCTACGAGGCCAAGTGCCACCTTTGCCACGTCACCACGCTCCACACTCGGCCACGTGGCGCAACCTTGCTCAACGGCACCGAACTGCCGTGGCTCGGCGGTCAGACCATTCATCCCTACAGCGACTTTTTGCTCCACGACATGGGCAGCGAAATAATGGGCGTGGGTCTGAACGACAATTACGTCAGCGGACTGGCTCGCGGCAACGAGTGGCGAACCACTCCGCTGTGGGGTGTAGGACTGCAAGAGAAGGTGAACGGACACACCTACTTCCTGCACGACGGACGGGCGCGTAACTTCACCGAAGCCATTATGTGGCACGGCGGCGAAGGCGAGGCCAGCAAAAATCTCTTTGCCCGAATGCCGAGCGCAGACCGCAAGGCGCTAATTAACTTCCTCAACAGCTTGTAAAATCAGTATGATGAAACATATATTTTGTTACGCGCTGGCAGCACTGATGACGCTGCCCGTCGCAGCCGAAGAAACGGCACGCGAGAATTCCGAAACGACACGTGAAAATTTCAGCGCCACCTCTTCGGACTCGAAAATCGACATGGAAAACGGCGTACTGGGCATTGCGGACAACCGCGGCTTCACGCTGCAGAGCAAGGACGGACGCTTCGTTTTCAAACCCTATCTGTTCATCCAGACTCGGGCGCTCTATAACTATTACGACGACGAAGGCCTCGACAAAGCCTACAACCAAGACAATGTGGCAAACAGTGGCTTTGCAATCCCGTATGCCATACTCGGTTTCACGGGCAAGACGTTTGGCAACCTCGACTACAACCTCAGCATCAACGCAGCCGGCTCGGGCGGAAATATACTGCAACAGGCGTGGCTCGACTATAAGATGAGTCCGGCGGCCCGTTTCCGCGTGGGAAAATTCAAGACGCCATTCACTCATGCCTACCTGACGACACTCGGCGAGACGCTCTTTCCGCTGTTGCCGACTTCGCTGACGGCTGCCAGCATCATGCCTCACACACTCAATGCCGTAACTCCCGCCATCGGAACGGGCTTCGATCTGGGCGTGCAATTCCACGGAACCACGGCTCTCCGACGCGGAACCGACTGGCGAATGGGCTACGAGGCCGGCCTGTGGAACGGTTCCGGCAGTGCCGTGAACACAGCCACGAAGACGCTTTCCGACGACTGGCACATCCCGAGTCTGCTCTACGCCGGCCGGATTACGTTCATGCCATGGGGACAAATGCCGGCAACGCAAGGCAACAACCAGATGCTCAGCGGCCGGCACATGATTTTCGGAGTGAGCGGAGGACTGAATGTGGAGAGCGAAAGCGAAAGTACGAACGATGCGCGCCTCGGTGCCGAGTGGGCCATGCTCTATAACCGCTGGTACGCAGCCGCAGAAGCATACTGGATGCATGTGGGTTTCACCAAGCGGCAGAAGATAGGCGACACGTTCAACTACTGGGGCGGCTACGCACAAATCGGATATTTCTGCACAGAAAATCTGCAAGTGGGCGCACGCTACGACTTTATGGACCGCAACAGCACGCACCGCGACGGCTTCCTCAACATGCCCGCAGCTGTGCTGAACTACTACATTCCGCGATGCAACCTCAAACTGAGTGCCATGTACCAGTTTACAGGACGCTACGGCCACGAAACGCAACTCGACCGCGACAACGACGACCTCGGCATCAGCACGCACACGGCCACAGTGCAGCTGCAATACAGCTTCTAAACGACAAAGACGATGAGAAAGCTACCATTCTTCAGGGCATCACTGATGACCTCACTGGCCGCCCTCGCCTTTGCCGCCTGCGATTCGGGCGACATCTACGAGCCAACAGCTGAGACGCAGAGCACCGCATCACGCGTGGTGAAGCTGACTGCCGACATTTCTGGCCTCGGAAGCCTGCCGGAGAAGTACGCCCTGTCACTCGCCGCATTCAAGTCGAACGACCGCTACGCCACAAAACTGCAGACCATAGCCGAGGAAGGACCCATTACCGTGTTGATGTCCAACACAGACAACGGCGTGAGCACCGTGGAACTGGCCATCACAGACCGCCTGCGACATCGCGTTCTCACTCTGGCTACTGCTGATTACTCCGGTTCTGCCGAAGACTTAGACACCATCCGCCTCGAAGTGGGACGTATCGACGTCTCGCAATTCAACTGCCTGCAGCAAGCAGTCTTCAACAAGGCATGCATCCAGTGCCACGGCGGCAATGGCCGCAAGGCTGGCAGCCTCGACCTGACAGACGGCCACGCGCTGGCCGAACTGGTGGACAAGGCCAGCGCCACCCGGGAGGACGCCATCCGTGTAGTTTCGGGCAATGCCGAGCAGTCGCTGCTGCATCAAATCCTCCAAGACGGCGGCCAAAATGTGCTCCATTATAACCACGTAGAAGTGCTGAGCAGCCAGTTCAAGGAGAATCTCGAAGAGGTAAAGAAATATATTGACGATTGGATAAATGGCTTGTAACTTGCATAATCGTACGAATTGTGCTAAATTTGCACGCAAAAGACACAACGTATGACATACGGAAAGAGTTATTTCGAATCGCTTGGCGTTCGGCTGGAGTATTCCTGTTTCCGCTGCGAAGGCGGTGTCACGGAGTGGCACGCCATGCTGCACGTGGAGCCTCGGGGAGAGATGTTTGCCGGACAGCTCGAGCGCACCTATCAGGCAGAACAGCAACTGTTGGCCTTGCCTGAATTTGCCGGTGCCAAATATGTGCTGAAGCGTTATTTCCTCTCAGATAGCACCAATCAGCAACCACTGATGCGTCAGGAAAAGGACGTGGCCATCAGCGTCATCCAGCAGCAGCCGCTCGACGGCAGCAAAATCGCCGCGTGGCTCTATCTGCAACAAGGCACCGAAATCACCGTATCAAGCGGCATGGTTGTGGCCAGCCACAACGGATATCGCCACTTGTGGAAGATGGGAATGGTGGAAACTGAAGGCGACAGCGCTCAGCAGACGTCCAGCATCCTCACTCGCTACGAGGCTGCACTGGCCCAGATGGGTGCCACACTGGCCGACAACTGCCTCCGCACCTGGTTTTTCGTGCGCGACGTGGACACACAGTATATGGGAATGGTGCGCGCACGACGCGAGGATTTCGTGGCACAGGGCCTCACCGAGAAGACACACTACATTGCAAGTACAGGCATCGGAGGCGGACCGGCCAACCCGAAGGCCTTGATCCAGTTGGGCGCATACGCCATTACCGGACTCGATGCCTCGCAGCAACGCTATCTCTACGCTCCGACTCACTTGAATCCGACTTACGAATACGGGGTTACATTCGAGCGCGGAACAAAAATGCAGTACGGAGACCGCTCGCACATCTTCATCAGCGGAACGGCGAGCATTGACAACCGGGGAAACGTGCTGTACGAAGGAGACATTGTACAGCAGACACGCCGCATGTGGGAGAACGTGGAGACACTTCTCGCAGAGGGCGGAGCCGGTTTCGACGATGTGATGCAGTTGGTTGTGTACCTTCGCGACGTGGCCGACTACAGCACAGTCTGCGAAATGTTCGCCCAGCGCTTCCCCTATGTGCCCATCGTCATTGCATTGGCACCTGTGTGCCGGCCCACGTGGCTCATCGAAATGGAGTGCGTAGCTGTGACGACTGATGGGAACACCGCGTACAGGGCATTCTGATGACTGCCGCCTCCGTGTGGCCAGACGCTGAAACTATTCAGGAAACACCTCATAACTATGCAAGACGAAGGCAAAAACCGTTCTGCCGAAGCGGCTTCCGGGTCGAAGTTCGCGTCGTACGCACCTTTTCTGCTGGTGGGCATCCTTGTGGTGCCCATAGCTGTGGCCACAGTGGTGGAGGACGTCTACGGAACCGCCGTGGCTCACCACTATTTTTACGCTTCGTTTTGGTTCAAACTGCTGTGGCTATTGCTGGCTGCAGCGGGTAGTTACCTCATTTTCCTGCGTCAGCTCTGGCGTCGTCTACCTGTTTTCCTTTTGCACCTAAGCTTCGTGGTGATTCTCTCAGGCGCACTGCTGACATCGCTCACCAGCAAGAAAGGCGTATTGCACCTGCGGCAGGGCGTCCCACAGACCGAGTTTGTGCGACAGGGACGTGGCACCGTTGAGCAACTACCCTTTTACGTGCGGCTCGACTCGTTCCAGATTCACTACTACCCAGGCACCGAAGCGCCGCAAGACTACGTCAGCCACCTCACTATCGAGGGTCAGCAGCACGTAATCTCCATGAACCATATCGTCCGTCGCAGCGGCTACAGGCTCTACCAATCGTCGTTCGACGAAGACCGGCAGGGCAGCATCCTGTCTGTGAACTACGATCCATGGGGCACCACCCTCACTTACATAGGATATGCCATGCTGGGACTGGGCATGATGGCTGTACTGTTGCTGCGCCCGAAGCGTCGCAAAGCGGCAGCCGCCCTGTTGCTTCTGCTCCTCTGTCAGCCGGCAAAGGCACTGCCTGTGGTCAGCACCGAAAAAGCGGCCGAACTGGAGCGCGAACAAGTGATGTGGAACAACCGCGTAGCACCCTTGGGAACCATGTCGCAGGAGTTCCTTCTGAAGATTTACGGCAAGCGGCGCTATCACGGCCTCACGCCAACACAAGTGGTGGCAAGCATGGTGCTCGAGCCGACGGCATGGACCGACGAGCCCATCATCAAGGTACGTCGCGGAAAGTACGTGGCATTGTCCGAGTTTCTCGACCAGACGGGACAGGTGCCCACGCTCCGAAACGTGGGAAACGACCCTAAGACGGACGAGAAAGTGGGCCTCATGCTGATGCTCTCGCACGGCACACTGGTACAAGCCGTGCCCGAGAACGTGCAGCCTCTGCCCGAGAAACGACTCAGCGCAGAGCTGTTCTACAACCATGTGGACTGGCTCCTTTGGGGTATGATGGCGTGTTTCGTACTGGCCGCCCTGTCGGCTGCAGTCCGGTGGCAGCGTGGCCGCCGAGTGCTGAAGCCCGCCGTTGCAGTATTGCACTGCGGCCTCTTCCTCTTCTTGCTCTCGGGCTGGCTGCTACGATGGTACGTAGCTCAGTTCCTGCCACTTAGTAACGGATACGAGACCATGTTCTTTGTAGCCATCTGTCTGCTGGCAGTCCCGTTTGTGGCACGTCGCACGCTACCTGTGGCAGCACTTGCCGCCGCCTTCGTGCTGCTGGTGGCTCACTTGGGAGAGGTGAACCCGCACATTACGCCGCTCATGCCCGTGCTGCATAGCCCGTGGCTGAGCGCACACGTAAGCATCATTATGATGAGTTACGCGTTGCTGATAATCAGCTTCGTGGAGCGTCGGCTGTTGCGGCTCGCCGTATTCCTGTTGGCCGCCGGCATATTCCTGGGCGCCGTGTGGGCCAATGTCTCGTGGGGCTCGTATTGGAGTTGGGATCCAAAGGAGAGCTGGGCACTTCTGACGCTCCTCGTCTATAGCATTCCGCTGCACTCAGAGAGCCTGCCATGGTTCCGCAGCACGCGCCACTACCGTCTCTACTCCATTTTCTCGCTGTTGTGCCTACTGATGACATACTTCGGCGTAAACTATTTGCTGGGCGGAATGCACAGCTACGGAGGATGAAAAACAAAAAGCAAGAGATTAAAGATTCAATAAGGGGATGAAACTGAACGAACTATCGGCAGGTGAGAGTGGAGTTGTGACACACGTGGGTGGAGAGGGCGCACTGCGCCAACATTTTCTCGACATGGGACTTATTCCCGGCGTACCCGTTACGGTGGAGAAGTTTGCACCGATGGGCGATCCCATCGAGCTCCACCTGCACGGCTATCAGCTGTCGCTACGCAAAGCCGACGCCGCACAGATAGAAATCGACACCGACGTGCAGGCCGCCGAGGCTGCCGAAGAAGAGGCTGACAGAAGCATTAATCTCGACATCGAACACCCCGGACTGGGAGAAGAGGGGCCGCGCTTCCATACCGGCGCTTCGAAAGCGCGAACGCAGCACATCACCTTTGCACTGGCAGGCAATCAGAACAGCGGCAAGACCACGCTCTTCAACCAGCTTACCGGCAGCAATCAGCACGTGGGCAACTTCCCAGGCGTCACTGTGGACCGCAAGGACGGACATATCAAGGGTCACCCCGAGACCACCGTCACCGACCTGCCCGGCATTTACAGCCTCTCGCCCTATACCAGCGAGGAGATTGTGAGCCGACGCTTCATCCTCGAGAGCCATCCGCAGGGAATAATAAACATTGTGGACGCCACAAACATAGAACGCAACCTCTATCTGACAATGCAGCTCATGGAACTGAATATTCCCATTGTGCTGGCGTTGAATATGATGGACGAAGTGGAGGGAAACGGTGGCACGATTCGCGTAAACGCGATGGAGAAAATCTTGGGCATACCCGTCATTCCCATCAGCGCCACCAAGAATCAGGGTGTGGACGAACTGGTGCGCCACGCCATCCACGTGGCACACTATCAGGAACTGCCTGCCCGACAGGACTTCTGCAGCGTCGAAGACCACGGAGGCGCCGTTCACCGCTGCCTCCACAGCACCATGCACTTCATCGAAGATCATGCACAACGTGCCGGCATCCCACTACGTTTTGCAGCCAGCAAGCTGATAGAAGGTGACGAACTGGTGGCCGAAGCGTTGGGTCTGACGCGCAACGAGCGCGAAACCATCGAGCACATTATGTGCCAAATGGAGGAGGAACGCGGACTGGACCGCCGTGCCGCCATGGCCGACATGCGCTTCACCTTCATCCGCCGCGTGTGCCGCCAGACGGTGCTAAAGCCCAAAGAGACCAAAGAGCGACGCCGCAGCCGCCGCATCGACAGCATACTTACGGGCCGCTGGACGGCAATACCGTCGTTTCTGCTCATCATGGCGCTCGTCTTTTACCTCACATTCAACACCGTAGGCTTGTGGCTGCAGGAACTCTTCGAGACAGCAATAGATTGGTTCACAGGCGCCACCGCTGCCGCCTTAGAGCGATGGGACATTGCACCCGCCGTACGCTCGCTGGTGGTGGACGGCATCTTCAGCGGCGTTGGAACGGTGTTAGTCTTCCTGCCGCTCATCGTCTGCCTCTTCTTCTTCCTCAGCCTGTTGGAGGACAGCGGCTACATGGCACGCATTGCATTCGTCATGGATAAGCCACTACGGCGGCTGGGACTCTCGGGCCGCTCCATTGTGTCGCTTCTCATCGGCTTTGGCTGCAGCGTGCCCAGCATCATGGCCAGTCGCACGCTGCCAAGTGCGCGCGACCGCAAGATGACCATTCTGCTTACTCCCTTTATGAGCTGCACGGCCAAGATTCCCATCTATGCTTTCTTTGCCGCGGCATTCTTCCCGACGCATGCCGCACAGGTGATGGTGGCACTCTACGTGTTGGGCATCCTCGTAGGCATCGTCATGGCACTGATTTTCAAACGCACGCTTTTTCGCGGCGAGGCCGTCCCGTTTGTCATGGAACTGCCCAACTATCGCCTTCCCGTGGCGCAGAACGTGCTGCGGCTGTTGTGGGAGAAAGCGCGCGACTTCCTGATGCGAGCCTTCACCGTCATTTTCCTGGCCTCGATGGTCATTTGGTTCCTGCAGACCTTCGATTTCCACCTGCAAATGGTGCCCGAGGGAGCAGAGCACACCAGCATGTTGGCGCAGGCTGCCAGTCTGATAACGCCTCTCTTCGAACCGCTCGGACTGGGCGACTGGCGCATCGTGTCGGCACTCGTCAGCGGATTTATGGCCAAGGAAACGGTGGTTAGCACGCTCGGAGCGCTCTATCCCGGCGAGTCGGTCGGTCAGTTCCTCACTGCTGCCAGTGCGTGGTGCATGCTTGTTTTCTGCCTGTTATACACGCCGTGTGTGGCTGCCATTGCCACCGTCCGCCGCGAGTTGGGCAGCCGCTGGGCCGTTTTCGTGGTGTTCCTGCAGTGCGCCGTGGCATGGATAGTTACATTCCTGTTCCGAATTTTTCTCTGATATGAACGTACAGAGCATACTCCTTTTGGCCGCCGTGCTGGTGGCTTTCGTTGCGGTCCTGTGGCGCCACATCAAGAAAGGCGGCAGTGGTTGCAGTTGCGGATGCGACGGCTGCGACAATTGTCAGTGCCCCAACACCAAGGCGCAGCACAAGCAGTCCTGAAAATCGCGGGCTTCGAAGACCGACGTATCATCGTTCAGAATACAGAATGCGTAGAGGCAGCCGTTCTGCCCCAGCGCGTAGCCGGCCAGCGACGAAATGCCGCGCGAGGCCAGCGTACCCGTCTTGCAGAAAATATGTCCTTTCAGCACTGGGTCGCTCATGCGGCCGTAGAGCGTTCCCGTGCGTCCACCGGCAGCCGGCGTGGCCAGCACATCCTCCATCAGCACACGCCACATGCACGTGTCGGCATAGGCATACGAGAGCAAGTCGGTGAGAAAACGCGCACTCATGCGGTTCAGCGGCGAGAGGCCACTGCCGTCGAGCGCACAAAGGCCGTCCGCCCTCTCGGGTAGCACCTCGCAGGCGAAGTCCTGCAACGAGGCGCCCGTACGGTGAAGCACTGCCTCGGCCTTGGCATTATCACTACAAATCAGCATGGGAGCCAGCACCTGCAGCAATGTGTGCGGCTGGCTGTAGATAAGGCGCGCGCCGTGTGTGGCCTCGCGCACAGCCAAAGCGTACTTCCGTGGTTCTGCCGTGCGGCATTCGGCTTGCATCCACGCGTGTGCGAACTGCGGATTCCAGTGATAGCGGACGCCGCAGGCTTCCAACGACGCCCGAAACTCATTTTCTATGCGCTTGGCACCGCTCATCAGCAGCGGCACCTGCCTGTAAGGGATGTCCCACGGCGAAGCAGACGGATGCGGGCGTAGCGTATCCGAGCGCGTCAGGCGGTACAGGATGCCACCCTCTATCTGGCTGATACCTGCCTCGCGCAGTGCTTCGGCAAAGGGTTGGAACGATGCCACCAGTGGGTCGTCGTCCGCCTGCAGCAGCAGGCACCCATACAGGACGCTGTCGCAGATGGTGCCGTTGGCCAGCAATTGGTTTTCGTAGGTATGCTCGCCGCCCAGCTGCTTCAGCGCACAGACGGCCGTCAGCAGTTTTGCACACGAGGCAGGCACCATCCAGCGGTCGGCATGGTGGGCATAGACCTCCTGGCCTGTTGTCAGGTTGGTCACCGCCACCGCCAGCTTCGCAGAGTCGATGCGTGGCGTGCGTGCCACCAGTCGCGCCAGCCGCTCGGCCAGCACACTGTCCGACGCCTGCACGTCAGCGACCGGAAACGACGGCTCTGCGGAAATTTCCGGCACGTCGTTTCTTCCACAACTGCACGCGAGAAAAACAATTCCAAGCAGCCACGCAGCTGCCTCCACCAACTCACGCCTCATCCTTTTTCCCGCCGTCAGCATTTCCATTTAATTAAAAATCAGGGTTGTTATGCGCTCTGGCGCAAATACTTCCTGTGCCGTCAGCCACAACGCGTCGGGTGTCAGTGCATCCAGCCGCTCGAACAGTTGCTCCTTGGTCTGCGTCCGCCCGTAGTGCAGATAGCGTTTGGCCATGTCGAGCGCCACGCTCTCGGCGTTGTCGTACGAGAGTCCGATTTGTCCCTTCAGCTGCCGGCGCGCCGCATCGAGTACGCGCTGACTCAGAGGCGTCTCGGCCAGTCGCGCCAGCTCACGCAGCACCAGACGGCGGCAGCGTGCCACGTCGTGATGGTCGCACCCGAAATAGACGCTCCACAGCCCCGTATCGGTGTAGGCCGTGGCACTGCTTTCCACCGAGTAAACCAAGCCGTTTCGCTCGCGCAAACTCATGTTCAGGCGGCTGCTCAGCGCAGGGCCGCCCAGCATATTGTTGAGCAAGTAGAGGTGCAGATGACGCGGGTCTGTGGCCGAAAAACCACGGGTGCCCATCATCACGTGCGCCTGATGCGTACTCTTTTCGGTGCAGACCTCCGTTCCGGCGACTGCCGCCTGCGGTTGCGTTCGCACAGGGCCTTCCGCAGGGAAACTGCGAGAGCCGATGCCCAGACGTGCGATGCTCAGTTCCGCCTGCCGCGCCACTTCGTCCAAGCCCACACGCCCATAGACATAGAGCACCATGCGGCTGGGTAGGTAGTTGCGGCGTGTGAACTGGCTCACATCCTCCGTCCGTATCTCCCTCAGGCGCTCGGCCTCACCCAGAATGTTGCGGCCGAGCGGATGGCCGGGGAAGCTCAGCGCCTCGAATTCGTCGTATATCAGTTCGCCCGGCGAGTCGTTGTAACTCTCTATCTCGTCGAGCACCACTTCCACTTCGCGCTCAATCTCGTGCTGCGGATACGTGCTGCAGAGCGAGATATCGAGCAGCAAGTCGATGGCTCGCGACAGGTGCGGCCGCAGCAGTGTGCAGTAGTAGAACGTCTCCTCCTTGCCCGTATAGGCGTTCAGGTCGCCGCCCACCGATTCCATGCGCGTGATTATCTGTCGGCTGGTGCGGTGCAACGTCCCCTTGAAGCTCAGATGCTCCGTAAAGTGCGCCATTCCGCTCTCGGCAGTCATCTCGTCGCGCGTTCCAGCGTCCACCGCCATGCCACAATACACCACATCGCTCGCGTACGGCGCACAGATGATGCGCAGCCCACACGACAACCTACAAGTCTCAAACTCCACGATTCTCTCTTCTTAAATACTTGGGTGCAAAAGTACGAATAAGCGAGCGAAATGCCAAATGTATTTGAGCATTTCCGAGCGAGAGTACTTTCGACCGCAGGTCAAAGGTACGAATAAGCGAAGAAAGAGCCAAGCATAAATTTATTTTTTGCTTTTCCGAGCGAGAGTACTTTTCACGAGTAGAGTATTTAATGGCTCGTTGTAGGGTCTTTGCTTGTCAAAGACCGAAAAAATATTCGTGTCGCGCGGAATTTGACAAGCAAATTCCCTACACCACGTCGCGTACAATATAGAGCTTCCCAAATTTTTTTCTATGAAAAAACCTACATCCTACACCATTGGCACGTCAATATGCTGTATTTCAAATTATTGTCGCGGTGTAGGTTCGGGTGTAGGTTCGTGAAAAGCGTGTAGGTTTAACGGCAAAACACGCCACATTTAACATTTCACACGTCATAAAAACCGTGCAACACGTCACACCGAACTCACCACCTGACAAAGCGAATTTAGCAAAAAATACAGCCCAAATGCCCCCAAACCTACACCTTTTCGGCTTGCCTACACCAAAACCTACACCCCTATACCACACAGATTTCCAACCGATTAACCCACGAAAGTGTAGGCGTGTAGGTTTTTTCAGAGAAAAATTTCTTAGGGCGGAGATTGCCCCAAAGGGGCAAAAGAGTACAGGCAGGGGCGAAGTCCCTGCTACAGAATCATCCGTAAACAATTAGCGCCGAAGGTGCGACAGACGCAATCACTCTGACGCCCCTTCGGGGCTACATGACGGATTATCAATAAAAATGTGTACCTTTGCGAACGAATCTGTAAAGGAGCCACTAGAGACAGGAATAATAATGCAGTTATGGAATGGCTCGCCGGCAGGAACTGCACCAAAATTTCGATTAAGAAACAGATAATTAATTGCGCTTAGCGCAGTGGTTGGCAAGTTCGTTATCGGATTGCCTTTCTATCCTTTTATAGGAGTCGTTGCCTTTGCCCTCGGGCATAGGTTACTCTTGTAAGGATAGAGAGGTTTTATTCCGACGCAGCCTCGACGAACGCACAAGAAGGCCTGTGCCTTTTTTATGCGTTGACGTGAGTGATAGATTGATGCAGAAAATCCAATTTATCATGAACAATAGCAACATTCAAGGCTACGGAATGGATTCCGTCAAACTTCAGTCAGCAACTATCGATTTATTAAGATTTCCTCTGGCAATAATGGTTATTTTCATTCACATGGATCCAGAAGTCAGCAACCTTTTTGATGCCGATTTCAGTTTGATTTCTGGACATGGAATTTATAACGTCACTGGAGTATTATTGTCACATGTACTGACACATATTGCTGTTCCCACATTCTATTTGATTTCTGGATTCCTCTTTTTCATCAATTTCCAAAAATGGTCTTGGGAAGGATATAAAAAGAAATTGAGCAGTAGAATAAAGACGCTATTAGTTCCTTACCTGCTATGGAATGCGATTCCATTTTTACTGGCAGTATTAGCCATGTTAGTAGCAGTGGCCATAAAAGGGAAGCCAATAGAAGGAGTTGAAACATTTATCGTAGAGAAAAATTGGCATATATTCTATGATTGTAATGAATGGGGAACCACTCGTATCAATTGGCTTGGAGAGAATCTGAGAATGACAGGCCCATATGATTTTCCTCTTTGGTTTTTGCGAGATTTGATAGTTGTCACCATGATGACACCTATTATTTACTATGCCATAAAGAAGTCAGGCCTATTCATTATCAGCATTCTATTCGTTGCCTATACATCAAGAATATGGACACTATTGCCCGGTTTCCACATTACAGCATTCTTTTATTTCTCTACAGGCGCATATTTCGCATTGAATAAGATAAACGTCATTCAATTTGTAGATAAATATAAACTGCTGTTTATTCCTATTTGTA
>CADAGX010000029.1 GCA_902787575.1 uncultured Bacteroidales bacterium | reverse complement strand
GCACACACCTCGCCAACCGACAAGATATGCGAAGTGCTGCAGCCCATCAAAGTAACGAAGGGAGAGCAAGGGCAATATGAAGTCGAGTTCGTAAAGGAAATCTCAGGCTGGGTACGCCTGAAGAATCTCCGAGGCCAGGCTGGCAAGACTGTCAGCGTGAAATATATCTGTGAATCGCCCGTGGGCAAGGAGGAGTACATTCTCAAGGGCACGGGCAGCGAAACCTATGCCCCGCGCTTCACCTGGTACGTATTCTCGAAGGTCGTCGTAAGCGGTGTGGACAACCTGACGGCCGAGCAGATTCAGGCCGAGGCTGTGAACACCGACGTGCGGCTGAACTCGGAGTTCCACACGAGCAACGCGCTGCTGAACAAGATAAACACCATCTGGCAGCGCTCGCAGCTCGACAACATGCACGGTTGCATCGCCAGCGACTGTCCGCACCGCGAGCGCTCGCCTTACACGGGCGACGGCCAGATAGCCGCCGCCATGGTGATGCTCAACTTTGACGCTGCGGCCTTCTATCAGAAATGGGTTCGCGATATGCGCGACGCCCAGAACCCCGTCAGCGGCTACGTGCCCAACGGCGCACCGTGGCAGCCGGGCTGCGGCGGTGGCGTGGCATGGGGCGCGGCAATGAATGTGATACCCTGGGAGTACTATGTGCAGTATGGCGACCTGCGTATGCTGGCTGACAACTTCGTTCCCATGAAGGAGCAGGTGCGGCACATGCTGACGTGGCTGACGCCCGACGGCACGATGCTACAGCAGAAACTCAACGAGGAGAGCGGCCAGCCGTGTTACTGGTTCAACCTCGGCGACTGGGTGCCGCCCTACGGGCAGCCGGCCGACGAAATCGTGCACACGTTCTACCTCTGGCTCTGCGCAGAGAATACGGCACTGGCCGCAAAGGCACTGGGCGAGGCGGGCGACTACGAGCGCTACCACGACATTGCCGAAAGGACGCGCGCGGCCTTCCACCGCAAGTTCTACAACGCCGAACAGCGCACGTACGGCGACTTCGGTCCCAACGTGCTGGCGCTCTGGATGGGTGTGCCCGAGGAGCGGAAGGCGGACGTGACCAAGACGCTACGCCACGAGATTATGGAAACCCACGGCGGCCACATCAATACGGGCTTCGTGACCACGAAATTCTTCTTCGAGACGCTCTCAGACAACGGTCTCCACGACGTGGCCATGACGGCCATACTGAAAGAGGACTTCCCGAGCTACGGCAACTGGATTCGCCAGGGCGCCACGGTGACGTGGGAGAACTGGAACGGCGAGTCGTCGCGCAACCATCCGATGTTCGGCGGCGGCCTGACATGGTTTGCACGCCATCTGGCCGGTGTGAAGGCCGATGCCGACGGAGCAGGCTACCGCCACTTCCGCGTCTGCCCCATCCCGACGCAAGGGCTGGACAGCGTTTACTACTCGCTCATCTCGCCACAGGGACGCGTGGCATCGCGCGTGGAGAGCAAGGGCGGACAGCTGCACGCACTGGAGGTGACAGTTCCCGTGGGCAGCACCGCCACCGTATGCCTGCCCGCGCAGAAAGAAAACATCCGCGAGGGCGGACGCAAACTGAAAGCCTCGCACGGCATCGTGCAAGTGGCGGACGGCGACACGACGGAAGTGACGGTGGGACAAGGCACCTACAGATTTACCATAGAATAAGGCGCAAAATACCACACGCCGCAAAGAGAAAAACTGCACGCAGCACAGACAGAAACTGCGTGCAGTTTTCGTTTTTCTGCACGGGAAAACCATCTGCGCGACAAACTTTTCCATGACCTGCCGCAAGGAGAAAACCAGAAAAACACAGAATGTCAGGAATTTAAATGAAGTTCGGAGGCACAAACTTTTCCATGGGGTGTAAGAACTGCGAAGCGAGAAAAGCCGTAACTTTGCGGCAGAAAACTACGACAACGCAAATGAGAAAACCGAAAGCATTGCTCCTGCTGCTCGCGCTGACACTGACAGCCTGCCACGGCACGCGCCCAGACGACACCGCCCAGACGCTCTACGAACGTGCACTCGAAGCGCTGGCCACCGACAGCACGCAGACGGCAGACAGCCTGCTGCACCAAGCCATCAGCCACGCGCAGCAAGAGAAGGACACGCACACGCTGTATCTGGCGCAGCTGAAACTGGCTCAGCGGCTGGCGTGGGGCAACACGGCCGAGGCGCTCGGCATGGCCAAGGCAGCACTGCGGACCTACGAGACGGCGCCCGACAGCCGGCGTAACCACATTATACTATTGGACTACGTGGGCACGTATGCGGGACAGCTGGCATACACCACCGAGGCGCCATACGACGAGGCCATCAGCTACACACGTCGCGCCCTGGACATGGCACTGGCCGCACGCGACACGCTGGGCGACGAACTGGTGAGCCAAACCGAGACGAGCATGGCCAACCTGCTGTGGGCCACGGAACAATACGCCGAAGCACTGCGCCATGCACGCCGCGGCGTGGAGACGGCACCCGACTCTGCCCTACTGCTGGGCGCACAGCAAGTGCTGGCACGCTGCCTGGCCAGTTGCGACTCGACGGATGCGGCCGAAACGGTGTATCGCAGCATGAAAACGAAGGGCGACATACAGGCCGCCTACGTGGTGGAAAGCAGTCTGGCCAAGCTGGCACTGCAGCGGCGCGACATGGCAGCGGCCGAAGCGGCGCTGGACGATGCGTTCGAACACGTAGAATCGCTCTACTTCGAGGCACTCGGACAGAAAGATGCGTACTACCGCACGGCGCTGGCACGCGAGCGAGAGAACGAACGCCTGACGTATCGCAACCGGCTGCACCGCCGCACGCTGTGGGGAGGGCTGACACTGATGGCAGCACTGCTGGCAGCCGCAGCCTTCGCACTGCGGACACAGATGCGCGACACGGGGCGCAAACGGCTCTCGGAGGTGTGGGCCAGGAAACACGAGGTGGACGAGAGCATCCGTCAGTCGCGACTCCGAGAAGCCGAAGCGCAGTTGCACCGACAACGGAGTGCCGCACAGGAAGAACTGCTGCACAGCCGAGATGCCACGATACGCTTCTTGAAGGATTTCATCCTGCAGCGCTCTATCGTCGTGCAGAAACTGGGAGCCAGCGCCGACCGCCATGTCTATCTGACCGAACACGAATGGCAGGAGATGGAACGCACCATCGATGCCATAGACGGCTCGATGTTCGAGCATCTGCGCCAGAGATATCCGATGCTGCGCGAGGAGGACGTGCAGCTCTGCCTGCTCACGCGACTACGCCTGAGCAACCGCGCCATCGGCAACATCTACGGATTGACCATCTCGGCCGTGCAACACCGCAAACTGAAGCTGAAAAAGGAGGTCTTCGGCGAGGAACAGCCGGAGGTGACGCTGGAGCAAGTGCTCGACAACATACGACAAAATATAAACAACTAAAAACGAATAGAAATGAGACATTTACTTTCTATCCTGCTACTGGGCGGGAGCGCTCTTTCGACCGGCTCAGCGGCAGCACAACCTGCGCGCTATGAGACGCCAGACACGGCGTATTATGCGGCCTTCGTGCAAAAGGGAAACACGTGGCACACGGTAGAAACCACTTTTGGGCTGGCTGGCGCAGAAGCCACGTACAGATTCGGCGAAAACGAAGTGGAGAAGAACGGACGCACGTACCTGCCAATGTATAGAACGAAAGGCGGCAACGACGAGATACTCGGCCTCCTTCGCGAGGAAGCACGGCGCGTCTATGTCCTCGACGAAGCGAGCAACCACGAATACCGGCTGTACGACTTCACAGCCGGGAAGGGAGATACGATAGACGTGGCGTGGGACATGGAGGCCGGCGCGTGCGAGAGCCGAAGGTTCGTGGTGACAAGAGTAGGCACGACAAGCGTGTCTGACTGCGAGCTGCGCACGCTGACGCTGAAATACCTGGCGGGCAACGGCGCTGCCAGCTGGCCGCAACTGACATGGATCGAGGGCGTGGGAAACAGGCTGAACCCGCTGGGCGGATTCCAGTTCGCAGAGGCCGACAACGGCACACGCGAGGAGATGGCATACGCGCTGCTCGACGACGAACGGACGTTCCTGGCCTTCGACATCGAGCGCCCGTGGCACGGACAACGACTGGAGTCACGAAGCCTGACGGCTGCAGAGGAAGCAGCGCTGGACGACACGCACGAGGACCGGCTGCGCTACGAATTGATTCCCGACGCACGCAGTGGATATACGTTGCACGTAAGCGGCACAATGTGGCTGCCGTGCGAAGTGAGTGGCAGCTACGTATTCTGCGTGGAGGAGCCCATGAACTCGCTGCAACGCACGGTGAGACTGCAGAAGAACTTCGTCGGCACGGCCACCACGTGCCAAAGCCACAAGGCCGTGGACCTGTATTTCACAGACTTTGACGCGGCAGCCACCTATGTCACCCGTGGCGGCGACGGCGAGGAGATTAGGCGGCTGGACGACTACCGTCCGCTGGTGGAGGAAGGCAAGGTGTGGACAACGGCCACGTACGCCACTAACTGGAATGCCGAGGGTGTGGACTTCGCTCACCCCACGAAGTTGGAAATGCAGCGGCTGGAGGGCGACACACTGGTGGGCGGCAAACTATGCAAGAAATGGCTGACGGAGACGATGTCCGAAACGCCGTCCGCAGCACGCTACGTGGCCGCGGTCTATGAAACAGGACGCCGCATCTATGTGGCCAAGCCCGGCGAGACGGACTTCGGGCTGCTGTACGACTTCTCTGTGCAGCCGATCGACACGCTCTGGATACTCGACAACGCCGAAAGCGACACGCTGGAAAGCGAGATGTCACGCCTGCTGGTGTACAGACAAAAGGCCAGCGAGACGGACACCTACAAAGGTATCCGCACCACCGTGTTCCGCCACCCGACGGACATCAGTTCGACGGCCACGATGACAGACTGGATGGTGGGCGTGGGACACATGGGATTCAAGAATATGAGGCCCGAAAAAGCACCCGACAAATGGCAGCAGCTGATTTCCTGCACGGTGGGAGACGAGGTGCTATACCTCGACACCGCACTGCTACGCGGCATGCCGGAAATCGGAAACGAGGAAGTGAAAAAACGTATCGACTTCACACACGTCATCAAGTCGCAGCCCAAAATGCCGCGCCGACGTGCAGCGGCAGAGACGCCCAACGGCGAGTACAATAGCACGATGTTCCTGAACCTGCAGCCACTGAAAGGCGCATACAGCGTGAGGCTGACAGACGCCGAGGGACGCGAGGTCTATAGCCACACGGTGAAGACCGACAACGTGCTGGCACTGGAGACCGACCTAAGACGTTACGACGCAGGTACCTACACGCTGCGACTGGAAAACGACGTGGAAATCTATACGGCCACGCTGGAGATAGGGCACCCAGAGGACGTTGAAACGCCGAAGATGGCAAGCGACAGCCACTCAGGCACCGGCATCTACGACCTGAGCGGGCGCAAAGTGGGCGACGATGGACGACACGCCGGCAGGCTGCCACATGGCATATACATCAGAGACGGCCGCAAGATGGTAAGATAAGACGCTGGCCGCCGCTTCCCCTCCCAACGAAGGAAGAGAAGCGGCGGCCGGCATTATAGAAGCAACGCGTCAGAGCGGGCGAAGCGTCATGCAGTCGACGTTGGGCGCCCAAGCAGTGGTATTGGAGAGCCGCACGGTATTGTAGCCCTTGCGGAGTGTCACCTTCAGGTCGGACGTCTGCCAATGTGTGGCATAATCGCCCGTATTGAGGCTGCGGAGCGTCTGCTGCTGGCCGTTGACGTCCACCGTAAGGTCGCGCGGCTCGCCCGAAGCATAGCGCAGCGAGATGATGTAGTCGCCGCCACGTGCGCTGTAAACATTGCGCCACTCGAGCGTATTCTCGGCGCCGTTGCCAATGTAGCCAACATAGGCGCCCTGTTCGGCAGCTGCGGCCTCGGCCGGACGTGTGGTTTCAGCCTTGCGGATTTCCTGGAAGGAAGGCAAGAATGCCTCCTCGGCCTGATAGACGCGCTTCTCGCAGCGACGGCCGGTAATAAAGTAGGCCGTGGAGCCGTGGGCCGGCACAGTGGTGGTGAAGGCAGCCGTTTTCTTGGCCACCACCTCGTGGCTGAAACAATCGTACACCTTGACAGCACCAGTGAAGCCCAGTGCCTCGAAGTCAAGCGCGAGCGACTGCGGCTCATCTGACAGGTTGGTAACAACGACGGCACGCTTGCGGCCCATCAGTTTCTCCATATCCTTGGCAAAAACGAACACTTCGCCCTGACGCTGCACCACGGGAGCGCCCAGGCCGAGGCGGTCTTGGTTCATGGCCAGCAGGTCGGGGTTCTTGAGCAACGTGAGCGAATAGGCCGGAATGCAGGTGAGGTCGCAGCCGATGAGCAAGGGAGCGCTGGTGATGCACCAGTAAGCCATGTGCGTGTTCTCCTCGTCGGGCGACAGCGTGCGGCCGATTTCGAGCATGTCGGGGTCGTTGTAGTGGCCGTCGCCTGTGAGCGCCTGCAAGTAGAGGTTGCGCTTTACGATAGCTTTGACGCTACTCCAGCGGCTACGTATGTCGCCCGTGGTGCGCCACGAGTCGGCCACGTCGCGAACCCAAGCGCCCGGGTATGCCCAACGACATACGTTGAATACGATGCCAGGTTTGCCACAGTTGCGAATGGCGTTGCCAATCTTGGTGTACTGCTCGCGCTCGTCGAGACCCATGTGACGGCCGCCGCAATAGTCCACCTTGATGAAATCGAAGTCCCAATCGATGAAATACAGCTTGCAGTCGCGTTCCTCGTGACCTGCCAAACCGACACCAAGACCCCATGCGCGCTTGCCGGCCGAGCCACAGGTATTGTCGCCCGCATCGCTGTAGATGCCGGCCTTCAGGCCGAGCGAATGGATGTAATCCACGAGCGAGCGCATGCCGCTGGGGAAAAGCTGGGTGTTGAGACGCAGATTGCCGTCCTCGCCGCGTCCGTCCCAATATCCGTCGTCGATGTTTACGAATTTGTAACCGGCCTTGTCGAGCCCAGTGGCCACCATTGCGTCGGCCTGACTCTTGATAACTTGCTCGTTGATGTTAAGCGCGAACGTGTTCCACGAGCTCCAGCCCATCGTGGGCGGATTGAAAGCCCGGATGGAATGAGCGACCATCATGGCGACAGCCAAGAGAATAAATGTCCTGCTTTTCATTTCTGACGTGTTTGTTAGTTAGTTTTTGTTTTTAGTTTAAGGTATCTTGTAATTTTACGCCCTGTGGGGCTGGTGTCGCCGCCATGCAGCTACTCTTCGACCCACTTTACCCACTTTTTATCGCGATCATAGCCAGCTTTCACCATCGTCTCGATGAATTGCAAGCCGCGCAGGCCGTCAATGACGTTTGGGAAATCGAGTTCCTCGGGAGTCGGAGTCCGTCCAGCCGCCTTGGCACGCACGGTGGCAACGAAGTTGCGATAAATGTTAGCAAAGGCCTCGATGTAGCCCTCGGGGTGACCACCGGGCGTACGTGTGTTCCACTTGGCCAACCCACTCATATATCCATTGCCCGTGCGGATGATTTCAGCCGGACGGTCGCCCCAGCGAATGATGAGCGTGTTGGGTTCCATCTGCTGCCACTCGAAAGTACCTTTCTCGCCCGAAACACGGATGGCGATCCGATTCTCTTCGCCCGTGGCCACCTGTGTAGCGTGGAGAACGCCGTGTAGGCCATTCGTAAAGTGCAGCAGGGCCACGGCATCGTCATCGATGGGACGCCCCTCGACAAACGTGCTAAGTTCGGCACAAAGTTCGGTTACACGCTCGCCCGTGATGTACTCCGAAAGGTGCCACGCGTGAGTGCCGATGTCGCCCACACAACCTCCCTTGCCCGACAAGGCGGGGTCGGTGCGCCACCCGGCGTTGTTGCCGCCCTGCAGTTCAATGCGCTGAGAAAGCCAGCCCTGTGTGTACTCGACATCCACCAGACGCAGACGCCCAAGCTCGCCGGCCTGGATGCGGGCCTTCATTTCCTTGACAGCGGGATAGGCCGAGTAAGTATGTGTCAGCGCAAAAGTGCGGCCCGTCTGGTTGACCTTGTCGCGCAAGCGCAGAGCCTCGTCGAGCGAGAAGGTCATAGGCTTGTCGAGCACCACGTCAAAGCCCTTATCCAAGGCCAGAGCGGCCTGTTCGTAGTGAACTTTATTGGGCGTGACGATGGCCACGAAGTCCATTCGCTCGTCCGCGGGCAGGGCCGCCTCGCGTTCCATCATCTCGCGGTAGTCGCGGTAGATACGCTGCACGTGCCAAGCGCGGCCTGTGGCGAGAGAAGTTTCATAGTTGCGGCTGAAGCATCCGCAGACAAGTTCGATATCATTCTCCATCAGCGCGGCGCGCAGATGAATAGGGCCGATCATGGCGTTTCCGCCACCGCCCACCATTCCCATTCTGAGTTTTCTGTTAGTCATGACGTGTTGTTTAGTTGTGCAAATATACGGATTTTTTTTCGTTCTGCCGTATATTTAGCAGTTATTTTACGTCGTGAAGTTAGAAACACGCTTGGGCGACCACTTAAAAAATGAGGAAAACGACAGAACGGGAAACCGAAGCGAAAAAAGAAGTCGGAGTACCTCTGGAACAACAAGTTCTCGCGAGGTACCCCGACCGTGGTTCTATTCAAACCCCAAGCGGGTTAGTTGTTCTCGGGACGCAGTTTGCGCACCACCTCGGCCGTACGCCACATTTCGCTGTCGCGCAGTTCGGCCAGCTCCTTCTCGAGACCGACGCGATAGTCGGGTTTAGAATTTGCGTCGATGGAGATTTGTGCTTCGTTGCCGCACTTCACGCTGGCGTAGAGCTGCTGAACGACGGGTTTGATGGCGTCGTGGAAACGCGGATACCAGTCGAGCGCACCGCGCTGAGCCGTGGTGGAGCAGTTGGCATACATCCAATCCATGCCCTTGGCTGCGAACAGCGGCATGAGGCTCTGTGTCAGTTCCTCTACGGTCTCGTTGAAAGCCTCGGACGGCGTGTGGCCGTTCTCGCGCAGCACTTCATACTGAGCCAGGAGCAAGCCCTGAATGGCGCCCATCAGCGAGCCGCGCTCGCCGGTGAGGTCGCTGGTGGCCTCGCGCTGGAAGGTGGTTTCGAAGAGATAGCCGCTACCAATGCCGATGCCGAGTGCGAGCGTGCGGTCGAGTGCGCGTCCGGTGGCGTCCTGATATACGGCGTACGAGCTGTTCAGGCCTCGGCCCTCGAGGAACATGGTGCGAAGGCTGGTGCCGCTGCCCTTAGGAGCCACCATAATGACGTCGATATCCTTGGCAGGCACGCAACCGGTACGGTCGTTCCATGTGATGGCGAAGCCGTGCGAGAAGTAGAGCGCCTTGCCCGGCGTGAGATATTGCTTCAGGGTGGGCCAAACGCTCATCACTGCAGCGTCCGACAGCAAACACATGACGATGGAACCCTTCTGTGCAGCCTCTTCGATGGAGAAAAGTGTCTGGCCGGGAACCCAACCGTCGGCCTTTGCCTTCTCGAATGTCTTGCCCTGACGCTGGCCTACGATTACGTTGAAGCCGTTGTCGCGCAGGTTACATGCCTGGCCGGGGCCTTGCACTCCGTAACCGATGACGGCAATCGTCTCGTCTTTCAGGATTTCGCGTGCTTTTTCCAGAGGGAACTCCTCGCGGGTCATTACTTCCTCAATGACACCGCCAAAATTCATTTTTGCCATAACTGTGTGTAATTTTTAAATATGTATAGGTTACTTTCTAACTGAGAAATTTCACTTTTGCCTGACACACCACGTCGCCCGAGTCTTTCCGAATCTCGAAATCGGTCTCTCCGCCTTCGCCGGGTTGGCTGTAGAACGAGAGGCGGTCGCCCATGTAGGCTTCTGTCTTGTATGCCACCTCGAAGCGGATGCCGGGCTGCCGGAAGCATTCGGGCTGGAAGAGGTCGAGTATGTGCTCGATGTACTTGATACTGTTGATGTGGCCGTTGATATCCACGTCGCTGTAGTGCGTCTCGATGGTGCGCACCAGCTGCGGGTCGCGAAAGCGAAAGCGACCATGTCCCTCGATGGGGCATGCTTTTTCCTCGGGCGACACCACATAGCGCAGGATGTCGCCGCCGGCATAGGAAAGCAAGTCGCAGGGTTTGCGCGTCTGTGTGTCGATCATAGCCCACGTGCTGCGAGCATAACCATACGGCGTGCCGTCTGGCCGCAGGACTGCGAAGTTACGGTTGGTGAAGAGGCGGATGACGCTCTCCACCCAAGTCTGTATCTGCACTGCCTCGTTCTGTCGCGGCATCTGCCACATCTCGATGCTCAGCCTACTGAGCACCCAAGTATGGTTTTCTTCGTTCAGCGTGCCTATGCCCCACCCTCGCCGCTGCGAGTGACGACCTGCGGCATTGAGCATGTGATTGCCCAGAATGCCCAGAAACATGCGTCCGGTAAAATCCACGTGGAATGGTTCCACCGTCACATCATAGCTGTCTATCTTATTGCTCACGTTCACGTTCGGCTAAGTATTCGTCCAACTGTTCCCGAGTGCCTCTCGTAATACAGATGCGACCCGAGCGAGCAAACTGGCGCACGACGCCAAGCTTGTTCAGGGCCTCGAAGAGCGAAATGATTTCTTCTGTCGTTCCGGTCTTCTCTACTGCAGCATAGGTGGGATTGGCTTCCACGATGCGAGCTCCGTAGTGTCGCACGATGCGGCAGACCTCTGGATTCTCCATCATGGTGGGAGCCGAAATCTTCAGCAGCGATGACTCCAACATAAAGATCTCCTCGTCGGTGTAAAAGCGCGCCTGCAAGACATCGATACGTTTCTCGATTTGCTTCTTTAGCATGTTCACCATCTCCTCTGTGCAGTAACAAGTGATGGTATACTTGTGCACGCCGGGCGTACTGCTGGCGCAAACATTCAGACTTTCGATGTTGATTTGTCTGCGGGTGAAGACGGCCGTAATCTGGTTCAGCACACCTGCGATGTTCTCGGAAAACACGAGAATGGTATATAGCTTCTTTTCTTCCATAGGTCCTTCACTTTTGTTACACTTCCAACTTCATGTCATCAACACTCGAGCCCGGAGGAGTCATGGGAAGCACGTCGTCGTCTTCCAGAATAGCACATTCCATGATAAATGGCCCTGGCGTGGCCAACATCTTAGCCACCGCCGCCGGCAGCTCATTACGTTCTGTAACGGCGACGTATGGAATGCCATAACCTTGGGCTATCAGCTCGTAGCAGGGGTTCATCATCCGTGTGAACGACTTGCGACGATTCCAAAACATATCTTGCCACTGGCGCACATTGCCCAGATAATTGTTGTTCAGAAGTATCATTTTCACAGGGGCTTGTTGCTCCATAATCGTGCCGAGTTCCTCAATGCACATCTGGAAGCCGCCGTCGCCCATGAAACACACCACAGTTCGATCCGGTGCACCAAAGGTCGCACCGATGGCAGCCGGCATTCCGTAGCCCATCGTTCCGAGTCCACCGCTGGTGCAGAGGCTACGATGACGGGGATACTTGAAATATCGGGTGGCAAAGAGCTGATTCTGTCCTACATCGGTCACCAGCACAGCATCGCCCTTTGTGGCCTCGGCCACTGCGTTCACCACTTCGCCCATCAGCAGCGGGCCCTCCGTGGGATGAATGGCAGGCTCGATCACCTTCACGCGTTCTTTCTCATGGAGCGGGCGGAACGACTCGCGCCACTCGGTGTGGTCGTTTTTCTTCAGCAGCTTTGTGATGGCCGGCAGCGACTCCTTGCAGTCCGCCACGACAGCCACATCGGCCTTCACGTTCTTGTTGATTTCGCTCTTGTCGATGTCCAGATGTATCACCTTAGCCTGCTTGGCGTAAGTCTTCAGACTGCCAGTCACACGGTCGCTAAAGCGCATACCGACGGCAATCAGCACGTCGCACTCCTGCTCTTTCAGGTTTACTGCATAGTTGCCGTGCATACCCAGCATGCCGACATTGAGCGGATGCGTGCTGGGCAGTGCGCTGAGACCCAACATAGTTCGGCCGGCTGGTATGTCGGCTTTCTCCAGCAGCGCCACAAGTTCCTCCTGAGCGTTGCCGAGTTCCACTCCCTGCCCCACCAGCGCCAAAGGCTTTCGTGCATTATTAATAAGGTCGGCTGCCGCCTGCACGGCCTCCTGGTCGAGTTTGGGATATGGCACATAGGAACGGACAAAGTCCACCTTCTCGGGCCGGAACTCCACCTTCTGCGTCTGCGCGTTCTTGGGAAAGTCCAGTACCACGGGGCCGGGCCGACCGCTGCGTGCGATGAAAAATGCACGGCTCACAGCCCATGCCACGTCTTCGGCTCGACGTATCTGGTAGCTCCACTTCGAGATGGGCTGAGCCACGCCCACGAGGTCCACTTCCTGAAAGAAGTCTGTACCAAGCGACGAGACGGGCACCTGGCCTGCAATGACAACGATTGGCGTTGAGTCGAGCATTGCATCGGCCACACCTGTCAGCGTATTCGTGGCACCCGGGCCACTGGTGACGATACACACGCCCACCTGACCCGAGACGCGCGCATAGCCCTCGGCAGCGTGTGTGGCTCCCTGTTCGTGGCGCACAAGAACGTGGTCGAAAGCTTTCTTTTCTCCGCGCGTATAGTCGTAAAGCGCATCGTACACGGGCATGATGGAACCGCCCGGGTAGCCGAAGATGGTCTTCACGCCTTCCAGTTGCAGCGCACGCATGAGCGCCTCGGAGCCTGTTATCAATTCGCCCGTCTTATCGTTCGTTGTATTATCCTGTCTCATCGTTTCCTACCTTGTATCAGCGTGCAAAGTTAGCACAAAATAACAGAATGAGCAAGAAAGGCGCGCCGTAATTTACAATTCGAAGCAGAAACTGGCCCAAAACCGCGAAATTAATTGCCTTTCGCGTGCAAAAAATAAAAAAGCACGTGTGGCTCCGACTGGAACCACACGTGGTATATCGGTCTGCGACACGTGGCACGAGGGACTATACGAGCAAACCGTCTCGCGTGCCGCAGTCGCATTCTCATGTCGGACGTCTCAGAGCGGATAATCTTCGAAGGCGTAGAGCACTGTCGAGAGATAGCGCTCGCCCGTGTCGGGCAGCAACACCACTACACGCTTGCCGGCGAATTCCGGCCGCTTGGCAATCTGTGTGGCGGCAAAGGCTGCAGCTCCGCTGCTGATGCCCACCAGCAGTCCTTCGGTGCGTGCCAGTTCACGGCCTGTGCGTATGGCATCGTCGTTCTCCACGTCGAACACTTCGTCCACCACGTCGGCAGCATAGGTGGCAGGCACGAATCCGGCTCCGATGCCCTGAATTTTGTGTGGGCCGCTCTGTCCTCCATTCAGTACGGGAGATGATTTCGGCTCCACGGCAATCACTTTGATGTCTGGCCGCTGCTGTTTCAGATAGCGTCCAACGCCGGAAACCGTACCGCCAGTGCCCACACCGGCCACAAAGACGTCTATTTCGCCGCCTGTCTGCTGCCAGATTTCGGGACCCGTAGTGGCGAAATGTATCTCGGGATTGGCTGGATTCTGGAATTGCTGCAGTATGATGCTGCCGGGCGTAGCGTCGCGCAGTTCCTCGGCTGCGCGGATGGCTCCGGGCATTCCGTCCTTTCCTGGTGTCAGCCGCACTTCGGCGCCATAAGCCTTCACGAGGTTGCGGCGCTCCACACTCATGGTTTCAGGCATGGTGAGGATGAGTTTGTAGCCTTTCACAGCCGAGACGAGTGCCAGTCCCACGCCAGTGTTACCGCTGGTGGGCTCGATAATGGTGGCTCCGGGCTTCAGTAGTCCGCGTCGCTCGGCATCCTCTATCATCGCCAGCGCGATGCGGTCCTTCACACTGCCGCCGGGATTGAAATATTCCACTTTGGCTACCACGGGCGTGGCCAGTCCTTTTTCTGCCGAATACTTGCCAAGCTCCACGAGCGGCGTTTGTCCGATAAGTTCTGTCAGTTGGTTTGCAATCTTTTTCATAGTTGTGTCATTTTTTAGATTTGGTCAAATGCTTGCGATAAGTCGTCGAGTATGTCGTCTATGTGCTCCGTTCCCACCGAAAGGCGTATGGTGGCAGGCGTTATGTGCTGCTGTTCCAGTTCCTCCGGCGAGAGCTGCGAGTGCGTTGTCGTGTAGGGATGGATGACAAGACTCTTCACGTCGGCCACATTGGCCAACAGCGAGAAGATTTTCAGCGCATCGATGAAACGCCACGCCGCTTCCTGTCCGCCGCGTATCTCGAAGGTGAAAATCGAGCCGCCGCCCTGCGGGAAATACTGCTTGTAGAGTCCATTGTCGGGATGCGTGGGAAGCGACGGATGATTCACGCGAGCCACCTTCGGGTGCTTATGCAGGAAGTCCACCACGCGCAGTGCGTTCTCCACGTGCCGTTCCACGCGTAGGCTCAGCGTCTCGACGCCCTGCAAGAGGATGAAGGCGTTGAAGGGCGACAGCGTGGCGCCGGTGTCGCGCAGCAAGACGGCACGGATACGAGTCACGAAAGCCGCAGCGCCCACAGCCTCGGCGAATACAATGCCGTGGTACGAGGGGTCTGGCTGAGCCAGCGTTGGGAACTTCTGCGCCTCAGCCAGCCAGTTGAAGCGGCCGCCATCCACGATGATGCCGCCCAGGCTGGTGCCATGACCGCCCAGAAACTTCGTAGCCGAATGTACCACGATGTCTGCTCCGTGCTCCAACGGACGGATTAGGTAAGGCGTGCCAAATGTGTTGTCCACTATCAGCGGTACGTTGTGACGATGCGCCACTGCGGCCACTCCTTCTATGTCCAGCACGTCTGAATTCGGATTTCCGAAAGTCTCTGCAAAAACCACCTTGGTCTCCGGGCGAATTGCGGCCTCCAGTGCCTGCAGGTCGTTCACCTTAACGATGGAATTGCTGACGCCCTGCGAGGCCAACGTGTGGGTAATCAGATTATACGAACCGCCATAAAGGTTGTCGGCAGCCACGATATGGTCGCCAGCCGACACGATATTCTGCAGGGCATACGTGATGGCTGCGGCACCCGAGGCCACGGCCAGACCGGCCACGCCTCCCTCCAGTGCGGCCACGCGGTCTTCCAGCACACCCTGCGTGCTGTTGGTCAGACGGCCATAGATGTTACCGGCATCGCGAAGGCCAAAACGATCGGCTGCGTGCTGTGCATTATGGAAAACATACGACGCGGTCTGATAAATAGGTACCGCGCGAGAGTCGGTTGCGGGGTCGGCCTGCTCCTGGCCTACGTGCAGTTGCAACGTTTCGAAGTGTAATTTCTTTTCCTCTTTCATATCAAATCAGTTTTTATTGGTTTCGTCGGTGCAAAGGTACGGCCATTAGAATTATACACCAAATTTCTTTTTAATTTCGGAGAAAGTTACTAAATTTGCTGCCGCAATGGAGAAATATTCCAAGCACGAGGCGAAAATTTGATTGTAAAAGAAAGATATTCTGAAAATGACTGAAAAACTCGACAAGACGGACCTCCAAATCCTCCGCATCTTGCAGCGAAATGCAAAACTTACCACGAAGGAACTGGCCGACAAGGTGCAGCTCTCGCCCACTCCTGTCTTCGAACGGCAGCGACGACTCGAGAAAAAGGGATACATCCGCCGCTACGTGGCGGTGCTCGACCCGGAGAAACTAAACCAGAGCCTGCTGGTGTTCTGCAAAGTGAAGCTCAAACAGATAAATCACGAGATTGCCGACGCATTTACGGCACGCATCATGGGCATCCCCGAGGTATCGGAATGCTACAACATCTCGGGAGCCTACGATTATCTGCTGAAGGTACGGGCCACTGACATGCGTCAGTATCAGGAGTTTGTGCTGAACCAACTCGGCAACATCGAGCACCTCTCGTCCATCGAAAGCACGTTTGTGATGAGCGAGGTGAAGCAGAATTCCGGCATCAACGTCTGAGGAAAGATGCCACGGCCGGCAGTCGGGCTGCGACGTCAGACAAGGCGGACGCCGCCCTTGTCGGCACTGGAAACGCTCTGTGCATAAGCGCGCAGAGCCTTGCTGACCGTGCGCTGACGGCGAAGCGGACGCGGACTGCGAGCCGCCAGTTCCTCGTCAGTGAGTCGCACGTTGATAGACCGCTGCGGAATGTCGATGTCTATGATGTCGCCGTCCACAATCTTGCCTATGTTACCACCGCTGGCAGCCTCGGGACTGATGTGTCCGATGCTCAGACCGCTGGTTCCGCCGCTGAAACGTCCGTCTGTGATGAGTGCGCACTCTTTTCCGAGGTGCATACTCTTTATATAAGAGGTGGGATAAAGCATTTCCTGCATGCCGGGACCTCCCTTCGGCCCTTCGTGCGTGATAACCACCACGTCGCCGGCCTTCACGCGACCGCCCAGAATTCCCTCGCAGGCTTCTTCCTGCGAGTCGAAGACCACCGCAGGACCGCTGAAGCGCCAGATACTCTCGTCCACACCCGCAGTTTTCACCACGCAGCCGTCTTGCGCGATGTTGCCAAAGAGCACAGCCATGCCGCCATCCTTCGTGTAAGCGTGTTCGATGTCTCGAATGCAGCCTGCGGCACGGTCGGTGTCGAATGTCTCGTAATAAGTCTCCTGTGCGCCAAGCTGGTTGCAGAAGCGCCCTGCGGGAGCCGATGCGTAAATGCACTCGGGACGCAGTTCGTCGCCCTCGGCATCGTCGCTGCCAGCGGTGGCAGCTGGTTTACGCCCCGTGATGTCGTACTTCCGGATGTCCTCGGCCAGCGTTGCCCCATTCACGCGGCGGACGCTGGTGTCTATGAGGCCACCTTTTGCCAGTTCGCCCAGCAGCGCCAACATGCCGCCGGCACGGCCGCACTCCTGAACGCTGTACTGCTGGCTGTTGGGCGCCAGTTTGCACAGGAAGGGCGTGCGACGCGACAGGGCGTCGATGTCGCGCATCGTGAAGTCCACGCCGGCCTCTTGTGCCACAGCCAGCAGGTGAAGCACGGTGTTGGTGCTGGCACCCATAGCAATGTCGAGTGTCATGGCATTGAGGAACGCCTGCCGCGTGGCAATGCTGCGCGGCAGCACCGACTCGTCGCCACGCTCGTAGTAGGCATATGCGTTGCGAACTATCAGGCGGGCAGCCTGACGCATCAGACGCACGCGGTTGGCGTGTGTGGCCAGGATTGTGCCGTTGCCCGGCAGCGAAAGTCCGATGGCTTCCGTGAGATTGTTCATCGAGTTGGCCGTAAACATGCCGCTGCAACAGCCGCATCCGGGGCATGCGCGGTTTTCCACCTCAGCCAGCTCCTCGTCCGACACGGTGCGGTCGGCGCCTTTTACCATGGCGGCAATCAGGTCGAGATTCTCACCTTTATATTTTCCGGCCTCCATCGGTCCGCCGCTCACGAATACCGCCGGAATGTTCAGCCGCATGGCGGCCATCAGCATGCCCGGCGTAATTTTGTCGCAATTCGAGATACAAATCATGGCATCTGCCTTGTGCGCGTTTACCATGTATTCCACCGAATCTGCGATGATGTCGCGGCTCGGCAACGAATAGAGCATTCCGTCGTGCCCCATGGCGATACCGTCGTCGATGGCTATGGTATTGAACTCTGCGGCGTAGCAGCCCATTTTTTCTATCTCGCGTTTCACTATCTGTCCCGCTTCGTGCAGATGAGTGTGACC
Organism: uncultured Bacteroidales bacterium; assembly: GCA_902787575.1. Taxonomy (GTDB): domain Bacteria; phylum Bacteroidota; class Bacteroidia; order Bacteroidales; family Bacteroidaceae; genus Physcousia. The sequence continues at coordinate 11,916 of CADAGX010000029.1, read as the reverse complement.
GGGCACAAATTGTGTAAAGGAGTTCACAATGGCGATGATGGGCTTGCCAAACTGTTCGCGCTTCATGCCGTTTGCCACCCAAAGGGCGCGGGCGCCGGCCATGCGGCGGCCTTCTGTGCAGACACTGCTTCTGAGGGGTATCATCATGGGAGTCATGTTTTTTCTGTTTCGTTTCGGAAATAATTTATCGTGCGCAAAAGTACACATTTTTCGACCGAAAACCAACAATTCTGCTTCACGAATTGCGAAATCTCGACGAAAAACATTATTTTTGTGCTGCAGAAAACGTTAAAACGACATGAAGAAATTATTTTTGCTCCTCTCTCTCTTTTTCGCGCCACAAGTCGTATCCGACACCATGGCACAGCAGACCGACGCCACCACGGGGGCCTCGCAGATAACCGACACGCGACACACGGCCCTACGCCGCAAGAAACCGTCCAAGCGGCTGCAGCGAGCCTTCGATGCCTACCTCCACGCCGTGGATTCTGCGCATCAGAATCTCCACAGCATCATGGTCCTGCAGCACGGACGCGTGGTGGCCGAGCGCTGGCTTAACGGTGCATCGCCGACGGAGCCGCACGTCCTGAACAGTGTGAGCAAGACTTTTACGTCCATGGCCGTCGGGCTGTGCATCCAGGAAGGCCGTTTCACGCTCGACACGCCGCTCCTCTCCTTCTTCCCCGACGTGCTGCCCGAGCCTACCGACCGTCAGCGGCGGATAACGGTGCGCCACCTGCTCACCATGACATGCGGCCACGACACAGACCCCAGCGCGAAAATCAGGAACCGCGAGGACTGGATAAAATCCTTCCTGTCTGTGCCTGTCGCCCACGAGCCGGGAGAAAGATTCTGCTACAACAGCATGGGCACGTTTATGCTCTCGGCCATCGTGCAACACTGCACAGGCGAGACGGTGCTCTCATATTTGACGCCGCGACTGCTCACACCGCTGGGAATACACGGCGCACGCTGGGAAGAGAACGCGCAAGGAATAAATTGTGGTGGCTGGGGATTATATCTGAAGACGGAAGACCTAGCGCGGCTCGGACTTTTATTGCTGCGAAAGGGAAAATGGATAGACGGACGGCAGCTGCTGCCAGCACAATGGGTGGAAGAAGCCAGCCGGAAGCAAGTGGATTGTCAGCCCGCAGGCGTGAAGCCCGAAGACATAGCCAGCCGCGGACTTACGACGAATAACAGCGACTGGGTGCAAGGCTACGGCTTCCAACTCTGGCGCTGCCGCCACAACGCCTTTCGTGCCGACGGAGCCGGCGGTCAATATATCATCGTTTTGCCCGAGCAGGATGCCGTTATCGTAGCGACGGCGCAGCTCCGCGACATGCAGGCCGAGCTAAACCTCATCTGGGATTATCTGTTGCCCGCGCTGAAGAAATAAAGCAGCGTGCGGACGCGTCAGAAGACCACCTTCCGACCCTTTATCACATACACACCTTTCGGGCGCCGACCTGCTGAAAGCTGGCGCCCGCACAGGTCGTAAACGGCGTCGCACGTGGTTTCCGAGTCGAGACGCACGGATTCGATGCCAACGGGGTTTGCAAACGTGCCGTCCTCCATACGAATGACGCTGAGATGCGTGTCATCGAGCACGGGATACGCGTCCTGCCCGATGGTTTGATACCAGGGGCCCGACGTCTCGCACGAGTCGTTGAGCAGCCAGGCTATCTCGCCGCTGCGGAGTTGTGCGAGAGAGACACTGTGAAAGCCTTCATCCGTCCTCTCGCCGCTGCCAGCCGAGGCGCTCGATGAGAGCCAGTAATTCTGGCCCATCAGATTTGCATTATGATTGCGGAGCCAGCCCACGAGAGCGCCGCCGTAGAGTGCACGACCTTCGCCCGTGAAACGGACACGGCCCACATTCAGACAATTATGAAGGCCCTGAAAATTTCCATTATTCACATATCCCACGACACCGCCGACATAGCAGTCGTCTTTCGCGAAAGAGATGCTGCCATAGTTGGCACAGTCGGTGAAGCACGCGGTATTCGTGTAGGCACACACGCCGCCGAAGCAGTCGTAGTTGGCATCGCCCACACTGACCGTGCCGCTGAAGCTGCAACGGCTGACCAGCGTTTTATCCTGTGCGTAACCCACCACGCCGGCCGTATGCGTCGCATTCGCATGCCGTGCATCCACGTTTAGCACGGAATGAACGTTCGTTATGACGGCACTCGCGCAATGTCCCACCGCAGCACAGCGTTTGTGCTGCGCAATGAGCCGGCCTTTCAGCGTGAAGTTTTCCACCGTGGCGCCGCGGATAAGTCCGAAGAGTCCGTCGCCATCCGCAGACGTGGTGCGCGAGAAGCCGGAAATCACATGGTTGCGGCCGTCGAACCGCCCGACGAAGGGTTTCCCCGACGTGCCGATGGGCTGCCAGGTGGCGGAGACCGAACTCATATCCACGTCGGCCGTCAGTTCTGCCTCGGCTCCGGCATCACCTTCTCGCACGAGGTCCGAGAAACGTCGCAAGTCCGCAGCCGTGGAAAGCTGGTACACGCCACGCGAATCCTGCTGCAGCACGGCGTCCGGCTCAGCGAATCTAAAACGTACGAGCAGCGGGAAGTGGTCCGAGGGCGTGACGGCGCGGTCGTAGTCCTCGGTGATTATGTGGCGCGACAGCGGAATCATGCGCCGGAAGAACACGTAATCGAACTCCGAGCCCTTGCAGCCCTCGTCTGTGGCAGGCAACCAGTTGGATGCCGTGTGGCTGATTTTTCCTTTTGGCAGGCAGGTGGTCGACGTGCAAAGCGCGGCATCCGACAGATAGGACGCCACACCGCGCCATGCGTCGCTATGATCCACGCGTCGCATATTGAAGTCTCCGACCAAGACGACTGGCACACCACCGCAAAGCTCGTGCAGGCGCCGGCCTATGAGCCGACAACTCTCTATGCCCGACACGGTGGCACCATAGTTTACGTGCGTGACAGCGAAATAGAAATCCTTGGCCGTCGCTTTGTCGCGCAGATGCGCCCAAGCCAGCACACGCGGCAGGAGGTCGCCCGTGGTGTTCCAGCCAGCGCCCGGCGTGTCGGGGTGCTCATTCAGATAGAAGTATCCTTTTTCTATCAGCTGGTATTTCTCGGTTTTGAAGAAGAGAACGTTGTATTGGTACTGACGGCCGGAGCGTTCGACGGCCCACGACGTGTAGTCTGGCAGCATGTCGCGCAAGTCGTCGAGCTGCGATTTTCCGGTTACCTCGTCGCGATTGTTTCCTGTCACCTCCTGCATACCCACAATGTCGAAGTCGTAATCCGTGACGATGCGGCCGACATAAGATTTGCGGTTGGCCCACAATTTGTCGCCCGTGTCTCCATTCGACGAATTGACGTATCGCACGTTGAATGTGGCAAAGCGATGCACGTCCGCCTCCTCCGAGACGGACGTTTCGCCGTATGCCGCAACGGCTGGCAGCAACCACAATGCCGCCAGCACGCTCAGGAGATTCTTCTTCATCCGACGGTTCTGTTTATCAGTTTGCCGAACTGCTGTTGATGACGGGCTGCGCCGGCTCATCACCGCATAGTACCACCAGCAGGTTGCCCACCATGGCAGCCTTTCGCTCTTCGTTGAGCTCCACGACGCCCTCGGCAGAAAGTTTGTCGAGGGCCATCTTCACCATCGACACAGCTCCGTCCACGATTTTCTCGCGTGCGCTGATGATGGCTGCCGCCTGTTGGCGACGAAGCATCACGGCCGCAATCTCGGGCGCATAGGCCAGATAATTGATGCGGGCTTCCAGAACTTCCATGCCGGCCATCTCGAGCCGCTCGTTAAGTTTGCGCTCCAGCACTTCATTCACCTCAGCGCTGCCGCCACGCAACGTAACTTCCTCGTCGGCGCACTCATTGTCGTAGGCATACATGCCAGCCACCTCGCGAAGTGCGCTGTCGCTCTGGACGGCCACGAAATTCTGGAATTTATTCATGCGAGCCGTGGCGGAATTGCCCGCAGCCGCCGTGCCAGCTATCTCGGTGTCGATATCAAAGATGGCTTTGTACGTATCTTTCAAGCGCCAGACCACGACGGCTCCGATAAGCACGGGATTGCCCGTCTTGTCGTTCACTTTGATGGGCTCGGGGTTGAGGTTTCGGGCGCGGAGGCTGACGTTCTTCACGCCCATGAAGGGATTCAGCCAGTAGAAACCCGTCTTGCGGAACGTGCCGACATACTTTCCGAAGAAGGTCATCACCTTTGCCTCGTTAGGCTCCAGCATCGAGAAGCCGCAGCTGCAGATTATCGCAGTGATAAAAAGCACCGTCGTGAGCACAAACCAATACCAGCACGTGTCTCCTTTGTCGGCCGCAATGCAGCCAATGATGAGCGACGCGAGGGTCGCAGCATACAGCACGACGTCGATGGCGCACATGGCGAAGCCGTTGAGCGAACCGCCGTGAAATTCGAATTCCTTGTTTTCCATAATTTTATTATTTTTGAGTTACTTTTCCTTTACCTTATTATATATTATGTCTCTGGGCTGAGCGGGCAGATGGTCCGCACCTCGCCGTTCGACAGCGGCGTGACTTCTCTGGGCTGACAGCCTGTAGCCGCTCCGATGAGATAGCGCGCAAAGAGGCCGTGCGTCACCAATATCGGGCGTTCCAAGCGTCGTTCCCGGAGCCACTGCAGCAGCCGTTTGGCTCGCCGAAGCATGGCATCCTCGGTTTCGACCGTCGGCGGGAAGCGCCACTGCCCGTCGATGCGAAAGCGGTCGCGCGCCTCGGCAATGGGCATGCCCGTGATATCTCCCCAGTCGCGCTCGCGAAGGAGCGGTGTGGGCTCCACTTCCATCCCCAACTGCGAGGCCAGAATCTGGGCCGACACACGCGTCCGCGCCAAATCGCTGGCCAGCAATGCGTCGTACGACGTGTGGTTTTCGTCGCTGCCACGTGTAGTTTCTGAAAAAACACGTGTCGCGGCGGCCAAACGACGTGCAGTCTCCTGCATCTCTGACAGTCCCTTCTCCGTCAGCACGCCCGGCAAGTGTCCCTGCAGGATGCGCTGCAGGTTTTCCTGCGTCTGGCCGTGTCGGACTACGAAGAGTGTCATTGTGGGTTGCGGAGTGTTGTTTTGCAGTTTCTACCTCGCAAATATATGCAGTTTTCGCGAAATAGATGCGAAAACGACACAAAATTCGCAGAAAAAGGCGTAACTTCGCGCCAGAAACCACCTGCAACACATGGCCATCCACTACACGAAAAAAGAAGAACTGCTGAACGCGCTCTCGCACGGTGCGGGCATCCTAATGGGCGTGGCGGTCGGTGCGGCCATGCTGACGTGGTGTGCGCTGCATGCCGACGGGTGGGCCAGCTTCGGCGTCGGGCTGTATCTGTTCGGAATGCTGGGCTCGTACGTAGCAAGCACGCTTTACCACGCTTGGCCCGCCTCGGCAAAACGCAGCAAGGAAGCGTTGCGCAAGTGGGACCATGCGGCCATCTACTGGCACATCGCAGGCAGTTATTCGCCGCTCACGCTGATGGCGCTGTGGCACGAAGGGGCGTGGGGCGTGGGCCTCTTCTCGTTTATCTGGATTTGTGCCTTGGCAGGCACGATTGCCAGCTTTCGCCACCTCCAGGAACACAGCAACTGGGAGACAGTTTGTTTCGTGCTAATGGGACTTAGCGTGCTTGTTGCCTTCAAGCCCCTCACGCAGCATATCAGTCCGCAGGCCGTGGGATGGATCATTGCCGAAGGCGTCTGCTACATTACGGGCGCCGTCTTCTACACACTCCACCGCCGACCCTACATGCACAGCCTCTTTCATTTCTTCGTGTTGGCGGGCAGCGTCTGCCATATCTTGGCCGTGTGGGATGTATTGCGGCCTTACGCGCTGTAGAAACAATGTATAAAACCGCAGGCAAAGCGCCGCTACTTCATGCCGCGCGCCTTGTAGATACGGTCCTTCGCATTGTTGAGCTGCTGGAATTTGCGCTCGGCCGTGCGGCGGGTGGCCTCATCGAGCGAAGCCATGCGGTCGGGATGATAGAGCAACGCCATGTGGCGATAAGCCTGCCGCACCTCATCGTCGGTGGCCGAAGGTTCAACGCCCAGTTCGCGATATGCGTCGGCCAACGCATCGGCAGTCGGCGTCGGCCGCTCCGCGCGGTCGTACTCGAAATGCGACGAATAGTTGAACGTGGCGCGCGTCTTGAAAATAGAATCGACAAAGCAACCGACCAGGAAACCCAGCAGCGCACCACGCGGCCCACCCTTTATCATGCCGATGAAGAGGCCTATCCATTTTCCGAAGCCAGAAGGAATTATGAAAAACATTCCGCGATTTTTCGTCTATCGGCTGCAAAGATAAAAAAATATTTCCGTATCTTTGCGCACAGAACGACTAACATTTAACAAAATCTACACGATGACAAAGAAATTCTTCCTCGCTGCAGCCTTCGTGCTGAACGCTGCAACCCTGATGGCTGGAGGCGACGTCACGAAAGAGAAGTTCACTCCTTTCTTCGATCACGAGCAGGCTCCGCACCTCGAGAACGTGCTACCTACTCCTCCGTCGCTCACCGACCCGCTTTTCAGCCACGACTGGGCACAATACCGCTGGGGAATCTCCATCCGCGACACGGAGCGTGGCCAAGTGGCCGTCAAGGATGCCGGAATAAACGCAGGCTATTTCCTGAAACGCTACAGCCCCGCCGTGGAGCGCGAGCTGACGCCCGAAGAATACCCCGAACTGTATCGCCTCTTCGCACGCCTGCATCTGACAGAACAGCAGGCCGGCTACTCGGCAAAGAAGTTCTTCGCCCGCGTTCGCCCCTACCAGCAATTCAAGGAACAGAGCGGCGTTCCGAAGCATGAGAACCCGCAAGATTTCACAAGCTACCCGTCGGGCCACACACACGCCTCGTGGTTAGTGGGGTTGGCACTCGCGTCAATCGATCCGGCACACACCGAAACCATCATGAAGACAGCCTACGAGCTGGGACAGAGCCGCGTGATTGTGGGATTCCATTACCAGAGCGACGTGGACATGGGCCGTCTGGCCGCCAGCATCACCTTTGCCCGTCTGATGTCTGAGCCAGAGTTTCAGAAACAATACGAGAAGGCTCGCAAGGAGTTCACAAAGAAAAAATAACGCCACCGGCGCCCTCCTACTCCGCACACGCCACTTCGCAAAAATAAAGCATATAAATATGAAGAGGACGCGCAACATCGCGCGTCCTCTTCTTTTGCGTGTCAAGTTCCCTACAGCGAATCACAATTGACGCTTCACATGTAGGATCTTTGCTTGTCAAAGAACGAAACACAAAATCACTGAAAAATGATTGAAATGAAGGCAAAACCTACACGTTTTTGCCTTGCCTACACCGAAACCTACACACCCGTAACGGCATGGCACACAGCCGCATGACACAGAAAAGTGTAGGTGTGTAGGTTTTTTCGGGCAAAAATTTTTCTGGGGGGGGGCGAGACGAGCGGAATTTTACTATACCGAATCACAAATAGTACATCACGTTGTACGTTCTTTGCTTGCCAAGAACCGAAACGCGAACTCACAGAAAGATGATTGGAATGAATAAGTCCTCCTGTTTTATCATTTTTTGATAATCATTTTTTAATAAAAAACAAAAACATCAGCGGCAGAGCTTTTGCCCTGCCGCTGATGCCTCTTTACCATTCTTCGTCCCAAGCACTGCCTTTGGTGTGTCCTTTGCTCAGTGCGGGCCTTTCGTTGTCCACTGGCGCACTTGTCGTATGCACCTCGGGCGTACCGCTGACGGCCATCAAGTGTGTGGTTGCCACGCTGAGCACCTGCATGGCAGGCGAAATATAAAACAGCTTTTTCATTTTTTGCATCAGTTATTCTTTAGATAAATGTTAATTACTTCCACGGCATCGGTGATATCTATCACGCCGTCTCCGTTCACGTCGGCCATGCTCTCGTTGATGCCTTCTGTGTTGCCCGTCAGATAGACGTTGATGATGGCCACAGCGTCGGTGATGTCCACCGTGCCGTCCTCGTCCACGTCACCCGTTTGGTAAGTCTGCCCATTGCCGCCCTGATCGTTCGAATACGTATCATCTATCTTATATACTATTTTATGACTACTGAATGGCACAGGCGTTGCATCTTCGCCCAACGTCTGATACCACTTGATTTCCTTCTGGTCGCCGTTCAATTTGTAAGCCAGTTCACCATTTGAAATGGCATTGACAATGGACTCCGGATTGACGCTTTCTATTTGATCCACTTGTGTTCCATAGAGCGAATAACAGTTATTAAACACCACCGTACTGCCGTAGCGCGCCAAATACGCGCTCTCGTTCGAAGAGTTGGGTACGTGGGCCGTCGTCCAGCAGTCGTTGAACACGAAGGTACCTGAATTAGACCAGCCTGAGAAGGCCGCACAATTGGCAGGGTTCGTGGGACCGCGGGTGGTGATGTCGCCCACAACCCAGCACTTGTCAATGGTTACCGTTGCACTTCCGGCCCATGCACCACCTAACAGGCCGCCTACGTTCTCGCCTTCGCCATTCACAGGACCCATGTTGCCAATGTTTTGGAACAAGGCGTTCGCACCGCTGTGATTTCCAACGATACCAACTTTTTGAGCACCTGTGATGGAACAAGTAGGGTCGAGAATGAAATTCTTCAGAGTCACATTAGCACCAGTCTTGAACAGACCAAAGTCACTCTTATTAGGCTGATTCAGCACCATGTTGCTGATGGTGTGCCCCTGTCCGTCGAACATACCTTGGTATCTCATCGTGCTACCAATGGGAGCCCAACTATCGCCTTTACCAGCAAGGTCAATGTCGGCCGTCAGGCGTCCGTTGAGGGTGGTTTCTCCCGCATTCACTCGGTCTGCAAAATCAATAAGCTCCTCTGCCGTGGCGATGTCTAAGAATACGATGTCATTCAAGTTCACGTACAAACCATTATCGTTATACACGACCTCCTGACTTTCATTCGGCACAGGGAAGCTGTTGGCACTACTCAGCGTCTGAGTCCAAATGGGATTGAAGCTACTGCTGCCGTTCAACAGATAGCACAGCTCGCCGCCAGATACCTGACTTGGCGTAACCTGTGTAACTTGGTTTCCGATTGTCTCATAGCAGTTGTCAAATGTAGCATTGCTGCCTCCAACACGAGCGAATGTTTTCGTGCCGTCCAATCCTGTTACCTCTCCTATGTTGTAGCAGTTTTGCAGATTGCAGTCATTGCCCAGCCAGCCAGCTATTCCGGCTGATTCCAAGTTTGCATTTATTCTGCCCTTGTTGTAGCAATTTATGATATTCACCATGTAGGCTCTTCCATTGCCTGAATCGTTGAAGTTTCCTCCCACGAAACCTCCGCAATTCTTGTTTCCGGTTATCGTGGCTTCGTTTCCGCAGTTCTCGATGGTCAGCGTGCCAGGACCATGCGTGCTGCCCACAAAGCCTGCACCAATTGTTGCACACGTAATAGAACATGTAGCTTCGAGCGTCAAATTTCGGATAACGGCTCCTCCACCAGCCGTACCGAAGAGCCCTTGTTTACTCTGATTGTTATTGATGTTCAAATTGCTGATTTTATATCCTCTCCCATCGAAGGTACCAGTGTACATGTAGTTTGCAGACCCAATAGCCGTAAATTCTTTCCCGCTGAGGTCAATGTCTGCTGTCAGGAAGCCATTGATGTTGTTTTCTCCGGCATTCACTCGAGCTGCGAAGTCTATGAGTTGCTGTGGTGTGCCAATCTCGTAGACGGTCACCTCAGGGTAGTCGTTGTGATATGCGTCTATGAGTGCCTGAGTCGCATTCTGCAGTGTGGTAACATCGGATGCGGTCACGTTTTCAGCGTCAATTCGGGCTTGAGTGGTAGCGATGAGTGTCTCCAGATTGTCGGCTGCAGCTTTCACTTCATTGTTAGCCAAGCGTGGACTGTCGGCTTGCACTGTGTTCTCTAACACTTGGAACTCAGAGCATGAGAACTGCGGATTGCCGTTGCGCAGCGTCTCGTTGGGAGTATGCATCACATTGAATCGAAGGTATTTATAAGGCTTGTGGAGCGAAATATTCTCGCTCATATAGGCGCCCATATCTGTTCCGCCAAAATCGTAAAGCTCGGTAATGTAGTCCCACGTCGAGCCGTCGTTGCTGGCGGTCACCATGACGTCTTGCATACGGTCGTTGATACCGTCACTACCACTGCGACGGATATAGGAGATGCGACAGTTGGTGACGTCCTTTAGTAACTCCACCTGAATGTAGTGCGGCATGTGCGCAGCCGTACCCGAGGTGAGCGACTGGAAATACGTACTGTTGCTGCCATCCAACACATTACCCAGCGGATAGCTGCTGTCATAGCCGTCGGTACTAAGCTGGCTGGAGAGGGTGATGAGATTGGTTGTGGTTTTGCCCACTTTCTGCGTTTTGTCGATGGCAGCCCAAGCCGCGTTGATGGCAGCGCGAGCGTCGTCGATTGTCGTCGTATTGAAGTACGTGTCGGCCCAGATGGCGTCGTGATCCGACATGATATATCCGTCGCCATCCTTACGGTTGTCCCACTGTGCATAGCTGCACGAGACACTGGGCGATGCGAAAATGTAGTCGATGCGGTTTGGTGGATAAGCAGCACCTTTGCTATAGTGCGATTTGCGCGTTGCCTGAATCCACATATCCTTCATCGCTACGCCCAGATTAAGGCACAGATTATAGTTTGAGCCTTGGCAGGCGGCGGACTCCGTGCTGTCTGCGTTCTCGTAGTCCTTCATATTAAAGTCGCCAGTCATGTAGTGTGGCAGGTTTGCGCCGTACTTGTCTTGCAGTTCCTTCATGGTAGGTTTCATTACACGCAGCTGCGCATCCTTGACGGTGGGCGAATCGTAGCTGAGATGCGTGTTGGTATAGAGGAAGCGCGCTCCCGTCTGCTTGTCCTCGAAGAAAGCCCAAGTGGCAATACGATAGTGCGTGGAACCGTCCACCCTGCTGTGTACCTTCGGCGTGTTGGTGAGCCAATATGTGTCGTAGGCCAGCACGCGGAAACGCGTGGTCTTGTAGAGGATGGGCGTGAACTCGCCGTTGTCGGCTCCGTTGTCGCGACCGGTGCCCACCATCGCGTAGTTTGGCATACCGCGCAACATATCGCACAGCGAGGCACGAACCGGCTCCTGCATACCGATAAGGTCTGGCTGTATTCTTGCAAAATACCTGTGGATGGCCAACGCGCGGTTTTCCCACGTGTTCTGTCCGTTACCCTCCTCTTGCTTGATGTTACCCATCGGGATGTTGTACGTCATAATGCGAATGCTCTCTCTAACGGCTGCTGAGGCCACCTGTGTGGCAAAGAATGTCAGAAAAGAGAATAATACGACTTTACAATTCATATATTTATTTATAAATATTAGTCTGTCTATTTATGTCGAAACACGCAGCTTGTCTGGTTTTAGGTGCTTTTGATGAGGCTTACCGGAGTATCTATAGTTTTAGTCACGTCTTCTGTAATCGGGATTTGTCTCACATCTTATATCTACAGTTGAATTAGAAAATGGCACGGCGGCTTTTGCCACCATGCCTTTTCTACAAATGTGTAAATTGTCAAATCCTCTTTACCATTCTTCGTCCCAAGCACTGCCTTTGGTGTGTCCTTTGCTCAGTGCGGGCCTTTCGTTGTCCACTGGCGCACTTGTCGTATGCACCTCAGGCGTTCCGCTGACGGCCATCAAGTGTGTGGTTGCCACGCTGAGCACCTGCATGGCAGGCGATATGTAAATCAACTTTTTCATTTTTGCATCAGTTATTCTTTAGATAAATGTTAATTACTTCCACGGCATCGGTGATGTCTATCACGCCGTCTCCGTTCACGTCGGCCATGCTCTCGTTGATGCCTTCTGTGTTGCCCGTCAGATAGACGTTGATGATGGCCACGGCGTCGGTGATGTCCACCGTGCCGTCCTC
>CADAGX010000028.1 GCA_902787575.1 uncultured Bacteroidales bacterium | reverse complement strand
TTTCAAAGAACGATGCTTCACCGCCCCGTTTTTAGGGCGAAAGCGAGTGCAAAGATACGGCGACTTTCCGAACCGGCCAAATCTTTCTGCAACTTTTTTCAAACTTTTTTCTGCCAAGCCGCGAAACATACCTTATATATAGTGTGTGCGCACGGGAAAAACGGCAGGCGGGAAAGCGGCTTATGACACGAGAAAACAGAGACGACACACTTGGTCGTGATGAAATTATCTGTATCTTTGCAGCGACGAAAGAAGGACGAAGAAATGAAGAACATTCGAATTTGGCGGCTGGCGGCAGTCGCGACAGTGATATGCGGTGTGATTGTGCTGACCCAGTGCACCTCGTGCTCGGAAGAGGCTGCCGAGCGGCGTCGCATTCGGGCCATCGCAGACAGTGTGTGGACCTACAGCCAGCGGCATCCCGAGGGTTTCACACTGCGGATTGACTCCATGACACAGCCGAGGCGCGGCATCATGGTGAGTTACGCCGCCACGCAGGGATGCCACGAGCGCAGTCAGCTCGACAGCGTTGTGCGGCACGCCTTGCACCACGACGGCTACGTGGGCGGCTGGCCGAACAGCGAGGACGGACGCTACTACTTCGACTCGTCGCGGCTCATCGCTGAAGATTCGCTGGCAGCTGCCCTGAACTTCGCACGCAAGAACGGGCAGCACTCGGTGTACATTCTGTCGCTGCAGGAGAACGTACCGACGGACAGCGCGATGGCGAGAATTGTCCGCTACGGCTCGTTGATTGTAGGTTCGACAGGCGACTACAGACCGCTCTCCTATTGTGAGCCGGAAACGCAGCAATGGTGGGGATTTGACATTGATGTGCTAGCGGAGATAGCGTGGCGCATCGGCATCAGAGGCTGTAGTTTCTTCAAAACCACGTGGCCGACGCTGACGGCCGACGTCACGATGGACCATTCGCCCATCCATCTAGCCATTGGCGGCATCACCATTACCGATGCTCGCCGCAAGAAAATGCTCATGAGCGAGGGCTATCTCGCGAACGGCAAGACCATTCTCTGCCGCGCCGCAGATTCGCTGCGCTTCTGCACGCTCGCCGCCATAGACCGGCCCGACGTACGCGTGATGGTGAACCCGGGCGGACTGAACGAGCAATTCGCCATGCAGCGCCTGCCGCACGCCACCCTACTCCGCCACGAGCGCAACGAGGAGATACCAGCCCTCGTGGCGGCAGGCCGGGCCGACGTGATGATAACGGAAATCACGGAAGCGCCCTACTACGTCCGCACCGACTCGAGTCTGGCGGCACCGCTGCTCGACGCGCCCTTTACGCACAGCGAAATCGGAGTGCTGATGCGCAAAGGACAGGACGACCTGCTGCGACTGGTGAACGCTGCTATCCGGCAGATGAAGGCCGACGGCACACTGCGGCGCCTCTGCGAGAAATACGGGCTCGCATACACCTACGAATGACGGACAGACGCTCGTAACACACAGGCCGCACACCCATGGTTCCCCGGGCTATGTGATTCCCGCTATTAGGGCCCACCCGGGACTTGCACCCGCAAGACAATACTCATGACGAGCATATAAAGTAAGAGGCGGACAATTGTCCGCCTCTTACTCGATTATTCACAAGAAAGGATTGGTTACTTGACAACCACCTTCTTGCCATTAATGATGTAGATACCCTTCTGGGCCTTCTTTACCTGCACGCCATCGAGGCGGAAGATGCCGATGGGTGCATCATTGTCCTGAGTTACACCTTCGATTCCGTCGGGAGTGAGGATCTTTTTCCACAATGCAGTGACTTCGCCCTGCGTGAGAGGCTTGTTGTAGGCGCGGGCAATGCCCAGCTCGCCCTTCCAGCCCTGGCCACCACCGTCGGGATTGGCATCGCCACCTATGCAGAACCAGTTGCAACCGGTCTGTGCGAAGCGGAAGTTGCCGGGAGCATCCTCTATCTTGCAGAGCTCGCCATTGACATAGATGTATGCCTTGGCCTCTTCCTTGTTCCAAACGCCCACTACGTGGTAGAACGTCTTAGCCTCGGGCACCACGCCGCTGTTGACCCAGCGCCAAGTACCCTTGTCACTACTCTCGGTGACATTGGGCAGGAAGGTGAGCTCGTTCTTACGACCAGTAGAATTGGTCTTGCAGACGAGGAAGCCTGTGCCACCGCCTTGCATAGCGCTGAACGGCTTGGCCTCGATATTGACAATCGCGCCCTCATAGTCGCCCATCACGAGCATCTCAAGGCTGTGGCCATCGGCCAGTGCCGTGCGGATGTCCTCGTTGGTCTCGTAGTCTACCTTGTAGTAGCCTGTGCAAGTGCCGCCCCAAGGATTGTCGAAGCGAGCTACATAGCGCTTGTAGGTCTCATTGTAATAGGTGGAAGAAGTGGTTCCAAAGAGTTCTACAGTGTTATGCAACGGAGATACGTCCTCGGCAGTGCCGTCCTCATGGAATACCACATCGAGAATGTCTGCCTCGGGAGCGGGCACCTCGACAGGTGTATTGCTGTTGGAGTAGGTGCCGTCATCGAGTTTGTAAACCACCTTGTGAGTGTTGTCAAGCACGGGATTGGCATCCTCGCCCAGATTCTGGAACCAAGTGGGAGTGGAGGTGTTGCCATCGTTGAGGAGGAAGCAGATCTCTCCGCTCTCAACCTGACTGGCCTCGACTACATCGATGACGTCTGTCAAGAACTCGCCCCACCAGAGCGGCGTACCGCTCACGAGAGCTTCCTGACCGTACACATCGCTCTGCTGGTCCTTGCAACCACGCTTGAGCAGATACAGATGATCGGCGGTCACATAGCAACCGTCAGCACCGGCCGTGTCTATAGTACCATCGCACTTCACGCGGAAATAGTAAGCCAGCTGAGCACCCTCTACCTCGCCAATGCAGAGGCAGTGGTCGGCGGTCATGGTGTTATTAGCAGACCATCCTACGAAGCCGCCTGCACCGCTGGCGTCCGTGAGCGTCATATCCACGGCAGACTTACCGGAGAACAAGCAGTTGCGGAAGAGCTGAGGACCATTGGAGGCGTTACCGATGAAGCCACCCACATTATTGAAGCCGAGCACGCTGAGGTTGCTCTCTACATTAATGATGGAGGTCTTGCCCACGCTGCGACCTACGAGGCCGACATGATAGCTACCAACGATAGAGCCAGTAGCCTTCAGGTTGCAGATGGTGGCGTCACCAGCCCTACTAAAGAGACCTACAGAATTCGTCTCGAGCTTGCAGATATCGACGTTAACGGTGTGGCCCTTTCCGTCGAAGGTGCCTGCATAAGGCGAACTGCTGTTACCAATCATCACGAAGCTGTTGCCCACGCTGACATTGTCAGTGAGCACTGCATTGAACTTGGTGTTACCGGCATTTACCAAGGCGGCAAAGATGTTCAGCTGAACGCCTTTGTTGATCTCGTAGATGCCTTCGTCATTCAAAGTGGGATACATGCTGGAAGACGCGAGGTCGCCACCGAGAGCTGCCTGCTCGCTGGTGTAGAGACCGTCGAGATAACCATCCGAGGTAGCGTGGATAACCTTGTAGGCCTCGGCCACCTCGTCATCGGAAATCTCACCAGACTGGGACATTGCATCGAGGGCAACCATGAAGGCGTCGTTCATCAGCAGCAAGCGAGCGTAGTTGGCCTTGCAGGTAAGAATCTGCTCGAAGAGGTCGCCAATCTCCTGGACGAGGGCGTACTTGCCTTCGGCATCCGTAGTGGTAGCGATAGCGTCAATCTTCTCTTGCAGTGCGCTGCGCAATTTGGCATCGAAGTTGGGATAGAACTTCACGAAGTCGCCGCTCTCGTTCCCAGGATCCTGTGCCAGCAGATACTCGGCACGAGCCTTCATATTCTCGAGTGTAGCATCCAATGCGTCGGCAACCTCAGAGAGTTCACCCAGATAGGTGAGCTTGAGATTACCCAGTGCAACCCACTCCTTGCCTGAGGTGAGCACATGGCTGTTGGTAAAGCCAATGGTGAGTGTGCCATCGGTGACATTGGCCAAGATGCGCACGGGATAGCGACCTGTGAAGAATGCGCAGGCAGCACCCTGCTGTCCGTGGGGTGTGTAAGCAATGACTTCCTGCATATCGTCCTTGATGGGATAGTCGGCAGTGCCGGTAAGCCAGCAGTTCACACCGTCCTGAGCGTCGGCCACGGGAAGCATGTCCTCGAAGACGGCGGGCAGATAGTTCTTGTTATCATTCAAGTAAACCATTGCAGAGTGCTGGTGGGTGTTAGCTTGCTCGGCAATACGATAAGCGCCGTTGAAGGTGAGCTCATAGACACCATTCTGGGGCAGCGTGATGGTCTGGTGCATATCGAACGCATTGTCCGACCAGCTCTCAGCCACATAGCGGCCTTCGTAGCTCTCACTCTTGGCAGCAGAGGACATGCTGGTGCCCTCCCAAGAGGTGAATCCGTTGGAGAAGTCGGCATTGGCAATGAATGATGTAGCATCGGCACCGGGGTTGAGACCCTCGTTCAGGGCGTCGCTTATCAGCTGGTCGATGAATTCCATCTCGGCCTTAAGACCCTCGGCATCCAGGAGAAGATTCTCGGGATCGATGATGTAGCCGAAGGAACCATTCGGGAATTCATCAGCAGAGGGATCGGTGAGCTCGTCGCTCAGATATGCCTCGAGCTTCTGGAAAGCAGGGCCACCCATGAAGTCGCTGGCATTATCCTCGATGTACTGGCGTGTCTGCTCCACCTTCTGGATATACCCGGCGTATGCCTTCTGGCTGGCAACCACTTTCTGATACTCCTCCTCGATGGCGGGATAGTAAACGCTGACAATCTGCTCGAAGGAGGTGCACTCGCTCAGAGCTTTCATTGCCTGGAGGTAAGCGTCGACCACGGTATTCTGTGCGGGGTGTTCCTCTACGTTGGCAAATGCCTCGGCCATTGCCTGCAGGTCGCTGACAATCTGGGCGTATGCATCCTTGGGGTTGGAGGCAAAGCCACTGGCCGACCTGTAAACCACACCCTTGGTGTCGTCAAGTGAGGGAACATCATCGAGGTCGATATCCTGATACCAAACAGGGTTCTGGAAGCTGTTGCCATTGGCAGCGTAGCATAGTTGGCCATCGGCAGCATTGTCGCATGCAATGGGCGTGGAGTTAGCCTCGCTAGTGTGACCATTGACATACATGATGCCAGGTGCAGGAATGTAGGCGCAATTCTTTACCGTAAACTTACAGCCATTGTTGGCGCGGATGAACTGAGCCGTCTTCTCGGGTTTCGTGCTCAGGTCGATGTCGCCAATCATGATACAATTCTCCATGGCGAAGTTAGCACCTGAACCGCACCAGCCCATGAAGCCTCCCATACCGTTGCCGCCTGCGGAGCCCACATACTTGACTTTACCAGCAAACATACAGTTGCGGAAGGTAATTGTCTTGTCGGTGAGGCTATTGGCATTACCGATGAGACCGCCTACGTTAAGCGTACCCTCGACCTCCATCTTGGCTATGACATTCTCGAGCAGGGCACTCTTGCTATCGGCCGAGCCGATGAAGCCTGCCTGAGTGGCATGGAATACATACCCCTCAGCTGTGAGGTTCTTAATCGTGGCACCCTTGATTGTGCTGAAGATACCGCCGGTGGCGTAACCTGCATCTACCGTAGCATAGATGGTGTGGCCCTGACCGTCAAATACGCCCTCGTAGGCCATAGGGGTTCCTACCATGGGGCAGTCACTCTCGGCACCAATATTGACGCTGATGTCGTTTTCGAGCACTGCGTCCAGATTGGGATTAATAGCAACGGTACGCGAGAAAGCAGCAAAGCCATTCTCGCTCAGGATGTGGAACACACCGTTCTCGTCGGTCTGAATCGTGCCACAGTATGAGCAGACGTTGTCCACAAAGTCGTGGGCGTCTTGCACTGTCTCGCCGCTCACATTGTTGTAGGTAATGCCTTCATAGTCATCGCCATTGCAATGCTTGTGACCATTGGCAAATACCTGAGCATGGCCAGCGGCGAAGGGAACCGGGTACTCGTCAGTGCCCAGAGTCTGATAGAAACTGATGATACTTTGGTCGCCATTGAGCAAATAGCAGAGTGCACCAGAAGCAATCTGCTCGGGCTCCACCAACTTGGCATTGGAAGAAATCTCGGAGCCGTTACCGTTTATAATAGTGGGAGAGCAGGGACCATAGTAGCAATTATTCATCTTGACCGTGTTGTTGGACTTGATGCGGCAGAAGACGGACATGGCCCCCTGATTCACCATCACCTCGCCAACCATGAGGCAGTTGTCCAGTGTGTGGGTGCAGGCATCAGACCATCCCATGAAACCACCGGCATCCTTGGTGGCCTTAATTTCACCAGCAAAGACACAATTCTTGAAGTAAATGCCTGCATTGGCCTGGCCAATCATACCCGAGCAGTTGCCATCGGCCGTAGTGGTCTGGATGACCTCAACCTTCGACAATACATTCTCGACTGTCATGGCAACGCTTGCATAAGAAGCAATAGGTGCAGAAGCACATGAACCAATCATGCGGCCGGTGAAGACGATATTGCGAATGCTGGCTGCACCAATGGTACCGAAGAGGGATACCTTGCCGCTTCCGACTTTGGTGTCTGTCTTGTCCTCCGAGCCCATCGTGACATCGATGGTGTGGCCCTGGCCATCCAGCGTGCCGAAGAAGCCGCTGGCCAGCGTGCTGTGCTGCTCGACATCGGCCTCGAGCTTAATCTTCAGACTCACGTTACCAGAGTTGATCTGAGCAGCAGCCACATCCCAACCCTTCTGGTTGACTACATGGAAGAAGCCATCCTCGTCGAGCTGCATCTCCTGACAGTAATCGCAGACGCCATCCACGAAATTGTGCTTGTCCTGCTCGGGAGTACCGCCCGTATTGTTGTAGGTTACGCCTTCATAGTCGTCGCCATTGCAATGCTTGCGACCGTTGGCATACACCCGACCGTGCGTGCTGTCCAGTATCGGCATGGCATCAGTGCCCAGTGTCTGGAAGAAGCTTATATTCTCCTGATCGCCATTGAGGGTGTAGCAAAGAGCTCCGCTGGCGAGAAGAGCCTCGGTGCTGGCAGTAAAAGCGGGAGAATTGGCATAGCTCTCGGTAAGGCAGACAGAGGGAACAATATAGCAATTCTCGCTATAGAACTTACCAGCCTTACTCGTGGAACCTACGATAATATTGTTGTAATCGGTGTCGTAGGTGGAGTTGCTATTGCTCACCCAATGCTGTACGGTACCAGCCATCAAGCAGTTCTTGAAATAGTAGCTCATGTTGGAGGAGTTGGGACTGCCCACATAGGCGCCCAGACGCACAGAACCATTGCCCTGCAGGATGGTACCCGTGTAGGAGCAATTGGTGAAGAAGCATTCGTCAGGCGCGGCAATCTTCTCCACCGTGCTGACAAAGCCCGATGCACGCCATCCGGCGGCAGCGGTACCAGACTTGGACTCCTCTCTCACCGTTCCGCTGAAGGAGCAGTTTTCAATGCTGAAAGCGCCATCGCCTGTGACACGGCTGATAAAACCTGCACAGTCGGCCGAAGCAGACGCTGTTGTCCAGATAGTTCCGGTGTATTCACAGCCCTTGATGGTGAGCTTGTTCTTACCATCAACGACGAAACCGCCCAGAGGATAGGAACTGGAGGTGATGTTGGCACTAATCTTCACATCCTGAATGGTGGTGGCACCATCCACTGTATAGATCAAGCCTGCAGCGCCTGTGTTGGCCTCAATCGTACCGGCAACCTTGAGGTTCTTAATAACTGCTCCTTCGCCGGTGGAGGTGAACAGTCCGACCTTGCCAGGATTGGTAAGGTTGTACGTGATGGTGTGGCCCTGTCCATCGAGCGTACCTGTAAAGGCCGCCGAGAAAGCAGTGGTCACCTCGAAGTCTGCGCCTAAGGTAATGATACCGCTGGCGTAAGCTTCTGAGTTAGAACACACAGTCTGCCATTCTTCGGCCGAGCTTACGGTGACATCATCAGCCCAGAGCGAACAAGGCAATAGCAATAATGCTAATGAGATAATGTTCTTCTTCATCGCTTTAATGTTGTTAGAAAGTTAAATAATAAAAATGTTAATATAACCAATCGTTCGGTTCAATTTTGAATTTAGACAGTGCAAATATACAAAATAAATCCATTCAGAGTTCCCAATTTTATTTTTTTTTTAGCGGAAGGCGAAAAAAAGGTCCGATGCTTAAATAAATTAAAAAAAATGCCTACCTTTGCGCTTAGAAATGAGTTGCAAACGACAATTCACACCTAAAAACGACGATTCACACCTATAATTATAATAATGTATAAAAGATTTCTTTTAGTCAGCGCGACTCTGGCCCTTACACTGTTTCGTGCCGAGGCACAGACGTGGCTGACACACGGCCCGTACCTGCAGGAACTCACCACAGACGGTGTCACAGTGGTATTTGAACATGGCCTTCCATCCATATCCTGGATAGAGATTCGCGAAAAAGGGCAGACAGAAACAACAAAGTATTTCCAGACGGAGAATGGACGCGTGAAAGCGTACAGCCAGATTCTCAGCACCAAGAACTCGTCTGTGCCAGTGCAGAACTTTGCTATTCGGGCCGAGGGACTGAAGCCTGCCACCAAGTATGAATATCGTGTGAGAGCACACAAGGTGCAGTCGCTCAACTCGGAAGGTGCAAGAACTTTGCTGGCAACGAGCAGCGTGTACACTTCTGCATGGAAAAGCTTCACCACGCAAGACCCGTTGCAGACGGAACACCACATCTTCATCACCAGCGACATGCACAACAAGCCCGACTCGCTGGCGGCACTGCTGAACTTTCTGGACTACAAGACATGCGACCGCATCATCTACAACGGAGACATGAACGACTACATGCAGGACCAATCACAGAACCCTTACAAGGGCTACATCGATGTCAGCGTGGACATGTTTGCACAGAACAAGCCGTTCGAGATTGTGCGTGGCAACCACGAGACACGCGGCGACATGTCACGCCACTTCATGAAGTATTTCCCGCACAAGAGCGGACACATCTACAATGCCTACCGCTGGGGCGATCTGGAGATAGTGCTACTGGACAGCGGAGAGGACAAGCTCGACAACCATCAGGAATACTATGGCATGGCTGCCTTCTACAGCTATCGCGAAGAGATGGCACGATGGTTTGAGGAACTGATAAAGACCGACGAATTCCGCACGGCCAAATACCGTATCGTGGTGTGTCATTTTACCCTGCTGTTGGATAACAATAAACCCACCGACGAGTTTGGAGGTGAGCCACAGCTCATCAGCCTCATTCTGCCACTGCTCAAGCAGTGTGACATCGACATGCTGATAAGCGGACACTATCACCCAAAGACATATACTTACATGGACAAGAACTACAAGGGCAAGGGCAACCAGTTTGAGGAATACAACATCGGGGCACACAGCGGTATGCGCATCGACATTGCCGATGGCAATATTAACTTGAAGATTGTGTCCACGCAGGGTGCCGTCCTTTTGGATAAGATGGTAAAGAACGGCAAGGCCGATAAGAAGATGATATACATCACCACCGGCATAGACGATTAGGAAACGGGAGGACAATGACGATGAAAATAATCCGCACGACACGAAAAGGCGCAGTAATGATATCGGCAAGCTGCGTGATGATGGCTTGCCCCATGCATGCACAGATTGAGCGCGCAATACCAGACGGATATTATACGCTGAGCACAATGGTGCAGGATGGCCTGAACTATCTGTACTCGTATGACACGAATGCACTGCGCGATCAATATGGCAACGCCATCGACTATGCCCATCCCATGGGCAAGAACGGCGAACATGCATATCTGTATCTCGCGAGCAGCACCACCGTGAACCAAGCCAACAAGACTTTTTACCTCCGCTCGTCGGAGAAGGGCGGCTACATAATACAGAGCTGCTCGGGAGAGGCTTATTCCTATCTTGACGTAGCCCGTTACGACCGCCACTTGGTGGTGCATAGTGCCCGGCCATACCACCGGTTCAACCTGCGCATGGAGAACGACAATGCACCATGGCCCGAGGGTGAGTACATCATGCAGCAGATACAGAATGCCGCACTCTTTGAGACCCCCGCTACAGCACACAGCGTGGCTGACCTGCATGTGCTCACACCGATAGAGGAAGACAAGATTACCCCATCGCTCAGTATCCGCAGGGCACTGGGAGATGCGCGAGGGGTGCTGGCACTCTATCCATGTGGAGACAATCCCGGACAGGTGACACCGCTCATGAGCAGCACCCTCAGAGCGTGCATCGACGAGGCTCAGCAACTGGCCGATGACAAGAACACCACGAAGGAGCAGGCTGAGGAGGTGTGCCAGCGTCTCGCACAGGCCGCACAGACCTATGAGGAAACAGCCGACGAATCACTGAATCCAGTGGAAGAAGGCTATTACTGGCTTACGAATACCTATCGTGCCTTCGAACTGCGTCAGAGCAAGCAGAAGGTGATGCGAGAGCAAGAGGTGGACGGACAGCTCACATTGCACTGGAACGATGCGGCGATGAACGACGGCAGCACCGTGTTCCACCTCACACCCAGCGGCAATCACTTCACCATGCAGGACTACATGGGACGATGGGTGGGAAAACCCGCAGCCGACCAGTCTCTGCCCATCACGGCAGACTACACCGGAGCCTCTCAGACCATCTCATACGACACCGAGGGCATGTTCACGATAGCCGATGCCTCCATGCCGAACGATTTCTTCTCGATAGCCAATCCCTCGACGGGCGAGAAAGGCCTTTATGGCAAGCCCACCGATGGCGATATCGTGGCTTCGGCACAAAACTATCTGTACCCAGGATATTGTGCATCGTGGACGCTACAGCGAGCCTACCACCAAGTGACGGTGCAAAGTTCGGGATGGGCAGCACTAAGTGTTTCATTCCCGGCCGAGGTGCCCGAGGGCGTGGAGGTATATAGTGTGACCGAGAAGGATGGAGCACTCTACTTGGTACCCTACACAAAGCCTGTGATTCCCGCTGTAACAGCTGTGGTGATTCATGCCGCTAAGGGCACTTACACCTTCCTGAGCACTCCGACACAAGTGGACCCCATCGAGGGAAATATCCTAGTGGCCTGCTGTGAAGATAAGAAGAACATCACTGCGGGCAGCATGGCACTTTTGAAGGTGAAGAACGGCGAAGTGGGATTTCTGAAATCCACCTCGAAGCAAATTGCAGCCGGATCGGCCTACATCCCCTACAGCGAGGAGCAGGAGGCTTTCCGCGTACTGCAGATGCTCGAGGACGGAATAGAAAGCACACGCCTCACCCGCTCAGACGAGGATAGCCGATACGACCTCACGGGACGTAAACTCCCTAAGGGCCAGTCAAGTCGCATCATGATTGTCAACCATAAAAAAATACTGGACAAATGATCCACATACATTCTCAACACATTCTTACTGGGAAAGGAAGAGGCCTGTGCCTGCTTCTCTTTCTCCTCATCCCGGCATTCCTGCCAGCAGCCAACACATGTTTCCGTGGCGGACCATATCTGCAGGAGCTATCCCACGATGGAGTCACCGTCGTGTTTGAAAACGACATTCCCACCTTTGCCTGGGTGGAACTGCGTAAAAAGGGCATCTCTGCCGCCACCAAGTATTATCAGGATATAGAAGGGCAGCACCAGATATACGACCACATCCAGGCTCCCAGTGTGTCACTCCCCGTACAGAACTTCCGTGTACGTATCGACTCGCTGGAGAACAAGACAACCTATGAATACCGCATCTGCTCGCAGAAGATTGACCAGATGAAGCCCTACAGCGCCAAGATCTCCACTCAGTACGAGTCGGATTGGTATGAGTTTACCACCCTCGACGCTGCCGCATCAGAGCATCACCTGATAGTGCTGAGCGACATGCTGGGGCGCACCGAGACACTGGAGAAGTTTCTCAATGTAATGGATTACAAGACGGCCAACCACATTATCTATGCAGGCGACATCATGGAGAACATGCAGGTGGCTGCCCCCTCGGGCAACGCAGCGAAGTGCGAAGAACCCTACGCCTCGTTCATCAACAGCAGCATACGCCTCTTTGCCACTCGCCAAGACTTCAACATGCTACGTGGAGACCACGAGACAAAAGGCGATGCAGCCGACTATTTCCCCATCTTCTTCCCACACCAGAGCGGAAAGAACTACAATGCCTATCGCTGGGGCGACTTGGAAGTGGTAATGCTGGATGGCGGAGAAGCATTGCCCGACGATGACCCCACGAACTATACCACCATACTGGCCGCATACAACGAATACCGTAAGGAAGAGGCGCGCTGGCTAGAACAGCTCATCCAGACACCCGAGTACAAGACGGCTCGATACCGCATTGTCATCAGTCACCTGCCAATCCCCTTTACCTCTGAAGATGCCACTATGGGTGGAGCCAAACACTTTGCCGACCTGATGACACCCATCCTGAACACGGCTGACGTGGACCTCCTCGTGTGCGGACATCTGCAACCCCAAACATACGAATTGCTGGAGCCAACGGAAGATGCCCACTTCCCCACCCTCGTGCAAGGCTACAACTCGGCCCTGCGAATGGATATCCAAAATGGGAAGATAGCACTCCGAGTACTCGATGCCGACGGCAAGATGCTCCTCAACAAGGAACTCTAACCTCCCACCTAAATACACGAAGGGCAGCTCGTTCAGGGCTGCCCTTCATTATTATATAGTCTCGAGCGACAGACGTCTAACGCTTCCGGGATGTCGCTGCCGAGGTTTTCTTTGTAGCAGATGCCTACTTCTCGGGAGCAGGTTTCTTTGTAGCAGGTTCTTTCTTGACATAGTGTACGCAAATATCTTTGTCATGGCAGATTCACTCGGAAGACAGTTCCATGGCATCTTGGCTGATTGGGACGGAAAAAGTTTGGCAAGCTACAATTAAAAGTGTGAATCCTTATTTTTAATCTTCTTGCTCGTAATAATATGAATAGTCAATACCCTTCATAAAGGTCTCGCGGTCATCTATCTTGTCGGTTAATGCCTTGCGGAGTAAATCTCGTATCCTGTCGCTGTTCCTCTCGCTTTCTATCATGGCCTCAAGATATGCATGCTTGCCTATTTTGCTCCAATCGATGCAAAGTCCAATTCGTTTCTTTAACATCAAGTCCAGCCATATACGAGTTGAGCGTCCGTTGCCTTCCATGAATGGATGGGCCATATTCATCTCTATGTATTTATCCACTATCTCATCAAAGGTTGTGTCCGGCATTCCCTCTACCGTTAGAAGGTACTGATGCAGATGCTCTGCAAGACAAAATAGGGTATTCCCTTTTGATATGGTCTTTGTACGTATCTTTCCGGCAAAGTCATAGAGGCCGCCAAACAAGAAGGCATGTATCTGTTGCAGGCATTTCACCGTACCTGGCTTCATGCTGTCAAGCAGTCCACTCTCCAACAACGTATAGGCTTTCTTCTTACTCTGACCGTCTAATGTATTGTCGCTATATACAAACCAGTCGAGAAAGTCTTCGCTCTTTTTACTTGGGATTACCCTAACAAGTTGAATGATGTCATCCTCAGCAAAACAATCCGTGGCATATCGCTTGCCATCGGCAGATGTCATCTTCAGTTGACTACAACGTGTAGTCAACTCGTTCCCCGATTTCTTTAGCCTTGTTTTTAATACGCTCCAATACTTACGGGGATTAGGACTGTCCGTAATAGCGCCACATATATCTACGATGGAGAACCACCATGACGACCCCTCTTCGTCCCATACAGCTCTTACTTCATGGTCTTTGTAGAATCGGATTGATTTCTTGTTTGACATAGTCCTTATGCGCTTTGCAAAAGTTCAAGAGATTATCTATCTGCAAATATACGATTTTTTGTTGAAATACTCAAAACTTACACGATATTATGTCTTTTCGTGCTTCTTTTCTTGCCCGTACAATGCACCTTGGTATTGACGAAAAGTGTGTATTTTCACAAAAAAGTACGCAAAAGTGTTGTTTCTTGAATGATATTAAGTATCTGAAGAATTATGTGCTACCACGTTCCATTTTTGACCGAATTTCCCGATTTTTGACACTTGGTAGCACAAAATGGGGTAATTGGTTGCACAAATGGTAGCACAAACGTCCAAATATGTCCAAATATCGCTTTCATGTCATCCGTCTGCTCATCCGCAGATTTAACATTTTATGACCGCTTGAGGCTAATTGAAAGCAAACAAATATCGTTGATTATCAACAATTAACAATCTAATCGACATAAAAGAAAAAGAGCAAAACCTGTTGATAAAGCCTTGCTCTTGATTCTCCTAATTTGTAAAGGTTTGTAGCGCCTACGGGAATCGAACCCGTGTTCCATGCGTGAGAGGCATGTGTCCTAGCCGCTAGACGAAAGCGCCATAACATTTGAGAGCCTCAGCGGAAGCTGGGGGATTCGAACCCCCGGTACGGTAACCCGTACGTCAGTTTAGCAAACTGGTGGTTTCAGCCACTCACCCAAACTTCCAAACTTACGCTTTGTAAGCACTGTTCTTCGCAGCTGAATTCTCAAATGCGGTGCAAAGGTATGGCTTTTTTAGATTGTGTGCAAACTTTTCTGAGTTTTTTTTCTTTTGGCTGCGATTTTTCAGGCTTTGACTTCGCCGTCACTCTTCCGCGGGCGGCTCGGGAAGTGCTTCGGGCAGGAAGAGGGTCTGTTCCTCGAGGTCGAGCAGCCACTGCTTGACGGCTTTTCCGCCGGCGTAGCCACAGAGGCCAGCGCCTTTACCCACCACACGGTGGCAGGGCAGGAAGAGGTCGAGTATGTTGTCGTGACATGCACGGGCTACAGCACGTGCGCCGTTCTCCTTACCGAGGCGGCGAGCTATCTCGCCGTAGGTGGACGTCTTGCCATAGGGGATGTCGAGCAGCGCCTTCCACACCTTCTTCTGGAAATCCGTGCCCACGAGCAGCAGCGGCACCTTGAGCACCATCGAGCGGCGGCGGAAGTAAGCCTTGAGTTGTTTCACGGCCTCGCGCAGCACGGGCGAGGGAGACTCCTCGAATTCCGCTTTCAGTCGCTGCCGCAGCATGAGGCTGGTGGAGCGCTGGTCGAAGGAGGTGGCCCAGTCGCACATGCAGAGCCGCTCTTTGTAGGCATAGAGGATGAGTTCGCCGCAAGGCGTCTTCAGACGCTGAACGTGAATGATATTGGTGCGTGCCATGATGAAGATGAAAAAGCATGTTGTCTGCTGCAAATATACAGATTCCGTATCAGACATGCAAACTTTGGTATCAGAAATTTTGCCATGTAGAATCTTATTCGTACCTTTGAGGCACAAAATGGGAGAGTGAAAGATGCTGCAGGCTGAGGGTATCTGGAGCCGTAAGCCGAAGTGCTTACACGATTATTACAGAGGATAACATTTTTATTATTAAAAAGATATGAAGAAAGGATTTATCGTATTACTTTTGTCTGCCGCGGGTTTCCTATCGGGACATGCGCAAAACCAGCTGAACATCTGGCTGCGTAGCGGAGACGTCGTGAGCTATTCGTTTGCTCAGAAACCACTTTTGATGTTTCCCACGGGCAAATATGTCTTGAATGAGTATTACAGGGAAGTCCTCGAGTACGGGAACATCGTGCTCAAGGCCGGCAATGTGACTGTGGAGTATCCTTCAGCTGACGTCCTGAAGTATACGTTCGAGAAGAACCCGGTGTCGGTTGCCACCGTCCGCACTCGGCTCCATGAGGGCGGAGACGTGAAAGTTTATACGACGAACGGCGTTTTGGTAAAAACTGCGGCCGCCGCCAAAGATGGCACGCGCAGTTTCTCGCTCGACGACCTGCCACGTGGTGTCTATGTGGTTAAAAGCAAATCTTCCACCTATAAAATTAAGAAGCAATGAGACAACATATCCTTAACGCGCTGCTTCTCATGGCGTTTCCCACGCTCATGCAAGCACAGGTTCTCAAACTATATTATCGCATGGATGCCAAGATTTTCCAGCCCACAGAGGTGAAGGAGATTTCCGGCATAGACAGCATCACCCTTGCGAAAGATCGCAATGGCAGGCTCAACAACTACTTTTACGCAAAGGGAGTCGAAGGCACTGCCACCACCTACGGTTCCTTTGAGGAGGTGGGCAGTATGCGTGTGGTCTCCGTCACCGACCAGCGCACCATATGGGACGCGCTGACGGAAGCGGGCAATTACACCTATTTCCAGCGTATGATTGACGACTACGACAAATTGCAGCCTGCAGCAGAAGGACAGCGTTCGATGCGCGAAATGCTGTCGGGATGGAACGACAAGGAGGTATATGCGGCCAACGATGCCGCATGGGATGTGTTCTTCGCAGAGAATGCGAAACTGCCCGAAGGCCATCCGTGGCATAACGCCACGAGCTACGACCGTCTGAGCGATGCTCAGAAAATGATGCTTGCCGCCTCGAGCATCACGCCCTCTTACGGCGAATCGGAAGCCCGCACGTATGCAAAAGGCCTGTTCTTGCGCAACAACGCCCTCTTCTCGCCGACTGAAAACGTGATCCAAATCCAGGAAAGCGACATGCCTCACACATACAGCACCACAGAAAAGGACTACTGGGCACGATTCCGTACCGAGAACGGCGGAAAAGGCCACATCCTGCTGGGAGACTTTGAGTCCCCCATGACGACCATCATCACCAAGGAATGGTGTCAGAAGAACGCAGTGCGCGAAGGAGATTTCGCCATCATCACGGGCAACAAGCAGTCCGACTTGTCAAAGATGAACAACGCGAAAGTTGTAAATGAACTCGAGACAGACAACGGAGCCGTGAACAGCGTCAGTCGCCCCATCGTTCCACTGGCCAACATGGCCGAGGTTATTCGTACCAACGGACGCACCAACATCTTCAGTCACATACTCGACCGCTTCAGCGCTCCGTTCTACGACGAAACACTCACGCAGGCCATGCGCGACGAGATGAGCAACAAGGGCATCAGCTGGGAAGACTCCGTATTCGTGAAGCGCTACTTCTCCACATTGAGCTATGGGCACAATGAACTGAACAGCGAACCGGGCCCGGACAACACGCTCGTCCCCTACAATCCATACAAGGACGAGTCGGGCACGGGCTATATTCGCACGCTGAAATTCGACCCAGCTTGGAATGGATATTACGACGAAGCGCGTCCCGAGGAGGACATCGCCGCCATGTATGTGCCCAGCGACGCTGCCATGTGGCGTTTCTTCACCAAGGGCATTGGCAAATCACTTATCATGACCTATACCACGCCAACCGAGGCTTATGCAAACACAGATAGCCTATTCAGTGCCATCGACCAGATTCCCGTCAGCATCATGCAAACGTTTGTAAACACCATAATGATGCGCAGTTTCCGTGGTTCGGTACCCAGCAAAATGACCAGCGTGCTCGGTGAAGGAATGGATCAAGTTTTCTACCCCGAAGATGCCGAGAAGATTGACACCTGCCTGCTGGCCTCGAACGGTGCCGTGTATGTAATGGACGAAGTGTATGGACCTGCAGACTATACGGCAGTAATCGCTCCAGCTTATATCAACAACACGAACAAGATTATAAAATGGGCCATATATGACGGCTCAACTGGTTCGGACTACATGAAAACATACTTCTATACTTACCTAAAAGCGCCACAGACCAACCTCACCTTCTTCCTGCCTAGCGACGAGGCCATGCAGTATTGTTACGACCCGACATCCTTCGAGAGTACCACAACGCGACTCATCCAGTTCGGCTACAAGAACCAGGCATTCCCCATCACGTCGAAGTGTATCAACTACGACCCCGCTACGGGAACAATCGGTCGTGCCATCACAGGACAGGGTGCTGCCATTTCTACTGGCACCGACAGCGAAACTACCAACCGGCTGAAGGACATCGTGGAGAGCCACATCATCTACAACCAGGACATTCACAGCCGCAACGAGTATTTCGAGACCATTGGCGGAAACATCGTTAAGGTGGAGCGCGACGAGAACGGAGAAATAAAGAAAGTTTTCGGAGGCTTCCAATTGGAAAACAATCGGCAGGGAATAACCAGCGAAGCCCCGGGCGTGGAGGTGTGCAATGTCGGCCTGGCATTCGAAAATTTGAAAAACGGACAGACGTATGCCATCGATGCGCCCATCACTCCCACATATCGCAGTCTCTACAGCGTGCTATCCTACAATGGCGAGAAACCGTATATGTCCGAACAGGATTGGTACGCAAAGAATCCGTACGCCCGGTTCTTCGAATTGTGTCAGACCGCCGATTGGTGCATCACACAATGCGGTTTGGTGGATGCCAATCTCGCCAGCGCCACCCGCAAAAAAATGCTGCAGAAGTACATCATCTTTGCTCAAGACAATGGTCTCGACTACAATGCCACGTTCCTGCACGGCAACTTCACGGCTTACATCCCGACAAACGAGGCCATCGAGGCTGCCATAGCACAAGGACTTCCCACATGGTCTGAAATAGAGGAAGACTGCAACAAGCTCAGTTCCTCCGAAGACAGCCTGCGGGTGCAGGAGAAGATACTGCGTCTCACCGACTTTGTGAAAGGGCATTTCATCTACGGACAGGCTGTGGCCGACAAGGAACCATTCGAGGCACAATACGTTCAGCCCATGATAGACCGCGAGACGGGCGTAGCACCCAAGCTTCGTGTGCAGAGTCTGGGACAGAACGACATGATCGTAACCGACCGCGAGGGGCATACCCGCCACGTGACGGGCGAGAGAAACGTCCTGGTGCGCGACATTACATGTTCCAACTCGCCTGTAGGCGCGCCCATGTCCACCAGTTCTAAGAAGACTTTGTTGATTCGCGCTCAGGCAGGAGTCATCCACCAGATAGACGGCGTGCTGAACTTTTAATCGATTTTCTGATTTAAAATAACTTCCCAAAGAATTTACAACCACATGAAAAAGATATTTCTCATCTGCCTGCTCCTTGCGGCAGGCACGGCAATGCGAGCTCAGGATGAAACGCTGAAGTCCTACCTCAACCGCTGCGTAAGCGAGCAACAAAGCGGCTTTCTCGTCATGGCCAAGTTGATGCAGGCCACTGGCCTGTGCGACTCGGTCGATGCCATTCGCGACAACGTCTACGAAAATCTGTACCAAAGAGGGATCATCACGTATAAATACGACTCCAGCAGCTACGGCACCTCTTACAGCCCAGAGCACCGCTATTTCGGCTTCACGCTCTTTGCCGAGCCCGACACGTTTTGGGAAACAGCGCTTGGAAAGTCGGCACGCGACATCACGCCGGCCGACGTGCAGGCATACATTATGAGCCTCGACTACGATGCCGGCACGAACGACAGCCAGTACGACGCGCCGCAGAACGCACTCTTCCGCTTTGTCTCCTATCACCTGCTGCCCACGAAGCTTCCGGCCAACCGTTTGGTGCTGCACGTGAACGAACTGGGCTACAATGCATCGAATCCTTCCAAACTTGGCATCCCCGTTATGGAGTTCTACACCACGATGGGTGAGCGTCGCCTGCTGAAGACCTACGAGTCGCAACAGTCGGGCGGCGTGTGCCTCAACCGTTTCCCCGAGTTCGACAACTCGCGCCAAGGCAGCGGAATGGAAATCTCGTGCGACCCCGACAAGCAGGGCGTGCGTGTTGATACACAGAATGCCATCACGCTGATCAACGCCATCCTCTACCCCATCGACGGCCTGCTGACGTACGACATACCCGTGCAGCAGAACCTCGGACGCTCGCGCCTGCGCTTCGACCTGGCAAGCCTCTTCCCCGAACTTACGAACAACAGCAAGCGATTAAATGCTGATTACTACAGATACGTGCTATTGCCGTTCCAAAGCGACGGATACAATTACCTCGACGGCGTATGGGCCGTTCCAGGCACTGTTTTCACCTACATCTCGGGCTACAATCGGAATTGGCCCAACTACCAGGGCGACGAGTTCGTCATCGAAGGATTATTCGACCTAACGATGCAACTACCGCCAGTGCCCGTAAGTGGAGAATACGAGTTGCGCATTAGTTCCAGTGCAAGCAGCGGACGCTCTATCGCACAGATATATCTTGGAGACGACAGGCAAAACTTGAAGCCGCTGGGTCTGCCGATTGATTTTTCGAAGTCACTAATCGAACCCACTTTCTACTACGAGAATGATACGGAGGACGACGAATTCAACGCCCTCACAGACCTCGGAATGCGCCAGCACGGCATAATGAAATCGCCCAAGGGCGTTGTCGTCAGCGGTCGGTCGATACGCGACAACACTAACATTTTCAGACGAATTCTCACGCGCCAGACCTTCGAGGCCGGAAAGACGTATTATCTGCGCTTCAAGAACGCAATCGCATCCGCCAATAAATCCATCCAAATCGACTACATCGAACTCTGTCCGGCCGCCGTGTACGACAATAGCTACGTGCCTGAAGACATTTGGTAAGCCGGCACTTACAGGCGAAAATCATACGCAGAATCCCCTCCAGCCGTAAATAGCCGAAGGGGATTTGCTTTCGTCGAAGATGTGCTGCACTCGGGAATACGAAAAAGAAAAACGAGGCTTTTCTTTTGTCGTTCCGCTCGTTTGACGTACTCTGACCGTTGGTCGAAGATGTGCTGCACTCGGGAGCACGAAAAAGAAAAACGAGGCTTTTCTTTTGTCGTTCCGCTCGTTTGACGTATCTTTGCAGCCGGAAGGCATGGCCTGAGAGCAAAAAAAGATGACGGTAATTCCTTATTCCATTACGCGCAGGGAGGCGTGGGACGCGTTCGTCTCGCAGTCTAAGAACGGCACCTTTGTGCTGCAGCGCAGCTACATGGACTGCCACGGCGAGCAGTTTTTCGACTGCTCCGTGATGGTCTACGAAGGCGGCGAATTGGGTGGTGAACCCACGCACGCCGAACTGGACGGCGAGAGTCTGGTGGCACTGCTGCCGGCCTGCTGGGTTGAGGAGGAGCGCTGCGTCTATTCACATTTGGGGCTGACCTACGGCGGACTTGTGATGAAGCGCGACATCACGCAGAAGGAGGTGGTAGCCGTCTTGCAGGCCATTTTCCGCTACTACGAGAGCTACTTGCGCGCCGAGAAACTCGTCTATCGGCCGGCGCCCTACATCTACAGCATCCTGCCCAGTGCCGAGGACCTCTACGCGGTGTTCCGTGCCAAGGGCCGCCTTACGCACCGATTGGTGAGCACGGCCGTGGCGCTACGAAACCAGCTGCGGATGCCGTCGATTCACTTGCGCCAGGCACGGCGTGCCATCGATGCGGGATTCTACATCGACCGCATGCCCGAGGGTGACTGGCAGAGCCTGCAGGAATACTGGCAGTTGCTGGAGGCGGACGAGACGCGTCGCGGAGTGCCACCGCCCTACAGTTGCCAGGAAATGCAAATGCTGATGCAGCGTTTCCCACGCGAGATAAAACTGTTCCTCGTGCGCCACGGTGCACAGATAGTGGCCGGCAGTGTCATCTACGAGACGCGCCAAGTGGCACACGTGCAGTACATAGCGGCCACGACCGAGGCTCGCGAGACGGGCGCCCTCGACCTGCTGTTTCGTCACCTCATCGGCGAGCGCTACCGCCAGATGGAATATGTGGACTTCGGCACATCGAACGAGACGGGCGGCTGGTGGTGCAGCGACACGCAGATATCGCGCAAGGAAGGCTTTGGCGGCCGCGCTGTCTGCTACGACACCTACGAAATCCGACTTGACCGCGACAACCTCAGCGCCATGCTGGCCGACACTGCACAGGAGTTCGACGGACACGTCTCGTTCCTCGACCTGAAACGGGTGACGCAGTCTTTCGAGCCGCAACTCTCGGAAGCCATCCAGCGTGTGGTGAGCCGCGGATGGTTTCTGCTGGGCGAAGAGACGCAACGCTTCGAGCAAATGTTTGCCCAGTATGTGGGCGCACGACACTGCGTGGCTGTGGCCAACGGACTGGAGGCACTGACGCTCATACTCATGGCCTATCGCCGGATGCTCGGCTGGACGCCGGAGAGCGAGGTCATCGTGCCGTCGAATACCTACATAGCCACCATACTGGCCATCACGAACGCCGGTCTGCGGCCCGTGCTCTGCGAGCCAGACCTCGCTACGTGCCTTATCGACCCCGACAGCATAGAGCCGCTCGTCACGGAGCACACAGTGGCCATCCTGCCGGTGCACCTCTACGGCCGCTGCTGCGACATGCAGCGCATCAACGAAGTGGCATGCCGACATGGTCTGAAGGTGGTGGACGACGTGGCACAGGCGCAAGGCGTTATGCAGCACGGCGTACGAGCCGGGCATCTGTGCGACGCATCGGGCTTTAGCTTCTACCCAGGCAAAAACCTGGGCGCGCTGGGCGATGCGGGCGCCGTCTGCACCGACGACGACGAGCTGGCTGCCACCGTCCGCGCCATGGCCAACTATGGCAGCACAGAGAAGTACGTGAACGACCTGAAGGGAATGAACAGCCGCATGGACGAGATGCAGGCCGCCGTGCTGCAAGTGAAGTTGCCGCAGCTCGACAGCCGCAACGGCCGCCGACGTGAGATAGCACAGCGCTACAACGCCGAGATACAAAACCCGCTCGTCACACTGCCGCCCATGCCCGAAGAGCCGGAAGCACACGTATGGCATGTCTATGCACTGCGCTGTCCCGAGCGCGACGCGCTGCAGGAACACCTGGCGCGCAATGGCGTGGAAACGCTCATCCACTACCCCATCCCGCCGCATCGACAGAAAGCATACGCCGAGTGGAGCGACCTGAAGTTCCCGCTCTCGGAACGCATCCACCGCGAGGAACTCTCGTTGCCCATCAACTCCGTGATGACCGACGAGGAGGTGGCGCACATCATTCGCGCCGTCAATCAGTTTAATCTTTAAAGGGAGAAAGTTACGTCCTCTCAGTCTTTGTAATGCCCGAAGACCGAGAGAACGAGCACAAGAACTTTATTGTCGTGAATTTCGTACACCAAACGATGCTCTCGGCTGATACGCCGCGACCACGTCTACGTCTGAAAATGCTTCAACTGCTCCACCTGACCGGTTCCCGTGCGCGGATGTTCGCGCAACTCGGCCAGTAGCTTGGCCAGCTTCTTTAACAGATGCGGACTATTGCGCCGTAAAACACGCACGTCGTCCTGCGCATCCGCTGTGAACTCAACTACATACATATTCTGTCGAGAAATTGTTCTGCAGTCTCGTCCTGACGCATTGTCACCACATTTCCGGCCTCGGCCTGCGCCTTCGAATGAGCCAACTTGGCACGGAATTCATCTTCTGTCATCTCCACTTTTGGCTGCGCATTGCGCTTGGGACGGACGGTTGTAACCTGCCATCCCATATTGCGCGACTGACGCCGAAGAAATGGCGCGTCTGCAGCCGGCAGTGTTATCAGTAATGTTCTCGTTGCCTCCATTGTCTTTTTCGTTTCGTTGGTTGATAACTACGCTGCAAAGTTACGTCTTTTTCAGAACTATGCAACAAAAAACGGCAAAAAACTGTGCTGTCTGCTCTTCTATTCCAGTTCCACCACGGTGACGCCTGCGCCACCGAATTGCACATGCTCGTCGTGTGCCGACCGTACGGCAGGCACCGTCTGCAAGTACTGGCGAATGAGCTGGCGCAGGATGCCGTTGCCCGTGCCGTGGAGTATCCTCACGCGAGCACAACCCACCAGAATGGCATCGTCCACATAGTAGGTGACGGCTTGCAGCGCCTCGTCGCCGCGCATTCCACGCACGTCTATCTCTTGTTTGAAGTTCAGGTTGCGCTGCCGCGTCAGTTCCTGCGTCTGACGGCTCACTGTGGGCACTTCGTTGCCAAGCGTCTCCTTGGGTTTCTGCGCAGCCACCAGACGGTCGGCCTCCACCACGGTGCGCATCATGCCGAATACGACCGTTGCCTTTTTGCCTTGCAGGGCCTCGATGCGTCCCACGCTGGTCTGCCCTTTCAGCCGTACGTAGTCGCCTACGTCGAGCGCCTCCGGGCCATTGGCCTTTGGCGGTTGGCTGTTGGGCGCTGGCTGTTGGGCACTGTCTTTCTTCCGTTCAGCCTTTCTTTTGCGGCGTTCCTCTATCTGACGCATCTTCTTGGCGATGAGTGCGTCCTGCTCCTGCTGTTGCTCCTGTTCGAGCTGCTGGCGATAGGCGTCGAGTTCCTGCCGCGCAGACTTGGTACGCTCGCGCTCGGCTTGCGCCTCGCGAATCTCGCGTATGGTATTCTCCACCAGTGCGTTCGACTGGCGTATTATCTGCTGCGCCTGCTCTTTGGCCTCGCGCAGGATTTCCTTGCGACGTTGCTGCAGTTCGGCCAATTCGCTTTCGTAGCGCGCGATAACCTGCTCTACTTGCTTCTCGCGCGAGTGTATGGTCTGACGTTTCCCCTCCCAGTAGCGTTTGTCGCGACTGATGTCGAGCAGATACTTGTCGGCGTTCACATAGTTCTGACCCACCAATTCGGTAGCATCGCGAATCACATCCTCGGGAATCCCTGTCTTGCGTGCAATTTCCACAGCGAAACTACTGCCCGGACTGCCAACCTGGAGCTGGAAGAGCGCCTCCATGCGCTGGCGGTCGTAGAGCATGGCTCCGTTCACCACGCCCGGCGTGTCTTCGGCAAAGTGCTTTAGGTTCTGATAATGCGTGGTGATGACGCCGAAGGCACCGCGCTCCACAAAACGCTTCAGCACGGCCTCGGCGATGGCACCTCCGATGCCCGGCTCGGTGCCGCCGCCAAACTCGTCGATGAGCAGCAGGCTGGCGGGATTGCAGCCACGCATCATGTTTTTCATGTTCAGCAGGTGACTGCTGTAGGTGCTCAGGTCGTCCTCGATGCTCTGTTCGTCGCCAATGTCGATGAAAATGCTCTCGAAGACGCCTGTGCGTGAGTTTTCTCCCATCGGCACTGGCAGTCCGCACTGCAACATATACTGCAACAGACCGACCGTCTTGAGGCAGACACTCTTGCCGCCTGCGTTCGGGCCGCTGATGACGAGGATGCGCTGCCGGCGGTTGAGCGCTATCTCCAGCGGCACTATCTTCTTGCCCTGTCGGCGCAGCGAAAGGTCGAGTATCGGGTGGCGTGCCAGCGTCCAGTCCACCAGCGGTCCATCGGCTATCTGCGGCGATACGGCACCGAGCTGACTGGCAAGCCGTGTCTTGGCCCATACGAACTCCACGTCGGCCAAAAACTCGAAGCCGCGCAACAGTTCCTTCAAGTTGGGGCGCAGCGTCTCGCTGAATTCGCGCAGGATACGCACCACCTCGCGCTTCTCCTCGCCCTCAAGTTCGCGAATGCGATTGTTGGCCTCCACCACCTCTTGTGGCTCGATGTAGACGGTTTTGCCCGTGGCACTCTCGTCGTGCACGATACCACCGATGCGACGCTTCAGTGCAGGCGCCACGGGTATCACAAGCCGGCCGTCGCGCATGGTGGGCGCCACGTCTTTCTCCACGAGGCCCTCAGCCTGTGCGCTGCGCAGGATGCGTGCCAACGTCTGGCTGACACTGCCCTCTGCACGCCGCAGTTGGCGGCGGATATCGGCCAGTTCGGCGCTGGCTTCGTCCTTGATGCGCCCAAACTTGTCGAGAATCTGCTCCACGCGGCGGGTTACGCTCTGGAAGGTGAAGACTCCCTCGGCCATCTTCTCGAGCGCAGGATACGAATGCTCCTCGTCTTCGCGGCGGACGAGTGCCACCCATGCGTGCAATGTCTGCAACGAGAGGTAGAGTTGCCACATCTCCTGTTCCTCGAGGTGCGTGCCCTCGATGCGCAGGCGGTGAAGCGAGGGCCGCAGGTCGGCAAACGAGGCCGGCACATCGGCTGTCTCTGCCAGGATGGCCGCAAACTCAGTCGTGCGACGGTGACGCTCGCGTATCTCAGACGGCAACGTAGAGAAGGTCATCGCCTCCACACGCTCGCGACCGAGCGGACTCTGGCAGTACGAGAGCAGCATGGAGCGAATCTCGTCGAAACCAATCTTCTGTTCGAAGTTTGCCGGGTACAGGCCTTTGGGATTTTCCATTCGCGGTGTTTGTTACTTCAGGTTCTTAGGCGGATAGAGCGTGTCCCACCAAGTGGAGTCGTCCTGCAGATACTTGGCAAACCAGGCGTAGAAGGTATGCGTCCACTTGATGTGCTTCTCGTAGTCGAGTATGTGGTGGTTCTGCCCCTCGACGGTAACGAAGGCGCACTCGCGGCCGAGAATCTTCAGCGCGTTGAAGAGCTGCGTACTCTCCACGATGGGTACATTGGTGTCCGCCGAGCCATGCAGGAAGAGAATGGGCGTATGTATCTTGTCGGCGTGGAAAAGCGGCGCGTGACCGCTGTAGAGTTCGGGATTGTTCCACGGATAGCTGTCGGCGGCGGCCACGGCGTTGTAACTGTAGCCCCAATAGCCGAAGCCCCAGTACGAAGCAGGGTTACTGATGCCGGCATGTGCCATCGCAGCGGCAAAGATATCCGTCTTGGTCTGCAGGTACATGGTCATGAAGCCGCCGTACGAAGCGCCGAGGCAGCCAATCTTCTGGCGGTTCACGTAGGGATGCTCGTCGCAGAAGCGGCGCGTGCCCTCGATGATGTCGTCGGCCGTATAGTCGCCGTAGGCGTTCACATGGCGAGCGGCGAACTCCTGCCCGAAGCCGGTGCATCCGCTGGGCTGCAGCACGTACACCACATATCCCATGGCGGCCCAATTATGGAAATTGTAGTAGCTGTCGAGTTTGCGCGAGACGGGCGAGCACCCGCCGTAGTAGTACACGAGCATCGGGTACTGCTTCGTCTCGTCGAAGGCAGGCGGCAGATAGTAGCGGCCACAGATGGTGTCGCCGCGACTGCTCTGGAAGTTCCACTCGCGGCAGGGCCCCAGCTCGATGTCCTCCATGCGGCCTTTATCGAGGTCGAGAAGGCAGGTCTCGCGGCGCGTCTTCAGGTCGTAGACGTACAGGCGGTCGCTGTTGGAGTCGCTCTGACCCACATAAGCCAGCAGCGGCTTGTCCGTGGCAAGCGAGAAGCCGCCTATCACCTGTTCGGTAAGTGGCAGTCGCTCCCATTGGCTCTTTTTCGAGTCGAAGCGGAAGATGCGCTTGCAGTCGTGGTCTTCGCAGAGGGCGTAGATGTTGCCGTCGCGATGCAGCCGCCAGTCCTGCACGTTGGGATAGAAGTCGCGGGTGATGGACTTCACCTCTCGTGTCTTGAGGTCCATGCGGAAAAGTTCGGTCTGTATCATGCTGGGCGTCTTGCCCGTGGGGTCGTTGATGCCAATGCCGCCAAAAGCCTCTGGGCTGCCCGAGAAGACAAGCCACTCGCCGTCAGCCGACCACTGCACCGAACCCACGAATCCATCGCGCCGAACCAGTGTGTCGGCCTGCATGGTGGCAGGGTCGAGCAGCAGGTAGGTGGTGAACGAGAAAGGCCGCTGCGTGACATCGTTCTCCGAGATGCCAAGCACGATGCGCTGCCCGTCCATCGACGGCACGGCATAGACGTTGTGCTGCCCCTGCGTGAGCGGTTGCACAAGGCCGGTACGCGTGTCCATCAGCGAGACGTTGCGGCGGTTGCGCCAGCCGGGGATGCGGTCGTCGGGCTCCAGAACCTGAAAGACCTTTGGGTCTTCCTTTGGCCCGTCGGTCTGCTTGCTGATGAGCATGTAGCGCTCACCGGCAAAGAAGCGGCCTTCGGAGTTTGTGGCGTCGGTGAAGAACACTTCTGCCTGCCCCGTTTCGGGGTCTACGTACTGGTAAACCACGCGACCGCGGTTGTCCTTGCGACTACGCACGAAGCGGTCGGACTCCTCGGCCCACTGCACGAAACCGTCCGCCGTGTGCTCGACGCCCGTCTTCAGGTCGCGGATGACGGTGCGCGTGTCCTTGTTACCACCGGGCTGCGAGGTGCTGACGCTGTAGCGTACGAAACGGCCCGACCGGCTAAGGCTGGGACGCCCGGCCTGCGGCCCGTGGAGATAGTCTTCGAGCGTGAAGAAGCGCTTGCCCGTGGGATTGACGCTGAGATACTTCTCCTGCTCCGAACTGAGGCTGACGCTGAGCGTGTCGGCTTTCTCCTTACGGCGCAGCAGCTTCACCACCACATCGTGGCGGCCGGGCAGCAGGTCGGCATGGTCGGCCTTCTTACCGTCGACGTAGACGGCAAACGGTTTGGCCGTGGTGCGTACCTTTATCTGACACTTGGCAAACATTCGGTTCTCTACCTGGAAACCGGCCAGCAGCAGGCCGTCGGCCTCGGGTGCAGGCAGGAGGCTGTCGGAGAGCGTCTGGCCCGACTGCCACGCGTCGAGCGGCAGCGGAGTGTCCATGAGCAAATCGTCGACACTGAACTTCTTGCCGAGAGCATCGGCCGTGTCGGTCTGCAAAGGCTGCACGGT
The DNA here is from genome assembly GCA_902787575.1 of uncultured Bacteroidales bacterium. Taxonomy (GTDB): domain Bacteria; phylum Bacteroidota; class Bacteroidia; order Bacteroidales; family Bacteroidaceae; genus Physcousia. The sequence goes on along the minus strand of CADAGX010000028.1, from coordinate 2,524 downwards.
GGCAAAGTGCGTCGAGAGGCGCAGTTCTGGCACCTCGATGGCTTGTGTTCCCACTGCAGCCGTCAGGGTGCAACACAGGAGCAGATGGCGGAGTTTACGTTCTGGATACATTCTTTATTCCTTTCACAGTTTTTAGTTTCTTGATGAGCTGCTGCAGGCGGCTGGTGTCCTCGAGCATGACGGTGAGCGTGCCGTTGAAGAGGCCGTCGTGGCTGTCTATGCTGATGCTGCGCAGCAGAATCTTTTCTTCCTTGCTGATGATGCTGGTGATGTTGTTCACCACGCCCAGGTTGTCGTTGCCCACCACACGAAGGGTGATGGGGTACTGCGTGCCTCGCTTGCCGGCCCAGCGTGCGCGGACGATGCGGTAGCCAAAGTGCTCGCGCAGCCGTGGCGCATTGGGGCAGTCCTCGCGATGTATCTTGATGCCGCCTCCGCTGGTGACGAAGCCAAACACTTTGTCGCCGTACACGGGCTGGCAGCAGCGTGCCATCTGGAAGTCGAGGCCCTTGAGGTTCTGGTCGATGACGAGCACGTCGTCCGATGCACGCTGTTGCACGTCGGCAGCCGTCTGCATCACATACTGGCTGGCCGTCGGGGCCGGAGCTGTCTTTTCCTCCTCGCCGCGGTCGTGCCGCAGCTGGGTGGCGTAGGCCTCAATGACTTCGGCCATGTCGAGCGTGCCGTCCGAGAGCGCGGCATAGAACTCCGTCACTACCCTGTAGCCCAGCCGCGTAATGGTGTGCATGAGCGCCGGTTCGTCGTAGTCGAGCTTCCGGTTCTTGAGTTTGCGTTCCAGTTCCTCCTTGGCCAGCAACGCCTGCCCGGCCTGCATCTCCTTGAGGCTCTGGCGTATTTTGGCGCGCGCCTTGCTGGTGGCCACCACGCCGAGCCAATCTTGCTTGGGCGTCTGGTTGGCGCTGGTGAGTATCTCCACTTGGTCGCCGCTCTGCAGCTTCTGGCGGATGGAGACGTTGCGGCCGGCAATGCGGGCGCCGGTGCACTGATTGCCCACCTTCGAGTGTATGGCGTAGGCAAAGTCCAGCACGGTGGCTCCGGCAGGCAGCTTGAAGAGGTCGCCCTTAGGCGTGAAGACGAAAACCTCGTCTTCGGCCAAATCCATGCGGAACTGGTCCATCAGCTGCATGTCGTCGTTCGTCTCCAGAGCGCTCCTCACGTTGGCCAGCCACTCCTCAATGCCGCTCTCGCCACTGCGCACACCCTTGTAGCGCCAGTGGGCAGCCAGGCCGTGCTCGGCTATGTCGTCCATGCGCTCGGTGCGTATCTGCACCTCCACCCACTTCTGTTCCGGACCCAGCACGGTGATGTGCAGACTCTCGTAGCCGTTACTCTTGGGCACCGACAGCCAGTCGCGCATACGCTTCGGGTTGCTCTGGTACATGTCGGTGACGATGCTGAACGTCTGCCAGCAGTCCATCTTCTCGTTCTCGGGCTTGCTCTGCAGGATGATGCGGATGGCAAAGAGGTCGTACACGCCGTCCACGTCCACGCCCTGCTTCTTCATCTTCTGCCAGATGGAGTGAATGCTCTTGGTGCGGCCTTTCAGGTGGAACTTCAGGCCGGCAGCCTCCAGTCGCTCCTTCAGCGGCTCGGTAAAACGCCGTATGTAGGCGTCGCGGCTCTTCTTCGTCTCGTTGAGGCAATCCTTGATATGGTAGTACGCATCGTGCTCCAGATATTTCAGCGAGAGGTCCTCCAGCTCGCTCTTCAGCTTGTAGAGACCCAGCTTGTGTGCCAGCGGTGCATACAGGTAGGCAGCCTCCATGGCCACGCGCTGACGGGCCTCCACGTTCTGCGTGTCGCGAATCTCGCGCATCAGGTACACACGGTTGGCTATCATGATGAGGATGACGCGCAGGTCCTCGGCAAAGGTCACCAGCAGCGAGCGGAAGTTCTCGCTCCTCACCGTGGCGCTCTTCTCGTACAGCTCGCGGATGCGCAGTAGGCCGTGCAGGATGTGAGCCACCTCTTCGCCGAAGTCGCGCCGCACGTCCTCGAGCGTGCAACTGCCGTTCTGAGCCGCCTCGTCGAGCATGATGCCCAGCACCGTGCCACGTGTCAGCCCCGTCTCGTCGGCCATGATGAGCGTCGTCTCCATGTCCGAGATGATGGGGTTCAGCCCAAAGTTGTCGCGCCTGACGGCACCGCTCTCTATGGCCTTGAGCAGGTAACGCTCCACTCGCGTCACGTCCTCGGGCTGCAGCACACTGCCTGCCTTCTCCGTGATGAGCGCATACAGCTGTCGCATCTTGGCCCGTTCCTCGGGCGTAAATATCATTGTCTCGTTTTCCATCTTACTGTCCACTATTCAACGTGCAAAGATACATATTTATCCGTAATCCGCAACGCCCTGCATCACAATTTTTCCGTGCCGCACGCGGTTTCATCCGTGCCGCGCGTCGCGCATCATCTTACCAAAGGAAATTATCAGGGTTGTTAAACTTATCCTCCAAATCCAGTTCTTTTTCTCTTATATATAAATTCTCTTTTTTCTTATAATTGC
>CADAGX010000027.1 GCA_902787575.1 uncultured Bacteroidales bacterium | reverse complement strand
AATCTAAATATGACAAGGCACACATCCCAATGCGATAGAGGGAGTTTGCCTTTTTTCTTTGAAAAGATCCTGTGAAGTATTCTGAATTATTAAGCGGGAGATCGAAGATGGTAATATAAAGATAGGAAAAGGAAAATATCATGAAAAAGATCATCATCCTTCTGCTGGGGATACTGCTTGTTTCCTGCACGAGAGAACCGGAAATTGCAGAACCTGATACGACTGGCATCAATGAAGAAAACAAAGGAGAAAACATCATGGATCTGGAAAAACTGGATGTGACTGTAAACACAGAATACAATGGCTTTTATGTGCGCTGGAATGAGATCAATGATCCTTCACTGATCTATAAAGTCACTTTGGAAGATAAAGACGGGAAGACGCTGTCGTTTCTGCATGAACGGGGAAGCGGGATCACTGCCTGGGATCTGTTAGGATATGGAGCACAGGAGAATGATTACTATGGAACGGTCCGTTTTAAAGTGGAAGCTTTCAAAGACGGAAGCGAAGATGCCCTGATATCCGGAACTACGCAGGATCTTGAAGTCAAAGATTTCTTTCCTGAAGAAAAAGAACTTGCGATCGGAGATCAGGCAATCAAGTCTTTCTCATACAGCTCTTCCAAATCAACGATGGTCTATGGAATGTATAAAGAAGGAATGCAGAACTTTGATCTGTATGTCAAGGATGAAGCAAACATCTATGGTTCTTATGTGAAAAAGGAAAAGCTGAAAGAATTCGAAAAGAAACTGTCTGATGAAGAGTTTAAGAAACTCGAAGCTTTGCTACGAAAAGGAAAGCTGGTCAGAGAGAACGTCCGGGATCCGGAACTGATCATAATGGATGCCGATTCGCCGGAAACGATACAGCTGGTCCTTGATGACATGAGCTATCTTGAAAGACGCTGGTACGTCTTTGAACCGGAAAATAAGCAAGCGTTGCTGGATCTACTGATGGAGATCAGTGAATGATGAGAAAAGGGTACCGAATGTATACAGAAAAGCCGACGGCGAAAGACGTTATTCACAGGAAGAGATCATGCAGCTGCTGAAAGAAAAATACGGCGAATAATCACTGTGTATTGCAATCAGGAATCACTATTGAGGACGGCTGAGTGTGAAAGATTCAGCAATCTATATGCCGCGTCTGAAATTGAATATGAAGTTTTCGGTTTTCGGAACAATTAGTTTTTGTTATATTGTAAATAGAACACAAGAAAAAATGATAACTCTCTCTAACATCGCCATTCAGTTTGGCAAGCGCGTACTCTACAAAGACGTGAATCTGAAATTCACAAGCGGTAACATCTATGGTATCATAGGCGCCAACGGCGCTGGCAAGTCCACTTTGCTGAAAGCCATCAGCGGAGAACTGGAGCCGACAAAGGGCACAGTAGAACTGGGTGCAGGCGAGCGCCTGAGCGTTCTCAGCCAGGACCATTTCCAATACGACGCCGAAACGGTGCTGAATACCGTGCTAATGGGACATACGACGCTTTGGGACGTGATGCGCGAACGCGAAAAACTCTACGCCAAAGCCGACTTCAGCGACGAAGACGGCATACGTGTGGCAGAACTGGAGGAGAAATTTGCAGAAATGGGCGGATACACGGCCGAAAGCGATGCCGGCGCCCTGCTTTCCGGCCTCGGCGTGAAGGAAAACAAGCACTCGATGCTGATGCGCGACCTCTCGGGAAAAGAGAAAGTACGCGTGATGCTTGCAAAAGCCCTCTTTGGCAACCCGGATAACTTGCTGCTCGACGAACCAACCAACGACCTGGACCTGGAGACGGTGCAGTGGCTGGAACAATATCTGAGTGAGGTAGAACAAACGGTGCTCGTTGTCAGCCACGACCGCCACTTCCTGGACTGCGTCTGCACACACACGGTAGATATAGATTTCGGCAAAGTAACTCTCTTTGCGGGCAATTACAGCTTCTGGTACCAAAGCAGCCAGCTGGCACTCCGACAGGCACAAAATCAGAAAGCAAAGGCCGAAGAGAAGCGCCGCGAACTGGAAGAGTTTATCCGCCGCTTCTCGGCCAACGTGGCCAAGAGCAAGCAGACGACGAGCCGCAAGAAGATGCTCGAGAAACTGAACGTGGAAGAAATCCGCCCGAGCACCAGAAAATATCCGGGCATCATCTTCACGATGGACCGCGAACCCGGCAACCAGATTCTGGAAGTAGAGAATCTGAAAGCCACGAGCGACGACGGTACCATCCTCTTCCAGAACGTAAGTTTCAACGTGGAGAAAGGCGACAAAATTGTCTTCCTAAGCCACGATCCGAGAGCCATGACCGCGCTCTTCGAAATCCTGAATGGAAACCGCGAACCCGAGGAAGGAAAATTCTCGTGGGGCATCACCATCACTACGGCGTATCTGCCGCTCGACAACAACCCGTTCTTCCAGTCGTCGGAACTGAACCTGGTGGACTGGCTCTCGCAATATGGCGAAGGCAACGAAGTGTTCTTTAAGGCCTACCTCGGCCGAATGCTCTTCAGCGGAGAGGAGGTTCTGAAAAAAGTGAACGTGCTGAGCGGCGGCGAACGCATGAGATGTATGATTGCGAAGATGCAGTTGAAAAATGCCAACTGCCTGATTCTCGACACGCCGACCAATCATTTGGATTTGGAAAGCATCCAAGCGTTCAACAACAACCTTAAAATCTTCAAGGGTAACATTCTGTTTTCGTCGCACGACCACGAGTTTATAGAGACGGTGGCCAACCGCATCATCGAACTGACGCCCAACGGCACGATAGACAAGATGATGGAATACGACGACTACATTTCGAGCGAGAGCATTCAGGCCCTGAAAGAAAAAATGTATGCCGTCTGAACCATCCAGGCGACGTGCAGAAGGCCGAGACGCCACACGTGGCAACGCCAAAAACTGCGTGCAATTTCCGAAAAGCTGCACGCAGTTTTTCATTTACCGCAGGGAGACGGGGATTGGCATACTTTTTGTTTCGTAATTTAGCAAAGACAATATGACAGAAAACATGAAGACAGAAAACGAAGAGGAACTGCTGCGCGACGAGCAGCAGAGCGTAAGCGAGGAACAGCAGACTGCAGAAAAACAGACTGCCGAGGCCGAGAATCAGACCGACGAAACGATGCAGCCGGAAAACGGCGAGGAGCAGACCGAGAGCGAAGAGCCGCTTACGGTGGAACAACAGCTCGAAAAAGCCAATGCAGAGATAGCCGACCTGAACGACCGCCTGCTGCGCAAGATTGCAGAGTTCGAGAACTACCGCAAACGCACGCTCAAGGAAAAAACCGAACTGATACTGAACGGCGGAGAGAAGACCATAACGGCCATACTGCCCGTGCTGGACGATATGGAACGCGCGCTGAAGAACAAGCCCGAAGGCGGCGATGCCGCAGCAATACTTGAGGGAGTAGAACTTATATTCAAGAAATTCAACAGCATACTGGAGCACCAGGGAGTGCGACGCATCGAAACCGAAGGCGCGGACTTCAACGTCGATCTGCACGAAGCCATTGCCCAGCTGCCCGCCCCGAGCGACGAGCTGAAAGGAAAGGTGCTGGACTGCACGCTGACGGGCTACACGATGAACGACAAGGTGATACGCCACGCACAAGTGGTGGTGGGACTCTAAAAACGGAGAGGGAGAAACTGAAATGGAGAAACGAGATTACTACGAAGTGCTGGGCGTCAGCAAGAATGCCACGGATGCCGAGATAAAAAGTGCCTATAAGAAAATGGCCATCAAGTATCACCCCGACAGAAATCCGGGTGACAAAGAGGCCGAAGAGAAGTTCAAGGAGGCCGCCGAAGCGTACGACGTGCTGCGCGACCCGGAGAAACGTCAGCGCTACGACCAGTTTGGACACGAAGGGCTGAACGGAGCCGGCGGATTTAGCGGCGCAAGCATGAACATGGACGACATTTTCAGCATGTTCGGCGACATCTTCGGCGGTCACGGCTTTGGCAGTGCATTCGGCTTTGGCGGCAACGGCGGCACAGCACGCTTCCGCGGAGCTGACTTGCGTCTGAAGGTAAAAGTGACGCTCAACGAGGTGGCTACCGGCTGTACCAAGAAATTTAAGGTTCGCAAGAACGTAGCCTGTACACATTGTCACGGCAGCGGCAGCGAAGACGGCCACACCGACGTGTGTCCGCAGTGCAAAGGCACGGGTCATGTGGTACGTATGGTGAATTCCGTGTTCGGTCGCATGCAGACGCAGACCACATGTCCGCAGTGTCAGGGCACCGGCCACGTGATAAAAAACAAATGCCACGAGTGCGGCGGCAAGGGCGTAGTGAGCGGCGAAGAAGTTATAGAGGTGCATATTCCCGCCGGAGTGATGGACGGCATGGTGCTGAACCTCGAAGGCAAGGGCCACGCAGGTCAGCAGAATGGTGTGCCGGGCGACATCCAGGTTTACATCGAGGTGGAAAACACAACCGAACTGACGCGCGACAACAACAACCTGATATACAACCTGCTGCTGGACGTCCCAACGGCCGTACTGGGCGGCACAGCCGAAGTGCCGACGCTGGACGGACGGGCGAAGATAAAGATAGAGCCCGGCACACAGCCCGGAAAAATAATGCGACTCAGGGGAAAAGGATTGCCAAGCGTGCAGGGTTACGGATATGGCAACGGAGATTTGATAGTGAACATCGGAGTTTATATTCCCGAGTCGCTGAACGCCGAGGAGCGCGCCGCATTCGAGAAACTACGCGAGAGCGACAATGTGCGACCCTCGAAAAAGTCGAAGGAGAACTTCTTCAACCGCTTCAAACGCATGTTCGACTGACATTCTGACACGCATGACCTACCAAGACGCCGTCAACTATCTGTTCAATGCCGCGCCCCTTTTCCAGAATGTGGGTGCGGGAGCCTACAAAGAGGGACTTGCCAACACACTAGCCCTCGATGCGCATTTCGGCCATCCGCACACGGCATACCGGACGATACACGTGGCTGGCACGAACGGCAAGGGCAGCGTATGCCATACGCTGGCCGCCATCCTGCAAGCAGCAGGTCTGAAGGTGGGTCTCTACACGAGTCCGCATCTCGTGGACTTCCGCGAGCGAATTCGCATCAACGGACAGATGATACCCGAAGGGCGAGTTGTTCGGTTCGTCGAGAAGGAAAGAGATTTCTTCGAGCCGCTGCACCCGTCGTTCTTCGAGCTGGCCACAGCGCTGGCCTTCACTTATTTCAAAGAGGAGGCCATAGACGTGGCGGTGGTGGAAGTTGGCTTGGGCGGTAGGCTCGACTGCACGAATATCATTCGCCCCATGCTGTCCGTCATCACCAACATCAGCTTCGACCACACGCAGTTTCTCGGCCACACGCTGTCCGAGATTGCCCGCGAGAAGGCTGGAATCATCAAACAACACGTGCCGGTGGTGGTGGGCGAGACGAACGGGCACGCCGACGTTCGCGAAGTTTTTGAAACTGCGGCTCGCAACTGCGACGCAACACTCTGTTTTGCCGACGAAATGGGCGAGGTGGAACAAGCCGAACCCGACGGACAGGGTGGCGTGCGCTATCAGACAAGACGCCATGGCCAAATCCTCGGCACACTGGGCGGTGAATGCCAAAAGGCTAACACGGGCACCATCCTGGCAGCCGTGGATGCACTGAACATGGCGGGGCTGCCACTGACGGACGAGCAGGTGCGACAGGGATTCCTACACGTGGCAGGAACTGGTTTGATGGGCCGCTGGCAGATTTTGGCACGCGAGCCGCTCACCATCTGCGACACCGGTCACAACGTGGCAGGCCTGCAATACACCTCGCACCAGCTGGAAAACTTCGCACGCCCCTTACATATTATAATAGGTATGGTCAGCGACAAGGACATCCGCACGTCGTTACGACTGATGCCGAAGCATGCCACCTACTATTTCACACAAGCCAGCGTGCAGCGCGCCCTACCCGCCGAAGATTTTGCACGCATCGCACGCGAGGAAGGACTGCAGGGCCAGACGTATCCCGACGTGCCGTCTGCATTTCGGGCTGCTACGCAGCAAGCGAAGAAGGATGACATCGTCTTTGTGGGAGGTAGCACGTTCATTGTTGCCGACCTGCTGAAAAACTTTTTTGCATAGATTTTTATTTTTCCGCGCACCTTTTCGGCCGAAACGTTTTGTACTTTGCAAATTTTTCATTAGATTTGCAGAAGAATCACCTTTAAAACGATACGAACCGATGGACAAAGCGCAGATTTCGGGCTTGAAAAGAGAGGATTTTCAAGCCACCGTTCAAGGAAAGGAAACGGACCTCTACACGCTCCGCAACGAAAACGGCGTGGAAGTAAGCATCACAAATTACGGAGGAGCTATTGTGGCCATTATGGTACCCGACAAAAGGGGCGTAATGGCCAATATTATTCAGGGACACGACAACATCAAAAGTCTGATGCAAAGCCCCGAACCATTCCTTAGCACACTCGTCGGACGATATGGCAACCGCATTGCACGCGGACGCTTCACGATGAACGGCAAGGAATACAAGTTGGCTGTGAACAACGGGCCGAACCATCTGCACGGCGGGCCGACAGGATTCCATGCTCGCGTGTGGGATGCAGAGCAACTGAACGAGCAGGAACTGATTCTTCGCTACGTTTCGGCCTACTACGAAGAAGGTTTCCCCGGCGAGTTGCACATGACGGTGAAATACAGCCTTTCGGAAGAGAACGAACTAAGCATCGAATACTTCGGCACGACGAATAAGAAAACGGTTGTGAACATGACGAGCCACGGATTCTTCTCGCTGGCCGGCATTGCCACACCCACACCTTCGGCCATGAATAACGTGGTGCAGATAAACGCCGACTTCTATATCCCCATCGATGACACGTCGATTCCTACCGGCGAAATCCTGAAAGTGGAAGGCACGCCCTTCGATTTCCGCACGCCACACGTTGTGGGCGAGCGTATCGATGCTGACGACGAACAAATTCGCCACGGCGCAGGCTACGATCATTGCTTCGTTCTGAACAAAAACGAACCAGGCGAACTTTCTTTCGCAGCCAAAGTGGTCGAACCCGACAGCGGGCGCACGATGGAAGTGTACACCACAGAACCGGGCGTGCAGTTCTACAGCGACAATTGGGCAGATGGTTTCCCCGGCACCCACGGCGCAACCTTCGGCCGCCGCAGTGCACTATGCTTCGAGGCACAGCACTTCCCCGACAGTCCCAACCGCCCGTACTTCCCCAGCGTGCTGTTGCGACCCGGTCAGGCATACACGCAAAAAACAATTTATAAGTTCGGCGTGGAATAACTACACGCACCACTCACAAAGCAGAGAAACAAACAAAAATAATTATCAACTTAAAAAACAAAAACCTAATGGCACAAAAAAAGAACAACGGAGCAGTTGTGGCTATTATTGCCATGATGTTCCTCTTCGCGATGATTTCGTTTGTAACGAACATGGCCGCCCCATTCGGCACCATCTGGAAACAGCATTACAGCTGGGCAGGTATGATGGGCAACATGATGAACTTTGCCGCCTATCTCTTTATGGGCATTCCCGCCGGAATGATGATTACGAAGATTGGCTACAAGAAGACCGCCCTCGTAGCCCTCGCACTTGGTTTCATCGGAATTGCCGTACAACTTTGCTCGAGCAACATGGACGTGAACGCCATCGGCACGTATGTGGTCTATCTGCTCGGTGCCTTTATCTGCGGCTTCTGCGTATGTATCCTGAACACCGTGGTTAATCCCATGCTGAACTTGCTTGGAGGCGGTGGGAACCGTGGCAACCAACTCATCCAAACGGGTGGATCGCTGAACTCTCTGGCAGCCACATTGACTCCAATGCTGGCCGGTGCAATGATTGGCGAAATTACTAAAGAAACATCTCTGAAAGCAGTTGAGCCTCTACTGCTGATTGCTTTGGGCATCTTTGCCATCTCATTCTGCATCATCTACTTCACAAAGATTGGCGAGCCTCAGGAAGAGAAAGCTAACGTCATGGAAGGCATCAAGGGCGCGCTCGGCTATCGCCATTTGGTGCTGGGCATCATTGCCATCTTCTTCTACGTAGGTATCGAGGTGGGCATCCCCGGCCAACTCCTGTTCTATCTGGGCACTCCTGGCGGCGTACTGGGCAACATGGTCGTAGCTGGCGCCATTGCCGGGATTTACTGGCTACTCATGCTCGTGGGACGTTTCACCAGCGTATTCATCAGCGGTAAGGTTTCTCCCCGCAGCCAGCTCACAACCGTTACCATCGTTGCCATCATCCTGCTTCTTGTGGCTATCCTCATGCCCGAGACTCAGACCATGAATCTCAAGATTGGATTCCTCGGAATCGATGCAGTTGTGCCCACAAAGGTCCTGTTCATCATTCTCTGCGGTCTCTGCACAAGCGTGATGTGGGGCGTTGTGTTCAATTTGGCCACCGAAGGTTTGGGCAAGTACACGGCAGCTGCGTCTGGTTTGTTCATGACCATGGTTGTGGGTGGTGGTGTGATGCCGCTGATTCAGAACCTGCTGGCAAACAAGATTGGCGACATCCAGAGCTACTGGCTTGTTGTGGCAATGCTCGTTTACATGCTGTTCTTTGCCCTCGTTGGTAGCCGCGTGAGCAAGAAGGAGGAGTAATACACGAAGAAATCAGCAGGCGGCACGGGCCAGACGTGCCGGTGCCGCCCGCAAAACTAATTCATAAAAGCAAATATGAAACTGACTATTGAAGATGTAAGAAGCCGTTTCATCAAACACTTCGACGGCACGACTGGCTCGGTGTACGCCTCACCCGGCCGCATCAATCTCATTGGCGAGCACACTGACTATAACAACGGATTTGTTTTCCCCGGCGCAGTTGAGCAAGGAATTATTGCTGAGGTAAAGCCCAACGGCACACGCACCGTGGACGCTTACTCCATCGACTTGAAAGACCGCGTGCAGTTCTCGCTCGACGACGAGCAGGGCCCGCGTGCCACTTGGGCTCGCTACATTTACGGTGTCTGCCGCGAGATGATGGCTCTGGGTGTTCCCGTGGAGGGTTTCAACACGGCGTTTGCCGGTGATGTGCCTCTGGGCGCTGGCATGTCTTCGTCTGCTGCACTCGAAAGCACGTATGCTTACGCTCTGAACGACCTGTGGGGCGAGAATAAGATCGAGAAAATGGAACTCGCCAAGGTGGGCCAGCGCACGGAACACAAGTATGTGGGCGTGAACTGCGGCATCATGGACCAGGCCATCAGCGTGCTGGGCAAGAAAGGCAGCCTGCTGCGTCTCGACTGCCGCAGCGGAGAATATGAATACTTCCCCTGGAATCCGAAAGGCTACCAGCTGGTACTCGTAAACAGCTGCGTCAAGCACCAGCTTGTGGGCAGTCCCTACAACGAGCGTCGCCTCTCGTGCGAGAAGGTGGCAGCTGTCATCGCCAAGAAGTATCCCGAAGTAGAATCGCTGCGCGACGCCAACTACGACATGCTGGAGGAGGTACGCGCCGAAATTACCGATGAGGAATATCGCCGCGCACGCTACGTCATCGGCGAAGTGGCTCGCGTTCTGGCTGTCTGCGACGCACTGCAGAAAGACGACTACGAGACAGTGGGACAGATGATGTACGAAACTCACTACGGCCTCAGCAAGGAATACGAAGTCAGCTGCGAGGAGCTGGATTATTTGAACGACATCGCCAAGGAAGAAGGCGTCACAGGTTCGCGTATCATGGGCGGCGGCTTCGGCGGCTGCACCATCAATCTGATTGCCGACGAGTTGGCAGCCAACTTCAAGAAGGTCGTAAAGAGCAAGTTCAAAGCCAAATATGGCAAGGAGCCCATCGTCATTGACGTGGTGATAGGCGACGGAGCTCGCAAGCTCTGCTGAAGCAGCGAAAATGCGACACGTCGCAATGACGAAAACTACACGTCGCAATGACTCACGCGACGCGTCGCAAAAACAGAAACTACACGTCCCTTCCCGTGGCACGAAAGCCGCAGGAAGGGATTTTTCGTTTCGCAGCGAAAAAAGTGCGCCGCCGCATGGGAAATATGACTTTAATTTCGTATTTTTGCAACAAGAAAAAAACTTCAAAACACAGGCATCCTATGAACGATATTCACACGATGAACCACGCGGCAGACAACATACGCATTCTGGCGGCCGCAATGGTGGAAAAGGCAAAGAGTGGCCATCCAGGCGGCGCAATGGGTGGAGCAGATTTCATCAATGTGCTTTACTCGGAATTCCTGTTGTCCGACCCCGACCGCCCTACGTGGGAAGGCCGCGACCGCTTCTACCTCGACCCGGGACACATGGCGCCGATGCTCTACGCCGAGCTGACGCTGACAGGACGTTTCAGCCTCGACGAAATCATGCAACTGCGCCAGTGGGGCTCCCCCACTCCGGGACATCCCGAAGTCTGCATCGAGCGTGGCATAGAGAATAGCTCTGGTCCGCTCGGCCAAGGGCACGCATACGCCGTGGGAGCCGCCATCGCTGCCAAGTTCCTTTCCGCAAAGACAGGCAACCCGACGTTCGCCCGCGAGACGATTTATGCCTACATCAGCGACGGAGGCATACAAGAGGAAATCTCGCTCGGCGCAGCACGCGTGGCAGGAACACTGGGACTGGACAACCTGGTGATGTTCTACGATGCCAATGACATCCAGCTCTCGACAGCGACAAGCGTCGTCACGAGCGAAGACGTGGCAGCACGCTACAAAGCGCTGGGCTGGCAGGTGACAGAGATAGACGGAAACGACGTAGCCGAGATACGACGTGCGCTGAGCTGGGCAAAAAGCGTGGAAGGCGCGCCGGCACTGATCATAGGCCATTGCGTGATGGGAAAAGGCGCGCTGCAGGCCGACGGAAGCAGCTACGAGCGCTCGTGCAAAACACACGGCGCGCCACTGGGCGGAGATGCCTACCGCAACACCATCACCCACCTAGGCGGCAATCCCGACGATGCCTTCCAGATTTTCCCCGATGTGGCCGAACTCTACGAGAAACGACTCGCCGAACTGCGCCAACTGGCCGCCGATCGTCACAAGGAGGAGGACGCATGGGCAGCGCAGCACCCCGAAACAGCCAAGATGCAGGCCGACTGGTTTGCCGGACGACTGCCGCAGCTGCCATGGGACAGCATACAGCAGAAGGCCGGCGAGGCCACGCGCAACGCATCGAGCCAATGTCTGGCCATGCTGGCACAGCACGTCCCCAATATGATATGCGCCTCCGCCGACCTCAGCAATTCCGACAAGACCGACGGCTTCCTCAAACAGACGCACGAACTGCAACGCGGCGATTTCTCGGGCGCATTCTTCCAAGCCGGAGTGAGCGAACTCACGATGGCATGCGTCTGCATCGGAATGGAACTGCACGGAGGCGTCATCTCGGCGTGCGGCACGTTCTTTGTCTTCAGCGACTATATGAAACCGGCACTTCGCATGGCTGCCCTAATGGAGCTGCCCGTGAAGTACGTATGGTCGCACGATGCGTTCCGCGTCGGGGAAGACGGCCCCACACACGAGCCAGTGGAGCAGGAAGCGCAGATACGACTCATGGAGAAGCTGCATAACCACAGCGGACACCCGTCCATGCTGGTGCTGCGCCCCGCAGACAGCATGGAGGCCACCGAATGCTGGCGTCTGGCAATGGAGAATACCAAATCGCCCACGGCACTTCTGCTCAGCCGGCAGGGAATTGAAAACCTGCCCGTAGGCACCGACTACGCCGGCACACGCCGCGGCGCATATGTGGTGGGCGGCAGCGACGCGCAGCCCGACGTCATACTGGTGGCCAGCGGCTCGGAAGTAAGTACGCTTTGCGCCGGCGCACAACTGCTGCGCAAAGACGGCATCCGAGTGCGCGTGGTAAGCGTTCCCAGCGAAGGTCTTTTCCGTCAGCAGGATGCAGCATACCAGGAAAGCGTAGTGCCACGCGGCAGCCGCATCTTCGGTCTGACAGCCGGACTGCCCGTCAACCTGCAGGCTTTCCTCGTGGGAGCTGCACCCGAGAGCCGCATCTGGGGACTGGAGAGCTTCGGTTTCTCGGCGCCCTACAAGGTGCTCGACCAGAAACTGGGCTTCACAGCCGAAAATGTGTACGCACAAGTTAAAGAAATGTTGGCATGAAAAAGATTGGACTGGCGGCCGACCACGCAGGTTTCCCGCTGAAGGAACACGTAAAAGAATACCTCACGGCTCACGGTATGACGTTCGAGGATTTCGGAACGCACACGCCCGACCGCTGCGACTATCCCGACTTTGCACACCCACTGGCTGAGGCCGTGGAGAAAGAAAGTGTGGACTTGGGCATCGCTGTATGTGGCAGCGGCGAAGGCATCAGCATGACGCTCAACAAACATCAGGGCATTCGCGCAGCATTGTGCTGGATGCCCGAGATTGCTACACTCAGCCGCCAGCACAACAACGCCAACGTGCTGGTGATGCCAGGCCGCTTTATTACGGAAGCGGAGGCCGACCAGATTATGGACGCCTTCTTCGCCGCAGAATTCGAGGGCGGACGCCATGCTGGGCGCATTGCCAAAATTCCTGTTCATTAGGCTGCGCTGACAGCTACGACGCACAGAGCCGGAAAGTTCTCACTCCGAACTTTCCGGCTCTGCCTTTCTTTGCTAACCCAATGGCTGCGGCGCCATCAGCGCACCAGCACCTTACGGCCGTCGATGATGTAGAGGCCCTTCTGACGAGGTGCGGCCTCGCGACGGACGCCCTGTATATCGAAGACTGCAGGCTGTGCCTCCATGCGATTCAGCACGTCGAAGATGCCGTCGCCGCCCTTCAACGCCACGGATATGACGTTGCTCCACGAACTGGTGTACTCATCCACAACAGAACGCACGCTGTAAGAATAAATCTGCTGGTTGTCGAGACCCGAGAAAATGTACTGCGTACCTTCCACGTCGAGTATCGTAGGCTTGGATGCTGCATGCAACGAGGTGGCTGGCACGTATGGCATGTCGTAAATCTCCACGTTGGAAAGGTATACGCGCTTAGTGGTTTCGAGACTTACGGAGAATGCCTTCTCGCACGGCGCACTCACTTCATATTCGTCATACTCGGAGGAGAGCGAGACGCTGCCCGCCACGTCTCCGTTCACGAGCACGTTCATCTTTCCTGCGTCGTTGTTGTAATTACGGCAAGTGAACTTCACAGTGACGCCACCGCACATCGGAGCTTCAAACTCGGGCGTGCCAAGTTTGCCTCCCTCCTTGCTGTTGCCCATTTTCACTGCGTTCTCTGCAGTGGGGAACACTTTGTATCCGCTCCAACCGGGCGTGCTTGTGTAATCGTCGAGTTTGTCTTTCAGGTCGTTCGTACCCTCTTTTCCTGTGTTGAACTTGCTGAAATCCTCCTGCAACAGCAGTTCTCCCTCGGTACTGGCTGATGCCGAGCGCGATGTGAGACTGAGTTGGTACTTCGAGATGCCTGTCACGGCCTTCCAACGGGCTGTGAAACCATCTTCCGTGACGTTCGTTGCATCCAGTGCCACAGGCGTCTCCACGAATACTCCGCCGTCGAATGTGAAACTTATCAGGCCGTCTTCCTCGGTAATATCTGTGATAGGTTTGCCCATGAACTTACGCCCGTCGACATTTGCCATGTTCAGTGTGGCTGCTGGCTTTGACGTGTCGGTCAACTCCGTGTTACCACTCGTTCCGGGCCACACGTCGCCAAGCATATCTTTCGAGTCTGCATAATAACTGCCTTGGTAAGCGACCATCTTCAGCGTGCCGTCGGCCGGAATGATGGTCATGCGCTGCATGGAAGTGGTGTTCACAGTGTTATTGGTCCACGCGCTGCTGGAGAAGGTGACGTGCAGAATCAGCATTCCGTGGTTCGGCAGACATGAATCGAAGCCTTGCAACTGGCGATTCTCCAGCATGTAATACTCGTTCGTATTGTTCCTATTATAAATAATGTACGCCTCGGGCTCGTCGGTGATGGGGCGCATCTTTTTCACGAAACCAGCCTCGAAGAGTTCCACGGGCGTAAGCCAGCCGCAGTACATGCGTTCGTAGCTTGTGTAACCTGCGGGACACTCGCCGTTATAGCCCTCGCCGTTGTAAGAGCCGCCGTCGAGCAAGTCCCAATCGCCCATACCGAAGGATTTGTAGTCCGTGTCGTAGAAATCAGGCAGTGCCATGCAGTGGCTAAACTCGTGGCAAGCAGTGCCGATGCCGTTGATATCGGTGCCGCTGACGCCCGAAAGTTCGTTGCTGCACGCGTAAGTATCTATTCTTACACCATCGAGTGTGAGCGCGCCATCGCCGTCGCCATAATAACTGGCGTCGGAAAGTGAGTATTCGTGCGGCCATATCGTGTTGGCCGGCGCGCCGGAAGCCTCGCCGTAACCTGCATAGATGACATACACCTGGTCCACTTCTCCGTCGCCGTCCCAGTCGTAATCCTTGTAATTAACCTGCGAATTTACCAATTTGCACGCCTCAGCCACCATGGTGCCAGGATACATGTCTTCGTCGTTCTCGTTCTTTCCGTAGTACGCCATGTCCTTGCTTACAGTGACGGGGCCTACAACATCGAATGTGAGGTCGAACTTACCGTAACTCTGCGCGTAGAAATAGTCGTGGACAGAGCCCGCCATTCCATAATCGGAGTATCCCACCTGATTAAAGAACTTGTCGTAATTCTGACGCGTATAGGTCATTTTCACGTCGCTGAAGTTCACCAGGATGACGAGACCCTTCTTTTGTCCGCTTATGGGGTTCGTGTCTGCTCCCCACGTAGCGCGGTGCTTCTCGTGTCGAAGTGCGCGACGCTGGTTGGCGACCTTCATTCGGGCCTGTCTGCGCGCCTGAATCTGCTGGAGGTCGGCTTTCGCATAAATGTTTTCGCCTGCTTCTGTGTAGGCTACGCCGTCTGTGCCCACGAAAAAGTGTCCGTGTTCGTCGCCTCGCAGCATGGCCTCAATGCGGCTGCCGTCTGTCAGCGTGATGGTTTTCGTTACTCGTTTCGCCGGTACTGCGCTTGCCAGAATGCAAACCAAGCCCAGCGAGAAAAACAATGTCAGTCTCTTCATTATCACCTGTTATTTAATTAAGATTTTACTTGCTTGTCCGTTCTCCTCGAGCACCACGTAGATGCCGCAGTGCTGTGCGAGGCGATGAATCTCGTGGCCGCGGCACTGGCCCAGCAGCGTACCGTCCAGACCATAGACGCTCACCGTCTGCGTGCTGGCGGCTGGCGAAATGATGCCGTCGGCCAGTGTTTCTGCCACTGCCGTCACGCTCTCGCCGTTGAGCCACGTGTCGTTCTGCGGCGTCACGCTGAAGGTGTAGTTCTGCTGAGGCGACAAACCTGTGAATCGGAACGTGGTAGCTGCCACGCTGTCGGCCCACTGCACGAGTTCCTCCTGACAGAAAAGTTCTACGCGATATGTCGTGGCATTGGCCACGGCATCCCACTCTGCCACCAAGTCTGAGGCCGAGGATTCGGTGCATCGCAGGTTGCTCACACTGGGCAGAATACCCTCGGGACAGAACTTCAGCGTCAGCGTACCATCTGGCCATTCGGTGATGTCGCGAATGGGTTTTGACATATAATCGCCCGTATAGACGATGCTGGCCGGCGTAGTCTCGTCGGTGAGCTCATGATTCTGCGTTTTACCTGGGAAAAGATTGCCGCGAATCGTCTCGAGATACTCGTCGAGCGACGTAGCGCTGTTGGAACCTTTGTAAGTATTGTTCGCGGCAATGATGGTCATACGCTGATGCTTCGCGTCCGTGTTTACCCGATTCGAATCCCACAGACTCTGACTGAAATCCACGTGCGTCACCTGCAGTCCGGTGCAAAGGCGACAAAGGTAATTGTCCCAGCCCGTCTTCTGTCTGTTCTCCAACACGTAATACTCGTTCGGACTGCTGGGGTTAGGAATTCTGTATGCCTTTCCGCCTACGGCAAAGCTGCGCAGTCGCAACGTGCACGGGCCGCTGAGCGTTTCCAACTGCCGCCAGCCCATGAAATCCCGCTCGTAGGCCGTATAGCCGCAAGGCGAGAAACCGTTGTTCACATACTCGCCATAATCCATCACGCTCCAGTAATCCATACCGAAGGCCACGTTTTTTGTGTCGTAGAAGTCCGGCAACCCGAGCGCGTGGCTGAGCTCGTGGATGAAAACGCCCACGCCGTCGGCCTTGGTGGCTGTCACATTGCCACTATCGTCGTAGCCGGCCGGACAGAGTTCGCACGTCGTGGCACTGGAAGCAAAGCGGACACCGTCCACAGTGAGCGAGAAAGGACTGTCTTTCGGCCATATCGTGTTGTCGTCTCCGCCGTAACTTTGCGCCATTCCCGCGAAGATGGTAAAGATCATGTCCACCTTTCCGTCATTATCATTGTCGAACATGGTCCAATCCGAGCGCAGCGGCAGAGCTTTCCGCACGCTCTCGTTCACAAACTCGCTGTAATTTAAGTCGAGCGAAGCGCCACTATCCGCACCATAGTAAGCGTAGGGATGATCAAGCGTCACGGGGCCGATGACCACAAAGACTGGCGTAAATGCGCTGTCACTCTGCGAGACGAAGTAGTCTCGCACGCTGCCTGTAGAGCCGTGGCCGGTGTAATATGCGCCGTCGCGCGTACCGTTACAGAAAAGGTCGTAATAATCCCGCAGTTCTGCCTCCGTCTTCTTGACAGTGAACTTCAGGTCGGCGAACTGAGTCAGCACCACAGGCACATACTTTGTGCCGTGCTGCTTCAAGGCAGCCGTGGCAGCCGAGCCGATGCGCCGTGGCGCTGCGTGGCGCACACGTGCTTTTTCGGAAACTGCACGTCGCAAGCTGTCAAACTGCACTTCGTCTGAAATCAGGCGAAGGCCGTCCTCAGTCGGCACCACATGTAGCCCATCGTCTGTGACATAGTAATAAAACTCACTATTGCCTTGCATCGTAGCCCAAATGCGCGTACCGTCAGCCAATGTCAGCAGGCGTTTCGACCGATGCGCAGGGACGGCGAAGAGCGTCAGGCAGGTCAGACATGTATAAAGAAAAGTCAGAAATCTCATTTCGTAAGGCTATATTTTGTGCAAAGATACGGAAAATTATTCAGAAGGATACAAAAAAAGCGCCTAATTGTTTGCCGTTTCAGAAAAATGCCCTACCTTTGCACCGCTTACGACAGCAATGGGGGATTAGCTCAGCTGGCTAGAGCGCTTGCATGGCATGCAAGAGGTCATCGGTTCGAGCCCGATATTCTCCACATCACGAGGAAGAGCCCACAGCTCTTCCTTTTCTTTTAAAAATATTTAACTCTAATTTCAGGGAATTCGCTTGCAGAATCTGCCGTAATGGCATAACTTTGCATTTGTGAAACTCAGCACAAAAAGAAATCTGGCCGTCTGGATTTTGCTGGTAGCCTTTGTGCCCGCATACTTCCTCTCCTCGCTTCACACGCATCCATACGTCGAAGTGGAGGACGACGACTGTGCCGAGTGCGTCAGCCACCGCCCGCATCCCGGACATCTGACGGTAGCATGCTTCGGGACACACTCGTGCGTCTTCTGCATCTTCCTGAGTCTACCCTATCTTTGCGCGCCGGTTTTCACACTCCGACCTTTCTTTTCATTCATCAACCGCCGTGGCGCCGTCCAAGTCTGCCGTGTAGAAAATGGTTTACACGGCCATGCGTCACTGCGCGGCCCGCCAGCTTGCTAAATACCACAGCCGCCATTCGCGGCGCAACGAGCAGGAAACCGAAAACATAATTTCCTGCCGATGAATTGTATACGGTATTTACAGAAAGCAATACTTCATAATGAAAAAACGACTCCTCGTTGCATCTGTTGCAACGTGCCTTGCCATGTGGGCAAGTGCTCAGAATCCCCAACACGAAGGGGACAACCATAAGAACGACACGTCGGACGTTTTCTATCGCCACCTGGAACTCAACGAAGTGGTGGTGACCGGCGTGGCAGGCGACACCAAACTGAAGAATTCCACAGCCCCGATAGCCACCATCTCCACCCACGAACTGCGCACTGCGGCAGCCACAAACTTCGTGGGTGCCTTGGCACGCCAGCCGGGACTCGACCAAATAACCACTGGCAGCGGCATTGCCAAACCCATCATACGCGGCTTGGGCTTCAACCGCATCGTAGTAATGAACGACGGCGTGCGCCAGGAAGGACAACAATGGGGCGACGAGCACGGTCTCGAGGTTGACGACAAGAGTGTTCACACGGCAGAAGTGCTGAAAGGACCTGCCTCACTGATGTACGGCTCGGATGCCATGGCCGGCGTTCTCATTCTGCACGGCACGCCGGCACCCGTGGAAGGCGAGATTCGAGGAGCCGTCAGTGGCGAATACCAAACGAACAACGGACTGGCAGGATACTCGGCAAATATCGGGGGAAACCAGAATGGTTTCGTTTGGGACGGTCGCGTCTCGCAAAAGTGGGCGCACCAATACCGAAACCGCTACGACGGCTACGTGCCCGGTTCGCAGTTTCGCGAACGCAACGGGCACCTGCGACTGGGGCTGAACAAGTCGTGGGGTCACTCACACCTGATAGGAAGTATTTTCCACCAGACACCGAGCATCGTGGAGGGCGAGCGCGACTCCGTGACAGGTGAGCTGCTACGCGGCGATGTGGCAGAAAAAACTTACCACAAGGCTACGCCCTTCCAGCAGGTGCGACACTACAAGGCTGTGTGGGACAACTCTGTGAATCTGCCACATGGCTGGCTCAAAGCGGTAGTCGGTTACCAGCAAAACCGCAGGCAGGAATACGAAGAAGCAGACGAGTGCGAACTGGACTTCCGCTTGCAGACGATAACCTACGACGTGCGCTATCTGTCGCCCGAGATGAGCGGCTGGAAGTTGGCAGCCGGAGCAAACGGAATGCGACAGCAATCCGAGAATCTGGGAGAGGAAACGCTCATACCGGCATACAAGCTTTTCGACATCGGCACGTACGCCACGGCCACGCGCTCGCTCAGAAACTGGACGCTGAACGGCGGCGTGCGCTACGACCACCGTCATCTCGATTTCCACAGCCGCAACTTCGGTAGCCTCTCGGGCAGCCTCGGTGCTGTGTGGAATGTCAACAAGCATTGGAACGTGCGTCTGAATGCCGCCCGCGGCTACCGCGCGCCAAACATGAGCGAGTTGGGCAGCGACGGAGTGCACGAAGGCACGCTCCGATACGAGCTGGGCAACGCGGCACTGAAGCCGGAGCACAGCGTGCAAGGCGACCTGGGCGTCGACTTCATGTCGCGCTACGTGTCGGCACAGGCGGCGCTCTTCGTGAACCGCATCGACGGATACATCTTTGCCGAGAGACTCAACGAAATACGACAGGGAATGCGCACTTACCGCTACACGCAGGGCGACGCTCGCCTGATGGGCGCAGAGTTGGGCGTGGATATTCATCCCATCCACAGCCTGCACTTCAGCAACACCTTCTCGTTTGTCAGCGCACGCCAGTTGCATCAGCCTGCCCTGACGCGATACCTACCCTTCACACCTGCGCCACGCTGGACGTCGGAGCTAAAATACGAACTGACACACGACGGACGCACGCTAAACAACACGTACATCGCTGCAGGCCTGAAGCAGTATTTTGCGCAGCATCACTATTACAAAGCCGACGACACGGAGACATCTACGCCGGCATACATGTTACTGAACGTTTCGGCAGGCACCGACCTGCGGCTTCGCGGCCGCAAGGTGGCAGAACTGTACGTCGTAGCTGACAATCTGCTCGACAAAGCTTACCAGAGCCACTTGAGCCGACTCAAATATGGCGATGTAAATGTTGCCACCGGACGTCAGGGCGTCTACGACATGGGCCGCAACGTCACGTTCAAGCTCATCATTCCGTTTACAGTGAAGGCTGCTGAGATTTAGGCGTAACGTCGATCCAGCGCGACTTCTTCATAATTTCCACTTTCAGCGTGCTCCATCCGTCGCTCTTAGGCTTGAGTTCGCCGCCGGTCCACGGAAACCAGACACGCATGGGTGTGGCTTCACGGTTGTCCCACGCATAATATGGGATAAGCGTGAAGCTTTTTTCTTTTTCAGTGCACGAAAGTTTGACTATGCCGCCCAGCATCGCATCTTCCTCGGGCAGGAACTTTGTCTCGGACGAGAGGCTGATGGAGTCGTACGCGGCGTTGTCAATCCCCTCGGCGCAGTAAACCAGCGGTCCGCGCTGAATGCTGCGCAGTCCCACATTATTCTTTACGTGCGGGTCGGCCGCGATGATGAATACCGACTGCTGCATCTTCATTTCCACCACGTCGCCTTTCCGCCAGCGCCGCTTGAGCACCACGTAGTTGTGCTCGTCCACCTCGAGTTCCACGTCGCGGCCGTTCACGCAGACCGTCATACCGTCGCTCCAAGCTGGCACACGCAGGCGCAGTTGGCCGCGCATTCCGCTCTTGAAGGTCAGACGCACGCTGCCCTCCCACGGCATCCGCGTCTCCTGCTCGAGCCACACATCCTGCCGGCCGACGCGACACTTCACGTCGCTGCCCACATAGAGGTTCACCCACAAGGCGTTGCGACTGGTGCCGTAGATATAGTTACCGATGGAAGGTATAAATCGGCAAACGTTGCTTGGGCAGCAGGCGCAGCCGTACCATTCCTGGCGATGGTGCGTGCCGTCGCTCTCCAGCGGATTGACGTAGAAGAAGCGGTCGCCTGCCAGATTGATGCCAGAGAGCACGCCGTTGTAAAGCGAACGCTCCAGCACGTCGGCATACTTGGCGTCGCCGCACAGCTCGTTCATGCGGTGGTTCCAAAGCACCATGCCGATGCTGGCGCACGTCTCGCAGTAAGCCTCCTTGTTGGGCAAGTCGTACGGCACGCTGAAGCCCTCGCTCCGGTATGCCACGCCTATTCCGCCCGTCACATACATGTGGCGATGCGTGACGTCATACCAGAGACTATTCAGCGCCTTCATGTAACCGGTGCCTTCGACGTTCGACGCCACGTCTGCCATGCCGCAGAACAGGTACATGGCACGCACGGCGTGGCCTGTGATGTGTTGCAACTCGCGCACCGGCACGATGTCCTGATAATACTTCGGGTTCCACTTCCGGCCCGCCATCTTGCCGTAGCCGTGGCCACGCTCCTCGAGGAGCCAATGTGCGAAATCCAGATAGCGTCGCTCGCCCGTCAGGTTGTAAAGCTTACACAGCGCCAACTCTATCTCCTCGTGGCCGGGCACCCAGTGCTCGCCGGCAGGGCCGAAACGAAGCATCATATGGTCGATGAAGCGGCGACTGACGTTCAAAAGCGTGTCCTTTCCGGTGGCTTGGTAGTATGCGATGGCAGCCTCCAGCATGTGGCCGCCGCAATACATCTCGTGCTTGTCCATATCCGTCCAGCGCTCGGCCGGCTTCTCGAGCGTGAAATAAGTGTTCAGATAGCCATCGGGCTGCTGCGCGGAGGCAATCTTGGCAATCCACTCGTCCATTTTCTGCTCGAGTTGCGCGTCGGGATTCGTCATCAGGCTGTAGGCAACGCCCTCGATGGCCTTATAGACGTCCGAATCGTCGAAGAAGATGCCCGAGTGCTTGCCGCAGCCGGCACCCGCACGCTCGAAGTTCTGCATGCGGCCCGTCTGGTTTTCTATCTGGTCGATGCAGACGGGAATGGTGTGGAGTGCGTTATTTTCGAGACGAGGCGACCAGAAACGGTCGTGGATGCTCACTTGCGTAAAAGGCACCTGCGAGAAAGCCTTCTGCTGGCCTTCGCTCCGCTTGTCGGCAAACTGCGACTCGGCACGTGCCGCCTGCGGAACCACAAAGAGGAACGCGACAAAAAGAATTTTCGAGAATGAGGAGATGCGTATCATAGCGTGTAGTTTTAAAGGATTCTGTGTGCAAAGATAGGGAAAAGAAACGAGAATGTCCAAAAACGACGTGCATTTTGTGCCGATACCACAGCCGCCACGGCGAAAACCGAGCGTGGTCGGACTGCGACCGACGTCAATCGTCCGTCGTCTCGCCGTGCAACTGCTGCTGATACTCCTTGGGCGTCATGCCGGAATAGAGCTTGAAGTTGCGATAAAACGAGGTGGTACTGGCAAATCCGGCACGCTCGCCCACTTCCAGCAACAGGCAGTCGGGATTGTGCACAAGCACGTGCATGGCATACTCCACGCGCAAACGATTTACATACTCGTTGAACGACATATTCATGCCGCTCTTGATGGCCTGATAAACGTAGTTTCTGTTCGACCCCAGCCGCTGCACGAGGTCCGACATGTGAAGATCGGGCTTGCGATAGAGCTGCTCCACCTTCATCATGTTTGCGATGCGAGCCGTCAGCTGCGACACTTGCGACGGGTCGCTCACCGTCTCTGTGGCCGGCACTTCGTCGGGCGAGATGTCATCGATGGAAAAGCGCTGGCGACGGCTTACATAGCCCACCATGAACAGGAGAAGCGAGAAGACGACAGATGGCACGGCCAGCAGGTGGGGAGACACTGTAAAAGTCTGACGTCCCACCACGTTTGCCAGGAATGAGACCACCGATGTGGCAAAGAAGAAGAACACCATCTGACGCAGCAGCACCAGCGATTTGCCCTCTACGTCGGCATACACATTCTGCAACGTCTGTTCGTACTGCGCAAAAAGTCGCCAGCCCATGACGCCGATGGGAATCAGCATCAAGCCGAAAGCGGCCTTACACACGTCGTGCAAGACAGCCTGCGCCATGCACAGCGACGTTAGGCCCACATGGCTGCGACCGTAAAGGTAGGTATCTAAGAAGCGCCGCTCATCGTCAGGCGACATCAGCAGGTAAATAACGCCGGCACCCACCATAGCCAACAGGGCGGGCACGAAAAGCAGATTCCAGCGGCGGTGCGTCTCGCTGCGACGCTGCGTAAGCGAGCGGACAAAGAAGAGATAAAGCGGATAGACCGACAGATTAGCACCCACATAGAGCGTATCTGCCAGCGGCAAGACGCCAGAAAGATGATTGAAAAACGACAAATGCCCAAAATAAAGCATACTGGCCACAAACATGAAAGCCAAAAGGTGAAGCCGCTGACGGCTGCAACCTACAAACTTCACGTCGAAAGCCAACATCATGCACCAGAAAAGGCACACAAAGAAAGGCATGCAGGAGAAAAACATCACTTCCATGGTGCAAAGATACAAATAATATGTTCCACAGCGACACTTTGCAATGTTTTTTTCAAGAATTGTAAAGTGCAATTTGATGCAATGACGCCGCTTTTGCGAATTTGAAAATCAAATTTGCGAAAACGAATCACGTCAAAAATGACAAACAATTATTTTTGCGTCAAATTCAACTACTATGAGCGCATACACAGAAATCGAAAATCAGGTAGCCGGCTTACATCTCGAGAAGAACGACAGGAGATTTATCGAGAGTGTCAACCGAGCCATTCAGCTGCAAATGCGAAAAGGACACGTGCACATCTGCGACATTTCGCAGCAGATTGGTCTGAAGCCCTTATGGACACGTCGCAAGTTCAAACGCATGACAGGCATCAGTATGTACCAATATATGTTGTTCCAGCGCCTGTCGCATGCCATCTACCTCATGCAGGAATCGCCGTCTATGACACTCGACGAGGTGGGAAAGACCTGCGGATTTGCGGATAACGCACACCTGACGCACGCTTTCCTGCGGATGCTCGAATGCACTCCGCAGCAGTATCGCAGGAATCTGAAGGAGGCGAAATAAAAAGGCGATGCACTTCTGCCTGAGAGGCGTCTGGCCCACGCAGAAGTGCATCGAAAAAAGGTAAAACTTATGTTCCCGTGCGCAAGCCGTTAGCTTGCAACACATGCGTCACCACTCGCTCAGACTGAATGTGGCAGGTCGGCGCAGCGTTTTCTCGTGTATCCGACCGAAAGAGTCGGTGACGCGCACCGTCACTGTGGACGTGGCCGACGAGGCCTGTGCTTCGAAGCTGTGCGTGTTGCGTCTGGTTTGCGAGCCGCCGCCCACTTTACCATTGGTTTTCAGCAGTGGCAGGTCGTAAGCCAACGTGTGCAAGGGGTCTTCGTTCCACACCCTCTTCACGTCGAGCGGCCGTCCCTCCTCGAGAATTTCCACCTTCCAATCGTCGTCGTACGCGAAGCAGTTCACCAGAATAAGGTTGTCGGCAATCTGTCCGTAGTCCTGGCGATTCGGATACTTGGCAAGTAAATCCTTCGCCCTCTCGTCGTTGCGATAGAGGTCGCGCACGGCATTCATGTCGAAGACACGCATCTGCAGCTCTCCGTTGGGTTCCATCGAGTGATACTCCCAGCGCAGTTTCTTGCCCTTCACGCTCCAAAGCGAATATCCGCCGGGCGTTCCGTCCGTACAAAGGTGGCGACCTGACACGTAACCCGTGCCCCACCATGTAGCGCAGACGGCAGCGATGTTGTGCTCCATCACGTTGGGGTATTCGGCAGGATGCGTGTGATAGTTGTAGTGCGTATGTCCGCTTACGACGTGCACATTCTTATACTCCTTGAGCGCATCGAAGAGACGCAGCGTGGAACCGCCGGCCAATTTATCTGTGATCGTGCTGAAATCGGCGTCCAATCGCGTTACGGGGATGTGAAGCGCCACCATGATGGGCGTAGAACGGCTCACATACGAGAGGTCTTTCTCCAGCCATCGGAACTGCTCTTCGGTAATCTTGCCGTCATAGTTGCGGCTGCCGACCACACCAGCCGCATATTTATCGCCCGTATCCTCGTTCTTATACACAATATCGTCGAGCACCACGTAGTGCACGCGACCAAGATTGAACGAATAATAGTTGGGGCAAATGATATCGCGCCACGGACCGGAGGCCAGAAAATCCGTCTCGCTGCTGGCAGGCACAGATGGGTCGTTATCGTGGTTGCCTATCACAGGGAAGAGAGGCACGCTGTAGTTCATTTCGCGGCAAGTCTGCAGGAAGTCGTGCAGGTTATAATTGTTGCGAGTCCAGAATTTGTCCCATGTGAGGTCGCCCAGCAACATGGAGTAAACCGGCTGCCCATTGGCGGCCTGTCGCTCTTTGTCGAGACAGGGGATAAATCCCTCGCGGAATTGCTTCAGGTCCCCAATGCGCTGGGCCAGATGCGTATCTGCACCAATAATCATCCGATAGTTGTCGTTCTTGCGCTTCACGAGCTGGAAGTTGTGTTCCTCGGTCACCTGCAGGTCGGCGCTCTGCAAGCGAGCCCAAAACTGCGGATTAAAACCATCAGCCATCTCGGGCTCATAGCCTCGCGGCAGGGTGTAGAAAACATATCCGTTGCGCTTTTCGGACTGCAAGGCATAACGACCTTCGCTGTCCGTCACCGTTACGGCGTCGCCATCGCTCACCGGCACACCGCGTACGCCTCGCCCGTCACACGTGATGCGTCCTGTCAGATTCTGCGCCGCCACCACCAGCGGCAGCAGGCTCAGGAAGAAAAGAAAGCTCCTGTATTTCATCTTATTCCGCTTTTAGTTTGCCTGTTTATTTGTGCAGCACCTTGCGTCCGCCCTGCACATAGACGCCACGCCGCGGTGCGTACACGCGACGGCCCGCGAGGTCGTAAGTATCCTTCTCGCCCTTTGTCGTAATAGTAGGCAGCCCAGCGGGTTCTTCGTCCTTTTGCAACTTTTCCATGTCGAGGCAGAACGGATGCGGCCGCTGGATGGTTTGCGAATACACATTGCCGAATGAGTCGGTAAGACGCACGGTAACGGGCGTAGTGGACGACACAGTGGTAACCTGGAAGAGGTGGCTTGTCTTTCCGCCCACCCAGTCTTGCGTATAATCGCCGTTCTGGATAACGCGCGGCACGTCGTATGAAATGGTGTGGAACGGATCTTCGCCATAGAAACGTATGGCAGAGCGGCGGGCTGTGCCCTCATAGACCGTTATCTTCCAATCCGTATCGTAGGCGAACACGTTGATGACCACGCGGTTCGGCATGAATTCGCTGTACGTCGTGCGCTCGGGATACTTGGCAAGCATCGTAAGTGCGCTGTCGTTCTTGGCAAAATATTCCTTTACCGTATTCATGTCGTAAATGCGCATCTGCAGGTCGCCGTTCTGCTCTATGGATTTGTATTTCCATTGCAGTTTGTCGCCTTGCACCTGCCAGAACGAATATCCGCCGGGCGTTCCGTCCTTGCACACATGATGGCCGCTGACATGTCCCGTCCACCACCACGTGGCGCAAATGGCAGCGATGTTGTGCTCCATGATGTTTGGATAGCCGGCCGGGTGAGCATGGTAGTTGATATGCGTGTGGCCGCTGATAATATGCACGTTTTTGAAGTCCTTAACTATCTTAGCCAGCGTCTGACTGTCGTCGCTCGTGAGGTTGGCCTTCGTGTCGTACGGGGACGCAGTATTGATTTTCCAAACGGGGATATGCACTGCAATGACCAGCGGTGCCGTCTTGTCTTCGACGTATGCGAGGTCGCGCTTCAGCCATTCGAACTGGTCGGGCGTAATGTGGTTGGTGTAGTTGCGACTGCCCACAATGCCTTTGTTGTACGAGCCGCCCGTGTCTTCGTTCTTGTAGTAGATATCGTCGAGCACTACGTAGTGAACGCGCCCAAGGTTGAACGAATAATAGTTCGGGCAGACAATACTGCGCCAAGGCCCGGAAGCCAGAAAGTCGCAGTTCTCGCCGGCCAGCGTCGCGCCGTCGTTGTCATGATTGCCTATGACAGGCCACAACGTCATGGGGTAGCCGTACTCCTTGCACTTGCTCATGAAGTCTTCCAAGTCGAAATTGCGTGCGTACCAAAAGTTGTCCCACGAGAGGTCGCCCAATATCATCGAATAGATGCGGCCCGTGCCTGCAGCTTTCTTCTCTGCTTTCAGGCATTCCATGTAGCCGGCCTTGAACTGCGCAAGGTCGCTTGTGCGATTTGCCAGGTGAGAGTCGGCACCGATGACCATCGAATAGTCGTCGTTGTCCCTCTTCGTTATCGTAAAGCTGTGCGTCTCGGACAGATTCACCGAGTACTTGAGCGCCTGCCAGAACTGCGGACGGAAGCCGTCTTGCAACGTTGGCTCGTAACCACGCGGCAGGGTGTAGAAGACATAGCCGTTGCGCTTGTTGGACTGCAGGGCATAGTAACCGTTCTCGTCGGTCACAGTCACCGAATCACCGTCACTCACCACGACACCCGGCACGCCCTTGTTGGAACTGCGGATGTAGCCTTTCACATTCTGGGCCGCAGCAGAGAGCGAACACAGCCCAAAGACCAGGAAAAATATGTGTTTCTTCATCGGAATTAATATTTGCGAAGTACTTTGCGTCCGTTTATTACATGGATGCCGCCGCGCGGTGTCTCTACTTGCCGCCCAGAGAGGTCGTATACGTGCTGCGATACCTTTTGGCCGGACACGACAGGCCTGATGGCCGACGTGCTGCCTATCTCCTGCCGGCTTTCCAAGTTGATGTCAAAGGGCATGGGCCGCTGAATACTCTGCACGTAAACGTTGCCAAAGGAGTCTGTAACGCGCAACGTGACAGGTGTGTTGGCGGCATTCGTCTTGATGCTGAACATATGGCACGTGGTAGTAGAGGCAAAGTCGCCCGTGTAGCTTCCGGTCGATGCCACGCGAGGTAAGTCATAGCACAGCGAGTGGAACGGGTCTTCGTCGCAGATGCGCGTGGCCGTGCGGCGTGTCTCGCCCTCGAATGCCTCCACTTTCCAGTCGTTGTCGTAGGCAAAGATGTTCACGTATACGGTGTTGTCTGCCAACGACGCGTAGTTCGACCGGCTTGTATACTTCGCAAGCATCTTTTTGGCATCGTCGTTCGTAGCAAAGTATTCCTTCACGGTATTCATATCGTAGATGCGCATCTGCATATCGCCGTTCTGCTCTATGGATTTGTACTTCCATTGCAGTTTGTCGCCCTGCACTTGCCAGAGCGAGTAGCCGCCGGGGGAGCCGTCGCGGCAGACGTGGTGCCCGTTCATATTGCCCGTCCACCACCATGTGGCGCAGATGGCTGCGATGTTGTGCTCCATGATGTTTGGATACGACGTGGGATGCGAGAAGAGATTGTAGTGGGTATGACCGCTTATGACGTGTACATTCTTGAAATCCTTACATATCTCGGCCAACTTTCCGCTGTCAGACCCGGTAAGGAAGGCGCTGGCGGCAAAGGGCGACTTCTTGTTCAGCAACCATACGGGAATGTGAAGTGCGATGACCAGTGGCGCCGTCTTGTCCTCGACGTATGCGAGGTCGCGCTTCAGCCATTCGAACTGCTCGGGCGTAATGTGGTTGGTGTAGTTGCGGCTGCCCACAATGCCCGTATTGTACGATCCACCCGTATCTTCGTTCTTGTAGTAGATGTCGTCGAGTACAACGTAGTGAACGCGCCCAAGGTTGAACGAATAATAGTTCGGGCAGACTATCTTGCGCCAAGGCCCGGAGGCCAGGAAGTCGCAGTTCTCGCCAGCCGGTGTCGCGCCGTCGTTGTCGTGATTGCCAATGACGGGCCACAGCGTCATGGGATAGCCGTACTCCTTGCACGTGCTCATAAAGTCCTCCAAGTCGTAGTTTCGCGAGTACCAGTAGTTGTCCCACGTCAGGTCGCCCAGTATCATCGAATAGATGCGGCCCGAACCTACGGCTTTCTTCTCGGCTTTCAGGCATTCCATGTAGCCTGCCTTGAACTGCGCAAGGTCGCTTGTGCGATTTGCCAGATGCGAGTCGGCACCGATGACCAGCGAATAGTCGTCGTTGTCACGCCGTATTATCGTGAAGCTGTGCGTCTCGGCCAGATTTACCGAGTACTTAAGCGCCTGCCAGAACTGCGGACGGAAGCCGTCTTGCAACGTTGGCTCATAGCCACGCGGCAGGGTGTAGAAGACATAGCCGTTGCGCTTGTCGGACTGCAGGGCATAAAAGCCGTTCTCATCGGTCACGGTCACCGAATCGCCGTCACTCACCACCACACCGGGCACGCCCTTATTGGCACTGCGAACGTAGCCTTTCACATTCTGGGCCTTTGCAGCCAACGAAGTGAGCGCGAGGAGCAAGAGAACGAAGTATTTCTTAATCATATGTTTAGTTCTATTTAAGATTTTAAAGTGTGGGAATGCATCTTGCGACGCTTGGTTTCCGGTCATCCGAAGTGCTGCGCCGCAAAAACCTCAGCCCGCATCAGATCGTCGGGCGTATCGATGCCGATGGTCTCCACGTCGGTAATACCCACGCGAATGGTGAATCCGTTCTGTAGCCAACGCAGTTGTTCGAGCGACTCGGCCACTTCCAACGACGACTGAGGCAGCGACGTAATCTGCCGCAGCACGTCGGCGCGGTAGGCATAGAGGCCAATATGCTTGTAGAACGTGTGGCGGCTGAGCCACACGTCAGGTTCTGCACCGCGCACGTACGGCACCACACTACGGCTAAAGTAGAGTGCACGCATCTGATTGTCCACCACCACCTTAGGCGAGTTTGGATTTCGCAAAGCTTCAAGTCCGTCTTCGGGACGGAACGGCTTGACCAGTGTGGCAATCTGCGTGTCGGCATTCTCGAAACAGGCACGGATGGTCTGGAGTTGTGTGGGATGAATGAAAGGCTCGTCGCCCTGAATATTTACCACCACGTCGGCGCCCTGCCCTACCTTCTGGTATGCCTCGTAGCAACGGTCGGTGCCGCTGCGATGACTGGTGCTCGTCATCACGGCACGGCCGCCAAAGCGTTCCACTGCCTGCATGATGCGTTCGTCGTCGGTGCAAACCACAGCGTCGTCCATGCAGCGCGCTGCAGTCTCCCACACCCATTGGATCACGGGCTTGCCACGCAGCAGAGCAAGCGGCTTGGCCGGGAAGCGCGTGCTGGCATAGCGTGCGGGAATCAATGCAATAAATTTCATTTTTCCTGTCGTGTCTTTGCGAGCGCGAAACGCTCGCCCGTTGTTAGTATCTTAGTTGGCCAGTCCGTCGAGGCCCGGCGTTTCGTCGATGACAATGGAATCCTCCTCGCCACCCTCGTTGCAGGGATTGAAGCCGGCCGGAATGTCGAAGTTCTCGTCCTGACTGTATCCGAGGCGACCGTCGGCATAGACTTTCTGCAGGAAGTAGGCCGCGATGGGAAGTGCGGCATTGGCGCCCTGACCGAGTGCCATGCTGTTGAAGTGCACGTCGCGCTCCTCGCCGCCGACCCACGCACCGAAGCAAAGGCTGGGCGTGTATCCGATAAACCAACCGTCGGAATTATCGTTTGTGGTGCCGGTCTTTCCGGCCATTGGCGCAGTGATGTTGTAGCGGAAACGCATGCGGCTACCTGTGCCGCCGTCTATGACGCCTCGCATCATGCCAATCATCTTGTACGCCGCTTCCTCAGAGATGACATGACTCACGCGCGGAGTGATTTCGGCCAGTATATTTCCGTCGCCGTCCTCGATGCGCGTCACGTAGATGGGGTGACGCCGAACGCCGCGACGCGAGAAGGCCGAATAGGCACCCACCATCTCAGCCACCGAGATGTCTGCCGAGCCCAGACAGAGCGAGAGAGCCGGCACAATGTCGCGGTTGAGAATGCCGAAGTCGTGGAGCAGACGCACCAGTGCGTCGGGCGACAGCTGATTCATCAGCCAAGCCGAAATCCAGTTGTTGCTCTGCGCCAGTCCCCACTTCAGAGTCACCATCTCGCCATAGCGTGCACGGCTGCCGTTTCGGGGTGTCCAAGCCTGTCCCGACTCGGTATAGTAGGTCTGTGCCACGTTGGGGGCCAAGTCGCACGGCGACCACCCGCTCTCCATTGCCAGCGTGTAGAGATACGGCTTGATGGTAGAGCCCACCTGCCGCTTGCCCTGCGTCACCATGTCGTACTGGAAATGGCTGAAATTCGTGCCGCCAACGTAGGCTTTCACGTGTCCGGTCTCGTTCTCCATGCACATAAATCCGGCGCGGAGGAACGATTTGTAGTGGCGGATGCTGTCGAGCGGCGTCATCAGCGTGTCCACGTCGCCCTGCGGCGTGTAAACGGTCATCTCGGTACGTGTATTGAACGCATCTTCTATCTCCGAGGCAGAGTAGCCCGCCTTCTTCATCTGTATGTATCGCTCGCTCTGGCGCACGGAGCGCTCGAGGTCGGCCTTGGCCTTCTGTGCCGGAACGGCCGCAGCATAGGGCGCATTCTTGTTGCGCTTCAACTCGGCTTCGAATGCGGGCTGCAGTTCGCCCACCACGTGGCGCTCCACGGCCTCCTCGGCGTATGCCTGCATGCGGCTGTCGATGGTGGTGTAAATCTTCAGGCCGTCGGTATATATATTATAATAGGTGTCGCCCGAGTCCTTGCGCTTGTTCTCTGGCTTCTTGTTCTTGTTGCACCAGCCGTAGAGCGGGTCGGTCTCCCACGAGAGCGAGTCCTCGTAGTACTTCTGGCCCTGCCAACTGGCATAGTCACTGCGACGCGGCTTCTTGGCCATGAGCGTCAGGCGCAGATATTCGCG
This sequence comes from uncultured Bacteroidales bacterium, assembly GCA_902787575.1. GTDB lineage: Bacteria > Bacteroidota > Bacteroidia > Bacteroidales > Bacteroidaceae > Physcousia. The sequence goes on along the minus strand of CADAGX010000027.1, from coordinate 2,194 downwards.
CAAGTAGGCGGCAACACCCTCTTTATGATCCACGCGGTGGAAGTTGAGCGTCAGCGGCTGAAGCATGGCCTCCTGCTGCTCGGCCTTGGTGATGTATCCGGCCTTCTGCATCTGTGCCAAAACGACGTTGCGGCGCGCCAGGCTGCGCTCTGGGAAACGAACGGGATTGAAGTAGCTCGGGTTCTTGCACATGCCAACCAGCGTGGCGCACTCCAGGAGTGTCAGGTCCTTAGGCTCCTTGCCGAAATAAGTCTTGGCTGCAGTCTTGATGCCGACTGCATTGTGCAGGAAATCAAACTTATTCAGATAAAGCGTAATGATTTCTTCCTTCGTGTAGTGCCGTTCCAACTTCAGCGCAATGGCCCACTCGATGGGTTTCTGCAGCAGGCGTTCGCGCGTGTTCATGGCCTTTTCCGAATAGAGCTGCTTGGCCAGCTGCTGCGTGATGGTGCTGCCACCGCCGGCACTCTTCTGCTGCAGTACGCCACGCTTCACAACGGCACGCAGCAAGGCTTTGAAGTCGATGCCGCTATGTTGGAAGAAGCGTTCGTCCTCTGTGGCCACAAGCGCCTGCGGCAGATTCGGAGTAAGGTCGTCGTAGGAAACGAAAATGCGGTTCTCGCGGCTGTAGCTCCACGTGCCCAATAGCTTGCCGTCGCTCGACAGCACCTGAGAGGCAAACATATCCACTGGATTTTCGAGCTGTTCGATGGCCGGCATGTAACCGATGTAGCCACGGAATATGGCAGCAAAGATAAGACCGCAGGCCACGATGCCAATTATCAAAAGCACCCAAAGGGTGACAAGAACTTTCTTTAGCATAATTTTCAGGTTCGGTTGGACTGCAAAGTTACGAATTTATCTTGAGATACGAAGCCGGAAAGAAAAAAAGTTCCACAATAATTGAAAGTTGTTGCACGGAAGAAAAAAAATAGATACCTTTGGCATCGGAAAAGTGAATGCAACAAATAACGCAACCACAATGGAAAACAAAAGCCTTGTCACAATTGCGAAGTATTCGCGCGAGAAGATTCTCTATCTCATAGACATGGCGCGCGAATTCGAGAAGCACCCCAATCGCCGCCTGCTGGAGGGACGCGTGGTGGCGACCCTCTTTTTTGAGCCCAGCACACGCACGCGCCTTAGTTTCGAGACGGCGGCCAACCGTTTGGGCGCCCGCGTAATCGGATTTGCCGACCCGAAAGTGACCAGCAACACGAAGGGAGAGACGCTGAAGGACACGATAATGATGGTGTCGAACTACGCAGACATCATCGTGATGCGTCACTTCCTGGAGGGCGCAGCCCAGTATGCCAGCGAGGTGTCGCCTGTCCCCATCGTGAACGCCGGAGACGGTGCGAATCAGCACCCGAGCCAGACGATGCTCGACCTCTACACCATCAGCCAGACACAAGGGCGGCTCGACGACCTGAGCATCTATCTGGTGGGCGACCTGAAGTACGGGCGCACCGTACACAGCATGCTCACAGCCATGCGGCACTTCAACCCGACGTTCCACTTCATCGCACCCGACGAGCTGGCCATGCCCGAATACTATAAGATGTACTGCCGCGAAAACGGCATACGATTCTTCGAGCACAAGGACTTCGATGCGCACACCATCTCGGGCGCCGACATTCTATACATGACACGCGTGCAGCGCGAGCGCTTCACAGACCTGATGGAATACGAGCGCGTGAAGGACGCCTACCTGCTGAAGAAAGACATGCTCAGCGAGGCGCGTCCGAACATGAAGATTCTGCATCCGCTGCCACGCGTGAACGAGATAGAATACAGCATCGACGACACACCGTATGCCTACTACTTCCAGCAGGCGCGCAACGGTCTCTATGCCCGTCAGGCGCTCATCTGCGACTCGCTGGGCATCACGCTGGAGGACGTAAAGAACGACAAAACAATTATTGAATAAAACGGACAAGATGAAACGTCAGGAAATGCAGGTGGCCGCACTCGAGAACGGCACCGTCATAGACCACATACCCTCGGCCAAACTCTTTCAGGTGGTAAACCTGCTTCACCTGCAGGAGATGCCCACACCGGTAACCATCGGCTTCAACCTCAAAAGCCAGAAAATGGGCAAGAAGAGCATCATCAAGGTGGCCGACAAATTCTTTACCGACGAGGAGTTGAACCAGCTCTCGGTGATAGCGCCCAACGTAACGCTGGCCATCAT
>CADAGX010000026.1 GCA_902787575.1 uncultured Bacteroidales bacterium | reverse complement strand
GGCTCGAAGCTTTACACCTCGCCCAACAAGCTGAAGATGGGACAGGGCAAGAACACGGGAACTATTACGTCGCCCAAGTTTGATACACCGCTGAGCGGAAACCTTACGTTTGTGTTTGGTGTGAAACCGTATTCCGAAGAGAAAGTGTCAGTTTCCGTTGAACTCGCTGTAGAAGAAGGCACCTTGCGTGGTGGTTTTTCCTTCGATACGGAGGAACTTGGCATCATCTCGGCCGAGAAAATCACTTCGCCATTCAGCGTGTCGCTCGTTCCGAAGGGGCTTATGTACATGACATATTTCGCCGTTTACGACGGTTTATTCTCATCCAAGGATTTGGGACTCGATGCGGAGGAAGCTCCGAGTGAGATTACAGCGGCACACAAGGCGCCCCGCCGTGCGTTGGAGCAGGAGACCTTCACCACGACAGATACGCACTATACGTTCTCCAACCTGTCTCCCACGAGCATCTACTACGTATCCGTGCGTGGCCTGAACGACAACGGTGCTTCGAAGTGGAGCTTAGAGAAGGAGGTGGCGCTGAATGCCAACGACATCGTTGTGCCGCTGCGTGCCGATGTGCAGAAGCCTGCTGCCATCTATGACTTGTCTGGCCGTCGGGTTGCAACGCCGACACGTGGCCTGTACATCAAGGACGGCAAGAAGATATATATGAAGTAAGGCTGACATGCCGGCTGGCGGAGTTTTCAGAGTATTCAGTGTACTCGGAGAACTCTGACCGTTGAAACTAAAAGAGGAACGCGTTCTTCCGACCGGAAGGACGCGTTCCTCTGTATGATGCTTGCTGTGGCAGGGCAGTGTTTACTGCTTTAGTGCAGCCACGGTCTCCTGCAACGCTGCGATTTTGCTTTCGGCATCGGAGAGTTTCTTGCGTTCCATCTCCACCACCTGAGCCGGCGCATTCTGCACGAAGCGCTCGTTTCCGAGTTTCTTCTGTATGCCGGCCATGAAACCCTGCAGGCGTTGAATTTCTGCCTCTGCCTTCTGAATCTCGGCTTGTGCGTCGATGAGATTTCCCAGCGGTACGGCGTATTCTGTCGTGCCTACGAGGAACGATTGGCTGTTGGCGCCTTTCTGGTTGACAAAGCGGATTTCGCTAAGGTTGGCCATCTTGCGGACGATCTCGGCCAGTGCGGGCTGGCGTGTGACGTTCTGCGTGTCTGCATCTGTGATTTCCAGTTCAAGTGCCTCCTTCGGTGCGATGTTTTTGGCGTTGCGCACGGCGCGTATGCCGCTGATTATTTGCTTTGTCTCGGCAAACTGTGCCAGCAGTGCCTTCTCTGCATCGCTTGTCTCGCCCAGTTGCAGCGTTTCAAGCATGATGCTCTCGCCGTCCTGACGGTCGTAGATGTGCTGCCACAGCTCTTCGGTGATGAAAGGCATGAAGGGATGGAGCAGCTTCAGCAGGATGTCGAAGAAACGAAGCGTAGCCTCGTACGTGGCGCGGTCGATGGGCGACTGGTATGCAGGCTTTATCATCTCGAGGTACCAGCCGCTAAATTCGTCGGTGAAGAGCTTAAATGCTGCCATCAAGGCTTCCGAGAGACGATACTTCTTGAAGAGATCTTCCGCCTCGGCGCCGGTTTCTTTCAGCAGCGCGTCGAACCAGTTGATGGCCTGCTTGTTGGCTTCGGGCTGAGGCGTGTCGGCCACCTGCCAACCTTTCACTAGACGGAATGCGTTCCATATCTTGTTGCAGAAGTTGCGGCCCTGTTCGCAGAGGCTCTCGTCGAAGAGAATGTCGTTGCCCGCCGGAGCGCACAACATCATGCCCATGCGGACGCCGTCGGCGCCAAAGCGTGCAATCAGGTCGAGCGGGTCTGGACTGTTGCCAAGCGACTTAGACATTTTGCGTCCCAACTTATCGCGTACGATGCCCGTGAAATACACATTGCGGAAAGGCATTTTCCCTTCGTATTCGTAGCCGGCCATTATCATGCGGGCTACCCAGAAGAAGATTATGTCGGGTCCCGTCACCAGGTCTGCCGTGGGGTAGTAGTATTTTATCTCGTCGTTGCCGGGGTTGTTGATGCCGTCGAAGAGCGATATGGGCCATAGCCACGAAGAGAACCACGTGTCGAGTGCGTCCTCGTCTTGCTTCAAGTCTTCGATGCGAAGTGACGCATTGCCCGTTTTCTGGCGAGCCATTTCGAGTGCCTTCTCTGCATTCTCGGCCACCACGTAGCCGCCTTCGGGCAGATAATAGGCCGGAATCCGGTGGCCCCACCAGAGCTGGCGGCTGATGCACCAGTCCTTGATGTTTTCGAGCCAATGGCGATAGGTGTTTTTGTACTTCGTAGGATAGAATTGTATGTCGTCTTTCATCACGGGCTCGAGTGCTATCTCGGCCAGATGCTCCATCCTGAGGAACCACTGCATGGAGAGCCGCGGCTCGATAGGCACGCCCGTACGCTCGGAGCAGCCAATCTTGTTGTCGTAGTCCTCCACTTTCTCCATTAGTCCGGCCTCTTGCATGTCGTGCGCAATCTGCTTTCGGCAGTCGAAGCGGTCCATACCGACGTAAAGTCCGGCCGCCGGCGAGAGTGTGCCGTCAGGATTGAATACGTCTATGGCTTCGAGATTATACTTCTCGCCCAACATATAGTCGTTAACGTCGTGTGCCGGTGTCACTTTCAGGCAGCCGGTTCCGAAGTCAATCTCCACGTAATCGTCTTCGATGATAGGCACCACACGATTTACCATAGGCACCACCACCTTACGTCCCTTCAGCCATTGGTTTTTCGGGTCGGCGGGATTGATGCAGACGGCCACGTCGCCCATGATTGTCTCGGGTCGGGTGGTGGCCACCACGGCGTAGTATCCGCGTTCGTCGCGGTGGATGACGTTGCCTTCTGCAGCCAGTTTCTCTGCATTCTCAATGTCGTCAGCCACCACGTAATACTTCATATAGAAGAGTTTTGTGTGCTCTTCCTTGTATATCACCTCTTCATCGGAGAGCGCCGTCAGTGCTTTGGGGTCCCAGTTCACCATGCGTACGCCTCGATAAATGAGGCCTTTGCGGTATAGGTCGCAGAAAACCTTGATTACGCTTTCGCTGCGTTTCTCGTCCATCGTGAAAGCCGTGCGGTCCCAGTCGCACGAGCAACCCAGTGTGCGCAGTTGCTTCAGGATGATGCCTCCGTGTTCTTCTGTCCAAGCCCACGCGTGCTTGAGGAACTCTTCGCGTGTGAGATCCGACTTCTTGATTCCTTGCTCGGCCAGTCGGTTTACGACCTTAGCTTCCGTGGCAATGGAGGCGTGGTCTGTGCCAGGTACCCAACAAGCGTTCTTACCTTTCATTCGTGCGTGCCGGACCAGTATGTCCTGAATGGTTTCGTTCAGTACGTGGCCCATGTGAAGTACGCCCGTCACGTTTGGTGGCGGAATTACCACGGTGTACGGTTCGCGTCCATCGGGTTTGCTGCTGAAAAGTTTCTTGTCTAACCAGTATTGGTACCATTTGCCCTCCACGTCCGAGGGGTTGTATTTGGTGGCTAATTCTGACATAACGTGATTCTTATGTTTTACGTTTTACTTCTTGCGTTTCGGGCATTATCTCGAAACTGCCTGCAAAGTTACGAATAAGCGAGCAAAAAGCAAAGCGAAACGAGAGTTTTCGCTCTGCTTTTTCGAGCGGAAGTAACTTCGACCGCAGGTCAAAGTTGCAACAAGTGCAGCAAAAAGCAAAGCGAAACGAGAGTTTTCGCTCTGCTTTTTGCTGTAGTGTGAGTAGGACGTGCCGTGTATGGGATGTCAGCTGTCCTTCTTTTCGTCCTTCCTGTCGCTGCGTAGAAAGAAGCCTGCCAGTATCGTTCCGCTGATGCTGTGCCATGCACAAGATATGGCGCAGGGCAGCACTGCCAGCGGCTGACTGGCAAAGAAATGAGCTGCAAGCACCGTGGCCAGACCTGCATTCTGCATTCCCACCTCGATGGAAATGGTGCGTTTCTTGGCCTTGCTGAAACCTGCCATGCGTCCGGCTGCCCATCCCAGCAGGTAGCCTATTGCATTGTGGCAGAAGACAACACCAAAAGTGAGCAGGAAGAGCATCAGACCTCGTGCAACAAGGTCGTCGCGGACTGTGGAAACCACGCCGCCCACGATACATGCCAAGCAAATGACGCTCAGACCAGGCATTAGCGACTGCAGGGTGGGAAAGACCTGCTTATGAGAATAAACATAGTTGAGGAAGCAACCGATGGCCACTGGTATGACAGTGACGATAAGGATGTTCCGAAACATGCCCAGCGCGTCAATTTCTATGATTTGTCCGGCCGTCAGCTGCATCAGCAAAGGCGTAACGACGGGTGCCAACAGCGTGGAAGCACACGTCATGCCCACGGAAAATGCCACATCGCCGTGACAGAGATACGACATGATATTGCTCGACACTCCGCCCGGGCAGCAGCCAACCAGCAGGATGCCAAGTGCCAGTGCCGGCTCGAGGTGAAAAACGTGGACCAGCACGTATGCTACGCATGGCATGATGAAGAACTGGGCCGCGGCTCCAATGAGAATATCCAGCGGGCGACGCAGGAGAAAGCGGAAATCGTCGGTCGTCAGCGTGAGTCCCATGGTGAGCATGATGATGCCCAGAATGGTGGTCTGCACGTTACCACGCACCCAAAGAAATGTTTCGGGCGCGAAAAATGTGACTGCCGCCACAGCTATTATGAATAGCGAGGCGTGCGCTGCTAGCCAGCGGCTCAGCATCTGCAGGGTCTGAAGCATCTCTCTGCTGACGTCAAGGTTACTCGAGCGTGTACTCGAGTGTACTTACTACGCGCACACGCTTGATATAAGGAGTGTGGGCGTCGCGGTCCTCGATTGTGAACTGTCCCTGCGAGGCTTTCCGAATCTTGCCGAGTTTGCTGCCGCTGTCTTGTGCAAACTTCTCGGCTGTGATGCGAGCGTTCTTTGTGGCCTCTTCCACCATTTGCGGCTTCACTTCGTTCAGTCCCGTGAAGTCGTAGTTGATGCTGTTGTTGCCATATTCTTCGCTGACGACTGCAATCCCTTCGCGCATCAGCTCTGCCTGGCGACTAATCAGCGTGCGAACTTTGTCCACGTCGGACGACGTAACGATGATTACGCTGGTTGCTTTGTAGCGGTAGTTCATTATCTCATTGCCGTAGTTGTCGGCCTGGCGGTCGTTTATCGTGGGCGGATTGACGCTTATCTCGTCCTCCTTGATGCCTGCCGCCTTGAGGTAGGATACCAGTTTCTCGTTCTTTTCGGCCAATGTCTTGTACATACTCGACGGATCGTTGCCCAATTCCTTGTATATGAGCGGCCACGTGACCTTGTCGGCCTTCACTTCCTGTTCTGCTAGGCCTTTTACCACCACCGTGCGGTCGCGGTCTTTGAAGGTTACAATGCCAGAGCGAATGCTCTCGCCCATGATAATCATCCCCAGTGCCAGAATGCCGGCAGCAACTACATGTGTTTTCATAATTATGATTTGATGGTTAAACTAATGCAAAGGTACGAAATTAAGTTTATGTCAGCTACAAATAAAAGTTTTTTCTGGCAGAAGTCCGAAAAAAGACGTATTTTTGCAACTCAAACTAAGCATTATGCATACAAAAGAAGAGAAGCTGGCGGCATTTGGCCGCTTACTGGACGTGATGGACGACCTGCGCGAAAAGTGCCCGTGGGATGCAAAACAGACCAACGAGAGCCTTCGCCCGAACACCATCGAGGAGACGTACGAACTCTGTGACGCGCTGTTGAAGGACGACGTGCCTAACATAGAGAAGGAACTGGGCGACGTGCTGCTGCACGTGGTCTTTTATGCCAAAATCGGCAGCGAGAAGAATCAGTTTGACATCGCCGATGTTTGCAACAAACTGTGCGACAAACTTATCTTCCGTCACCCTCACGTCTATGGCGACGCAGTGGCTAAGACGGCCGGTGACGTGCTGAAGTCGTGGGAGCAAATCAAGCTGAAGGAGAAGGACGGCAACAAAACCGTACTGTCGGGCGTGCCCGATTCGCTGCCTTCGCTCATCAAGGCGTATCGCATACAAGACAAGGCGCGAAACGTAGGCTTCGACTGGGAACAGAAGGAGCAAGTTTGGGACAAGGTGCGCGAGGAACTGGGCGAACTGGAGCAGGAACTGAAGCAGGGCGACGCCGAAACACAGACGGCGGAGTTTGGCGATTTTCTTTTCAGCTTGATAAATGCCGGACGGCTCTATCACTTAAATCCTGATAACGCGCTCGAAAAAACAAATCAGAAGTTCATTCACCGCTTCAACTACGTGGAGCAAAAAGCGCGCGAGAAGGGCGTTTCGCTCCGAGATATGAGTCTCGCCGAAATGGACGCCTACTGGAACGAGGCAAAGCGGCTGGAGGAAGAATAATTTCTGCGTGTGGGAAAATCTGTCGCGGCTGTGGAAATATTATTCCGACACGTGGCATGTTTACTATCCGGGCATAAAAAAAGCGGGAGGGCGTGTAATCACTACAAACCCTCCTGCACCAACAAAATATAAAAACACTATCTATTTTTTCTTCTTCTCGTGGTTGAATTCGCTCAGCATCCTGCGGTGGAAGATATCCTCTGCATTCATTGCGTCGTAGACCTTCTGTGCTGAGATTGTCTTGCACATCTTCTTGGCGTATGCCTCCTGGATTTTAACCATCTCCACGTTGAGGCTCTGAATCTTAAGCACGATGGCGGTGTATTCCTTGTCGGTCGCCGAGGCTGCGGGACGCTCTTTCTTCAGCTTCGCAATTTCGTGCATAACTTTTCTCTGCTTCTCACGCATCTCGTGATGGAGCGGGAAGAATTTTTCGGCCTCGTCGGCGCTGAGCTGAGCGTGCTTGCTTACAAACTCTTCGAAGTGTGCTTTGTAAACTTCGGGCTTGAAACGTCCGTGACGCGGCGGCTGTGCCACAGCTGCAATACAGCAGACGGCAAGCATGATGGCTGTATGGAATAATCTTTTTGCTTTCATCTTTCTTATTCTGCTTCGGTTAGATAATAAACTATATCCATGTTATTTATCATGGAATAGTTGAGCTCGTCTTCCATGTAGCGTGCTTCTTCGGCTGCCTCGTCTGATTGCTGAGCCAGCTTGAATCCGGCGGCAAAAACGCAGCCCGTCATTATGGCTGCCACGGCCCACTTCCATGCAAGATTGCGCTTGCGACGCTGTCTGATGCGGTCCATGACCTGCTGAGGCAAGGCTTCGAAGTAGCCTTCTGGCGTGCGGAACGGATTTTCGCGTCCGCAGCGGTTCATAAGAACAAGTTCCTCGTTCGTAGTCATTTCCTTTTCTATCATTTCTATTGCTTAGATGTAATTTCAAAAGTATGGTTTAATCGTGTTCCTCAAAAAAGGAAGAAATTTTTTTTACAGCGTGGTGATACGAAGCTTTAAGGGCTCCAACACTGGTTTTCAGCACTTGGCTCATTTCTTCGTACTTCATTTCCTGAAAATATTTGAGGTTGAAAACCAGTTGCTGCTTCTCCGGTAGGGCAGAAATGGCCTGCTGCAACTGCAGTTGCGTCTCGTCGCCGTCGAAGTACGGGTCGCTCTGCAGCGTCTCCGACAGGTCGTTTTCGGTGCTGTCGAGCGCGACGGACACTTTCTTACGGCGTTCCAGGAAATTCAGGGCTTCGTTGATGGCGATGCGATAGAGCCACGTGCTCAGTTTTGCCTCGCCGCGGAAAGAATCTATTGCCGTCCAAGCCTTCAGAAAGGTGTTCTGCAGCACGTCGTTGGCGTCATCGTGTGTCAGCACCAAACGTCGTATCTGCCAGTACAACGGTTCCTGATATTCACGCACGAGTGTGGTAAATGCTTTTTCGCGTGTGGCTGAGTGCTGCAGCTGCTCTATGAGTTCTTTTTCGACAATCATCTTTTCCTATGATTCGTTTCTGTGTCGAAGGTTTAATCCGTCGGACTGATTTTCTTCTTCGCGCGCGCGTACCTTTTATTTATATTAATACAAGACACGACGTTTGGCTGGGACGTACTTATCTCAGGCAAAATATGTGTGGTAGGAAGAAAAGGGGATGAGAGGTGTTACTTGATGGAAACCTTGCGTACGACCTTGCCGATCTTCAGGATGTAGCAACCCTTCGGCAGGTTGAGGCTGAAGGATTTGTCTGCGCTGTCAATCAGGACAGCAGATACCTTTACGCCAGTGAGGTTGAAGATTTCCATCGTCTCGCCCTGTGCGCCGGAAACATGCACTTTGTTTCCGTTCACAACGAGCGTGACGGCTGCGATGCCGCTTTCCACGCCCTCGCTTTCGGCCTGCGCGAAGATGCGCACGGGAGCGGCTAAAAGCGCAAATGCGAGTAGTATGAACAGTTTTTTCCTCATATTTCTATCATTTCCCAACGCAAAGATAGAGTTTTTATTTTATTGTTCCAAACTTTTTTGTAAAAAAGTGCTTTTTGTGGACTCTTGCAGCTTTTTTTCTGCATTTTGCAGCGCAGAAACTCCCTTTTTCGGCGTCAGACGTGCAGTATCAGGCGCTCGTCCGCCAACACGGTATTGGGGAAGATGGCTGTGGCCTCGGCCAAGTAGGCTGTCTCGTCCTTGATGCGTGCGCTGAAATGACCCAAGCAGAGCTTCCCGACTTCTGCGTCGAGCGCCAACTGCGCAGCCTGCGGCGCCGTGGTGTGACCGTACTTCGTGGCGTGAGATTCAAACTCGGCGGGGTAGGTGGCTTCGTGATAGAGCAGAGTGGTGTGGCGAAGCGTCTCGGCCAGCTCGGGCAAGTACGATGTGTCGGAACAGTAGGCGTAGGAACGTGGCGGGTCGGCTGGCGTGGTGAGCCGTTCGTGCGACACAATTGTGCCGTCGGCCGTCGTCCACGAGGCTCCTGCCTTTATGTTGTTGATTTGCGCCAGTGGTATGCCGTAGAAGTCAATCATCTCGCGGCGTATGTGCGGCAGGCCCGGTTTTTCTTTGAAGTGAAAGCCGCAGCACGGCACGCGGTGTGCGAGCGGAATGCTCCAGACTTCCACGCTGCGGTCTTCGTAAATCAGGCTGTGGCGCGTGGTGTCTACCGGATGGAACTCTACGGCGTAGTCAAGGTTCGTGCAGTATGTCTGCAGCGTAACGTCGAGCAGGCGACGCGTCTCTTCGGGACCATAGATGTGAAGCGTGGCCGTGCGACCAAGCAAGCCCATCGTGCTGATAAAGCCCGGCAGCCCGAAAATATGGTCGCCGTGGTTGTGACTGATGAAGACGTGCCCCAGCCGATTTATGTTCAGGCCTTGTCGCGCAAATCCTACTTGGGCGGCCTCGCCGCAATCTATCATAAATAGTTTGCCGCGTATGTTAACCACTTGCGCCGAAGGCTTGTGGCGTGCCGATGGCTTTGCGCTGCCGCAGCCGAGAATGTGTACGTCGAATTGTTCCATGTCAGAAATGAAAAAGGTGGGTGGCTCCCTGCGAGGATGCCGCCCACCTTCTACGTTCCAATGTTCGGTTTCTAATTATTCAGCCTCGCCATTCTGCATCTTGGCCTTCAGTTCGGCCAGTGCGTCCAGGTCGCCCAGCGTGGTGCTGGCTGCCTGATTCTGGATGGCGGGAGTCTCCTCCTTGCGAGTTGCCGTACGCGGAGTCTTCTTCTTCTCGGCGCGAGCTTCGGCGCGCTGCACATCTTCATAAATGCGGCTGTGAGAAAGGAAGATGCGATGGCTCTCCTTGTTGAATTCGATTACCTTGAACTGAAGTTTCTCGTTCAGTTTTGCCTGGCTTCCGTCTTCCTTTACGAGGTGTTTAGGTGTGGCAAATCCTTCCACGCCGTACTCGAGCTGGATTACTGCGCCTTTGTCCAACATTTCCACAATGGTGCCTTCGTGGATGGAATCCTGTGTGAACACGGTTTCGAACACGTCCCAAGGATTTTCCTCCAGCTGCTTGTGTCCAAGCGACAGGCGGCGATTGCTCTTGTCAATCTCGAGAACGCAAACTTCTATCTCTGCGCCGATCTGTGTGAACTCGCTGGGATGTTTAATCTTCTTGGTCCAACTGAGGTCGCTGATGTGTATCAATCCGTCTACGCCCTCTTCGATTTCCACAAAGATACCGAAGTTTGTGAAGTTGCGAACCTTGGCAGTGTGCTTGCTGCCGATGGGATATCTCTCTTCGATGTTCTCCCATGGGTCGTCCTTCAGCTGTTTGATGCCAAGCGACATCTTGCGCTCCTCGCGGTCAAGCGTCAGAATCACAGCTTCCACCTCGTCACCAACTTTCATGAAGTCCTGTGCGCTGCGCAGGTGCTGGCTCCAAGACATTTCCGACACGTGGATGAGTCCCTCGATACCCGGTGCAATTTCGATGAATGCACCGTAATCGGCCATAACCACCACTTTGCCCTTCACGTGGTCGCCCACCTTCAGATTTTCGTCAAGTGCGTCCCAAGGATGCGGCGTGAGTTGTTTCAGACCCAACGCAATGCGCTTCCGCTCGTTGTCAAAGTCGAGAATCACGACGTTGAGCTTCTGATCGAGTTCTACCACCTCGTGGGGATCACTCACGCGACCCCAAGAAAGGTCGGTTATGTGAATGAGTCCGTCTACGCCGCCCAGGTCGATGAACACACCATAATTGGTGATATTCTTGACGGTGCCTTCCAACACTTGTCCTTTCTCGAGCTTGCTGATGATTTCCTTCTTCTGTTTTTCCAGTTCTGCCTCGATGAGTGCTTTGTGGCTCACTACGACATTCTTATATTCCTGGTTGATTTTCACCACCTGGAACTCCATTGTCTTGCCAACGAAGATGTCATAGTCGCGGATTGGCTTCACATCAATCTGGCTGCCGGGCAAGAATGCCTCGATGCCAAACACGTCTACGATCATACCGCCCTTTGTGCGGCACTTTACGTAGCCCTTGATGATCTCTTCGTTCTCGAGGGCCTGATTTACTCGGTCCCAAGAACGGCTGGCGCGTGCTTTCTTATGCGAGAGAAGCAGCTGTCCTTTTTTGTCTTCTTGGTTCTCGATGTAAACTTCCACCGTGTCGCCGACTTTCAAATCGGGGTTGTAACGGAATTCGCTGGCTGGGATAATGCCATCGCTCTTGAATCCGATGTTTACTACCACCTCGCGTTTGTTCATCGCGATGACTGTGCCGTCTACTACGTCGAAGTCGTTAATTTTGTTCAGCGAACCAGCATAAGCTTGTTCTTGTGCCTCGCGGCTCACTTCTGTGCCGTTGTCGCCATTGGCATAGGCTTCCCAATCGAAGTCCTCAATGGGAGCAACATTTTTTAAATCTGCCATGTTGTTACAGATTACTTGTTAAAGGGTTAATACTAAATTTATAAACACGGCTGCAAAGGTATGAAAACTTTGTGAATTGGCCAAGCCTTTGCAGTTTTTTCTTTTGGCAAGTGGAATGCGACGTGCAGTTCGTTGGATTTCTGCACGTCGTTTTTTGTTTCTGATGTGTGGGAAATTGTTTCCGACGTGTCGTTTCTGTGACCGCGGCGCGTCGGAAGTTTCAGTTTCTCTCCGCCATTCTTTTTTCGAAGTCTGCCAACTCTTGCAGCAGCTCGCCTTGCTCGATGCGGCGAATGGTCTCCAGCAGATTCCAACTGTTGGCACGCTCAACGATACAGCGAGCGCGGAGCGGTGTGCCGCCCTTCTTACGGTCCTCGAGCTTCCAGACGAGGTCTATCACACCGTAATAATTATCGTATTTCCTTGTCAGTCTAATATTGCGTCCTTGTCCCACGCGCTTTGTCGAGCGCCATAGGGCAAGGTATATGCTATTCCTAAGATTCCTCCACCATTTAATCATCTTCGTCTCTCAATTTTGAAATCAATACGCAAAATTAGGAATTTTTTTGCTTACAGGCAAGTTTTTTGCTATTAAAGTGTGTTAAATGGGGCTTTCTTCCCATGTTTTTTCGTAACTTCGCGGCCGAAATGTAAAACGACACAGGCTATGAGAAAAATAAACTGCATTGGTGTTCTAACCAGCGGCGGCGATGCTCCGGGCATGAACGCTGCCATCCGCGCCGTGACGCGCTCCGCCATCGCCAACGGCTTTCGCGTGAAAGCAATCTACCGCGGCTATGAGGGACTGATAAACGGCGAAATCCGAGAATTCTGTACCGAGGATGTGAGTAACATCATTCAGCGTGGCGGAACCATCCTGAAGACGGCGCGAAGCCGCGACTTCGAAACTACGGAGGGACGGCAACGCGCCTACGAAAACATGTGTGCCAACGAGATTGATGCACTCATCGTCATCGGTGGCAACGGCTCGCTCACTGGCGCCCGCATCTTTGCTGAGGAATTCGACGTGCCGTGCATCGGCCTGCCGGGCACCATCGACAACGACTTGAACGGTACCGACAGCACGATTGGCTACGACACGACGCTCAACACCATTATGGAATGTGTAGATAAGATTCGGGATACGGCCACGAGTCACGAGCGAATTTTCTTCGTGGAGGTGATGGGTCGCGACGCGGGCTTTCTGGCCCAGAACAGCGCCATTGCGGCAGGAGCGGAAGCGGCCATCATACCCGAGGATAGCACGGGTGCCAACCAACTTGAGCAGTTCATCGGCCGCGGAATCCGCAAGAGCAAAAACAGCAGCATCGTCATCGTTAGCGAGAGTCCGAAGTGCGGCGCGCTTTATTATGCAGATCGCGTCAAGCAGGAGTACCCCGAGTATGACGTCCGCGTCTCGATACTTGGACACTTGCAGCGTGGCGGAAGTCCGAGTGCCGGCGACCGCATTCTGGCCAGCCGCCTTGGCGTGGGCGCCATCAATGCGCTGCTCGAAGGCCAGCGAAACGTGATGGTTGGAATAAAGAACGACGAAGTGGTGTATGTGCCCTTCAGCAATGCCATAAAGAGCGACAAACCGGTGAAAAAAGAGCTCATCGACGTGCTGGCCGAACTGAGCATCTGACGGCTCCGTGCCGTCGCAGGCACCGTTTTTACCTTTCGATTTTATGCGCCGACGCGCAGGAGTCAGGGTTCCTCGTATCGGGCGTCGAAGCTGATGGCGTCGGCATGCTGTGGCCGCACGTCGATGCGAGCCTGCCCCTCGGGGAAGAGCCGGATGCGGAACGCGTACCACGCCATGTTGCGCCGGCAGCGAAACGTCAGCTCCCTGTAGTGGAGTCCTTTCTTCGTGTCTTTCATAGAAATCCGCAGGTCTTTGACGGCCACGGGACGGCCGAAGTTCAGTCCGCCGTCGTCCGTTGTCGGCTCGTGCGCCTCGCCGCGATAGGGCAGACACACCCACGCCGAGTCGAGATTCAGCTCGACGTAATATCCCCACGGCACGCTGCTCGAGGCGCCACGCATCGGATGCATCCATTCAACGTCGAAACGCAGTCCACCGTGCGTCTCGTCGGTTTGCTCGGCGCTGGCCGACCAGGGCAGCAGGGCCAGCATCAGTAGAAGTGTCAGTCGGTTCATTGCGTTTTGATGCCCAGATATTCGAAAAACGCTTCCGGGTGATAGTTCATTATCATTTCGGACGGAAATTCCGTCTCCTCCACAAGTGTCAGGGCACGCTCGTAATCTGCGATTTGGAACGAGATGTGTGCGTCGCTGCCCAGTATCACTGGCACGTCGTGCTTGCGGCACAGACGCAGTAGCGTGCGGTTGTTCTCCGTGGCACGTGTCATCTTGCGGCATGGTGCCAGCGAGTGATTATTTACCTCCAGCAGGGTGTGCGCGTCGCGAGCTGCCAGCACCAGCGCTTCGAAGTCCAGTTCTGCCACTCCGTCGGCCGGATGGCTGATGATGTGCACTTTGGGATGCCGGATAGCAGCCATCATACCCTCGGTATTCTGTGCGCGCGTGCCGCCCTGCCAGCAGATAGAGTGGATTCCCGCGATGCAGAGATCCAAATAGTCCATGTACTTTTCGCTCATGTCGAGCGTGCCTTTCGTGTCCAGGATGTTTATTTCGCTGCCCAGCAGCAGCCGCACGCCGTACATCTGGCGCGGAATGATGTGCATGTTCTTGAAATAAAGCAGCGAACACGTGCCCGGAATGCTGGGCCCATGCTCGGTAATGCCCAGCACCTGCAGTCCCTTCTCAGCTGCGGCGTGTACCATTTCCTGAAGGCTGCTGTAAGCGTGGCCCGACGCCACCGTGTGAGTATGTACGTCGAGCAGCGGTTTCAATGTTCTGTAGTTTGTCAGTCCCATTTTTGCTTTTAGTTTGTTGGTTGGTGAGGTGTCATATTGTCAGCAGCGCATTGATTTCCTCTAGCATCTCGCGTGGCAGTGCCAGCCGCGGGTCGGTGGCATGTGCGTCGATGGCGTGCAGAAAGTGCGGTAGTTCGCGCAGATACACCTCTTTCATGTGCCGATTGTCGGCATTTGAGCCACGGCAAGAGTAGCTGAGATTGGCCAGACGGTCGGCCAGCTTCAGCAGCGGCGCGTAGGGCGTCGTGCGGATTCCTGCGTAGTAGCGGTCGTTGGCCCGCTCCTCGCGTGTGCGACCTTTCTCGTTGGTGAGCGCATACACGATTTCGGCCGCCATCTCTGCCTGTGTAGCGTTCAGTCCCAGCCGGGTCGCCTCGCGCCGGACGTCGTTGTACGTCAGGCGTGCATCTTCTATGCTGTCGTGAAACCAGGCGCCGAAGCACAAGGCCGGCACATCCTCGCGACGCTGACACACAGAGTGCGCGTGGCGAAGCATGGCCTCGGCCACCATGTCCAAGTGGAAGCCGTATGGTTTCGTGCCGTCGTAGTGCTGATTCACGCTTTCGTGCAGGTGGTGTGCCGCCTGCCGAATGGCCTCAATTTGCGGCCCACATGCAGCCACACAATTTTCGAACTCCTCTCGCGTCATTTCTTCACTTGAAAAGGCGTTGGGCAAAGATGCTAAGATAGACGCGCCAGTTGCGCCACGTGTGGCCGCCTTCACTTTCGTGATATTCGTAGGCGTAACCTTTCTTGTCGAGGTATCGCCGCAATCCTGCGTTCTGCTGATAGAGAAAATCGTCCTTGCCGATGGCTATCCAATAGAGGCTCGGCTTGGCGCGGAAGACAGCCTCTAGCTGAGCGCTGACCTCTGCACTCTCCTCCAACTGCACATCGATGGGTTTCTGGCTCCGTCTGTCCATGCGCACGGCGGCCGAGAAAAGTCCCAGATAGCCGAATTGTCCGGGGCGGAGCAGGCTGATAGAAAAAGTGTGGAAGCCGCCCATGCTCAGGCCGGCAAGCGCCGTATTGGCAGCTCCGCGCTTCACTTTGTAGTGTTTCTGCACGTAGTTTATGATGTCGCCAAAGCCCTCTTGGTAGGTTGTCGCAGGGTGGTTTTTATGTTCGCGACCCGTCATAAGTGGAGATGCGTCGTCCGTTGCGTTGCCATTTGGCATGACAACAATCATGGGAACGGCTTTGCCAAGCGCGATAAGATTGTCCAGAATCTGTTGCGTGCGGCCCAGCGTCAGCCATGCCTCCTCGTCGCCGCCTGCGCCGTGCAGCAGGTACAGCACGGGATACTTCTTGCCTTTGTCGTAACCGGCTGGCGTGTAGATGCTCATGCGGCGTTGTATGCCGAGCGACGGCGAGTCGTACCAGACCTGCTGCACGTCGCCGTGCGGAATATCATGGTTCGCATACAGATATCCCTGGTCTCCTTTCTCGCGACTTATAATGAAGGTGGACATAAAAGAACGCACGTCACGGCTACGTTCGAGGTTTGCCGGGTCGAGTGCTTCCACGCCGTCTACATAGAAACGATAGTTGTAAAGTTCGGGTGCGAGCTGTGGCGTCGTGTACGTCCACGTGCCGTCGGTGTTTTTCATCTCGGCGTGCATTTTCTCGATGCAGTCTCCAATCACCGTTACCTTCTGTGCTTCGGGCGCTTTGAGCCGCAGCGTGACGGTTCCGTCGTCGTTCTTTACGGGCGAGCCCGTGTCGCGTTTCTCGAAAATGGCTTCTTGAGCCATGGCGGTGCCTGCCATCAGCAGCACGGCCAGCTGTAGGATGTGTCGTTTCATAATCTGAGAGTTTCAGTGTTTGCAGGGCAAAGGTAAGAAAAAAACGTGTAATTATTGCACGTGTCGCGAAAAAAGCATAAATTTGTACAGACAATAGTAAATTTCCGTCCTCATGCAGAAGCGCTTTTTATTGGCAGTATGCTTTATTCTTGGCTCCCTGTCGTCGGTGTGGCCTTCTGATGTCGTGAATCTGCGCGTGAACCGTCTGGCCGAGGCCACAGGCGTCCAGCGTACGGCACGTTTCAGCTGGCAGATTGTGTCCGACAAGCAGGACGTCACGCAGGTGGCCTATGCCATCACGGCTGCCACCTCGCGCGATGGGCTGAAGGGCGGTCGCGACTGCCTGTGGCAGAGCGGGCGCATGGAGGGGAATGCCACTTTGCAAGTGCCGTATCAGGGCCGCCGACTGCCGAATCAGCGCGACATCTTCTGGCGACTGGAAGTCTGGCTGTCGGACGGCGAGTACATCGTGAGCCCCGTGCAGCATTTCCGCACCGGACTTCGCATGATGGACTGGAAAGGCAAGTGGATTGGCTTCAACGACATGGAACACATGGTGGTGGCCGACGGTCGCCGCGACTTGCCGGCTCGCTACCTGCGGCGAGAGTTCCGCGTGCAGGGTAAGGTTTCGCGCGCGCTCCTTTATATAAGCGGCATGGGGCACACCACGGCTTACATCAACGGCCGTCGCGTTTCGGATGACGTGTTCGGCACCGTACTTTCTAACTGGGACAAGACCGTATACTACAATACGTACGACGTGACGCCGCTCGTTCAACGTGGCGACAATGCACTTGGCGTGGAACTGGGCAACGGCTACACGCTGGGCCTGCGCACCAGCCATGCCACTTTTGGCGGGCCGCGCCTGCGCGCCCAGCTGTGGGTGGAGACGTCGACGGACACACTTCTGGTGGTTTCCGACGCCGAATGGCAGGCCACGAACCGCGGTCCCATCCGTCGCAACAACCTCTATGACGGCGAACTATACGACGCACGTCAGGAACTGGGTGCGTGGACCGAGCCGGGATACGACGCTTCACGTTGGCGTCCGGCCGACATCCTGCCTGCGCCGCGTGGCATGTTGGAGGCTCAGCCGTGTCCTGGCATCCGCACGCAGGCTGAACTCCATCCGCAGAGCGTCCGACAGGTGGCCGACGGCCGATGGATTGTGGATATGGGCCAGAATATGGTGGGCCAGTTGCGTGCCACGCTGCAGGCCAACGTAGGGCAGGAGGTGAAAATGCGCTTTGCCGAGCGGCTGACGCCCGACAGTTCTGCGCTCTATACCGACAACCTGCGGAGTGCGCTCTGCACCAATACTTATATTCCAGCTCGCACGGGCATTTTCACCTATCAGCCTTCCACCGTTTACCAAGGGTTTCGCTACGTCGAAATCTCGGGAGCGGCAGCCGCACCGCTGGCAGAGAACCTGACGGGCTGCGTGCAGTACGATGCGATGCGCGCGACCAGCGGTTTCGAGTGCGACAACCCGTTGCTCAACCGCCTGCACCACATGGCGGAGTGGGGCATAAAAGGAAATTATCACGGCATGCCCACCGATTGTCCGCAACGCGACGAGCGTCTCGGCTGGACTGGCGACCGTGCCACGGGCTGCTATGGCGAGAACTTCCTGTTCGACAACAACGCCCTCTACTACAAATGGCTTCGCGACCTTCAGGATACGCAGAACGACGCGGGGCAGCTGGCCGACATAGCGCCGGAGTTTATTCCCGGCATTCGGCACAATAACGTCACATGGACCGGAGCCGCCGTTTATGCCGTCTATATGCTCTATACCCGCTGTGGCGACGAGGAAGCCGTCTTTCGCTATTATCCTTTCCTCAAGCGGTGGGTGCAGTACACACTCGACGCAACGCAGCGCGAGGGCGTGATGACCGAGGATACCTACGGCGACTGGTGTATGCCGCCCGAGCGGGAAGATCTGATTCACAGCGAGGACCCGTCGCGCCGGACCGAGGGAGCCGTGCTTAGCACCTGCGTCTTCTACGATATCTTGGGCAAGATGCAGCAGATGGCGCTTCAGCTGGGCAATGCGGCCGACGCTGAATTCTACGCGCGTACTGCCGCACAGATGAAGGCGGCCTATAACAAGAAGTTTTTCAACCCTGCCACTGCCCAATACAGCAACAATACCGTCACGGCCAACGTGCTGTCGCTCGAGTTGGGACTCGTGCCGCAGGGATTCGAGGAGCGCGTCTTGCAGAATATCGTGTCCGTCACCGAGGATAAGTTCGACGGCCACGTCTCGTGCGGTGTGCTGGGCATCCAGCATCTCATGCGCTGTCTCTCGCGTCGTGGTCACACAGACTTGGCATGGCGCATCGTCAATCAGCAGACATACCCCAGCTACGGCTATATGATGGCCCACGGCGCCACCACGTTGTGGGAACTCTGGAACGGCGACACGGCAAATCCGGCCATGAACAGCGGAAACCACGTGATGCTGCTCGGAGATTTGCTGCTCTGGTACTACGAGGATTTGGCCGGCATACGTTGTGCCGATGGCGAACGCGGCTTCAGCCGGCTCAACATGGCGCCGTGCTTCCCCGCCGACCTGCACCATGTCCGGGCGTGGTACGACAGCGCCAGCGGCATGATACGCAGCGAGTGGACGCGCCAAGGCGACCGGCTGGAGTGGCACGTAGAGATTCCGGCCAACACCACGGCCCGGGTCTGCATCCCCACGAGGTTTAACATACAGCCGCCCCTCGGAAACGGAGTACACAGCGTCACGGCCGACGATGCGGGCTTCACTATCGTAGAAATCGGCAGCGGAAAATATTTTTTCGTCAGCCAATAAATAATTTTTCACCTGCACAAAATTCCAAAACCACACGATGAAATCCAGAATCCTCACTTCGCATCAGAGACGCCGCCTGCGGCTCGTGCTTTTCGCACTGCTGGCAGCCTTCACGGCCACTGCTCAGGAAATCACGCAGACGTTCTATATCGATTTCGGCGAAAACGATGTCTCGGGCCGCGGCAGCAAAACGTCTACGGCCGACCCGCGCGGAAATTTCTGGAGCAACGTTACCAGTCCGGGCGCGCACAATCATATTTATCCGCAGCGCTTTGCTTTGGTGAACAGCCGCAACGAGAATCTCGGCTACGGGCTCGAGATTGGTTCGTTCTTCAACACCAACGGAATGAGTGGCGGCGGTGGGCTGACGAATCCCAGCGAGTCGTTGCTTGGAGATTTGGCCGTGGCAACTGCCACGCAGGACTACATGTTCCTCGAGACATGGGCCGACTACAACATCGTACGCTTCGTTGGCCTCAATGCCGAGCGTGCCTACAGGTTTTACACCTTTGGCAGCCGGGCTGCCGACGGCGAGCGGACGGGTTACTTCGAGTTCCGCGGAGAGAATTCGTGGAGCGGCGAGTTGCAAATGTCGGGTGCCGGACTGGGTGCCAACGGCTATAATGGCAACAATCGAAACGTGCTTGTGTCGGAGCCCGTGTTTCCCGACCGCGACGGCACGGTCACGCTGACCATCAGCAAGAAGATAAAAAACGGCATGGTGCACGTCAATTGCATGAAGGTGGAGGAACTGTCCGGCCTGCCACGTGCGAACGCCGAGCTGCAACTGGTTCAGACCATGCTTATCGACTTCGGCGAGACGTCGAACGACACGCGTGGACACGAGACGACGGGCAAGGATTCCTTCGGGCAGCGCTGGAACAATATCAGCACCGGCAGTTCCGACTCACATTCCCTCGCCAGCCGAAAGTCTTACTTCCTCTACAACACAGATAATTCGCGTGCCGGATGTATGCTGCGCACACTCGATGCCATAAAAACCAACGGCATAGACGCTGGCGGCCTCAATGCGCCGGACGAGAAACTGCTTGGCAAACTGGCAGTGCAGACGGCCACCGAGGATTATATCTTCACTGACAACGACGACGTCAAGAGCATAGAATTCTCGCGCCTCGACAAGGAAAAATGTTATCGCTTCTACCTTTTGGGACATCGCGCCACCAGCGAGGGTGACCGCCGCAGTTCGTGGTATCAAATCAGCGGGCAGCACTCGTGGGAGTGCGTGCAGCAGAACAGCGGGGCACACGTGGGAGGCGAGGGCGTACATGGCAACACATCGAATGTGGCTGTGTCTGACTACATCTTCCCCGACGCAGACGGCATTATCACGTTCCGCATGAAGCGCAACTCGCAGCTCTCCAGCTCGTTCTCCTATCTGAACGTAATGCGCATCGAGGAGTATTCCGGCGGCGTGCGGCCGAAGGAACCGCTGCGACTGGCCAGCGCACGGGTTGTCGGCTCTGCCTGCGAGGACGGCAAGGCCCGCGACCTGAACGAACTGCTCCCGAACGGCATCTCGCACGGCGTCTTCGAGACGTATATGCGTGTCAGACCCGGACGTATGGCAGTCGAGGGCACCACGCCGCAAGGCAGCACCCTGCACATCGGACTGACGGACGGAGTGCTGACGGCCAACGAAAATCCCGATTCCATCCTTGTAGAGCAGGAAAACGTAGTGCGAATCCGCATCGATTCTGAGGCCGAAACCATCACGCTGACGCCCGTGGTGCTGCAGGTGAAAGGCAACATCGTGTCCGGCACGCCCAGCATCCCGTATATGGGTGGTGGCATCTTCGAGGGCGACGTGAGCCTTTCCGACATGTCGAACCAGGATTTCAACTCCAAGTACTTCTATTTCCTCTTCAATAACGACGAGAATCTGGCCGTGCGACGCCTGACAGGCACGCGGACCACCGTTGCCATGCCGGCCGAGGGCTTCAGCACCGAGAATATCCGCATCAACCAGGGAACCTACCACATGCAGTTGGACATGAATCGATACGAGTGGACCGTCGATGCGCCCATCGACGAATTCAAAATCTCGGCCTTCGGCTCGTCTGTCTGCAATGGGCAGGGCGCCAACAGCAACCACGGATATGCATATCAATACGGCACATTGCTCTCGTCGCGCTTCAACCGCAAGCTGACGGAACGTCCTTTCAAGGTCGTAGGCACTTCGATTGGCGGCAACACCACCAACAATCTGCTGAATCGATACGACGAAGTGATTCACGACTACGGTCGCTACGTAATAATCGGCCTCAGCATGGGCAACGAGGGCGTGCACGACGCCACGGACAAGCAGTCGGTACTGAACCAGTTCAGCACGAACCTGCAGAAAATCATACGTCAGCTTCGCGCCGACGGCCGTGTGCCTGTGGTGATGAACAATTATACACGCAGCGACTACACGTTGGAGGATTACAGCTACATCAAGAAAATCAATATCGACATCCACCGGTGGGACGTGCCAAGCGTCAATACGCTGGGCGCAATCGACGATGGCTACGGCCGATGGGCAGAAGGCTTCATTGCCGACGCCTTCCACCCGAATACCGAAGGCCACACCGAATTTATGTACGCCATTCCGCCCAGTCTCTTCGATGCGTTGGCCGAGGGGAAACCTCTTCCCGTGCGAAAAACCAGTGGCAGCCTGACGCTCTCGAACGGCAGCACGCTGTCCTTCACGGGCGAGAATGTGGTGCACTCGTTCACCGTCACACTGCGCATACGCGGCAACGAGGACGGCCAGCTGTTGCGCTTCATGAGCGGCACGCGATGGGGACGACTCCGCCTGAAGAATGGCGGCTATGTCGAGTACGTTCCGCCCACCGGCACCTCCATCACTTCGGCCGCCAGCCTTGTCACGGACGAAACGAAGTGGTACAACATCACGCTCACGCATTATTATGCCCAGCAGCGCACGTTGTTGTATGTCAATCAGACGCTCGTAGGCGAGATTTCCGAACGTCTCACTCCGACACGCTGGACGGTGGGCGATGGCGCACAAGCATTGCACCGTCAGTACAGCGAGTTGTCTTTCTGGCGTTCGGCCATGTGCCCCGAGGAAGTGGCGGCTCACAACAGCGGTTACATCATGCGGTCGAGCCTGGAACTGTATGCACCGCTCGACGATACGATGGCCGGCAGCGAGATTCCCAACCTGGCTCAGTCCACCAACAGCATAACGTTCCAGCAGGGCGAAGTGCCCGACGCCGTGGAGCGCGTGCTCGATGTACAGAAGTCACAGCCGCTTTTCTCGCCCGACGGGCGCTGGCTGCAGAAGCCGGACCGTGGCGTGAATATTACGCAGGGTCGGAAATTCCTTAGCAAGTAAGGCTGGCCCGGAAACGTAGCTACGCAATGAAACTAATACGAACAACTTAAATATTCTAACTATGATAGTAAATGACCTGCAGCGGCTCCGCTGGCAAATACTGGACGAGGCACTCCGAAACCCGGACGTGGAATTCTTCATGGGCGAGCGCACCAAAACAAACGAGACGGGCAAGACCCGCAGTCTGATACATTACATCAATACGCGCCTGCGCGCGATTAACCGCGAATACAGCTGCAGCAAGCGAATGCTGCAGAACGACGTGGCGCTTTTCGAACGCAAGGGCGCACGACTCGAACCGCGGTTCCGTCGCGGCCACAAGCGGATTCTGCGCTACATAAACCTCGAATGGAAAAATCCGTTGCTTCGTCCGGCGCGTGTCTTGATGTCGGAAGTGGAGGAGGGTAGTGTGGCAGCTCCGGCTTCCGCACTCGAAATGCTTTTCCGCACGGGCGACACCACGCCTGTGACCCTGCGCGTGGCCGGCAGCGCCGATGCCATAATCCAGTTGTTGGCCGTGCCAGAAGTGCTGCAGCGTGCCGCCAATGCACAAAACGGCACCGAGACCGTTACCCTTGCGCTGCCGCAGAATCAGGCCGTCAAGGCAATGCTGCTGGGACTGGGCGCCGAAGTGGAGGTTCTGGCACCCGAAACGCTGCGCGACGAACTGCGCCAGTCTATTGCTGCCGTGCAGAAGGCCTACCGCCGAGAGCCAGGCACCGCACATTCCAAGAAAGGCGAACAACCCTCCCTCTTTGGCGAACTCTTCTGACGCGCTCATTGGCATGAATCTTTCAGCACGCAGGCGAGCCTTCCTCGCCCTCTTTCTCCTGCTCTCGCACGTCGTAAGTGCGCAGAACACGGACGAAGTCACTCATTTCAGCTTCCCCGCACGCTGCGGCGACCGCATGGTACAGATGGAGGCGACGGTCGAATTTTCTCATCGCTACGGCGGTTGGGGCGTACGCATCGGCAACCAGCACACCAAAGTTGCTTGCATCCCCACCGAAACCAGCGGTCACGTCTATCTTCCCGACAGCCTCGATGTGCCTGACGGGCGGCGGTTGGCTGTGAAGTGGACTGCCGACGGCGCGTTTCAGGACTGCACACACATCACAGGCGTGCGTCTGCCGGAGAATCTCGTGTTCCTTTCCGTCAGCACCTTTCGCGGTTGCACCAGTCTGCGCGAGGTAGTTATTCCGGCTGGCACGAGCTATATCTATCCCTATGCCTTTGCCGGTTGCGACAGCCTGCGGCGCATCAGATTCCTGCCCATGCGCGCTCCGACGTCGTACGTGGAACAAGACTTTTCCGACCGCTATAAGCACACCTGCACGCTCGTCTATGATGCCCGTGCCTTCAATTCCTATTCGCGCAGCCTGCTCACGGCGGGCTTCCATTACCATGCCGAAATACTTCCCATGTGGGGCGACACGCTTACAACAAGTAGATAAATGCAGACCGACAACTCATCTTCCGGCATTCTGAGCGCTCCCACCGAAGGCGTCAGTCGCTCTTTTACAGAAATCACCTTTCTCCATCAGACAGACGTGCACGTCCTCTATCGTGCCAAGCGTTTCGGCCGGTGGTATATGCTCAAGGCGCTGCACCCCGACGTGCGTTCCGACGCACGCTACGCGCAGATGCTGCGCAAAGAGATGGAGATACTCATGCAACTGCAGCACCCGGCCATCGTGGGATGCTTGGGACTCGAATACGTGGCCGACTGCCCGAGCGGTAGCGAACGCTGCATCGGCGAGTGCATCGTCATGGAGTATATAGACGGGCAGACGTTGCGTCAGTGGCTCGAGTCAGAACCCGACACGCCTGCCAAGAGACGCGAGGCTGAGCGCATCATGGACGAGGTGCTTGCCGCCATGGACTATGCCCACTCCGTAGGCATCACGCATCGCGACCTCAAGCCCTCCAACATCATGCTCACGCGCAACGGCCAGAGCGTCCGAATTATCGACTTCTCGCTCTCCGATTCCGACAATTATGCCATCCTAAAGCAGCCCGCAGGCACGGAACGCTACATGTCGCCTGAGCAGGCCACAGCTGCGCTGCCCGACGTGCGCAACGACATCTACTCGCTGGGCGTCGTTATGCAGCAGATGCCTCTGCCCTCCTATTGGAGAAAACCCATTCTCCGCTGCCTCCAACCCATCGGGCAGCGTTATGCTCGCATCAGCGACCTGCGGGAAGACATCTCGCGGCGGCGCACACGCTCGCGCCGACTGCGACTTGGAACACTGGTGGCAGCCCTGGCCATAATTCTTGCCTTGCCGGGCATATTGGGCGGACTGCGTTCAGAGCGGATGCGGCGTGCACTGCTCGCCGAGCAGAACCGCGTACCCAACGCCATCGCAGCAGCCGTCCAAAAGATGGATGAACAGATAGCCGCCACGGGCCTCACTTCCCATACCGACACCCTGACGCATTGGCGATGGCTCGACCCGCAGTTCAACGACAAAGTCCTCGCAGCCAACGCCTTTGCTTACGATTATACCGCCCAACCCTTCGAAGGTTTCTCCGAAGACGAGATGACCGACATACTCGTGGCCATGCTCGACCGCTGGCAGTGCTGGCACGACAGCATCGTCGGCCGAGCCAAGAAAGTGATTAGTGAAAGCGCACCGTAGCACACCTTAACCCCCAACACGTTGCACACATAAATATAAAAAATGCGACGCGTCGCAATCGTTCACGCCACACGTCGCAATCGTTCACGCCACACGTCGCAATCGTTCATGCCACACGTCGCAAATGACATTGCCACGCGTGTCATTTCACACAGCATGCAATTTGCTTGTCAAATTCCGCGCTGCAAGCAATGTGTCAGCAAGTTTACTTTCGGTCTTTGACAAGCAAAGACCCTACACGAGATGCGAACGCTTCCTTAATTCTTCCTCCATCACGTAGCTCACAGCACATTCTTGCGAATCCAGTATTTGAAGAAAGGGTCTTCCACTTCGTACTGCTCGTTGCGAATTACATAGCCCATCTGCATCATGCGTTTCAGGGCACTATATTGTGTGCTACTTGCCCTCTGCCTCATCTGCATAGGATTTTTTCCCTCGACCAGTTCCAGCAAGATGCGTTTGTCCGTCTGATTGAAACTCACCCAAAGACGTTCGAAATCCAAGTCATGTTCGCGTGTCAGTTGGTTTATTGCTGTTTCCACCACATTGTCCGTCTGCTGCTCATACGTCAGTAATTCCCATACCTGCGAAGCCAACTGCTGCGTATAGTACGGATGACACTGCGTAACGGACAAAATCTCCGAGACCACCACATCCACATCTGCCGAGTGCGGAGCCATCCTTTCCTTTATATATTTATAGAAGTCGTCGTGCGGTATGCGTTGCAAGTGCATCAACCGGCCGAAGTGGTAAAAGGGCGATTTTTTTCGTTCAAAGATTTCCGTCATCATAGACTCCTGACTGCCCATGATGATATAGTTGAGATTCTTCTGCTCCTGCATGAGTGCGCGCAATTGTTTGTCCAACCCCTTTCCGATAGAGTGCACCTCCTGAAATTCATCAAAGACAACAATCAATTTCCTACGTTCCGTACTAACACGTTCCAGCAGCCTCATCACATCCTCCAACAGCACGTCGCTGCTCATCGCCGGTTGGAAACTCACATCCATCCCGTTTGTCAACGGATTCATGGACACGAGAGGCACCATACGAAAATGACTCATCAAATGCTTCAGCTTCTCCCACGGATAGATACGAAGCGTCTCCTTCAGCAGTTTGGCTGCAAAATCTGGTACGTCAATGATGCGTTGCATGTTAAGCCAAAGGTAAGGCCGACCGATTTCATGCACAGCTTTCATTATCAGGCTCGACTTACCGAAACGTCGCGGACTAATGAGAATCAGGTGGTTCTCGCCATCCAACACACGCCGCACAAGTTTCAATTCCTCCACACGGTCCGTAAAAAACTCATCCTCTACAATCGTTCCAAATTTGAATGGATTCTTCATATTGCGAAATTTTTCGTTGCGAAATTTTTCGCAAAGGTAAGATAAAGTCCGCTAACGAGCAAATATACTGAAAGAAAATAATGCGAATCCTTCCGTTATTATTCCTCCATCACCTCAAAGTGGATGCCACGCTTCTTGCCCACCACGTAGAGCATGGGGCCTTCGCCGTTGTGCAAGAGGTTGTTCAGGTACAGCGGTTCACCTTCTATGATAACGGAGCACTCGAATGTGTCGCCCACCGTCAGGCGTGTCATTTCCGTCTCCCGCACCTCGAAACGGCAGTCGCCCGTGCAGATAATCACGCATGAGCGATTAGGCGCCCACGTGAGGCGTACCTTCTGTCCTTTCTTCAGGTTGCGCGAACTCACATGTCGTGTCAGCACGGTATGGCTGTTTTGGTCACCCTTATCGTTGCAGAATGTGGCAAAATCTGCGTAGCCCGCATATTTGGCCAGCACGTCCAGAGTGGTACGGCGTGGTGTCACAGATTCATATCCTTGTACCTTCCATAGCCGTTTCAGCGTGTTTACGCTGATAACCTCGTGCATCACTTCCCAGATCTGGTTCGAGAGCCACACAAAATCCTGTGGCTCCTCCATCTTCCGGCCATCTTTCTGCTCAATTCTTCTGCAAAGTCTTTCTGCCTCCGCTTCCATGTGCTTGTTGTTTCGTCTGCAAAATTATAAACTTTCCTCCAAATAAAAGCATAAAATGGCTCGCCGCACCTCGAATGGATGAATATGGATGAGATTTCCGACTGCGCTTTGTTGGAAACAGCCTATATTTGTGCCTAATAATGTATGTTGTACCCTAAAAACGCATACTCACATCATTGGAAATATAGAAATTCAAATTATAAAACACAAGAGATTATGAAGAGAAAACTACTTTTAGCAGTCTCGTGCCTGCTCTTGCCGCTGGCAATGAGGGCACAGACACCAACTGACGACACCTTCACGGTGAGTGACCTCGAATGGGACGGAGAGGACTACTTCTTCACCGTCAGCCTTACTGGCACAAAGAACTACGTGGGCTACAACCTCGACATCTTCCTGCCCACTGGCATCACGGTTATGAATGATGTAGATGAAGGATACTACGTCTATATCAATACCGACGATGGCGTCTATCCCTATAAGGGGAAAGGCAACAACAAGACCTATTATCATACCGTCTCCTGCAATGTGCTTCCGGGCAATCAGTTGCGCGTGGCGTGTGCTTCGAACGAGAACAAGGAATTCACAGCCACATCCGGAGCACTTTTCAACGTCTATGTTGCCATAGATGAGGCAACGTTTACTTCTTCGTTCTCTCCGAAGCCCATTGTGCGGCTGTCGGGCATGAACCTGACAGCTGTTGAGGAAGGCCGGAGTGCAAAGTACGTGCCGGCCGACTATGCGTGCCGTCCGTTCACAACGGGCATCCCCACGGCGCGAACGCTCGCCGTTAATGTGTCGGCAGCGAACAAGATAGGCACGCTCATCCTGCCGTTCGACACGGCGCTGCCCAGCGGCCTGAAGGCCTACACGTGCAGCGGCGCTGAAGGCGACCTGCTCACGCTCTCGCCTGCCCAGAGTATCTCGACCTGCACACCCTACATCGTCTATGCCGAGAGCGGCTATTCGGGCTCGCTCAGCGGCACAGCCACCCTGACGGACGGCAGCAACGTCACCGACGTCTTCGCCTCGGGCTATCTCACCGGTGTGCTCACTGGCACCACCGTCTCCACGGGCTACATCCTGCAGGACCAGGGCAGCGGCCCGCTCTTCTACGATGCCGATGGTGCCAACTTCATGCTCCCCGCTGGCCGTTGCTACCTGACGCCTTCGGGCGACAGCTCCGCCAAGAGTTTCCGCTTCCGCTTCGACAATGCCGACGGTATCAGCGAGACGTTGACGCCTTCCCTCGGGGAGGACTGGAGGGGGCTACTTTATGACCTCTCGGGCCGTCGTGTCATCGCGCCCGCGCGCGGTATATATATACAAGGTACGCGTAAAATCATTGTGAAGTAAGAACCCATTTAGTATCGGATACGACGATGAAACTAAGACATTTTCTTTTCACCCTGCTGACACTCTGTGTGAACCTTTCTGCGTCAGCTTCTGATTGGACAGACGCCAATGGCACGGTGTGGACCTTTTCCGTGGAAGACAATAAGGCCAGTATCGAAGCCGTTAGTGGTACTATTCCTGAGAATTTGACAATTCCCAATACACTTTATATCGACGAAACTTCATATTCCGTAACTACCATCGGAAACTCAGCGTTCTCCAATTGTTCGACCCTCACCTCCGTCACCATTCCCGAGAGCGTGACGAGCATCGGAGCCAGTGCTTTCGATGGCTGTTCGGGTCTGACTTCAGTAACAGTGAATTTTGTAAATCCTCTGAGCATCGATGCTGATTGTTTTTCAAATCGTTCCAATGCCACGCTCTTTGTTCCCATGGGCAGTAAGGCTGCTTACGAGGCGGCAACTTACTGGATGGAATTCAAGGAAATTGTGGAACTGTTGGAACCTGATGCAGAAGGTAGATACCCACTTGCTACGGCACAGGATGTAGTGACGTTTGCAAAGATGGTGAATAACGGAAACACGACACTTGATGCATATCTGACGGCCGACATCGACTTTGCTGGCTTAGATGATAGCTGGGCTCCCATCGGCAGCACCAACAACAGTGCGTCCCGCTATTGTGGTACATTCGATGGCCAAGGCCACAAGTTTAGCCACATGGTTTTGAACCAACCTGAAAAGAGCGACTTCGGTATGTTCAATACTGGTGCTAACGTAACGCTGAAGAACTTCACCCTCGACTCCACTTGCTCCATCACTGGTGCTCGTGTTGTCGGCCTCGTTGGTAACCACACAGGTGCAAACGCTTTGTTCGAGAACATCGGTAATATGGCTCCCGTGGATGGCGAAGGTGATAATGTTGGCGGTCTGTTCGGTGGCGCTTGGGCCGGGAATGCAACGGTAACTATCAACTCCTGTTGGGTTGCGGGCGACATCACTACCCGCGGTCCCAAGAATCCCGCCAACTGTGCAGCCTTCTCTGGCTGGTGCAACACAGGTACCTTCGTGTTCAACGACTGCTGTACGACGGCCAGAGTACCGAACTCGACGAATTCTGCAAGGTATCTGGTACGTTACGGCGGTACGGTACAGTTTCACAACTGTTACTCGGTCTATGGCACACAGGTGCCTCGGATTGCAGCCGATGCTGTTGCTAGTGGTGAACTGGCTTACAAGATGAACGGCAATCATGAGACCATCACATGGTATCAGACACTGGGCGAGGATGCCACTCCTGTGGCTGACAGTACGCACGGCATTGTGTATTACGATTACCAAACCCGAACTTACAGCAACGATACAGGTGTTTTATATTCCTCCAGCATCATCTTTGCCGATGCCAATGTAAAAGCCGTTTGTGTGCAGAACTGGGATACCAATGGCGACGGTGAATTGAGTTATGCCGAGGCTGCTTCCGTTACGTCGATTGGATCTGTTTTCATTAATAATTCTTCTATCTCCTCTTTCGATGAACTGCAATACTTTGGAGGCGTGACGAGCATCGAAAACTATGCGTTCCAAGACTGTTCGAGCCTGACCTCCGTCATCATACCCGAGGGCGTGACGAGCATCCGAAAACTTGCGTTCCAAGACTGTTCGAGCCTGACCTCCGTCATCATACCCAGTAGCGTGACGAGCATTGGAATCAATGCGTTCTCTGGCTGTTCAAGCCTGACCTCTGTCACCATTCCCGAGGGCGTAACGAGCATTGGAGATTATACGTTCTCTAGATGCTCAAGCCTCACCTCCGTCACCATTCCCGAAGGTGTGACGAGCATCGGACGCGAAGCGTTCTCTGGCTGCTCGAGCCTGACCTCCGTCACCATTCCCGAGAGTGTGACGAGCATTGGAGATTATGCGTTCTCTGGCTGTACAAGCCTGACCTCCGTCACCATTCCCGAAGGTGTGACGAGCATCGGACGCGAAGCGTTCTCTGGCTGCTCGAGCCTGACCTCCGTCACCATTCCCGAGAATGTGACGAGCATTGGAGATTATGCGTTCTCTGGCTGTTCAAGCCTGACCTCTGTCACCATTCCCGAGGGCGTGACGAGCATCGGAGGTTATGCGTTCAGGGGCTGCTCTGGCCTGACCTCCGTCACCATTCCCGAGGGCGTGACGAGCATCAAAGACGGCGCGTTCTATGGTTGCTCTGGCCTCACCTCCGTCATCATACCCGAGAGTGTGACGAGCATTGGAAGCAATGCGTTCGAAGGCTGCAGTAGTCTGACCTCCGTCACCATTCCCGATGGCGTGACGAGCATTGGAGATTATGCGTTCTCTGGCTGCTCAGGCCTGACCTCTGTCACCATTCCCGAAGGTGTGACGAGCATTGGAGACGGTGCGTTCTATGAATGCAGTGGCCTGACCTCCGTCACCATCCCAAGCAGTGTGACATTGATTGGCTCTGGTGCGTTCTCAAGTACGATATGCCTTCTAATACAAAGCACGAGCCCCTTTGCACATGAGGGTGTAGATGCTGACTTCTATATTGTGCCAGACGTGGCAGTGGATGCATACAAGGAGGCATGGACAGACAAGGCAGATAAGATTTTCGGCGCGGCCGACTATGCCGTTAAATCTTATACCGTGACGGCCAAAGATGAATCCTCTGCGCTGCTGGATGCCATAGGAGGCGAAGACTATACATTCAATATATTGAAGTTGAAGGTATCGGGCAGCATCAACAGCTACGATATGATGATTATGCGCAACAAGATGGTTAACCTGTGCGAGCTCGACCTGTCTGACGCCACCATTGTGGCCAATTCGTACTGCTACTCTGAATCGAGATGTTCTGAGGATAACGTATTCCCGAATTTTATGAAGGGTAAAACAAAATTGTTTTCTGTCGTTCTGCCCACTTCCATTACGAAGATTGGATACGAAGCCTTATCTGGTTGCTCGAGCATCACCCATATCGACATCCCGGCTTCTGTTACTACGATAGAAAGCAGTGCCTTCAGTTGTTGTTCGTCTCTCAAAACAATTACTTTGGGCGCCCAGACAATAGGCGGATATGTCTTCGAGCAATGCACATCTCTGGAGAAGGCCACTCTCTTGGAGGGCGTTGAGACTATAGGAACCGGAGTCTTTCGTGCTTGTTACTCGCTGACCGACGTCTCCCTGCCCCAAAGCCTTACTTCCTTGGGTGGTGACATGGCTTTCTATAATTGTGATAAATTGGAGCGTATCACCATTCCCAATAATGTGACGTCCATTCCAACCAGCACTTTCTCCGAGTGCTATGCGCTCAAAGAGGTAAGGTTGTCCCCCAACACTACGTATATAGGCAGCTATGCATTTGATCGTTGCGTGTCTTTAACAGAAATCCACCTGCCTCCGTACCTGAGTTCAATAGCAGACGATGCTTTCTGCAATTGCGTCAACCTGAAGTCCGTCTATGCCTACATGCCCGACATCATTACGATAGGCAGTAACAGCTTCCCCAACTATCAGGAGTCGATACTCTACGTGCCCGACTTCCTGTATAACAGCTATTACTTCGACACCAACTGGAGCCAGTTCCTGAGCGTACGGCGCTGCGAGCTGCGTCCGGGCGACTACGAGTCGTTCTACACGAACGGCGACATTGTCTTTGAAGAAGGTGTGGAGCGCATCACAGAGGATACGCCCATTGCCGAGATAGGCGAACAGGGCGGCATCATCGTGGAAGGCGAGGAGCAGCAGTTCGACACGGTGGACCAGACCATCGGCGACATGAACAGCAGCACGGGAACCGGTGCCTCGCTCATTGGCGACGGTACGACGGACGAAGACAACAACCTGCCCATGAACGAGCTTAGGGTGAAGATAAAGGTGGCAGCCAAGAAGTGGTACTTCTTCTGCTTCCCCTTCGACGTAACCATCAGCGAGTGTGAATACCCGGGTCGCTATGTATGGCGCTACTACGACGGCATCATCCGTGCCCTCAGTGGCAGCGGCGGCTGGCAGCCTGTGACGGGCGAGACGCTGACGGCACGTCAGGGCTATGCCTTCCAGTCTGAGACAGGCGGTACGCTGGTGGTGAAGTTCAGCCGACCCACTTTCGGCGGCAATCGTCTCATAGAGCTGCTGGAACACGTTACAGAAAACATAGCCAATGCCAGCTGGAATTTCATTGGCAATCCCTATTCGAGCTACTACGATTTCAGTTCAGAAGACATCACTTCGCCCATCACCATCTGGAACGGCAACAGCTACGAAGCATTCCGTCCGGGCGACGATGAGTGCCACCTGAAACCCTATCAGGCATTCTTCGTACAGAAGCCGACAACTGCCGATGAGGTGGACTTCGAGGCAGAACGTCGCGAGACTTATCGCCAGAGCGAGAAGACGAAGGCAAACCGCGTAATGGCCCGTCGCCAAAAGGGCATCAACCCGCAGCGCCGACTTATTAATCTGGAAATCTTGAGCGACACACTGAAACTCGACCGCGCACGCGTGGTGCTGAATCCGCAGGCACAGCACGCCTACGAGTTGGAGTTCGACGCCGCCAAGTTCCTGAGCGACGATGCCACGGCACAACTCTACAGCCTGGAAGGCGACAACAAGATGGCCATTAACGAGCGTCCGCAGCAGGGCGACATCCGTCTGGGCTATACGGCCTCGAAGGCCGGCCGCCTCTCCATCAGCGCTCCGCGCATGGACATGCCGATGGTGCTGGTGGACACCAAGCTGGGTGTGACTTTCGACTTGGCACTTGGGACGTATGACTTCGACACGCAGGCAGGCACGTTCGACGGCCGCTTCCTGCTGCGTCCGAGCAAGGAGGCCACAGCCATCAACCAGCTGACCGAGAAGACGGGCGTATGTCTGGGCACGATGGACGGCGGACTGAGCATCGGCGGTGCCGAGGGCAAGACCGTGACCGTCTATAACACCGGCGGCGCACAGGTGGCCAGCCATACGGGCAACGGATTCGTGAGCCTGCAGGGCGGCATCTACGTAGTGAAGGTGGACGGCGAGAGCGTGAAGATGAGTGTGAAGTAGGCAAAGCATAAAGTAAGAGTTCTTTGCTTATGAAGAGTTTACAATATTACCTCTGTGGTCTGCTGCTGCTCGTTGCGGGCAGCATGCAGGCACAGAATGGTGGCTTCAACCCCAGCGACCCGGCAGAACCGACAGTCCCCGTGTTCAAATACCCGCTGACAACATCGGTGTCGCCCTCTGGAGCCGGGTCTGCCAGCGGTGCCGGCAGCTATGCTCCGGGTACGACAAGGACCATCTCTACGTCGGCCAGGTCGGGCTTCACTTTCAGCCATTGGACACTGAATGGGGAGCGCATAGACGCTGCTCGAAGTTTCAGCTATACCACCATAGACGGGCCGATGAACTTTGTGGCGGTATATACACAGAATCCGTTCACACCAACCAACCCATCGGAGCCATCGATGAACGTGAAGAGCCGCCTCTACCTTTCATCTGCACCCGAAGGCATTTGCACCTTCAATCGCACAAGCGGAGCGTATGTGACGCCCGACTCCTACGTAATGGTAAACGTAACTAACGTGAACCAAGGCTATGAGTTCGACGGATGGTATCAGGATGGCGTAAAACTGACCGATGCTCAGCAGTTCAACTACTTGGCAGGATACAATGATGCCACGTTGATTGCACGCTTTCGCGAGATGGAGCCAGAACCTTTCGATCCATCCAATCCATCGGAACCCGCCTCGCAGGGCAATGAAAATGTGCAGACACACCAGACGGGCGACGTGGACGAGGACGGCACGGTGGACATCACCGACGCCGTGGCCATCATCAACGTCTATCTGACGGGCAACACAGAAGGCATCAACGAGA
>CADAGX010000025.1 GCA_902787575.1 uncultured Bacteroidales bacterium | reverse complement strand
CTTTCGGGCCTGCTCGGAGGAGCAATGATTTAGAGATGGAGAAACTTACCGCCACAGGATTGCTCGTTTTCGGTGCCGCGATGTGCGCCATGTCGCTCTTCCTGCCGCCGCAGGGAGAGGTGGACTCGTCGGTGCTGATGCTATTCGGACAGATACTTGTCTATGCAGGCAGCGTCTTTGGCGTGCGAGTCTATATTCAGGACATACTGCGCAAGCGGGATAAATAGGAAAGAGAGGGCGAAATTTCGGCGGCCGCCCTCTCTTTTTGCATTTTTGCATTTTTGCATTTTTGCAGCGGCTACATTGGCGGAGGTCGCTGTCGCGTGCAGCTATAAGACTGGGGATGCAGGCAACACAAAGCAGAAGAAGTAAGAGCTTTCTCATGTGTAAAAAGGAGGTTGTTCTCACGCGAAGGTGACGTGGTTTATTCGAGGAGTATGACAGGCGTGAGCCCCATCTCCTTGGCCTTTTCAAGCATGAAGGTGCGGGCGGCCTCGTGGTCGTTCGGAATCTGGCTATCCCAGATGGCGTCTTTGATGGCTTGCTTGAGGATGCCAATCTGGCGGCAGGGTGCAAGTCCGAAAGTGCGCATGATTTCTTCGCCCGTGATGGGGTTGGTCCATGTCCGGTAGTTGTCGCGCGCCTGCAGGTCAGCGAGTTTCTGGCGCACGAGCTGGAAGTTGTCGAGGAAGCGTTGCTTGCGCTGCTGGTTCTTGCTGGTAATGTCTGCTTCGCAGAGCACCATCAGGTCGTCAATATCCTCGCCGGCCTCGAACAACAGGCGGCGTACAGCCGAGTCGGTGACTTCCTCGTCGGCTATAACAATGGGACGCATGTGCAGTCCAACAAGTTTCTCTACGTACTGCAGTCGTTCGTCGAGCGGCAGCTTCATGCGGCGGAAGAGTGGAGCGACCATCTTTTGGCCGATGTAGTTGTGGTTGTGGAACGTCCAGCCCACACCGTTTTCCCAACGTTTGGAGCGAGGTTTGCCAACGTCGTGAAGCAGGGCTGCCCAGCGTAACCAAAGTTCAGAACTTGCCTTTGCCACGTTGTCGAGTACCTCGAGTGTGTGGTAAAAGTTGTCTTTGTGTGCACGACCATTGCGTACCTCCACACCTTCCAGGGCAGCGATTTCGGGCAGGATGATGGGCAACAGGCCGCAGCGGCTCAGTTCGATGAATCCGATACTCGGTGTGGGACTGAGCATGATTTTGTTCAACTCGTCTATGATGCGCTCTTGCGAGATGATGCGTATGCGTTCAGCATTGCGGGCAAGCGCCTGCTGCGTCTCGTCCTCTATCTGGAAGTTGAGTTGAGTGGCAAAGCGGATGCAGCGCATCATGCGGAGTGGGTCGTCGGAAAAGGTGGTATCAGGGTCGAGCGGTGTGGCAATGATGCCGTCTTCGAGGTCGAGCAGCCCATCGAAGCGGTCGATGAGCTGGCCGAAGCGGTCTCGGTTGAGGCAAACGGCCAGAGCGTTGATGGTAAAGTCGCGCCGCAGGAGGTCGTCCTCGAGCGTGCCGTCTTCCACTATGGGTTTTCGCGAGTCGTGACTGTAGCTCTCGCGCCGAGCGCCCACGAACTCCACTTCTGCGCCGTGCCACTTCAACTGTGCCGTGCCGAAATGGCGAAACACGCTCACGTGTGCACCGCGTCCGAGGCTATGGCCCAGCGTCTGTGCCAACTCGATGCCCGAGCCCACCACCACGCAGTCGATGTCCTGCGAGGGGCGCTCGAGGAAGAGGTCGCGCACGTAGCCGCCCACCACGTAGCAGTCCACTCCCAGTTGGTCGGCCGCCTGACCTATCTGATGAAAGATTGGGTCGGCAAGCAATGCTTTCATCTGCTCGAGTGTGATGTGCCGCATGGGGTTGCTGTCTATTTCTTTTGGTCCTCCATCAGTTTGCGCTCGAAGAACTGCGCTTTCACGTGCAGGCGTTCCCATTCGGCGCCCTCGGCACGCTGCAGACTGTCGCGTGCGGCTGTCAGTTCGATGCTGTCGAGCAAAAGAATGCCCTGACGGCGCGCCTCGAGGGCTGTGGGGTAGCGGCGACGCAAGGAGAGGATGGTGTCACGTGCGGCTGCATAGTGTCCGTGTCGCAGTGCGAAGCGTGCATCACCCAGCATGCGCGAAGCGGCTCGGTCGGCGCTCGTCTGCCTCTGGCAAGCTGTGAGCAGCAAAGGCAGACAGAAGAGGATGAAAAGGAGTTTTTTCTGCATGGTCTTACCAGAATTTATTGTTCTCTTTGTTGTATTCAAAGCCTGCCGCCCCAAGCCGCTGCTCCAAGCGGGTGCGCTCGATGCCGAGCGTACTGCAGAGTTCGTCGAGCGAGGGGAACTCGTCGCGCAACTTCATGTTTATGAAGCTAAGCAGCATGAATGGGTCAGAGGGGATGGATGAGTTCATAGTCCATAGTTAGAAGAAGAGGGGCAGGATGAAGTTGCGAATATCGTTGCTGAAGGCCAGCAACATCAGCGCAATGAGTATGAACATGCCTATGCGCTCTATCCACTCCATCACCTTGTCGCTCGGCTGTCGGCCTGTAACGGCCTCCACAAAGAGCAGCAGGATGTGGCCGCCGTCTAATCCGGGTATGGGCAGGATGTTCATCACGGCCAGAATGATGCTGATGAAGGCGGTGAGCGACCAGAACTGCTGCCAGTCCCACGCAGAGGGGAAGATGTTTCCGATGGTGATGAAGGAGCCTACGGACTTGGCGCCGTCTGCGCTAGCCACGTACTTGAGGTCGCTGACGTAGCCCGTCAGGGTGCTCCATCCCTTCTCGAGTCCGGCAGGGATGCAGGTGAGCAGGTTGTAATCCTGATGCTGCGTTTCGTAGAACGAGTATGGCATGGTACGGAGGATGCCCAGCATGTAGTGCTCGTCGAGTGTGAGGCAGACGGAGTCCACGCGGGCTCCGTCGGGCGAGGCGAACACCACGTCCAACTGGCGCAGGGCGACGCTGTCCTCATGTGTGCAGTCGGGCATGCTCAGTACATCTGAGCGGGGCTGCATAGCGCGGTCGAAGTCGCCCCAAGTGGTTATCTCACGTCCGTTTACGGCCATAAGCCGCGAGCCTTTGACGGCGCCGGCTTTGCCAATTGCCGAGCCTGGTAGCACGGAGTCTATGACGGCAGGCATGTAGAACGAGATGAAGGGCGGCTCCTCCTGCAGCATCTTCAGCATGTTCAGTTTCTCAGTCAGCTCTATCACCACCTCCTCGCCTTGCCGCAGCACTGTGACGCGCTGTGCATTCGAGAGTTTGCGATAGATGGCAGTGCTCCATTCGGGGATTTCCTTGTCGTCGACTTTCAGTATGATGTCTTTGTCGCGAAAGCCCAGTTGCTGAGCGTGCTCGTTGAACTGGAATCCCTGCTCCACGCTGCGCATTGGCAGGTAATCGCGCCCCCATGTGAGCATCACTGCACTGTAGATGACCAGAGCCGTGACAAGGTTCATAAGCACGCCACCTACCATAATGAAGAATCGCTTCCACACTTTCTGCGAGCGGAATTCATCGGGTTTGGCCGGCTGTTTCATTTGCTCGGTGTCCATGCTCTCGTCCACCATGCCGGCTATCTTCACGTAGCCGCCCAGCGGCACCCAGCCGATGCCATACTCCGTCTGGTTCTTCGCAAAGTGCGGAAACAGGCGTGTGAACCATTTGTCGCGCGTGCTGAACAGATGGAAGTAGGGATTGAAGAACATGTAGAACTTCTCCACTCGCACGCGGAAGAGCTTGGCGAATCCGAAGTGGCCGCCTTCGTGTAAGACCACCAGCAGGCTGAGGCAGCAAAGCAGCTGCAGGGCTTTTATGAGTATCGTTTCCATATTAAATCAGTTCTTTAGCAATGATGCGAGCCTCGGCATCGCATTCGAGATAGTTTTCGAGTGTGAGCGACTCCTGATGGGGCATGCGCTGTAGCGTCTGTTCGATGATGTCTGCCATCTGCAGGAATCGGCATTCGCCACGCCGGAAGGCGAGGTTTACCACTTCATTGGCGGCATTTACAATGCAGGCAGCATTCCCACCGAGCCGAATGGCTTCGTATGCCATCTGCAGGCAGCGGAACTTCTGTGTGTCGGGCTGCTCGAAGGTGAGGTCTTTCATCTGCCACCAATCGAGCCGCGGAAAGTCGCTTGCCAGACGTTCGGGGTAAGAGAGCGCCAACTGTATGGGCACTCGCATGTCGGGTGCGCCAAGCTGGGCCTTGACGGCTCCGTCCTCGAACTGCACTGCGCTGTGTACGACGCTTTGAGGATGCACCACCACCTGAATCTTCTCGGGCTTCACGTCGAAGAGCCAGCAGGCTTCTATCACTTCGAAACCCTTGTTCATCATGGTGGCGCTGTCTATAGTTATCTTGGCTCCCATATCCCAGTTGGGATGCTTCAGTGCCATGGCTGGCGTGACGTCGCGCAACTGTTCCAATGTGAATGTGCGGAACGGGCCTCCACTGGCCGTAAGTATTATCTTCTCTATGGGGCTGCATTCGCCCATCAGCGACTGGAAGATGGCGCTATGCTCGCTGTCTACGGGCAGGATGGGCACGTGGTTCTCCACGCAGAGGCGTGTAATGAGTTCGCCAGCCACCACCAGCGTCTCTTTGTTGGCCAAAGCGATGGGCTTGCGGGCTTCGATGGCACTGATGGTGGGCCTGAGTCCGGCAAAGCCTACAAGGGCCGTGAGCACTATATCCACCGGTTCCATCTTCACCACTTGGCATAGCGCGTCCGCGCCGGCATAGACCTGTATGGGCTGGTCGCTGAGTGCTTCGCGGACATACTCGTAGCGACTCTCGTCGGCTATTACCACGCAGGCAGGCTGATACTGCCGAGCCTGCGCTATGAGGAGGTCGGCCTGTGTGTTGGCCGTCAGCACGTAAGCCTCAAAGAGGTCTGGATGCTGGCTGACGACTTGCAGCGTCTGAGTGCCAATGCTTCCGGTGGAACCCAATATGCAGATGCGCTTCGGCTCTTTATTGTGTTGCTTCATTTCTCTCTTGTTGTTTTGTCTTACAGGTCCAGCAGGCCCTCGGGCAGCCGCATGTAGATGGTGCGCCCTTGATGGTCTATGCGTTCTATGAAGTCTTCGGCTGCAGGTATGAGCCGTCCGCCTACTTCGAAGAGCACGTTAGCCGTACTGTCATCCACTCGCTCCACCTCTCCCAGCTCGCCGGCCTTGCTGTCCATTACGCGGAAACCAGTGAAGTATCGCCATGTGTAGTCTTCCTCCTCGCGTTCAGGAGTCAGCGCATAGGGGAAATATACTTCGAGTCCGCACAGTTCCTTCGCGTCGTCTGCTGTGTCGCAGTCTTGGAATTTCACCAGTGCCACGGTGTCTGAGCGGAAGCGGTATTCCTCCATGAAGAAAGGCACCAGCAGGCCGTCCACGCGGAGCACGAGGTAGTCTGCCTCCACGCGGTCCCACACATCGTCTGTGAAGGAGAGAGAGACCTCGCCTTTCACACCATGCGTGCGTGTGATAATGCCTATCTTGTAAACTTCGTCCTCCCGAATCATTCCGTGCGTCTGATGTGCGCCCCAAGGGCGTTGAGTCGTTGTTCTATGTTTTCGTAGCCGCGGTCTATCTGTCCGATGTTGTCGATACGGCTGGTACCTTGTGCGCTCATGGCTGCGATGAGCATGGCAATGCCGGCTCGTATGTCGGGGCTCGTCATACGTCCGCCGTGAAGCGAACGCTGGTGGTCATGCCCCACCACCACGGCACGGTGCGGGTCGCAGAGGATTATCTGTGCACCCATGTCAATGAGTTTGTCTACGAAGAAGAGTCGGCTCTCGAACATCTTCTGGTGAATGAGCACCGAGCCCTTGGCTTGTGTGCTTACCACCAGCAGGACGCTGAGCAGGTCGGGTGTCAAGCCGGGCCACGGTGCGTCGGCAATGGTCATGAACGAGCCGTCTATGAAGGATTCTATCTCGTAGTGTTCGTGTCGCGGCACCACAATGTCGTCTCCCTCTTCGCATACCTGTATGCCCAGTCGGCGGAAAGTGGCCGGAATGATGCCCAGGTGCTCGTATCCTGTCTGTCGGATGCGCACTCCGTCGCCCACCATTGCTGCCATGCCAATGAAGGAGCCCACCTCTATCATGTCGGGCAGTATGGTGTGTTGTGTGCCGTGCAGTGCCTCCACTCCGTCTATGGTGAGCAGGTTGCTGCCAATACCTTCGATACGTGCTCCCATGCGGCAGAGCATGCGGCAGAGTTGTTGCACGTAAGGTTCGCAGGCAGCGTTGTATATGGTGGTCTTTCCGTGTGCCAACACAGCGGCCATCACTATGTTGGCCGTGCCGGTAACGGAGGCTTCGTCGAGCAGCATGTACGTGCCTTCGAGTTTGTCGGCTGTGATGGAGAAGACACCTTGCCGCTCGTCGTATGCAAAGCGTGCTCCCAGCTTCTGCATTCCGAGGAAGTGCGTGTCCAGTCGGCGGCGGCCTATCTGGTCGCCTCCGGGCTTGGAGACTGAGGCGCGACCAAAGCGTGCCAACAGCGGTCCCACCATCATTACGCTGCCTCGCAGACTGCTGCAGCACTTTCTGAAGGTGTCGCTCTCGAGGAAGCGTGTATCTACGTGGTCGGCTT
Organism: uncultured Bacteroidales bacterium; assembly: GCA_902787575.1. Taxonomy (GTDB): domain Bacteria; phylum Bacteroidota; class Bacteroidia; order Bacteroidales; family Bacteroidaceae; genus Physcousia. Next base: position 44,426 of record CADAGX010000025.1, on the reverse strand, counting down.
GGAACGTACAGTCGCCCTTGGCGTGGTGTTCCACTCGTACGCCAATGTCCTGCAGCAGACGTATCTGGTTGTTCACGTCTGCTATGTCGGGCAAGTTTTGTATGCGTACCGGTTCGTCGGTAAGCAGCGTGGCACAAAGTACTTGCAGCGCTTCGTTCTTGGCACCCTGCGGCGTAATGTCTCCGCTCAGGCGATGGCCGCCTTCGATGATAAATGCAGGCATCCTATGCTTTTCTCTTTTTCTTTTTTACACCTGCCAGCTGGCTTGCCGAAGGCATCCCCACGGGCGCAAATCGGAATTCGTCAAGGTTGAGCTTCACCTCGCCCCTTGTGTAGCGTTCTATATCCTCGGCCACCAGCGTCTCGTTCATTGCGTCGCGGTTCCAGACGAAGAGGTCCTGCTTCATCTGGTTAGCCACCATCTGCACCAGCGTCTCGCGCTCTGGTCCTTCGGGCAGGCTTGCAGCGTATCGCAGCGAACTCTCCACCAGTGCACCGTAGTGCTTCTGCGCTATCCGCTTCATGGGATAGTGGAGCGGCGCAGGATGCTCGGCCGCTTCCTCCTCGGGCAGAATCTCCACGGGGTAGTCGATGTCGAGCCGGTAATGCGCGATGCGTGCAAGGTGGTTCCACAGCTTCTGCCTGTAGTCCTCCTGCCCCGCAGGTTCGGGCTGCAGGCGAGCCATCACCGCCACAATGGCATTGGCACAGGCCTGTCGTTTCTCCCTGTCGGGAATGGTGATGGCCAGCTCCACCATGTCTTGTACGCCGCGCCCGTATTCGGGCATCACCAGCGTATCCCTTTGTGTATTGTATTTCATATCCTAATCTCTAATCCCTATTCTCTAATCTTTTCTTTGAGCCTTGCCCTCCCACTCCTTCAGGTAGTACGGCTCGAAGTAAGCCACGTCCTCCAGTTCTTCACGTGCCAAAGCCTGCTCAGCCAGCGGCAGCATGTACTTGGCCATTGGCTCAATGCCGTCCAGGAACAGCGCGTTCGGGTGACTGATTACCTGTCGGCACTTGTCGGCTCCGCTGCCAAAGAAGCATACGGGCCCCTGTTGCAGGTATTCGAGGTAAGTGTCCTCCGTCACAATGTCGGCCGCGATGCTCCGCTTCGTATGCAGTGCACGGTCGTAAACCGCCGAGTAGACCTCCATTCGGCGTGCGTCAATCATCGGCACCAACAGTGCATCCTCAGGTACGTCCTCGCGGTAGAGCAGCACCGGTACGCAGAGCACCTTCAGGGTACTGACTGCCAGCAGGGGCACGCCACGGCCGTAGCATACACCTTTGGCCGTCGATACGCCAATGCGCAGCCCTGTGTAGCTGCCCGGGCCTTCGCTTACGGCCACGGCGTCAAGCGGTATGGCGTGACTCTCGGCAAAAGAGAGTGCCTCCTCCACATATGGGCCGCACACCGTAGCGTGGTTAGGTCCTTCTGTGTCCTCGCGGTGGAAGAGCATCGCACCGTCCTGACTCAGCGCCACGGAGCAGATGCGTCCACTCGTCTCGATATGTAATATGCAAGCCATCCTGTCAGAGTTTTCTGTTTGTCTTAGTCCGCAGACCCTACTTCAGGGCGCAAAGATAGTACTTTTTTCGGAAAAAAGCGGCCAAAAGCGTAAAATTATGATTCTCCTGCTTGCGAGTTCCAAATAAAAAAGCGTATCTTTGCAGCGTCTTCCTGCGCTTGTGGTGGAATTGGTAGACACGCCAGACTTAGGATCTGGTGCCGCGAGGCGTGTAAGTTCGAGTCTTATCAGGCGTACTTTGGATGCATTACATTGGTGATGGGGCAGCACAGCGTTGTCCCATCTTTCTTTCCGTCTCTCTATCAGTAAATTACTTCGCCAGGACGCCTGCGTCCGCTGCCGCCTTTTGATGCCACACGTCGCAAGCGTTCATGCGACGCGTCGCATTCGTCTCCGCCACACGTCGCGTGAGCTCATGCGACGTGTGGCGTGAAAGAAGTTTGCAGCACGCAGGAAGGATTCCTACTTTATCAGCACCTTGTGTCCGCCTCGGATGTAGAGCCCGTGCCGCGGATGGCGTACCGGCTGCCCGAGCAGGTTGTAGGTGGACGTGCGGTCAGACGTGATACTGCGCGCGGCAGCGGGTGTCTCGACTGGGTCGGCCGGAAGGTCGGGATAAAGGCGCTGCCAGTCGAAGACGCGGTAGAAGTAAGGGCGGTAGTAGTCGGCCGAGCCAGGGTCGTTGAAGTTGCTCCAGAAGTCGTCGGGGTCGCTGTTGGTGGAGAGCACGAGTTCGCCTTGCCGAGCGAGAGCCGGATGGAGGTTCACCATGTAGAGCCAATGGTACTGCTGCGGTCCGAGTTTGTCGAGATGGTCGGGCAGGCGCACAAGGAGGCGTCGCTCGTCGAAGGGGCCGTAAGGTGTGCGGGCGCGATAGATATAGACAAGGGGCGAGAAGATGGGTGCCTGTGCCACCATGAAGTACCATTCTCCACGACGGAACACCCAAGGCTGCATAACGGCATAGTCGTCTGATGCCATGATGCCAGAGCGCTGTCGCTCATCGTCTGTGGGGTAGCTGTCTTGCCACGTCCAGCGCCCCTGAGCATCCTTGACGTAGAACTGCCATGGACTGTAGAGGCTGTGCGTCTGTGTGCGTGCCACCACGGGACGGGTGCCTTCGGTGGCATAGAGATAGGTATGGCCGTCGGGGTCTTCGCAGAGTGTAGAGCCGTAGGAGCAAGAGCCCTGCCAGACGGCCGGTGTGTGGCTTTCGCGGTAGAGATAGTCTCCCGACTGCGGCAGATAGTCGGCAAGCCGTGGCAGATAATAGTTTTGCGGCTCGTTGCCCTCGAGGCTGTAGGTGGCCAGTGCGATATCGAGGTTGCGCAGTTCGGCCGCCTCCACTCCTATCCATATCATCTGCAGTTTGCCGTCGTAGACCGTTCCGTCGCCCGACCAGTAAACTTTCGTCTGGTCGATATCTCCGGCTTTTATCTCGGCTTCTGTCTTTTCTCCCTCGGGGTGCCTGAGGTGCGTGCGTGCATGAAAGTATCGTTCGCGCGAAGGTTGCCGCCAATTGACGTAGTCTGCCAGCCACACAAGGTCCTGCTCCGTCTCGCCCAACGCTCCGTCGTGCGCCTTCTGCACCATGATGCTATTGCGTGGGAAGTTGCAGTTGCCACGTGCGCGGTTGGCTCCAACGGTGCCATAAAAACTGTCGTTGAAAGTCCACAAGACGTCTCCGTTGGGCAGTCCCACGGTGAGCACTCCGTCTCCTCCGTTCCACCCACGTGTCCGCGTGAAGAGTGCGTTGTACTTCAGGTCACGGTATGCGCGTGCCGTGCCATCGGTGGTGGCGCTCGTCATGGGCTGCAACTGCCAGTCGTCGGGCGTGGCCCATAGTGCATCGCCCGGCTCGTCTGTGGAGCCGTCGGCATTGGTCAGGCGTATGCTGGTGTCGGTGTGATAGACGTTAGAAATGTTGTCGGCCTGAAAGGTTGCGGCACGTGTAGTCCAGTCGCGGTCGGCCGTAGCCAGCTGACCCAACTTGGCGTGGTCTATCTGTCCGCAGACATAGTCGAGATAGTACGTGCCCGTGTGCTCGGCCGAAGTCTGAATGCGGTACGAGACGTAGATGCTGTCCACCCTTTTGTCGGGGTCTTCGCCGCTGAGCAGCGTCTTGAAGTCCGTCTGCGTGACGAATCCAAGCCACGTATAGCCCTCTCGCGGATAGTCGGTGTTGAGCAGCCGTGTGTAGGCCTGACTCGGAATGAGACGACGCTCTATCGTAGTGTTGTAGTTCGGGTCGCCCGTGTCGGTGGTAGGCTTTGCCACCTGCGTCATCACCACCTGCCCGTCTACGCTCCATCCCTTTGGCACGCGAATGCCAAAGAGTCCGTATACGTGGTACGTGCCACCGTTCGTGTTACCCGTGTCGTGTATCGACAGTCGGCCCTCGAACGCCTCACCCTTCACTACGCGGTGCGCCTGACGAATGAAAGTAATCTTGTAGCACGAGGCACACACCAGCGTCACAGCCGTCAGCGCTGCCAGCAGTGTGGCCGTCAGATGTCTCCGTCTTCCCATGTCTGTATCTGCATTAGGATGTTTGTCTGCTGCAAAGTTACGATTAAGCGAGTGAAAAGCAAAATTTATTTTTAAAACCGCAGGTTAAAGTTACGATTAAGCGAGTGAAAAGCAAAATTTATTTTAGCTTTTCCGAGCATGAGTAACTAAAACCGCAGGTTAAAGTTACGAAAAATTGTAGAGTATGGCATACATTTAGCCAGAAAAAACGTAACTTTGCAGCATGAAAACGTACGAAGAAACCCTGCGTACCGACCTGCACCAGTATCTGCAGTGGATGCACGAAGTGGACGAGCGACTGCCGCAATGCCCTGACGTGGAAGAGAAATGGGAAGAACTGGCTCGCGCCTACCTGCCCGACGGCATTCGCGAGTTTGCCGCCTACCCCACAGCCTCGCTGGGCTGGATGATGTACATTGGCATGGCCGTTGCCTGTTGGTGGGAAGAGGATTGGGAAGTCTATTCACACATCACTGATCTCTACGCCTACATGCGCGACAAGCGCGGCTACGACCAGCTCGACGAATACATTCGCGAGGACGTGCTGCAACTCCACGGCGACGACTCCGCAGCCCTCGAGCGACTGGCCGGCGAGTGTGCCTCGCGGACCCACAACCTTCTGCGACGCCAAGCCATCGAGCCCGGCACGAAACAAGCCTTCGATGCCTACGTCAGCAGCCTCCACCAGCTTTATCTGATGGGCGTTGCCGTACAGCTCCGCCGCATGGGCTACCATATGTGCCGCGTCGAATAGCTGGCGAGCGGAGTGCCGCCTGTTTGCCTCCTAAAAGTTTTTCCTCCAAAAAACCTACAATCCTACACTTTGGAATGTTAAGTTGTTGTAACCATGCACACTACAGCAGTGTAGGTTCGAGTGTAGGCAAGCCCTGCCGTGTAGGCAAAACCTACACTAAAAACGCGTGCCTACACCAAAACCTACACGCCAGAAACGAATTGTGGCACAAGGAAATACGGGTCTCAAGTGTAGGCATGTAGGTTTTTTCGCGAAAAAATTTTAGTGGGTAGATGTTTTCTTTCTTTTGAATCATGCTCAGAAAAGCGATGCAGCACCCGAGACTTGTCGCTTTCATCATGTCTTTTACGCCCCTTCGCAAGATCTTTTTCTCCAGTTTTCGCCTACGAAATGTTAAATTACGGGCTGAGAAACAAATATTTTGCAAAATAATTTGGTTTATATTATAAACTTCTCTACCTTTGCCGCCGTGTACCGGACACAAATGGTCAAAGACGTGCTTTCTGCAGGAGCGCGGACGAGACCAGAGAACAGTAAAAACAAACACTAAACCTCTAAAAAGAGAAACAACAATGGAAGAAAACAACAATCTGACTGCCGAGCGCAGTCTGGAGATAATCAGAGAATCAATAGAGCGCAGCCAGCGCACCATGAACAAGAATTCGGCAATACCGCTTATCTGGTGGGGACTTTGTGTAGTCCTATTCTCGTTGTTCATCGCCTACCTATGGAAAAATCATGGCGGACCGGCATGGAATATGCTCTGGGCCGTGTTATGGTTGGTAGGCTACGCAGGCAACTGGATAATTGACAAACACAGAGAGAACATTCCAACTACTTTTGTCGGGAAGGTCATCGGTCACGTGTGGTCTACCTTTGGAGTATTCTGCTGTGGCATGGGCATGATACTCGGTTTTATTGGCTGCGGAATGCTGCCAATGGAACTGATTATGCCAAAGGTCTGTGTTTTTGGCTGCATCACCAGCATCATCTCGCTTTGTTTCGGAATGGGAACAACCATCACAGGTCTCGTCATTCGGAACCGTACCATTCAGGTGTGCGGACTCTTAGCTGGTCTCGGAGGATTCTTTGGCGCGCTACATTTCACCGGACATGCGCAGCTCTATGTAATGGCAGCGGTGGCCTTGATTGGGCTGATTGTACCCGGTGTGACGATTTTCATGCAAAACCAGAAATAAGGAGGTTCGGACATGTTCAAACCGTTAGATCCACTGCTTCACTCGGAGCTCCGCCTGGCTGTCGTCTCGCTGCTCATCAGTACCGAGGAAGCCGAGTTTCCTTACATCCGAGAACAGACCGGAGCCACGGCAGGCAACCTGAGCGTGCAGATAGACAAACTCTCGGCAGCGGGCTATATAGAAGTGGAAAAGACTTTCAAGGGCCGTAAGCCTTGCACCCTCTGCCGCATCACGCCTGCGGGCGTGAAAGCCTTCGAGGAATACGTCGAAGCGCTGAAGAGCTACTTGAAGGTGAAAACCAAGTAGCAGATTCAGTGTAACGTTCCACTTCCCTTTTTGGGAGCGGCTAAGCGAGAGAAAGAGGCGGCGCCGGCGTCTGTCTCCTTCTCTCGCTGCAGCCTAATACCTTATAGATACTTGCACAATCTGTGCGACTGCAAAAAGGATTATCGCGGTTTTGAAACAGTCAAAGCCTGAATGAGGGTATCCAGTTGCTGCTGGCTCATACCATGTGAAAGCAAAAAGCTGGAGAATGCTTTTGCATAGTCAGCGTCGGGCAGTTGTGCTTCGTCGTTAATACCTGCATAATACATGAGGCATGGGTTGAGTCTCAACGACACAAGAGTGATGCAAAGAGTGGAGTCTTTTACCGGATTGACTTTGTAATAGTTATTGTAGGTGATCAGATAGTCGGCCACTATCTCTTCATACGAGGCTCCGCATAAACCCTCAAGCAGTGCACACACATATCCAGTGCGGTCCTTTCCCTCCATGCAATGCACGAGATAAGGGGCTGGATGTGACGGAAGTTCCTTCAAGGCATCTATCAGCCGTTTGTTATAGTCGTCTGCTGTGGGGTCTGCCTTCAGAGGACATAGTATCACATGACCTCCCTCCCAGAGTTTACGGCTGTAGGATGGCATGTCGTAAGAGAGCATCTTATCTTCGGTATCAGCGAGATTAAGCACGGTCTTTACCTTTTCACGTTCCATATACTCCGACACATAGTATGCGCGATTGATTTCGTTGCAGAAAGGCGATGAACTACGGTAGAGAATACGGCTTGTGATTTCGCCAACGCTCACGGTACGTGCATTGGCAAACTCCTCGTCAGAGATGTCGGAATAATTCGCGCGGTCGTTGTTGTACTTCATGCTCAGAGCCTGTTGTACATCGATTTTGCCACCCTTTTCTTTCATCCTAACGATAATGTCATGCCCCTCGAGCCCCAAGAACTCTTCAGGCAGCCCGGTGTTATTGGCCGTGAAACAGATGCTGGGATAGGTGGGATAGGCAACGCACAGGTATTCGCCATTACGGGCGTAGTAGCCGTCATAGTAAGGCATGACAATTTCTATGTTCCCGTCAATGGTGATGCTGATGACATCGCCGAATGTGAATCCAGCCTTGGTCATGTCTGTTTGGGTGAAATCTAACATAGCAGCGCCGAACTCGTTGTAGGAAGAAATCTTGCCTTTCAGCATCGGTGTGGCGGCAGAGCCTGCGTCAGAACAGGTAGCTGTCAAAGAGAGTAGACTTACAAAAACAATGGGGAGGACCGACCTCCAGCCTCTCTGCAATAATGCGAAGAAGGACAAATGCCTTGATGGGTATGTAGTCATGTATTCTGTTTATTATGTGTTGCCTGCTGAGAAGAGATAAGAAACAGGCAATGCTACTTGACGTTGCATTGCCTGTTTCCTCTAATACTCATCCTCGTTGAAAAGGAAATCTTCTTTCGTTGGATAGTCAGGCCAGAGGTCTTCAATGTTTTCGTAGACGTCGCCTTCGTCTTCTATCTCATTCAGATTTTCGATTACTTCGAGCGGCGCGCCGCTGCGCACTGCGTAGTCGATGAGTTCTTCCTTTGTGGCCGGCCAAGGAGCATCCTCCAGTTTCGAGGCCATTTCAAGTGTCCAGTACATAGTTTTATTAGTTATTTTGTTCTTTATTTCGTCATTTTTCCCTTAAGGGCGGGCAAAGATACATATTATTTTGTTACGTTGTACGATTTTCCCATAAAATTTCTTCTACGCCCCCCAATAGGTTGAGTCGCGAGGCCAGCACAAAGAGGTAGTCGCTAAGGCGGTTGATGTACGCCAGCAAGCGAGGTTCAACAGGGCATTCCTGCCCGAGCGTCAGGATGCGACGCTCGGCTCTGCGACACACGGTGCGGCACACGTGGCAGACGGCGGCAGCGCGCGTGCCGCCGGGCAGTACAAAGCCTCGCCAGCGTGGAAGACCCTCTCCGGCTTTGTCAATGGCGTGCTCAAGGGCCTGCACATCTTCGGCTGTTACATGACACGTATCTTCCGATGCATTTTCTGTGGACAGCCAGGCTCCGATACTGAAGAGGAGGCGCTGGCAACTGAGCAGTTGCTGACGGTCTTCGGATTCTGTGACATATGTCAGCAATAGCCCCAGTTGGCTGTTTAATTCGTCCACCGTTCCGTAAGCCTCGAGCCGTGCGCAGGTCTTCGGTACTCGCTGGCCGCTGGCTAACTGTGTCGTTCCGTCGTCTCCACGACGGGTATAAATGCTATTCTTTTTCATTCGAAGTTTATTGTGTAGTATTGTCGGTTGTACGCGTTGTCGAAGATAGCAACGCCGATATCATGCAAGTCGAAAAACACGGTGGCAGGCAACGAACGGAACCAAGCCTTGTGACTCTGTAGCCTGTCGAGCACCAGCACCGACCGAGGCCCGAGTGTCTCTGCCGACACTTCGCTGGGCTGCCGCACGAAGCAAAGTGTGGCTGCGTTGCAGTCTGGCGTTTCTACGGGGCTGAGTGTGGCATGCTTGCAGCCAGCCTGAAGGTAGCTGGCTTCCAGACTGGCCTCGGCTGGCACATAAATGCGCTCCGGCTGCACGAAGTTGGAGAGCCGAAAGAGCATGTGCAGCAGACGGCGGATGCGTAGTCGCTGCAGGGGACGTAGCTGACGGTCGAGGACTTCGAAGTCGTAGAACGCTCCTTGCTCATAGACAACTTCCGTGAGGAAACGGAACGCAAAGGGCGAGTGTACGCCGTAGCCCCTGCGCTGCCTCAGCCGCCTCAGCCATATCCAAGGATTGCTCAGTTTTCTCATATCGGGTGGCAAAGATAGTGTTTTTTGGCATTACAGCCAAAAAAGATTTACGGATTTAAACATTTACCATATTATTAAATATGCAGCCGTGCTCTGACCGTTGGTCGAAGATGTGCGGCACTCAGGAATCCTCAAGATAAAAACTATGTTTTTTCTTGTGTATTCCGCTCGTTTGCCGTATCTTTGCCCACAAAATATGAGATATGAGCAAGCAGAAGAACAAGATATCTAAGGACTCTCGTGCTGCAGAGCAGCCACAGAGCGTAGCCGACAAGGGCCAGCGGTACTGGCATTTGCTTCGGGTGAACATGCTAGTGGTTTTCTTTCTGGCCGCTTGGGTTTGGGCTTCGGTCTATTATGGAGTGGTGTTTCGCATTTGCCGCGAGTATAGTTTCTGGGTGGCGAATCCCGACCAGATGTTTTTTGTACTCAATCAGCCTGGCGGTCCGCTATGGTATGTGGGCCGTATGTTGCTGCAACCGTTCTATCACCCTTGGATGGGCGGCTTTCTGCTGGCAGTCTTGCTGACGGTCGGTTCGTGGTTCTGCGGATACCTGCTGCGTTTGCGCGGCCGGTGGCAGTGGCTGCAGTTTGTGCCGGCTGGCATCTGTGTCTTGGCGTTTACATATTTAGGTATGGACCTCTTCTTCGAGGCCGAGACAGGTCGCATCATGGGCATTCCGGCAGCAGTGTTTGTATGCCTGCTGGTGGTGGCTGTGGCGTTCAGACTGGTAAGCCGAAAGCCTCTGCCTGCTTTCTTTGTTGCTCCCGAGGGGCAGACATGGAAGCAGTGGAGCGGTCAGCTACTGGCTGTGGCGCTCATCTTTGTGTGCAGCATAGGCTTCGGAGAGAGTCGGCGGCCTTATGTGCGCATCATTTCGCAACTGATGGAGGCCGAGTACCGGCAGGATTGGGGCACCATTCAGCGGGTGGCTCGCAAGAATGCCGAGGTGAGCAACCGTCCGATAGCGGCCTACTATGCGATAGCACTGGTCCACACCGACCAGATTTGCGACCGTCTCTACGACATCCGACTCGAGTTCGACACCATGTACGTGCACGGAATGGACGGGCTGCAGAATACAGCAGTGAGTCTCTACATTCCAGAGGGCAGCTATCACGGAGGCTTTATGCTGACGTGTCTGCACCAATGTATGGAACAGATGGTGATGACAGGCCCCACAGTCCGCTTGCTACACCTGATGGTAAAAAGCGCGCTGATGCGTGGCGAGTGGGAACTGGCCGAAAAGTACCTGCGCGTGCTGCGAGACGTGCCGTTCGAGAAGTCCTTCTGTCAGAAGTACGGAGCCATGGTGCGGCACCCCGAACTGGTGGATGCAGACTCCGAGATGTTCAAGATTCGCATGACGGAGCCCTTGCGCGATAGTTTCGAGTCGCAGTATCAGCAGCCCACCTTCCTCGGCTACAACCTCTCGCTCGTGGAAGGCCGCAGCTTGAATGCGCTCTACAACAGCCTTGCCGTCTGTCTCTACACCAAGTTGATGCCCGACTTCTCGGCTCGCATTAACCCACTTCAGGGCAGCACCACTCCCGAGAATGTGGCCGACGGCATACTGCTGGCAAGCAACAACTTCCCCGGCATCGAACAGGGATTCGCGAACCTGAACCTGCGCCTGCCTCGCCTGCAAGCCTTTATGAACGCCATACAGCCCTATATGTCGGACCGTGCCGGCCATGCCAAGGAACTCTTCCCACGCTACAAGGGCTATTATCCTTATTATTATTTCTTCGGCAACCTGCGGGCCACCAGTTCGAAGCAGAAAGGCAATATGTCCTCCAATTCGGGCGTAAACTAAAAAATCAAGAACGAAAGCAATGAAAAAATTAGCATATCTCTCACTCGTCGGCCTTCTGCTCTTGGCCGCCTGCCAGCAGAAGACGGCCCAGCTGCCAGCCGACTATAAGCAACTCGACCGCCCAGCCGCCACTTTCCCCGACTACGCAGATGTGGTGATACCACCCAACATCGCTCCGCTGAATTTCATGGTAACGGACAGCGCCCTGCAGCAAGTGGTGGTGCATTATCAGACCGAGGGCGCCGAATTAGCAGTCGGTGGCGGCGCAGACGGTAAGGTCAGGATCGACACCACCCAGTGGCGCTCGCTCCTTCAAGCTGCTCGCGGCCACGACGTAGCCGTCAGCATCTATGCCTGCCTCGCAGACAGCGGTTGGGTGCGCTATCCCGACCAACACCTCAGCGTAGCCGAAGAGGAGATAGACAGTTTCCTGAGCTATCGACTCATTGAGCCGGGCTACGAGCTGTATCGCCAGTTGGGTCTATACCAGCGCAACCTCACCAACTTCTCGCAGCACCCCATCTACGAGAACAACCGCAAGTACGATGACAGTCACAACCACTGCATCAACTGCCACAACTATCGCAACTACCGCACCGAAGACATGCTCTTCCACGTCCGAGCCAGTCACGGCGGAACCATAATCATTCACGGAGACGAAGCACGCAAGGTGCAGATAAAGGACAGCACCATCATCACGGCCGGTGTCTATCCTTCGTGGCACCCTACACAGCGGCTGGTGGCCTTCAGCACCAACAAGACGGGCCAGACCTTCCACATCTATCACCAAGAGAAGGTGGAAGTGCTCGACGAAGCCAGCGACCTCCTGCTCTACGATGCCGACCGCAACGAGGTGACGCACATCTTGCGCTCGCGCGACCAGCTCGAGACCTTCCCCTGCTGGAGCCCCGACGGACGGAAACTCTTCTACTGCAATGCAGACCTCACGCACACTGTGGACTTGAGCGTGCCCGACAGCATACTGCCCATGCACGTGATAGCCAAGAACGATAGCCTCTACTACGACCTTTGGAGCCTCGACTTTGACCCCGAGACCCGTACTTTCGGACAGCCGAAGCTCGAGGTGAACGTCTCTCGCACCCACCACAGCCTCAGTGTGCCCCGTGTCAGTCCCGATGGTCGTTACGTGCTCTACACCCTTGGCCGCTACGGACAGTTCCACATCTGGCACATGAGCAGCGACCTCTGGGTCAAAGACCTGCAGCGCGACACCTGCTATGCCCTCTCGGCTGCCAACAGCATCGGTGCGCCGGACAGCTACCATTCGTGGAGCAGCAATGGCCGTTGGATAGCCTTCGCCAGCCGCCGCCTCGACAAGAACTACAGCCGCGCCTTCATTGCCTATTTCGACCGCGAAGGACAGGCCCACAAAGCCTTCCTCCTGCCGCAAGAAGACCCCGAGCACAACACGCTGCTGCTGAAGAGCTACAATGTGCCCGAGCTGACACGTGATGCAGTGCACATCAGCCCCGAGAAACTCCGCAAGTGCATCTACGAGACCGAAGGCGAGAAAGCAACATATAAAGCCCCCTCCCCGACCCTTCCGCGAGGGGAGGAAGTAAATGGTATATCCGGCCCCTCCCCATTAGCCCTCCCGAGGGCGGGACGCAAATCGTAAGTCAGTAAATCTAACCACTAACCCATAACCAATAACCAAAAAGATGAGAGTAATTATTGAACCTAACTACGCGGAGCTCAGTCGCTGGGCTGCCGAGTATGTAGCCGCACGCATCAATGCGGCAAAACCCACGGCCGAGAAGCCGTTCATTCTGGGCTGCCCCACCGGAAGTTCTCCGCTTGGTCTCTACAAGCACCTTGTGGAACTCTACAAAGCCGGCAAGGTAAGTTTCCAGCACGTTGTCACCTTCAACATGGACGAGTATGTCGGTCTGCCCGAGGAGCATCCCGAGAGCTATCACAGCTTCATGTGGACCAACTTCTTCAGCCACGTAGACATAAAGAAAGAGAACGTGCATATCCTCAATGGCAATGCACCCGACTTGGCCAAGGAGTGTGCCGACTACGAGAAAGCCATCGAGGCCGCTGGCGGCATCGACCTCTTCATGGGCGGCATTGGTCCCGACGGACACATCGCCTTCAACGAGCCATTCAGCTCGCTCTGCAGCCGCACACGCGTGAAGAGCCTCACCACCGACACCATCATTGCCAACAGCCGCTTCTTCGGTGGCGACACGTCCCAGGTGCCCCACACGGCCATGACCGTAGGCGTGGGTACAGTGATGGCAGCCCGCGAGGTGCTCATCGTCTGCAACGGCCACAACAAGGCTCGCGCCCTAAAGCACGCCATCGAAGGCGCTGTCAGCCAGGAGTGGACCATCAGCGCCCTGCAGCTCCATCCGCGCGCTATCATCGTCTGCGACGAAGCGGCCACCGACGAACTGAAGCACGGCACGTACAAGTATTTCCTCGACATAGAGCGAGACAACCTGTAAGTCCGCCAGCCTCTGGTGACAGAATAGCCCTGCGTGCGCGCCCTCGTGGCGTGCACGCTTTTTTTTCGCATGAATGTTCGCGCACAGCCACACGTAGTTTGCTTCACAGCGACGTGTGGCGTGACGACTTGCGACGCGTCGCGTGAACGCATGCGACGTGTGGCGTGAACGCATGCGACGCATGCCATATATATAAGAGGTGGATTACTCCACTTGTGCCGCCGGCCAGTTGACCAGATAGACGCGTTCGGTGGCGCGTGTGAGAGCCGTGTAGAGCCAGCGGAAGTAGTCGGCCGAGAGCATCTCCTGAGTGACGTAGCCTTGGTCTATATAGACGTGGCTCCACTGTCCGCCCTGTGCCTTGTGGCAGGTGACGGCGTAGGCATACTTTATCTGCAGTGCATTGTAGTAGATGTCCTCCTTGATGCGCTGTGCCCGCAGGCGGCGATCCTTGATTTCGGGATAGTCCTCCCAGACGGCTTGGAAGAGTTGCTCCTGCGCCTCGTGTGTCAGTGCCGGTGCCTCGCTCTGCAGGGTGTCGAGCAACACGGTGACTTCCATCTCGCGGTTATCGTAATCGGGAAAGCGCAGCAGCACGTCGGCAAAGCGGAAGCCGTAGAACTTCCGTTCGTTGTGTACGCGAATGACCACTGCCACGTCACCGTTGGCAATGAAGGGCATCGCCTCGTGTCCACGTGGCTCGCTCGCGTCGCGATTCTGCTCTGCCCAGAAATAGTTGTTCTTGGCCACCATTATCTGGTCGCCACCGCAAAGCTCTTCCTCGAAGTCGAGGATGCGCGCCCGGATGCCGCAGTTGAAGATGTTGGCCCGCTTGTTCGAGCGGGTGATGACGATTGTCTCGTCGTGTCCCACATGGTAGAAGCTGTCCTCGAGCGCCTCGATAAGTTCGTCGCCTGGCATTACCCTGATGTCCGGGAAGCCATTCAGTCTCAGCCGCGGGAAGGCGAAGACCTGCATCTCGGAGAGGCAGAGGCGCAACTGTGTGGCATTCCAGAGGATGCCCGAGGCGCCTCGCTGCCGGACAACCTGCGTCAGGCAGGTGCCATGCACCTGCAATCCGTAGCCGCGCAACACGGGTGTACTGAGTGCCGGGCTCTGCTGCTTACCCACCGGAGGCAGCTGCGCCGTGTCGCCAATCAGCATCAGGCGGCAGCCTTCGCACGAATAGACGTAGTGTATCAGGTCGTCCAGCAGGCGGCCCGTGCCAAACATCGAACTGCCAAGCCCGTCGTTTGCTATCATAGACGCCTCGTCCACAAGGAATAGTGTATGCTTGTGGAGGTTCACATTGGCCTGAAACGTATCGGGGTCGGAGAGCGACTTCTGGCGGTAAATCTTCTTGTGGATGGTGTAAGCCGGTGTCTGGGCGTAGAGCGAGAAGACCTTGGCGGCACGGCCCGTAGGTGCCAGCAGCATGACGGGTTGCTTAAGCTCGCGCAACGTCTTCACCACTGCAGAGACGAGCGACGTCTTGCCCGTGCCGGCATATCCGGTAAGCAAGAACACTTGGTCGTCTGCCCGCGACAGCAGGAAGTCGGCACACTGGCGGATGGCTAATTCCTGCTCCGGAGTGGGCTCGAAGCCCAAGTTCTGCACCACCAAAGTGGCCAAATCACCTCTATTCGACATTCTTTTTGCAAAAAGTTGGGACGAAATACTGCGTAATTGAATTCTTTTTTCTACTTTTGTGGCTGCGAAGTTACAAATTAATTTAGAAATAAGACATGAAAAAGGTAGAGAATGTTGTTTTGGGCATTTGCGCCATCGGTCTGTTGTTCATCTGCTGGCGTAGTATCAAAGACACACAAGACTTCGATGCAGAAGTGGCAGCCCGCGAAGCAGTGGTAAAGGCCCGACTGCTGGAAATCCGTAGTGCCGAGGAGGCTTACAAGTCGCGTCACGACGGCGAATACTGCGCCGACTGGAACGTGCTGACCGACTTTATAAAGAATGACAGCCTCCCGTTTGTGAAGAAAGCCGGTGTACTGAGCGACGAGCAGATGGACAAAGGTCTGACCGAGAGTTCGGCAGCCGCCATTGTGAACAGTGGCGACCAAGCAGCCATCATTGCCAACGGCCTGCAGAACTTCCGCCGCGACACGCTCTGGCGTCCGGTGATGGACTCGCTGTTCAGCTACGAGGGTTTCGTACTCGACTCGCTGCGATACATCCCCTTCTCGAAGGGCGACACGTTCGAGGTCATTGCCGTACCCAACACCACCCGCTCGGGCTCCATCATTCAGGTAATGGAGTGTAACGCACCCGACAGCTGCTTCCTCAAGGGAATGGGCAAGGCTGGCAAGCGACTGATTTACAATCGTCAGGAGGATGCAGACGCCAAGGGCGCTTATGCAGGACTGAAGATTGGCGACGCCGGCAACAACTGGAATAATAATGCTGGAAACTGGGAGTAAAAAACTCTACACGTATAGACTATCCATCCGCGTTGCTGCGGATGGATTTTCTTTATCCACCTACCGAGACGGCAAAATCCTGCAAAGAGAGGACACCGAACTCGAAGCTGGAGCAGACCTGTACGCACTCTTGCGCCACGCTCTGACTCGGCCGCGCATCATGGATTTGCGCTTCGAGGAAGTGTGGCTGCTGGCCGACACCGAGACGACACTGCTGCCGCTCGATGAATTCCGCACAAGCGATGCTGCAGCCGTATTCCGCCTCAACTTCCCCAATGCCAACTTCGCGGCCACCGAACTGCGCCACGAAATCCTGGCTCCACAGGAAGTGGTCTTGCTCTACGGACTGAGCACCCGAACGGAGCAGGTGGTACGCCAGTCGTATCCAGACGTGCAGTTGCGTAGTCTGCAAGGGGCGCTCATCGAAGCCTCGGCTCAGCAGGTGGGCAAAGGTGACGCAAAACGGCTCTTCGCCTACATCGGACCGCAGCGTATGACCGTCTGCCTCTTTGCTCGCGGCAAGTTCCTATTCTCGGGCAGCTACACTGCAGCCACCGATTCCGACCGCGTCTATTACCTGCTGGCTGCATGGCGCAGCCTCAATCTGGACGTTCAGCGAGACGAACTCATCCTCTCCGGCGCTTCGGAGAGTCTCGGCGAGATGCTTGGCCGCTACATTTCCCACCTTTCGGAAACGAAAGAATAAGCCTGTGTGCCATGCGAGTCGTCACCGGAAAATACAAAGGCCGCCACTTCGAGGTGCCGCGCAGCTTTAAGGCTCGTCCCACCACGGACTTTGCCAAGGAAAACCTCTTCAATGTGCTGCAAGGCTACATCGATTTCTCGTCCGGGCCCTCGGCACTCGACCTCTTTGCCGGTACAGGCAGCATCACGCTCGAACTGCTGAGTCGCGGTTGCAGCCGCGTGGTGAGTGTTGAGCAGGATGCGCTCCACTACGGATTCATCCGTGCCTTCCTTGCCAAGCTACAGGACACGGCCGCATGCCCGCTACGAGCCGACGTTTTCCGATTTCTGACTAAGTGCCGCGAGCAGTTCGACTTCGTCTTTGCCGACCCTCCATACGCATTGCCTCAGCTGGAAGCGTTGCCAGACCTCGTGCTCTCGCACAACATACTGAAGTCCGAAGGTCTCTTCGTGCTCGAGCACGGCAAGCAGCAAGACTTCTCTTCTCATCCCGCCTTTGTAGAGCACAGAGCTTACGGAAGCGTCAACTTCTCGTTTTTCAGAAGCAGCCCCAATCTCTAATTCCTTCACCCTTAATCCCTAATCCGAATGAAATTCCGCATTTTACTCTCCCTCTTGCTGGCCGCAACAATATTGGCTTGCAGCGATGACGACAACCAAGTGCGACAACCCAGTCCCGAGGATGGCAGAGAGACGCTGGTGCCCTTCTCTTTCACGATTAGCGTGGTCAATCAGGAAGGCAAGAGTCTGCTCGACGGCTTGAATCCGCTCAATGCAAGCGAAATCTCTATGCAATATCGCGGCCGCACATATCCAGTGCTCGACCTCTCAACGTATCATACCGCTGAAGGAGAGAAGCGTTTCTACGGACTCGGCCTTTACTTCGACCGCCGCTCAAACATGCATCTGCTTATGGTGGGCGAATGGGACGGAGAGAAAACCTATACGAACGAGACGTTCACCCTCTCGTGGCCCGACGGCTCACAGGATGTATTCCGCTTCTCGTATGCATACAGATATCTGGAGGAAGAGAAGCGCACCGAAGTCAGCACTTCATACTTCCTAAACGACGAGCCACACGACGGGCTCGACTTTACAATCACTAAGTAAGGTTTTGAGGTTATAAGGTTATTAGGCTGTGAGGTTAGGGCTCATCCAATCCCTAACCCAAAAGTCCAAAAGCCTTGCGGCTTTTCAGCTTTTCAAAGTTCTCCCAGCTCTTGGCGGATGCTCACCAACTCGGAGCGGACAGCCTGCAGACGGTCGAGCAGTTCCGAGAGGTCGGTTGCGCCCTGACGGTTTCCGGCAATAGCTTGCCGCGCAGCGGCAATCTTCATGCCCCGTACTTTGAGCAGATTATAGACAATGCGTATCTGCGCAATGTCCTCTACCGTATACTGTCGCACGTTTCGACCACTCTTTCGCGGAGCGATAACCTGCGGGAACTCCTTCTCCCAGTAGCGCAAAACGGATTCGGCCACGCCAAACTGGTCGGCCACCTCTGAGATGGAGTAGTATTTCTTCAGCGTTTTGTTCGTGTTGAGTGCCATGTTTTTGAGCGCGGAAACGTCTTTTGTGCGGTTTTCGCTTGCAAAAGTACGCAAAACAAATTACCTTTGCAACAATTTTCGGCAAGAAAGTCTTAAATAAAACACAGAATATATGATGACAGCAAACGAAATCCGCGACTCGTTCAAGCAGTTCTTCGAGTCCAAGGGACACCTTATTGTGCCTTCAGCCCCAATGGTGGTGAAGGATGACCCGACGCTTATGTTCACAAACGCTGGCATGAACCAGTTCAAGGACATCATACTGGGCAACGCCACACCCAAAAGCCGCCGCCAAGCCGACACGCAAAAGTGTCTGCGAGTGAGCGGCAAGCACAACGACCTTGAGGAAGTGGGCCACGATACGTATCACCACACCATGTTTGAGATGTTGGGCAACTGGTCGTTTGGCGACTACTTCAAGCGCGAGGCTATCTCATGGGCTTGGGAGTATCTGGTGGACGTTCTGAAACTCGATCCTAAGAATCTCTATGCCACAGTCTTCGAGGGCTCGCCCGAGGAAGGCCTACAGCGAGACGACGAGGCCGCTGCTATCTGGGAACAATTCCTACCCAAGGACCACATCATCAATGGCAACAAGCACGACAACTTCTGGGAAATGGGCGACACAGGACCCTGCGGTCCCTGCTCCGAGATTCATATCGACAGCCGCTCCGAGGCCGAGAAGGCCGCTATACCAGGCGCTCAACTCGTGAACAAAGACCATCCGCAGGTCATCGAGATATGGAACCTCGTCTTTATGCAGTACAACCGCAAGGCCGACCACTCGCTCGAGCCGCTGCCAGCTAAAGTGATAGACACGGGCATGGGATTCGAGCGTCTGGTGCGCACCATGCAGGGCAAGACTAGCAACTACGACACAGATGTCTTCCAGCCCCTCATCCAAGCACTTGGCCAGAAGGCAGGTGTGCGTTACGGAGACAGCGAGCAGACCGACACCGCCATGCGAGTGGTAGTGGACCACCTGCGAGCCATTGCTTTCAGCATCGCAGACGGCCAGTTACCCAGCAACGCCAAGGCTGGTTATGTCATTCGTCGCATCCTGCGCCGTGCCGTACGCTACGGCTATACGTTCCTCGGCCAGAAGCAAGCCTTCATCTACGAACTCGTGCCTACACTTGTGCGCGAGATGGGGACAGCCTTCCCCGAGATTGCCGCTCAGCAGGAGCTTATCATGAAGGTGATGAAAGAGGAGGAAGACAGCTTCTTGCGCACCCTCGAGACTGGCATCCGACGCTTGGGTGGAGTGATGGACGAGGCCAAAGCCGCCGGAAAGTCCGAAATCTCGGGCGAAGATGCCTTCACGCTCTTCGACACGTTTGGATTCCCACTCGACCTCACGCAACTCATCTGTCGCGAAAACGGCCTCTCGGTGGACGAAGCTGGATTCCAGACCGAGATGGAGAAGCAGAAAGCTCGCGCCCGCGGAGCAGCACAGGTGGAGTTGGGCGACTGGCACGTGCTTGCCGATGGCGAGAGCCGTTTCGTGGGCTACGACTACACTGAATACACCTGCCACATACTTAAGTACCGCGAGGTGAAGCAAAAGAAAGGTGTCGTCTTCGAAGTCATTCTGTCCGAGACGCCCTTCTACGGCGAAATGGGTGGTGAGGTTGGCGACCAAGGCGAACTCATCAACGAGGCCGAGACCATCCGCGTCCTTGACACCAAGAAGGAAAACGGTGTGGCCATACACATAGTAGACCGCATACCAGCTGCACCCGAAGCCGAGTTTATGGCCTGCGTAGACGTAGAGCGGCGGCGAGCCATCGAGGCCAATCACACCTGCACGCACTTGCTCGACGAGGCCCTGCGCCAAGTGCTGGGTAGTCATGTGGAGCAGAAAGGCTCGCTTGTGTCGGCCGAGGGTCTGCGCTTCGACTTTTCACATTTCGAGAAAGTTACGCCCGAGCAAATCCGCGAGGTAGAGCATTTGGTAAACGAAAAGATACGCCAGAACCTGCCCCTGCAAGAGTATCGCGACCTGCCCATCGAGGAGGCCCGCAAGCTGGGAGCCATTGCTCTCTTCGGCGAGAAGTACGGCGACCGTGTCCGCGTAGTGCAGTTTGGTCAAAGCGTAGAGTTCTGCGGCGGATGCCACGCCAGTTCCACCGGCCGTCTGGGCATGGTACGTATTGTCAGCGAGAGCAGCATAGCCGCTGGAGTGCGACGTATCGAAGCCATCACCGGCCGCAAGGTGGAAGATATGCTCGACCACATGCAAGACCTCATGCTTAACCTGAAAGGACTCTTCAACAATGCGCCTGACCTGATGTCCACTATCCAGAAGGCCATCAACGAAAATGCAGAGCTGAAGCATCAAGTAGACGAGTTTAAGGCTCAACAGGCACAGAGTCTGAAAAAGGCGCTGGTAGAACAGGCCCGCACCATTGGAGGAGTTAAGGTAATCAGCGGTGTACTGCCCATCGATGCCCAGTCGGCCAAGGACATGGCCTTCCAACTGCGTGCCCAGTTTACGGAGCGACTGCTGGTGGTTATTGGGGGCGCGGCCGAAGGTAAGCCCTCCCTCACCGTCTCCTTCTCAGACGACCTTGTTTCCGAAGGTAAGAATGCAGGGCTGTTGGTACGCGAAGCCGGCAAACTGATTCAAGGCGGCGGAGGTGGCCAGCCACACTT
The DNA here is from genome assembly GCA_902787575.1 of uncultured Bacteroidales bacterium. GTDB lineage: Bacteria > Bacteroidota > Bacteroidia > Bacteroidales > Bacteroidaceae > Physcousia. Next base: position 23,687 of record CADAGX010000025.1, on the reverse strand, counting down.
CGCCACTGCCGGAGGCAAGAATCCCGACGGGCTACGCGCTGCTGTAGATAAGGTAATAGAGCTTGCGCTCTAATATACCTATATATAATAGATGTAAAATGAGAGAGAGCGGAATTCCTGCAACCGCTCTCTCTCATTTTTATTTCCGCTTCGCTGTATGCCCTGAATAAAGACTCTCACATCAATTAGCGGGTGACCAGCGTTTTTCGTCCATTAATGATGTAGAGGCTTGGCGGCAACGCACTGTTTGGAACAGTTGTCCCGTGGATGGTGTACACAGACGGGCTGGCTATCTGCTCGACTCTCATGGTTTCCACCGGACAGAGCTGTTTCTCCCAATAAGCAATGCGCTCCACCCAGTGTTCCCAATCGTTGTCCACCGTGGCAATGGTGGGTTTTGGAGAGAAGTCATCGTAATAGAGCGAGAATTCGTCTGACGTGCTGTTGTTCACATTGGTGAACTCCCAACCGAAGCGCGTACCTCGCTGCAAGGTATTCTCCAGAATGAGGCGTCGCTGCTCGTCGGTCAAGCGGGTGAAGTCGTTGCCGTTGAATGTCATATGTTCGGCCACCACCCAGTCACGCCCCGTCTCGTTCTTGACCTGCCATACGCGGTCGTAGGCCTTGTGGTTGAGCGATTTTGTTTCCAAGTTCCAAGTCCAGTTAATCTGAATAATGTTGGCGCAAGTGAGGGAACGCAGGAATTCTATCGGGTTTCCGTCGCGCAAGTACTGAACCGACTCGCTGGCATCGAGATAGTCTACGGCCACACGGGCATTCTCTCCTGCTACGGAACGAAAAGCCTCGGCATCCTCGTTCACCCATCGGGCCAAGAACTGCGCCCGAAACTTGTTCCAAATCTCGTTCTTGACAAAACTCTGTGGCATGGGAAACGTTTCGGGCATAGCCGATGCTGCATCTGTGATGCCATTTTCCTCGCGCCACTTGTTATATTCCGCGCGTGCATTCTCACTGTAGCAAATGGCCGTATTACCCATATACTGGGGCTCTACGGTGGTCTCGAAATAGAGTATCTTCTTCGTATCGACAGCGCGTGCCAAGTTGCTAATATAGCGATGCACCGTATTGCGATAACCCGCGTGAAAAATAGACACCACGCGAGTGCCGAAACCGTACTCGGTGTCGTTTACTTGATTGCCGTTCGAGTCAATGGCGTACGCATCCTTGTTGCGCAACCAAAAGCCGTCGGGGATGTTGCCGCCGCCCACCGCATAGGTTTCCACGCTCAGACACGGATACATGCCCCGGTTGTAAACCGCATTGATAATATTCTTCAGCGGTGTCAGCGATACGTCAATAATGCCGTCGCCGTTCTTGTCGAAGTGATGCCAGTAGCAATTCATCTCTATGGCATTGTAATGCTTTTCCTTCAGGAGGTCAAGTTTATCAATGAGGGCGTTCACGCTATTGGCGTCGGCATAATTGATAAGCGGCTTGGCAACCTTTAGGAACACCCACTTGCCATCGAAATAGAATTTCCCATCGTGGATGCTCCATTTTGTATAGTCGGGCTTCTCGGTCTCAGCCATAGCAGAGGGAGTGCCAAGCGTGAAAAATAGTAGGCAGAGGCACAGATGCCACTTCTGCGCAAATACGTGGCGGGAATGCTCGGTGAAATGTAACAAATCCATCATCTTCATAATATCTTTCTTCTTTTCAATTCTCAGAAGTCTTTGCCTTCAAAGACTGCACCCTTGCTCACGGCACCGGCCTGCTGTTCCTTGCCCGAAGTATTGAAGAAGTAAGACAGCGTGAGTGTCAGGTTTGGATATTTGGGCCTTACGTGCGTCTCGGACTGCAGAGTGGGTGTGGTGCGCCAGTTGTGGTAACGGGCTGTGCCCAACACGTCGTGCGCCACCAGAGCCACCGCCAAGCGTCCACGCATTAGCTGCTGCCGCGCCGCAAAATCGAAATAGCAGTAAGCTTTCTCGCGCCCCTGCGTCAGCCGATGAGGGCCAACCACATGCCCGTCGAACTGCAATTTTGTGGTTGGCGACGCCGATATCTGATTGATGCAGCTCAAAGCGTAGCTCACTCCGTGCGCACTGGTGCAACCTGCGTAGCGACTCGAGAAACGATAGTTGTGAACGTCACCATTCAGCGTCGTCGTCCACTTCTTCAGAGGCTTCAGCACAAGGCTGAGCTCTGCGCCTCGGTCTATCTGGTTTCCGGCGTTGATAATGGAGTCCAGCGTGATGCCTGGCTCGTATGCCACACGTATCTCGTCCACTACACCTGTACGCCAGCGCTGATAAGCCGTCAGATGAAGCGAGTGGCCGCCCGCAAAAGCCTTGTGATAATTGGCCTCCAGCGAGTGGATGTACTCGGGGTTGATGTCGGGATTGCCAATCTTCTTTGTGTAATAATCCTCATACGTGATGTACGGCTCCATCTTCCAGATTCCAGGACGGTTTGTGCGACGTGCATACCCAAGGCCGAAAGTACCGCGTGCTGAATTGTATGCGACGTGAGCCGAAGGATAAAGCTCCACGCGACGACGGTCGCGGTCGGCACCAGCCACAGCAATTGTCATCTCGTCGCGAACACGGTCCATACGCAAGCCGGCATCGGCATCAAGTTTACCGAAATGGTCCGTAACCACGGCGTAAAGTGAATGCGTCTGGCGGTGATAGTCGAAAGGCGCGTGCAGGTCGTCCTGCCACTGAAATTCCTGCGCTGCCGGTATCCAGTAGTTGATGTTATAGCCACCTATCTCGCTGTACGTAACGTACTGGTAGCCTGCCTCCAGTGTACCCATGGGCCGATACTGCAGTTTGTAGTCGAGTTGTTCGTCGCAGTCCCAATGGTGCTCTTCCTCATAACCACGCGTACCTTCCGCGCGGCCACCCGCAGGCAGAAACATATTGCTCTCAGTGTATTCGAGCGAGTGCCAGTCGTATCGATTGCGACTCTGCACGGAAATCTGGTCGCCACGCTCGTTGATACGCCACAGATAGCTGGCAGAGAGTTGCACGAGCTCTTTCTCGAGCATATAACGGTCATGGCTGTCGAAGGATTTCATTTGGCGCGTTCCGTCTGTCGTGAGGAGCCGGTCTTCGTCGTAGTCCATATCTCCGCCACGACGGTTCTTCGTCTGTCCGCTTTGCAGGTCGACACTCAGCAGGTGACGGTCTTCGACCGCATACTGCCAGCCGAGTGTTCCGATGTATGCCCGCTCCGTGCGGAAACGCTGCCCGTCGGAGCGGCTCGTCGTAAGGTAGTTATCCACCAGTGTTGTCTTCTCCTGTCGGAAATCGCTCACGCCTCGATAGCGGTTTGCCTGCATATTGGCCCAAACACGATTTCGTCCGTGTTGCCAGTCCATGCGTCCGTTGCCACTCCATCCGCCCAAAGTTGTGCCGCTGGCTGTGAGCATTCCGCTGAGCCCTTCTGTTTTGCCTTTCTGCGTAGTGATATTGATGATTCCCACATCGCCCTCTGCCCGATACCGCGCACCGGGCGTAGTAAGCAACTCGATGTGTTGGATGACGGCAGCCGGAATCTGGCGCAGTGCGGCCGTTCCTGTAAGCGGACTCGGCTTGCCATCTATGTAAACCAGAAACTCCTTGCTGCCACGGAAAGCTATCTCCCCGTCGGCATCCACCTGCACCGACGGTATTGTGGCCAGTACATCGGCCGCCGTTCCGCCGCTGGCGCTGAGAATCTGCTGGGCATCTATCTTCTTGCGGTCCATGCGGTAAACGACCTGACGACGCTGCCCGGCCACGGTAACCTGTCGCAGCGTGTCGGGCTGCTGAGCCACTGCCATTTGTGCGCCGAAGGCCAGCAATGTGCAGAGAAGAATCCTTTTCATCGGCTTGAGGAACTTGGGAATGATGCTTTTGGGAACGTTACTTTCGCTACTTCTTCAGCCAGCAATTGAGCGTAGTGCTGGGCGTGCAGACCAGAAACTTATAGAAATCCGAGCGTCCGTAGTCGTCTAAGTTCAACCGGAATTCTTTTTTCTTGGCGTCAGTCTCGCCCGCCTTCGTCCACTTGTCACTCTTCCCACGAGCAAAATCGTTTGTTGTGGCAACAAAAATCTGAGCGGTTGCATTCGGTCCCTCGTGTTGCCACCGCAGGGTTACCTCGCGGTCATACGGTTCTGCGCGCAAACCATAGATATCCGTCTTGCCTACGAAGGGAATCCCGTCCATTTCTGTCTGTATCTCTTCCATTCGCTCGAAGCCCATCCAACGGCAAATGGTGGGTGCGATGTCTACGTGCGACAGCGTGGGACGGAAGAACTGGCGGTTGAGTTTCTTCTGGTTGCATATCATCCACACGGTTCTCTCGCTTTGGCTCTGCCGTCCATGACTGCGTCCCCATACGTCTCGCCCGTGGTCGGTGGTGACGATGACAAGCCACTCCTCGTCTGTCTCCTTCTGCCGCTTCTGTATGGCGTCCCATACGGGTGCCAACTGGCGATCGGCGTTCAGCACTGCCTCGTCGGTAAACTTTCCGTAGCCGTACTGATGGTACGCGTCGTCCGTGTACCAAAGATAAATCCAGCTGAGGTCTGGCGCATTGGCGGCAATGCATTTGGCAGCCTCATCGCATACGCGCCCATCTATGTCGCGCAGATGCAAGTCGCCCGGCACGTGAGGATACGCCAACGTGTCGTTGTCATAGCCGTCGCACACATAATCTATCTTCAGACAGCGTGTCTCTTCGCGCCCCTCGCCCAGCAGAATGGTGCGATTGTCCGTCCAACTGGAGAAAAGCGCCGTACTGACAGAACGAGGCTGGTCTTTCGCAATACGAAAGACGGTGGGATAAGAATAATTCTCCTCAATGTTGCTATTGCCCTTCACATTGTGTTTGTTGAACCAAGTTCCCGTCAGGATATTAGTGTAACCGACGGCAGAAATCGTTCGCGTCTCGTTGTAGCACCCCACATCTCCGCCACAATAGGCACGGCTGTAATGCCCGGCTTTGGCAATACTCATCAGCGTGGGCGGGCGCAACTGTTCGATGCGATCGGCCGGAACGCCGTCGATAATGACAAAAACTGCCTTGCGCGTTTTGGCTTGCAGGCCCACGCAGGCAAGCGAAAGACAAAGCAACAAAATCCGTTTCATCATATGCTAAGGTTTAAACTTATTGGCAACTTTTCGGGATTCGCGCTTCCCCACTACTCGTATCGCAGGCTCACGCGAGCGTGCAATGGGCAGTGGTCCGAGAACTCTTCCTCGCCAACCCACGTACGACAGGAGGAAACGGTGGCCGTCGCAGAGCGGAAGAGTGCCACGTAATCTATGCAGATACGTGGCTCACGAGACGGGAATGTCTTTTCGTGCGGAGGGTTCAGGAACAGGAAGTGGTTCTGCATCTCGCGCACGAAAGGAGAGTCGGGCTCTGCATTCAGGTCGCCCATCACGAAGAATGGTTTCTGCCATTTCGAGGCTTCGGCAACGATGATGGGCACGCTGTTCATGCGGTCTTCGGCTGTCAGACTCAGATGGGTGCAAGCCACCACGTAATTCCGAAACTCGGCAACCAGCAGCATGCGCGGTTCTTCGCGACCGGGCAAGGGTATTCGCTTCACAGACAGCGGGCGTTTCCGGCTCAGCAAGCCGACGCCATACTTACCGCCCTGAAAGTCAATGGCCGGCGCAAATGTGGCATACGGAAGTTTAGCCTTTCGGCGCATCTCGTCCAACGCATAGCGACCGCCGTTGCGACGCGTCATGCTGTCCACTTCCTGTATGGCAGCCACCTCGGCTTTCGCCTTCCGGATAATTTCGGCCTGCCGCACGTAGTCTATCTGCTCGTCCATCCCTGCGCCGTGCTGGATATTGTAGGTACTGAGGCGCACTGTCCGTACGCGCTTGGCCTGACAGGGCTGTGACGCAACGAGCGACATGGCCAGCACGGCAATCCACAAAAAAGACTTTCTCATAATCGCAATTTATATGCTTCTTGCTCACAAAGATACAGATAAATTCAGAAATCGTAGCCCGCAGGCTCATATTTTTTGTCGCGACGGCCGATGGTTTTTCCTGCAGCGGTCAATTACGTACAACACGAGCAAAGAAAAAAGTGGTTTTTCTTTCACTTTCCGCTCGTTTGCACTACCTTTGGCTTGCGGCCGAAAGTGGGCTGCACTCGGGAAAGCAAAGAAAAAAAGTGTTTTTCTTTCACTTTCCACTCGTTTGCACTACCTTTGCAGCCGGATTATGGGTAACACAAGACAATACGTGCCTACAGAACTGGGCACCGAGCGCATCGGACGGCTCCTTTGGCAGTACGCAGCTCCGGCCATCACAGCCATGGTGGCTACTTCGGCCTACAACATTGTGGACAGCATCTTCGTGGGACGAGGCGTGGGCGACGTCGCAATCAGCGGCATGGCCGTAGCCAGCCCGTTTATGAACCTGTCGGCGGCCTTCGGCGCCATGGTGGGAGTGGGAGCCAGCACGGTCATCAGTGTTCGTCTGGGCCAGAAGAAATATGAAACGGCACAAGTGACGCTGGGTAACACCATCACGCTGAATCTTATCATAGGCGTGCTGCTGACAGCGGTGTGTTGGCCGTTTCTCGACGACATTCTGCGCGTCTTCGGCGCCAGCGAAGCCACGCTGCCCTACGCGCGAGATTACATGCGCATAATCCTACTTGGCAACGTCGTAAGCCACAGTTATTTCGGACTGAACGCCGTACTGCGAAGCGCGGGCCATCCGCAGGCGGCCATGAACTGCACCTTTCTGACCATCGCCGTCAATACGCTGCTTGACCCGCTTTTCATCTTTGTTTTCCGATGGGGTGTGGCTGGTGCCGCGTTTGCCACCATCCTGTCGCAAGCGATGTCGCTGGCCGTACAGCTGCGGCTTTTCAGCCGCAAGACAGAGTTGCTCCACCTGCGGCGTGGCATCTACCGCCTGCGGGCCGACATCGTACGGCAGGCACTCGTCATTGGTCTCAGCCCATTCCTGATGAATACGTGTGCGTGCCTTGTCGTGCTCATTATCAACAATCGACTGAAAGAATACGGAGGCGACATGGCTATTGGCGCGTTTGGAATTGCCAACCGCGTGGTGTTTATTTTCATCATGATAGTGATGGGACTGAACCAAGGCATGCAACCCATCGTGGGATACAACTGGGGAGCCCGGCAGGACGACCGCGTCTGGCGCGTCCTGCGACTCACCATCTGCGCTGCCACGCTGGTAACTGTGGTATGCACGCTCATCGGAGAAATTTTCCCTGAGGCCGTCATCCACGCTTTCGGCACAGGCCCCGAACTCACCCACATCGCAGTTCGCGGATATCGCATCATCGTGGCTGCCATGCCACTCGTAGGAGCACAGATGGTGATAGGACATTTCTTCCAAAGCATAGGCCACGCCGGGAAGAGCATTTTCCAGAGTCTGACGCGCCAACTGCTGTTTCTCATCCCGCTGCTCGTGGTTTTGCCGCCAATGTGGGGGCTGGACGGCGTGTGGGCCACCATGCCCATCTCGGACACCATGAGTTTCTTCACCTCCATAGGGATGCTTTGCTGGCTGATACATAAAGTAAAAAAGAAATGAAACGCATCGGACTTCTGAGTGACACGCATTCCTACTGGGACGACCGCTACCTGACGTATTTCGAGGAGTGCGACGAGATTTGGCACGCCGGGGACATCGGCTCCACGGAGGTTGCTGAGCGGCTGAGTGCATTCCGCACCTTCCGTGCCGTATGTGGCAACTGCGACGGCGGCGACCTCCGTCGACTCTACAAGGAGCGGCTACGCTGGACGTGTGAGGGCGCCGACGTGCTGATGACACACATCGGTGGTTATCCGGGCCGCTACGAGCCGCACATCCGCCCGTTGCTCTTCGCTCGCCCACCCAAACTTTTCATCAGCGGGCACAGTCATATCCTGAAGGTGGAGTTCGACAAGCAACTCGGCCTGCTGCACATCAACCCAGGCGCCGCCGGGCTGCAAGGGTGGCATCAGGTGCGAACGCTCGTACGATTCACGGCCGATGACGGTGCCTTCCGTGATTTGGAAGTCATCGAAATTCCCCGCTGAAACTGCGACACGGGGACAGGAAAAATGCGACGCGTGGCATGACGAAAAACTACACGTCGCGTGAAGCAAAACTACGTGTGGCGTGAAGCGACACTACACGTGGCGTGAAAAAGAGTGCGAGGTACTTTCTGAGAAAGCACCTCGCACCATTTGTTATACCTCAGTCGGTTTGCTTAGAAAACATATGCAGCACCGATGGAAATGACGCCACGAGCGTTCGGATCGGTCCACTGATATTTTCCTTCGATGTTTGCTTTGAAGTTGTCTGTGATGTAATACTCAAAGCCGCCACCCAGATTGAAACCAATGTTCGTGTCGTTGTCGCTGAAACCAGCCACGCTAACATGATTGTTCCACACCGTCAGACCTGCCAGAGGGTAGAAATTGAATTTCGTGCTGGCAATGGGCACGATGTAGTGAACGTTGAGATTCAGTTCCCACTGGCTGACATAGTCTTTCTTGAGGAAGTAGTTGAAAGAAGCCTCACCACGCCACTTTTCTGCAAAGCTGTACTGGAATTTGGGACCGATACCAAAATTGTTGTAGTCGTCGTCAATTCCGAAATTCAGATTGCCGCCCACGGACATTTCACCCTTCTGAGCGCTTGCAGCCACGGCCATAAACATGGCTACGATAACCAAGAAAACTTTTTTCATTTGTAGTATAAGTTTTTTTTAAGGTCTGCCGGGCACCCTCCTGCAGTAAAGTTGATGATTTTCTCTTGTTGCCAACCGTTCATGCGTGGGTGCAACACCGGAGTCCGGCGCTACGCAATCGCAGCATTGGCGTCCCTTTCTGCTTCGCGAAGCATGGTGGGCACATTTCTGTATGCCAAAGATACAAAACTTTTGCGTACAAGACAAGTTATTGCACAAAAAAAGCTACATTTGCCCTTCTTTTTCCTACATTTGGGGATGAAGGAAGGATAAATGCAGCTTCAGATGTCAAATTTCGTTATGGATGCGTCGCCTAATCGACACGTAAGCCGTCACTTCGTACGAGCCAGAATTTTACTTGCGAAAGAAGCGCGAGAGGCCTCGGCCGGACTTCTCCTCCTTGGCACCGTAGCCATAACCATAGCCGTAGCCATATTTCTTCTTCTCCAAGTGCGCATCGTTGATAATGATGCACAGATTCTTGAATCGCTGCTCCTGATGCAGACGTTCCAACTCGGGAAGGAAACGACGGTCAACCTTGCCTTCACGGATAACATAGATGGTAAGGTCGGCTACGCGGTTCACGATGCCGGCATCTGCCACGGCCTGAGCCGGGACATTATCTATGACAATATAATCGTAAGCCTTCTTCAGTTCCTCTATCAACTCGTCAAGTTTTTTACTCATCAGCAACTCTGCCGGGTTGGGAGGCATAATACCAGCAGGCAGGAAGTCCAAATCGTAATCTTTGTCCCCGCGAACAATCAGACTCTGCAGGTCGGAAGTTGCACCACTAAGGTAGGAAGTCAGTCCGTCCCGACGTCCCGACGAATAAAGTTTGCTTTGAGTTCGTTTACGGATATCCGCGTCAATGAGAATTACTTTCTTTCCCGCCAGCGAAAGTGTGGCCGAGAAATTCCGGCTGATGAATGTTTTTCCTTCGCCCGGCATGGTGCTGGTAAACATGATGACGCGTGCTTCCCGATTTATGAAGCCCATGCTGAAACGTAGCATGCGGAACGCCTCGCCCAGCACATCGTCGCCGTTTTCGTCCACCACGATATCCGAATCGTCGAAGCCGTCCTTGCGGCGAGGTATCTCACCCAAAACGGGAATTGTGGTGTATGTTTCCACATCCTTTCGCCCGCGAACGCCCATGTTTAGCATATTCATTATGTAGAAGAACGCGAAGGGAAGTCCAAGTCCGAGCATTAAACCCACCAACATGAACATCTTTTTATTCGGTGCCACAGGCGCGCTGCTGCCAAAGGGATGCTCCACAATGCTAATGTTAGCTTCGGTGATAGCCAACTGAAGTGCAGTTTCCTCGCGTTTGTTAAGCAAGAATGTGAAGAGCGTCTCTTTGATTGCCTGCTGACGGCTGATGTCTATCATGTCCTTCTCCTTCTGAGGCAAGGAAGCAAGTGTGCCAGTCAGTCCGCGCTCCTCCTGCCGTGCCTTGTCGACCTGCAGTTTTAGGCTCGACGAGTATCCTTTCAGCGATGCCACGATGGCGGTGCGCATCTGCCGCAGGTCACTTTCCATATCCACAATGGACGGGCTGTCGTCTCCCGCGTTCTCGGCTATCGCATTCCGCTTGAGCATGAGCTGATTGTACAGGTTGATCTGGTTCATAATACCTGGATCAGCAATGCCTCCCATAGTTGGAATCAGGGTATTTCCCTCGCTGTTTTGCATGATATAATCCACCAAATACTGCAGCATTGCGTATTGGCTCTCTGCTTGTATCGTGCGCTGGTGTGCAATCGACGTTTGGTTGAGGAAGTCGCTGGCGCTCGATTTAGCATCCACCACCCCGTGCTTTTGTTTGTAGTCAGCCAACTCACCTTCCACTTCGCCCAGTTCCACGCTGATTATCTTAATGCGTTCGTCGATGAATTCAGCCGTGGTTTGCGCCATCTGGTTCTTACTTTTCACAATACTGCGCTTGTAAGCTTCCAAGATGGAGTTGAGAATATCGTCTGCCCGCTGTATGTTTGTGTCCTGGCACGTGATGATGACAAGCGTGCTCATCTTGTCCATCTCGGAAGTTTCAATCTTATTGCACGTTACGATGGCCGCCGTCTCCAATGTCTGCCGCGTCACGGTGATGGTCTTGCCTTCGAAGAGTTCCAGCGTCTTGGCGTTTGTCTCGATTGTGATGTTACCGAACGGAGTTGCCACCGTCTGTCCGAAAGGAATCGTCTTGGTGAATTCCACTTCCTCAAACTTCTTACCATAGCGGACATCCGAGATAACGCCCTCGCGAGCGTTACTGATGGTGAGTTTGAACTGCGTGGCGTATTTTATCTCCTCGTGGAACGTTACGGTGAAAGGCCGTTCCTTGTAAAGCGAGACGGTGCGAAGTCCCTGCTTGCAGGTGTATTGAATGTCGAGCTGCAGGTCTTTCACCACTTCCTGCATCAGCTGGTAAGAACGTAGGATGTAGAGTTCGTTCTTCACACTCGTGTTTCCCATCACGCCATTCAGTTGCATCAGAGCATCCGTGTTGATAGGCTGCTTCCGGCCGCCGGTGCTTGCATCTTCCTTAACGAGGATTACAGCCTGCCGCTGGTAGATTCGCGACTTGGTGGCCAGATACAATTGCGACAGCGCAAGGCAAACTATTGCCGAGAAGAGGAACCACTTCCAGTGATTGAGAAAGATATCCAAGATGTCACGCAGCGAAAATGCTTCTCCCTCCTGAGATTCCGCATTCTGCAACGCCTGAGAGCCGGGCATATTGAGGTTTGTTTCCATTCGTGTAACTTAACTTCTTTTTATTGCGATAATCAGCGAGATGACCGAAACGGCTACGCCAACCAAGGTGCTACCCACGGAAATCCACGTGTAACCCGTACTTCCTTTCACTCGCTGGCTCTTGTTTGACTGCACATAAACCACGTCATTTTGCTGGAGATAGTAGGCAGGTGAGCCAAACACAGATTCATGGCTGCGCAAGTCCACTTCGTATGCCGTACGCTGGCCGTTCTCTTCGCGCATGACAAGCACATTTTCGCGCAATGCCGTGTTTGTCAGGTCGCCGGCCTTACCCAAAGCCTCCAGAAGTGTCAGGCGTTCGCCCTGATAAGTCTGCATGCCAGGATTCCTCACATCGCCTAGAACCGTCACTTTGAAGCTCATCACCTTGGTATTCACCACGGCGTCCTTGATGTAGTTCTCGTCGATTAATCTTTTCTGCACGAGGTTTGACACCTGGCGCGTGGTAAGACCTCCCACATGCAGCGTGCCAAAAATCGGGAACTCGATGTTGCCCTGTTTGTCCACCTGGAAGTATGAAACGCCCGACGTGGTGTTGGCCGTATTTGTGCCCGACATAGAATTAGCGCCACTGCCAATCAGCGTATTATTGTTGAATGGTTGTATCAGTTCCGGGCGTTTGCTGGACACAGAAATGGCCAACTGATCGTCTGGTTGCACGGTCATTTCAAAGGCTTGCTGAATCTCCTGCGGCACGGCGTACGTGTCTTTGGCACCTTGCAGATAAATCATTTTCTTGTTGGAAACGCAGGAAGCCATTAGCCCTGCAGCACACAAGAATAAAAGAATATGTCGGACTTTACGAATCATACTTTTGCGATATTTTGCGGCAAAGGTACGAAAAAACGCGTGAAATGCAAAAGGAAACATGCTTTTCTTTCGAATTGTCGAGTTATTGGTGTCGGTTTAGAGATTTACCATGCCGTAAGCCATCATCGAAGGAATGTTTTCTTATTTATAAAATCTTAACAAGTCCAAAAAAACGTTTGATTTCTTGCGTATGTGAGGCAAAAGCACTAAACTTGCGGCGAAAAAGGGAGCGAAACCAGCTGGTATCACCTCCCGAAACACGTTTTAATGAAGAAATTTTTCATACTGACGGCCGTGATGCTGCTGGTGGCAACAGGTGCTTTTGCACAAGACACCATCCGCGGGCGTGCATCGTATTATTCAGATCGTTTCGAGGGAAGACGAATGGCTGGCGGTGGCGTCTATCGCAAGGACAGCATGACTTGCGCACACCGCAGGTTGCCTTTTGGCACACTGCTCAAGGTTCGCAGCCTGCGAAACGACAAAGAAGTGATTGTGAAGGTTACAGACCGCGGACCATTCGCGAAGCGTTTCATCATCGACCTGAGCCGGGCAGCAGCCACACAGCTCGATTTCATACGGGCTGGCCACACGCCGGTGGAGGTGACACGGGTGGAGGCGAAGAGCGACAGCGTGGAAACAAAAAAGTGACGTGTAGTTTTTAAATATCTACACGTCGCTCGAACTAAAACTACGTGTCGCATTTCGTCTTGCGACACGTAGCTTTTTTTATCTTCCTGCAGCCCGCAAATACTCGACGGACGAAAGATACAGTTGGAAGTGTGCACCGACTTCAGCCTCGCACGCTTTCTGCCACAGCGCCTGCGCCTCCAGATAGTCGCTCAGCGGCTCCACGCCGGCCTCGTACTGCTTGCCGCTCAGTTTCATGCTTTCTTCGGCTTGCTGCCGCGTCTTCTCCGCGAGTGAAACCTCGAGTCGCGATTCGTCCACGCCGTTTGCCGCCTTGGCCAACTCCAGCAACATCAGTTCCTTTTTGTTCGCCATATCCGTCTGCGACTGCTGCAGTTTCGTCTTTGCCGCCTTCAGTTTGTTCGTATATTCGCCGAAGTGGTAAAGCGGAATGCTCAACGTTACTCCGCCGGCAAAGTTCCAACCGTCCAAAAGCGTGCGATTATTGAACTCTATGCCATGCGTATAGCCGTATTTTGCAAGCAGGGCCAACTGGGGCAGCATTTCGCTGCGCACCGCCTTCACCTGCTGGTTTGCAATCTGCGTCTGATAGTCGAGCATTGCAAACTCGGGGCGTGCCGACACGTCGCCCGTCTGCAGCGTCAGGGCCTCATCGACCGACGGATACTCCGACGAGACTTTCACCTCCGTGTTCAAGGGAAGCCCGATAACGTGGCAGAGATTCATCGTGGCCAGCCGTATTCCGTTCTGCGCACGACGCTGTTGCAACTCCACCTCGCTGAGTTTTACCTGCACCTTCAGGCGGTCGTTCTCCATGCGGAGGCCGTGGCGCACAGCACTCTCCACGTTTTTATCCAGTTCCTCGAGCAATGCGTGATATTTGTCAGCCACGAGCAGAAGTTCCTGCGCGTGAACCACCTTGGCATACGCCTCGTCGGCACGCTGAAGCACCTGCGCCTCCGTCATGCGCTCGCCCTGCTCGTAGAGCGACACGGCAAGGCGAGACATCTGATAGCCGGCACGTATCTTTCCGCCCATATAAAGCGGCTGCTTCAGCATCAGTCCGCCCGAATAGATGCCACCCACCTTATAGTCCAACTCGAGGCCGGGGAAATATGCCACGTTGCCGGCAGCTGGCACAAAGCTGCCCGTTGCCACACTTCCCACGGGCAGCATACCACCTTGAATGCTTTGGCTGCCATCGCCCGAGTCATAGACGCCCAGACCCACGAGCGAAAGATTGGGGAAGAACATAGCACGCGTGGATTTCATCGTAAATCTGGCCGCCTGCGTAGAAAGTGCAGCCGATTGTTTCTCCTTGTTGTTCCGGAGCGCCAACTCACGGCACTGACCGATGGAAAGCGTCTCCTGCGCCCACACTTCTGCCACGCTCCCCTTCAGCAGGACCAGCAGCAAGCACACGACAAACGGCGCCACATCCCTTATGCTTATACCTTGTACTTTATACATTGAGTCTTTCATTTAATCTTTTTTAATTCCAAAGAACAACGCGTAGAGAACGGGAATAAAAATCAGCGTTATCAGCGTGCCAAAGAGCAATCCGCCCATGATAGTTACGGCCATGCTACCGAACATGGCATCGCTCAGCAGCGGAATCATGCCCAGCACGGTTGTCATCGAAGCCATCATCACAGGGCGGAGACGACTTTGGCTGCTCTCGATGAGCGCCGTCACGGGCTCCACGCCATGCTCCAGTTGGAACGAAATCTCGTCCATCAACACAATTCCATTCTTCACTATCATACCTATCAGTCCCAGCGCTCCCACGATGGCTACGAAGGTAAACGTCTTGCCCGTCATCAGCATCGTTGCCACCACTCCCACGAAGACCATGGGGATACAACAGAAGATAATGGCCGGTTTGCGGTAATCTTTAAACAGCATGATGAGGATGGCAATAATCAGGATAATGGCCAGCGGGAAATTGGCAAACAAGTATTTCATGCTGCGGTCGCTGGCAGCCTTCTCGCCCTGCCAACGCAGCGTGTAGCCGGCAGGCAGTTTTATTTTTTCTATCTCTCGTGCGATGGCAGCCCGCGTGCGTTCCGTCTCCAATCCGGCCAGGGGTGTACACTGCACGCGCTGCATACGCTGACCATTATAGCGTGGCACCACAGGGTCCTCCCACTCCACTTTTATGTCGCGACTCACGTGACGCAACGGTGTGGTGCCTATCAGTTCGGAAAGCAAGTCTTCGCGTGTCAGCGTGCCACTCTTCAGACGAATCAGATTCTCCTCGCTCGCCAGCCCCATGAGGAAAGGCATGGTAGAGAACACCTGCAAGTCCTGCAGATTCTCCACGGGCTCTCCTTTCTCGTTCACACACTTCAGGTAAATGTTGTTGGAGTAAATACCCTCGTAGAAGTTGCCGATAGGAATGCCACCGCCTGCAGCCAGCAAAGAGAGGCTCAGGTCGTTGCGGCTAAGTCCGATGGCGCGAGCAGAGGCTTGGTCATAATCCACCGAAAGCACGGGAATCTTAGGCTCCCAGTCGGTAGTGATCAGACACACCTTGCCGCTCGCCTGCATCACAGCACGTGCGCTGTCTGCCAAGGCATGCAGCACGGCTGGGTCAGGTCCTTGGAACTGCACCTCTATCGGGTACTTCTTAAACATCAGGTTATACTTCTTAATCTTGGCGTAAGCACCAGGATAGTTGGCTGTCAGATATTCCTGAATGCTCTCCAACCGAGCGTCGAGCGACTTCGGCGAGTCGAAATCAATAATCAGCTCGCCATAAGAGAGCGACGGCGTAGGCACGGTACGCACCAGATTGTAGCGGCCGGGAGTGCCGCCGAGCGACATGGTGATGTGTTTCACTTCGGGAAGCGTACGCAGGTAGGCTTGTATGCTGTCCAAGTCGCGCTTCACGCGTGTGCTGTTCGTACCTTCGGGAAGCTTATATTCCATGTAGCACTGATTGTACACCATGTCGGGGAAGAAACCCTGACGCATGTGCGGATATCCTACGAATGCCAAAGCCAGCAGGCCCATCATGCAGAGTGTCACCAGCCAGCGGTGGCCGAGGCAGAAATACAACAGCCGGCGGAGGATTCGGTATGTGCGGCCGTCGTAGAGCGCCACTTCGCCATTGTCTTCTTTCTCCGGTGTCTTGTCACTCACCAGCAAGCGATTGGCCATCAGCGGCACGTGTGTGAGTGCCAGAATCCAGCTGAGCAGCAGCGAAACGGCCAATACTATAAAGAGGTCGCGCACGTAGATGCCTGCCGTGTCGGGCGACATGAAAATCGGCAGGAACGAGAGGATGGCTATCAGCGTAGCACCCAGCAGGGGCAACGCCGTGCGCCGTCCGATGTCGGTAAGTGCCTCTATTCGCGGCTTGCCTGCCTTCAGGTCCACCAGCACGCCGTCGATAATCACAATGGCGTTATCCACCAGCATTCCCATGGCCAGGATAAACGAGCCGAGCGAGACGCGCTGCATCGTTCCGTCCATGTGACCAAGCAGGAGGAACGAGCCAAAGACGATGACCACCAGACAAACGCCAATTATCACACCACTGCGTATGCCCATGAAGAACATCAGCACGACAATGACGATAAGCACCGATTCCAGCAGGTTTACCACGAACGTGCCCAAAGCATTCCGCACGCGTTCGGGCTGATAAAACACCTTGTGGCACTCTACGCCTGTGGGGAAACGTGTGTGCTGCAGATTCTCCAGCTTCTTGTCCACGGCCCGCCCCACTTTCACCACATCGGCATCCGACGAGGCCGAGACCAGCAGGCCCAAGGCGTGCTGGCCGTCATACGAGAGAGCATTTCGTACGGGTGCTTCCGTGCTCTTCTCCACCTCTGCAATGTCCTCAATGCGCAACTGGTCTTTCTCGTGCCCCTGTATGAGCATCCGACGTATGTCGTCCACCTGCTGGAACTTGTCACGCACAGCGATGCGCACGCGCTGGTCGCCGTTGTCGTAGTAGCCGGCATAGGACGTCTTGTTCTGTCCGTTCAGCACCGACAGCACTTCGGCCGGCATCACGCCGAGGCTCGACATCTTGTCCTGCAAGAGTCGTATATGAATGCACTCGTCCTGTTCGCCGTATATCTCCACGCGGTTCACGCCTTCCAGCCCAGAGACCTCGCGTTTCATCAGTTCGGCATAGGCACTCAGCTCGCGTTCGTTCAGCCCGTCGCCCGTCAGAGCGTAGAACATGCCATACACGGCGCTGAAGTCGTCGCGCGTCACCGAAGTGCGGGCACCAGACGGAAGCTTCGCCTGCGCATCATAGACCTTCCGCCGCAGGCGGTCCCAGCACTGCTCCACCTCGTCGTTGCTGATGGTGCTACGCAGTTCCACCTGTATGATGGAGAGGTCGTTGTACGAGTAGCTCTCCACATTATCCAGGTCGCCCATCGTGCGGATTTGTTTCTCCAGCACATCCGTCACTTCCATCTCCACCTGGTGTGCCGACGCGCCCGGATAGACCGTCACCACCATGGCGATCTTCAGTTTTATCTCGGGGTCCTCGAGTTTGCTCATGCGATAGCACGAGAAGGCACCGCCCGCCAGGAGCACTGCCACGAGGAAGTAAACCAGACGCTTATTGGCGAACGCCCACTTTCCGAAGTCCATCATAGCATACCTCCCACGTTAGTTTTCGACTGCGGAGCCAGAATCTTCACCTTCGTAGCGTCCGACAGATGGTGCACACCCGTCGATACCACGAGGTCGCCCTCTTGCAGCGAGCCCGTCACCACGGCCGTACCGTCTGTGTGAAGCGATTCCACCGTCACTGCCATCTTGCGCACGATGCTGTCCGAAGGCGAGATCTAGAACACGAAGCTCTGCTCGCCGTCTGCCACGAGTGCCGTAGCAGGAATGCGCAGCTGGTCGGCGTTGTTCTTCGTCTCGATAGTCACCCAAGCCGACATGCCGGGAGCCACACGCTCGGCACCCGACACGAAACTGAGGCGCATCGTGTACAGCTGGTTGGCGTTGGCTTTGGGGAAGAAACTCACAGGAGCCAGCCTCAGACACTCGCCGGGCAGCACATCCAGCGTGCAGGAATAGGATGCGAACTCGTCGCGATGCAGATACGATGTGGCGGGAAGGCTCACTTCCACCTCCAGCCGTCCGGCCGACAGCACCGACACAATGGGCATACCGGCTGCCACCGTCTCGCCACCCTCGAAGAAACACTTCTGCACCGAGCCGGAGAAAGGTGCATAGATACGCGTGTAAGCCAATTGGTTCTTGTGATGCTGCAGCTTTGCCTCTATTTGCTGCAGCCCGTAGCGCGCCTTGTCGTAGTTGCTGGCCGTCGTGCCGTTCTCCTCATACAAGCCCATCACTCGCCCAGCCTCAGCCTTCACCTGTGCATACTCCGCTTCGGTGGCTCGCAGCTGCACTTCGTAGTCAGTGGGGTCCAGTTCGGCCAGCAACTGGCCGGCGCGAACACTACTTCCTTCGTGCACATACACCCTCTTCAGCGTGCCTGCCACCTTGAACGAGGCATTCACCTCAGCAGCCGGCACCACACGCCCCGGAAACTGTTGCTGCGACGAAATTCCAAAACTACGCGCAGTATCGATTCTTACGACGGGCAGTTCCGTCGGTTGCGACACGTGCTTTTTTCCACACGACACGAAGCACACGACAAGCGTGAGCACAAAAAATATCCTATAACGCATCATACTATTTTTGTTTTGCGGCGCAAAGTTATTCTCTTTTCTTAATATAGCAAAGAACCCGAGTTTGGAATTTATGTCCCTTTTGTGCCTTTTTTTCCTCCATAAAGTATTTTAAGCCGTTTCCTCGTGTCATATTTGACAAAAAAGACATACCTTTGCAGCATGAAACAGCCCAAGAACTTCGAACACATATCCATCGCAAAACTTTTCGACAGTTTTGCCACGGGTTCCCTCGCATCGTATGCAAATACATGCGGCCTTTTCCTTTGTCAGAATGGCAGTGCAGAAATCAGTGTCAACAACCAGATTGTGAACATCTCACGCGGCGACATCTTCATTTACGTGCCTTCGGCTTACGTTTACGTCATCCGCCGCAGCGACGACCTGCAGGGCATCACCTACAAGACCTCTACCGACTTCATCCTCTCGCTCCCCGAGGCATCCATCAACATCAAACTGCTACTGATGTTGAGCGAACGTCCTTACTTCCACGTCACCGAGGAGCAGCAGAGACGCATGGAAACGCTTATGAGCATCATCGACACCCGTCAGGCACTGCTCGACGAGCCGACCGACAAGCGCGAGGTACTGCCACTCCTCCAGAAAGAGATAAACACACTGGGCGAGGCACTCATACAGGAGGTCTGCTATTGCTACGCCACCACACAGACCAGCGGACTTGGCGAGCATAGCAAGAAGGAGCGCATCGTGCACGCCTTCATCCTCTCGCTCATGGAGCACTTCAAGCAAGAACGCGAAGTGGCCTACTACGCCCGCCTGCAGTGCCTCCACCCGCGCTACTTCTCCAGCGTCATCAAAGAACACACCGGCCGCACCGCGCAACAGTGGATCATCAGCATTTCGATGAACAGCATCAAGCAGACACTGCTCTACTCCGGCAAGAGCGTCAAGGAGATAGCGATGGAATACAACTTCCCCACGCAGAGCTTCTTCGGCAAGTACTTCAAGCAATACGCCGGCACGTCGCCCCACGCCTTCCGCAAGAAAATTTTCGAAGACAAACAGTAAGCACTCTTTTTTAACCCTTCATACACACCCCTCCGCCTGCTCCCTTCCCAAAAGAAAGAGCAGGCGGAATTTTTATGTCTCAGTTATGTCATTCTGACGGAGCGAAGCGGAAGAAGAATCCCAAAACACATGTAGTGTGAGATTCCTCCTAACGTCGGAATGACACGTGGCGGAAACCAATGGCTCGCTGTAGGAAACAGAATGAATACACGATTTGCTGTAGGGACGGGGAAGGGGCTTTATAAAAAACAACCCCTCTCCGCGGAGAGGGGTTTGGGGTGAGGCTGTATCGGGGAAGGATGTGTTTACCACTGCTGATCCCACACATTCCTCTGCTTCGTGCGATACGAAGTGTTCACGTCGTTCTGTTTCTCTACATCGCCTGTTAAATTTTGTATGCGAACCTGGCTTTCTGCCACCATCTGCTCTGTGCCCAGCTCCACCTGGAGCATCACGGGCTTAATATATGGATTCTTCATATTACTTAAACTTAAACCAAAGCCCCCACCCCTGTCTCCCGTCTTCGGACTTTGTCCTCACCAATCGCTTGAACGCATGGGAGGGCGTGAGATGTTAGGCGTTAGGATTATCTTTTAGAATTTCAAATTATTCTTTTGTCACTACTCCCCTCCCTCGGGAGGGGCTTGGGGGAGGGGGCTTTATTTCACCACCTTCTTACCATTAATAATATACAAGCCCTTCGTGGCTTTCGTCACACGGCGACCTGCGAGGTCGTAAATAACGGCCTCCCTCTCCTCGGAGAGGGTCGGGGTGAGGCTCGTGCCGTCGGAGAGCAGGATGTTCAGCGTCTTCACGCTGCCACTGGCTGGTGCTGGGATGTAGCTGCGGAAGGCCGTTGCTGTAGCACCGACTGTGGTCAGGCCGAAGTATGTGCCAGTGGGATCGAGTTTGTAGAAGCCTGCACCGAGGTCAGCATTGTTGGTGAACGTACCCTTTAGGTTCGTGCCATTCGTCACACCACTCTTCATTTCCACGTTCTCCAATTTCAAGGTATTAAAGTTGAAGTCGCTCGTCACAGATGCGAAGCAAGGAACGCCAGCTGCCACACTTGGCGTCTCTTCAAGCGTAACATAGTTCTCGTCTTTTCCCTTCAAAGTAAACAGCTTGCTGCCTTCGCCCAGCATCGTTGTGGTTACTTTAAACGGCAGGCACAGGCTGTGGTAGCCACCTGCTTCCAACGTGCGGTCGTAAGTCAGGCTCGTGGCTGTGAAGTCCGCATCGGCGTCATAGTCGGCCATGTCAGTCAGCGTCATGGCAGGCACCACGGGACTCGACTCATTGTTAACGAAATATGGAGTCGTTCCGCTCGTTGCAAACGGATAAACCTTATCGCCGTCTGCAGTAAGCTTGGGAGTCATGTCTGTTCCCAATGTCTGACGCCAAATGCCGTCGCTACTGTTTCCGTTCAACTTATATGTCACTTCGCCGCTCGCCAGCTGTGCATCGGTTACCTGAGTCACACCTGTCTGCGAACCAATCAAATTATAGCTATTTGTCACATTAGCGCCACTGACTATCAGCAGAGACGAGGCTTTACCCCTTGCAGCACCGCCGTTCCAGCAGTTCGTTACTGTGCCGTTGACTGCAGTCTGCATTCTGCCGCACAACATGTACACATTGTTACCGTCGGACTCTACATCGCCCGTGTTATAGCTGTCTTCGATGACGAGCGACGAGGCGTTGCTGATCTGACCGGCAAGACCGCCCACGTAGTTACCCGTAGCAACGACAGGAGCGATGTTGTAACAGTTGCTGATATAAGCAACCTTGCCAGTCTGAGAGGTGGACCAAGCAATCAGACCGCCCACATTGGAGTTGCTATTGCTATTCTTCTTGCCCTCGATGGCAGCCTCGTTGCCACAGGATATTAGACTAAGCGTGGAATTCTCGCCACCGCGGAAAGTACCGATAATTCCTGCAATCTGCACCGAAGATTCTCCCACGCCCGTGACAGTGCCGCGGTTATAGCAGCGAGTCAGCGTGATGGAAGGAGCAGAAGTGTCGCCAATGAAACCACCCAAGTTGTAAATGGTTGAGGTTAGGTTGGCCATGTTCTCGCAGTCGGTCATCTTCACCGTACCAGCACTTACATTGCCGATAAAGCCACCTGTACGATCATTCACACTCGTGATAGCTGTCTTGTTCACGCAATTGGTAATAGTCAGCTCGCCATCAAGGTGGTCGCAAATGAAAGCACCAAAGCGGTACTGCGTGGAGTTGATAGCGCCCTCAAGCGTCAGATTCTTTATTGTGACGCCGTCATTAGTGGTCTTGCAGAGCGGTGCACCAAGGTTGGAAATGGTATGATTGTCACCGTCGAACGTACCTACAAATCCTGACATCGGTAACCATGGTTCACCCGTCATGATGATATTATTCGTCAGTTTTGCCTTATCAGAAGCATTTTCAGCCTTTTCATTTACATGGGCACCAAACCACAGCAGTTTTCCAGCTCCATCGATTTCGTATACTCCTTCTTCAGCCGTCCCACAGATAGTGCAACTTCCTGTTTCAAAGGAATGATTATTCAGGCCCAATCCTGTATTGTTGTATGCTTTGACGCCATCGCATCCAAGCGCCAAGGATACTGTTTTATGGTCAGAGTTCAATACCGGATAGGAATCCGTGCCGAGGTTTTGCTTCCATACAATATTACTCTGGTCTCCATTCAGCAGGTAACAAAGTTCACCAGTGGCAGCCCGACCATTGATTGCCTCAATACCATCGGCCGTCGTTCCACCGGAATAACAATTCGTAGCCGAACCAACGTTGCCATCTTTGTCCGTTCCAAGTATGGTAAGGCGCGTATGATCTGTGTAACAGTTGATAATCTTCGAATTTGCAGAAGCCGACATGTAGCCCACAAGGCCAGAAGTAGCACTTCCTCCAGAAACAGCAGAACTTGTCTGAGTAAAATGGACATTGATAGCATAACAATTTGTCACGGTACTGGAGCCGTTACGGCCAGCCAAAGCACCAGCGGCAGCTGCCGTGGTTGAGGTCTGGGTGATATTTACGGTATGCAATCCTATATTGCTGACAGTTGCGGCATTAATTCGTCCAAAAAGTCCGACCTGCCATGGTTCTGTATCATCAACTGCAATAGTTAAATTACTAATAGTGTGACCTTGACCGTCAAACGTACCTTTATACGCATATTTATTATCATTGTGAGTGCCGCTACCAGACGTCAAGCCGATAGGAGTAAAGTTTTCCACATCCGACATATCGATGTCAGCCGTCAACACTGCTTTCGCTTTAATATTAGCGGTATTTGCATTCACATAGTTCGAGAACCATACCAAATTGGCTGCACTGCCAATTTGATAGACATCATCCACTGCAGATGGTGCCACAGGATCGACATCAGCTTTTGCCCCCCCCATGCAAAGCCATGCGGCTGAGAATAGGGCAAAAGCACGTAGTAAAGTTGTTTTCATAATAGCTTAAAATGATGATTATTTGTGTTAATATTTAGTTTTATTTGTCTCAATTTAGGGTTTAACTGGGCAAAAATACGAAAAAAACGAATGCAGGCAAAGAAAAAAGTGAGAAAAAGGCAAAAATGAGACAGAAGGAAACGAAGCGGTGGACACTGAATGCCGTAATGCACAGAATCGGTTGACAACAACACTACACTATATTTTTTTCCCCGAAAAAACCTACATCCTACACTCCGACAGGGTTAATGCACTGTTACGCAGCGTGTTATCTGTGTGTAGGTTAGCGTGTAGGTTTTCGAAACCTACACGCTAACCTACACGGTGGCAACGCACTGTCTTTTAACGCGATAAGGGGTGAAACGTGTAGGATGTAGGTTTTTTCGCAGAAAAATTATTGTGGGGTAGATGTGGTACTCGAAACATCGCAGTCCGTCTTTGGCTGTTGCATCGATTTGTCATCGAGATTGTCACACGTCGCAATAAAGACAGCGACGTGTAGCATCCGAAGAAACTACACGTCGCATTTCTCATCGTCTGCCGTGGCATCTCAGATCGCCACAGCAAGCAGGAACGGGGAACG
>CADAGX010000024.1 GCA_902787575.1 uncultured Bacteroidales bacterium | reverse complement strand
TATGGAGAAATCTGCTGTAAAATATTTGTTATTGGATTACAATCCCCAACAATCTGCAGATTTGGGAAATGTAAACATAATGAAGACTCAGCGTAGAGGTGAAATCAGATACCTTCCATTTGTCACAACATTAGAAAGTATTGTAGATGAATAGAATAGTTCTCATAGGAAATGGCTTTTCCATACAGGAGCGGTACAAAAAATCGAGCAAAAACGATTTTTATCGACTTTACTTAAAAAGTGGGCAAAAAGAAAAGGCGCTCATTATGAATGCCTTATGTGATATTTTGTGATTGATTGTAATCGATGCTAATCGGGATTTACTTTCCCACGCAGAATCTACTTTCCCACGCAGAATCTGGAAAAGATTTCGTTGAGGGTCTCTTGTGATGTAATTTTGCCGCCAGTTATTTCGGCTAAGTCGGAGAGGACTAGTCGAAGGTCTTCGGCAATTAGGTCGATTGTTGGGGCGGGTTGGAAAGCTGTTGCAGCGCCCATGGGTGTACCACTGCCAGCATTCAAGGAGGCAATGACGCGCTGCAGGTTGGATTGTGCATTCATCAGCGCTTCATAGTGTCGTACGTTTGTGACCACTGTCTCTGTGTCCGAAAGTTCGGGCAGTGCGGCTTCGCGCACAAGAGCCTCTTCTAGAAGTTGAATTCCGTCACCCTTCAGGGCAGAAATATGGATGTATTGCCCGGGCGTGCGCTTGTGGTAGAGGAAAGACGAGCTAGGCATATTCTGGTCGCACTTATTAATGACTCGGATGATGGGCTTCGAGTCTATCCGAAGCTCGGGAAACGACACATTGGGCTCGGTGAGCAGAATAATAATCTGTGCACGTTCGGCTGCCTGCAGGCTGCGTTCGATGCCCAGTTTCTCTATTTGGTCTTTAGTGCGGCGTATGCCAGCTGTGTCGATGAATCGGAACGTTATTCCTTTTATCTGTATCACATCCTCCACGAGGTCGCGCGTAGTGCCTTGTATGTCGCTCACAATGGCGCGCTCGTCGTGCAGAAGGGTGTTCAAAAGCGTGCTCTTTCCTACATTCGGAGCACCGATGATTGCTACTGGGACGCCGTTTTTTAAGGCGTTGCCTGTCTGAAATGAGTCTGTGAGTTTTTGTATATGGCTGCTTATGGTCTCAGCCAACAGCAGCAGCCTTTTGCGGTCAGCAAACTCCACGTCTTGGTCTGAGAAGTCGAGTTCGAGTTCGAGTAAGGCGGTGAGTTGGAGCAATTGCTCGCGCAGTTGGGAGAGTTCGCGGCTGAAGCCACCTCGCAACTGGCTTATGGCCATTCGATGCGTAGCGGCATTGGTGCTGGCAATAAGGTCGGCCACTGCTTCGGCCTGCGAGAGGTCCATTTTGCCATTCAAGAAAGCGCGCTGGGTGAATTCACCTGGCTGTGCCTGTCGTGCGCCATGGTGTATAAGAAGTTGCAAGATGCGC
Source organism: uncultured Bacteroidales bacterium (assembly GCA_902787575.1). Lineage (GTDB taxonomy): Bacteria > Bacteroidota > Bacteroidia > Bacteroidales > Bacteroidaceae > Physcousia. The sequence continues at coordinate 35,652 of CADAGX010000024.1, read as the reverse complement.
TGGACAATGTAACGGCTTCCGTGACATGAGATTTCAGCTGCATCCTCGCCCGTATAACTATGTGGCGCGCGAAAGACCGACACGATGACATCGTCCACCATCTCGCCCTTTCCATCCTGTGCATTTGTGCCGTCTATGATATGACCGTAGTGTAGCGTGTTGGCAGGTGCATCGGATAGTTTCTTCGAGAAGACCTTTTCCAACGTCTGGAACGTAGTTTCACCCGAAAGGCGAATTACGGCGATGGCACCGCCGGGAGAAGTGGCAAGAGCGCAGATGGTGTCGTTTGTCATAACGTTGAGAAGTCTAAACCATTTTTCCTTGTTCGCCAAGATAACTATCTTTGAAACCGAGGAAATACAGCACACCGTCCAGCCCTATTGTGTTGATGCTCTGCATGGCGCTGGCAGCCACGCGTGGCTTAGCATGGAAGGCGATGCCAAGGCCGGCTTCGGAAATCATCGGAAGGTCGTTGGCTCCGTCACCCACTGCAATGGTCTGTGCCAAATTTACCTTCTCTACCTGCGCAATCAGACGCAGCAATTCGGCTTTCCGTTGTCCGTCCACGATGTCACCTACATAGTTGCCCGTCAGTTTACCGTCGTCGCCAATCTCCAGCTCGTTAGCATACACGTAATCTATGCCGTAACGGCGCTGCAGGTACTCTCCAAAGTACGTGAAACCACCGCTTAGGATGGCTATCTTGTAGCCGCATTGTTTCAAAATTGACATCAATCGGTCCACGCCTTCCGTGATGGGCAGTTTTTCGGCAATCTCGCGCATCACACTTACGTCGAGGCCGCGCAGCAGACGCACGCGCTGAGTGAAACTTTCGCGAAAATCTATTTCGCCACGCATAGCGCGCTCGGTGATTCTCTTCACCTCTTCGCCAACTCCGGCACGCTCGGCCAGTTCATCTATGCATTCGGTCTGTATGAGCGTGGAATCCATATCAAAACATATGAGCCGGCGCATACGGCGGTACATGTCGTCGCGTTGGAAGGAGAAATCAATCTCGCGTTCGGCCGTCATTTTCATTAGCTCGGCTTGCATGACGCTTCGGTCGGCCGGAGTGCCTCGGAGTGAGAATTCTATGCACGCTCTGACGTTTTTCGCAGGATTCACGATACTCATTCTGCCCGAGAGGCGCAGGATGGAGTCGATGTTCAGTCCCTGCCGCGTAATTATTTCGGAGGTGGCAGCTATCTGCGATGCCGTCAGCTGTCGTCCAACGAGAGTGAGGATGTATCGGTTGCGACCTTGGCGCTGCACCCATGCTTCGTATTCGTCGTCGCTGACTGGCGCGAAACCTATGTTTACGCTTAGCTCGGTGGCCTTGAACAGCAGTTCCTTCATTACCTGTCCCGAACTATTTTCGTCGATGCGTATGAGGATTCCGAGTGAAAGCGTGTTGTGAATGTCGGCCTGCCCGATGTCAAGAATCTGGGCGCCATAACGTGCCAGGATTTTCATTATCTCGGCGGTCAGGCCTGGGCGGTCGAGTCCGTTGATGCGGACGATTATTTGTTCGAACTTTGCCATGTGTCTGGAGGGATGCTATACCTTAATTAATTTATGCGCGCACGCGCGAGATTCTTATCGTACGACTATTCTATGTCATTTTTGTAAGGTTTTCAAGGCTGAGCGCAGGCATTCTAAGTCCTGCGATGTGGTGGCCCAGCTGGTGACGAAGCGGCAGAGTGTGCGGTGTGCATCGATGGGTTCCCACGTCTCGAAGAGAATCTGCTGCATCAGGGCTTGCATCTGCTCGTTCGGTAGCTCAACGAACTGCTGATTGGTAGGTGATGGGCGCAATACGAAACCAGCCTCGCGGAAAATGTCGCGCAACTGCATTGCCATCTCGATTGCGTGCGCCGAAATACGCAGGTAGAGACCGTCGGTGAAGAGTGCATCGAACTGCACTCCAGCCAATCGGCTCTTGGCCAGCAGGGCGCCGTGTCGCTTCACCTGCGTGAAGAATCCTCGCGGAGCGCCAGTCGGAAAGACAACAGCCTCGCCACATAGCGCACCAACCTTGGTACCACCGATGTAGAACGCATCGCAGTGGTGAGCGAGCCATGGAAAGTCTATATCGCAACCATCGGCTGCAAGGCCGTAGCCCAAGCGGGCGCCGTCGATGAAGAGTGGTATTTGGTATCGGCGGCAAACTTCGTAGATGGCTTTAATCTCGCTGGTTGAGTAAATGGTGCCAAGTTCGGTGGGAAAGGTAATGTACGTCATTCCGGGCTGCACCATGTGCTCCCATGTCGGGTCGGCATGGAAAGCGGCCAAATAAGTGCTCAGGCTGTCGGCCGTGAGTTTGCCGTCCTCTTGAGGCAGGGTGATGACCTTGTGGCCGCTGGCTTCCACAGCACCAGATTCGTGTACATTGATGTGAGCTGTCATTGCTGCGACTACGCCTGCATACGAGGGCAACAACGCGTCTATCACCGTAGCATTGGTCTGCGTGCCGCCTACGAGGAAGAAGATGTCGGCATTAGGGCACTTGCAAGCATCGCGTATCTTGTCTCGTGCCTTCTCGCTCCATTCATCGAAACCGTACGACTGGCTCTGTTTGCCGTTTGTCTCGAGCAAATGACAAATCACTTCAGGATGTGCGCCGTTGTTATAATCGCTTTCGAATGATATCTTCATCGCTATTTCTTTTTGCACCAGGTGTTGGCTATTATGATGAATATCACGGCGAGGAATATCAATACTGCAATCATTGCATATTGCTGCATCTGCGAGGCGAAAGGCAGAAAAGCGACAAAAATGCTGGAAAGCAGAAGCATAATGACGGTCACAAGTCTCAAACGCTTGATGTTTACCTTCTCTTTCTCTTCCCTGCTTGCAGTATTGTACCCTGCAATGAGGTCATCGCCCTTACCAAAGGCAATGATTATGCTCATTACTAGAGGAATAAGGGCAAAGATTATTGATATTGTTATTTCTGCCATTACCTTGATTAGATCCGGTCGAGGACAAGCTTGATGAGTTCGTCGATGCTGCCTTTGTAGTTGGTGTTCATCTCCTTTGCGTAGCGGTTAGCGATAACCATGCAGCAGGTCATGGCACGGTGTCCGAGCAAGGCAGCAAGGCCAGCGAGGGCGGACGACTCCATCTCGAAGTTGTAAATCTTCAGTTCACCTTTGCTTGTCTGATAGCGGAAAGACTCAATCTTCTCATTCTGGTCAGGGTCTTGTATGCCGAGGCGAATTTGACGGCCTTGCGGGCCGTAGAAACCGCCGCAAGCCACTGTGATGCCGCGCAGCATTTCCTTTCCTGCTACTTGCTCGATGAGAGAGGCGTCGGCTGTAGCCACATAGGGCGCTCCTTTCAGCGGGCACCAGTTCATATGCTGGACGAAAGCCTTTTCCATTTCCAGGTCGCAGACATCGTTGCGGCCAGCGTAGTAATTGAGCAAGCCGTCGAAACCAATACTCTTGACGCTGGCAATGAATGTTCCCAAGGGAGCTTCGGGTTGCAAGCCGCCGCAAGTGCCGATGCGTACGAGCGTGAGTGTGCGCTTGATGGCTTTCTCGGTGCGCGTCTCGAAATCTATATTTGCCAAGGCATCCAGCTCGTTCATCGTAATGTCGATGTTGTCGCAGCCGATGCCAGTGGAGAGCACTGTGATTCGCTTGCCTGCGAAGGTGCCTGTGATGGTATGAAACTCGCGACTCTGCAGGTCGCACTCTTTTGTTTCGAAGTGGCTTGCCACCAAATCCACGCGGCCAGGATCGCCTACGAGGATAACTCTGTCTGCCAGCTGTTCGGGACGGACGTGAAGATGGAATACGCTACCGTCCTCGTTGATGATTAGTTCTGATGGTTCAAAGCGTTTCATGGTTGTCAGTTTACAGTTTCTCTTTTACGTATTTGTTTTTCTTGTTCTCTCTGTTCGCTATATAATTGTTCGGCCTTGGCTTCCATGATGCGTATTTGAGGAGCCAGTTGCTGCTTGGTGGCAGCGGGCGCTGCTGCATATTGCTCACGCAGTTGGCGCAGGGCGGCCGTGGTCTTCTCGTTGTCGCGTTTCGTCTCGAGCCAGCGGACTGCCAGCTTGCGTGCCTCGTCGCTACGGAAATCTGAAAGGGTGGTGTAGACGTGGCGGTCGTTGAGTATGAAGTCGAAGTCGTGAGCCTTCTGTTCCTGCTTCTCCCCATTGCGTACTTCGGCCAGCCGCTTCTGTGCCGCAGCAACATCAGCCTTGTCTGTCCACGTCTCGCGGATGCTCTGTATGCGTGCCAGACGTCGCAGCCCGTTGCGTCCTACGTTTTCTTCGTTGTAGACGCGGCGCGTCTGACTGGGAATGAAGGTGTAGAGGCAGACGCTGTCGGCCGGTTGGTTGCGGTCTGTGGCGAAGTAGCCCAGATTGTTGAACTCGTCCACGACATATAGATAATCGTTGGCGGGCGAGTTGAAGGGCATTCCCACGTTTTCGGGCGCGAGGAACGTGTGCTCATCGGTGTCGTAGCGCGTCATATAGATATCATATCCGCCCAGTCCTTCCTCACTGCAGGCAGCGAAGTAGAGTGTCACGCCATCGTCGAGCATGAAGGGGAAGTTCATATCTGCTTCGTCTTCCTCGCCAAGTCCGTCCAGCGGCAGTGCCTTGGTCCATTCGCCGCCTATCAGTTCTTGCCCGTAGAGGCGCAGGTGGCCTGCAGCGTTTGGCGCAGCAAAGAGCCGTTTGTTTTCGAGTTGGTTCAGGTAGAGTGTGCAGCCGAGCGAGTCGGGCGTGCCCAACAGCTTGGATGCGCTCTCCACGGAGCCGCTCTCGCTGCCCAGCAGCAGGTGACTGAGCAGAAGGCTCTTAGGAAGCACTATGCTATCGATGAATGTCACGCATGCTGTGGACTGCAGTTTCAGAAGGTTCTTCCTTACGATTTCCAGCAGGGCCTCCTTCTCGTCGGTGGGCTGCTGCGTCTTTTCGAGGTAGTCTATCTGTGCGTTCAGAATCTCCTCAGCCTTGTTGAAATCGTAGGCGGCAATGGCTTGCTCGGGCGTGACATCAAAAACCGGTTCCACCGGCTTGCGCCGCCGTTGCGCGGATGCTGTCAGGCAGAGAGCCACAAGGAGTAAAAGTGCTGTTCGCTTCATGTGTTAAATGGCTTTATTTGAAAATAAAGTACACGGCCAATACCAGACAGACGGCTGCTGCCACGTGGTTCCAGTGCAACTGCTGGCCTTGGAACAGCATATTGGCAATGATGCAGAAAACCAGCAGCGAGATTACCTCCTGAATGACCTTCAGTTGCATTAGCGTGAAGGGTCCGCCGTTTCCGACAAAGCCTATCCGATTGGCTGGAATCATAAAACAATATTCAATGAAGGCGATGCCCCACGAAAAGACAATCACGGCAATCAACGGCCAGTGTGAGCTGACTCCTGATTCCGAAAGACGCAGGTGGAGGTACCAAGCCAGCGTCATGAAAACATTGCTGGCCAAGAGTAGCGCTACAGTATACAATCCGTTCATCGCAGGTCGAGGTTACTTTTTGTTTAGCATGTAATCCAAAAACTCGCCAACGCGGTCGAGATACGTGTAGCTTCCCGTGCCGGGCGCGGCTGTCCTCTGGAAACAATGTGGGCGTGTGGCCAACGTATGTAACTCGCTTTGGATGCCCATGCTACGCATCTTTTCCCATGTCTTTACCGAGTTCATGGCCGAGAAGCCGTCGCCGTCTCCATGAACGAGGAGCATCGGTGCTGTTTTCAGGTCGAAACTGAATTCGGGCACCAGCAGGTCTGTGTCCTCGTTGCCGCCGTCCGTGTTGTGTCCATCCGGGCCGTCTGTCAAAGCATAGGCTGGATAGATGCCAATGCCCCATTGCACGTTGCACGGCTGCTTGTCTATTTCGTCTATCGGCAGGTAAGACTGGTGGAGCGACGAGGTGACACCCATCAGGGTGAGGTGGCCGCCGGCCGAGAAGCCCATGATGCCGATTTTCTCAGGGTCGAGCCCGAAACTCTTGGCTTTGCTACGCACGATGCGAATGGTGCGCTGCAAATCCTGCCATGCAGAAGTATGCTTGGCCAGCCCACTTTCTGCCGTGGGACGCGGTGTGCGGTACTTCAGGGTGACGACGGTTATACCTTTCTCGGTGAGGTAACGGCGCACCGGTGCCACCTCGAAGCCGTCGGGACCGTTGCCTCTGTAGCTGCCGCCCGAATACATTATCTGTATGGCGTTTGTCTTCAGCTGCTTCGGGAAGTGCCATTCGATATACGGCTTGCACTGGTGCTCTTGTGCGCACGGCATTTTTCCTTCGGGCCACACGTCCTCCACGATTTTCTCGCGTCGTGCGTCGTCGTTGTTGTAGCGCGACATGATTTCAACCTCTGGCTCCAGCGGACCGATGAATCCCATCTGGCGCATGAACTCGATGCCGCGTTCCAGCCCGAATGCTCCGTGTCCTTTGTCGGGATAGAGATGAAGTTCTGCCGGCACTTTTCGCTTGCGCAATTCGCGGTAGATGAGCGTTGAGCCGTTGGGCGAGTACACATCGTTGCCGCCGTGATGCAGGCTGATGGGGCAAGTCTTGGCGTCGAACTTGAAAACATCGGAGATACGCACGTCCACTCCGTAGCCAAGGCGTGTGGCGCGTGTGCCATCCTCTGCATCAGTGGTGACGTAGGCCGGTGCGTTGATGATTGCCCAGTTGATGTGACACGGCAGCGTGTCGAGTTTGTCCACTGGCGTGTAGGCCGGCGTCAGCGACGTTGTGGCCAGCAGGGTTGCCAAGTGAGAGCCAGCAGACATGGAGATGACGCCAATTTTCTCGGGGTCGAAACCGCGCTTCTTTGCCTCGCTACGCACCATGCGTACGGCGCGCTGTCCGTCTTCCCAAGCCGTCTGGTAGATGGGCAGACCTGTGGGGCGTGGTGTGCGATACACAAAATTCACGCACTGGAAGCCCAGAGCGGTGAATGTCTCGCGCCAGAGTTTGATAAGCCCCACGTCGCAGCAGTTCTTGTAACTGCCGCCTGAAATGAGAATCATGCATCCGTTGGTGCGTTTCTCCTTTGCCGGTGCGTCGAACCACTCGAGGTAGGCTACGCGGTGCTTGTCGGCATTGAATTTGGGGCTCGACGTTTCGTCCGTCATGGCCGCAATCTGGTGGGCCTGTGCATCCGGCATTTTGCCTTTCGGCCAAATAGTCTCGCGCTCCCAAGCGTACGCATTCAGCATAAAGAATGCGCTCAGCAGCACGAGCAGGTGTCTCATCGCTGTGTGTCTCATCTTATCGTTTTTTGTTCTTAGTGTTGTTTTTCTTTGATGTACTTATCCATCGCTGCGGCTGCACGTCGTCCGTCGCCCATGGCCAGTATGACGGTGGCGCCGCCACGCACGATATCGCCGCCAGCGAAGATGGTGGGGATGTTGGTTTGCATCGTTTCGTCCACCACGATGGTGTTCTTGCGTCCCAACTGCAGGCCGTCGATACTGGTCGGCACGATGGGATTCGGGCTGACACCCACGGCCACGATGGCTTGGTCGATGGCTATTGTTTCTGTGGCGCCCGGAATCGGTTGCGGGCTGCGGCGTCCACTGGCATCCGGCTCGCCAAGTTCCATTTTCTGAAGCACCACTTCCGTGACGTTGCCCTTCTCGTCGGCATGATACTCGATGGGATTGTGCAAGGTCATGAACTCGATACCTTCCTCTTTGGCGTGCTTCACCTCTTCGAGTCGAGCGGGCATTTCCTGCTCGCTGCGGCGATATGCGATGAAAACACGCTCGGCACCTAGTCGTTTGGCAGTGCGGCAGCTGTCCATTGCCGTGTTGCCGCCGCCGACCACCATTACGTTTTTGGCCTTGCGTACAGGTGTGTCGGAGTCGTTGGACGAGGCGTCCATCAGATTCACACGTGTCAGATATTCATTGCTCGACATGATACCGTTGGAATTCTCGCCTGGGATGCCCATAAAGTTGGGCAGGCCGGCTCCACTGCCGACGAAGATTCCGCAGAATCCCTCGTCTTCCAACTGACGGACACTGATGGTCTTTCCCACCACGCAATCCTTCACAAACCGTACTCCCATGCGCTGCAAGTTCTCAATCTCCACGTCGACGATGCGGTTCGGCAGGCGGAACTCGGGAATGCCATACTTCAGCACACCACCTATCTCGTGCAGTGCTTCGAAGACTGTCACATCGTAACCCATGCGCGCCATGTCGCCGGCAAAGCTAAGACCGCTGGGGCCCGAACCGATGACGGCAATCTTCTTTCCGTTGGGCGCTGCAACCTCGGGCAACGACGTGCGGCCGCTTTCGCGCTCAAAGTCGGCGGCGAAGCGTTCCAGGTTGCCGATAGCCACAGCCGGACTGCCCATCTTCAGGTGAATGCACTGGCTTTCGCACTGTTTCTCCTGTGGGCAGACACGGCCGCACACGGCAGGAAGTGCAGAAGTGCTCTTCAGAATCCGGGCGGCGGCTAAGAATTCTCCACGTTCGATGTTCTTTATGAACGAGGGTATCTCGATGTTTACGGGACAACCTTGCATGCAAGTTGGGTTGGCGCAGTCGAGACATCGCTTTGCCTCAGTGAGAGCCTGCTCGGTCGTAAGGCCGCGGTTCACCTCTTCGGTGCGTGTCGTGGCGCGGTACGTCGGGTCGAGTTCGGGCATCTGACAGCGCGCAATGGCCATGCGCTCCTTCGCTTTCATGCTTTTACGCAGTGCCTCGCGGTATGGTGCAGCGCGGTCTATCAGTTCGCTCACGGGTGTATCGGTGTCCATGCGTGTGGCGTCGGGTTTCTCACACGTGGTTTCGGTTGTTGCCTGCTGTGGTTTTTCGTCTGCCGCGTGCAGGAATTTCTCGAACGCAGCAGCTTCTTCAGCCTTGAATGCGCCGGCGCGACGAAGCATCTCGTCGAAATCCACCTGATGGCCGTCGAATTCGGGGCCATCGACGCAGACAAACTTCATCTTGCCAGCCACGCTGATGCGGCACGCACCACACATGCCTGTTCCGTCCACCATGATTGTGTTCAGGCTCACATCGGTGGGAATATCGTACTTCTTCGTCAGCAGGCAGCAGAACTTCATCATGATGGCGGGACCGATGGCAAAAACCTTATCTACTTTCTCGCGCTGGATTACCTCCTCGATGCCTACCGTAACGACGCCTTGTTTTCCGTAGGAGCCGTCGTCGGTCATAATAATTACTTCGTCGGAACTCTTGCGCACCTCGTCCTCCAGAATGATAAGTTCCTTCGAACGGCCGGCAAGCACGCTCACTACGCGGTTTCCTGCAGCCTTCAGCGCCTCGATGATGGGCAGCATCGGTGCAATGCCCACGCCGCCGCCGGCGCAAACGACGGTGCCAAACTTTTCGATGTGTGTGGCGCGGCCCAGCGGACCCACCACATCGGTGATTTCGTCGCCCGGCTCGAGCGCGCACAACTTACTCGTGCTGGCGCCCACGGTCTGGATTACCAGTGTTATCGTGCCGCGCTCGGGGTCGCTGGCTGCAATGGTGAGCGGGATGCGTTCGCCCTTCTCGCCCACACGAACGATGACGAAGTGTCCGGCTTTACGTGCCTTGGCTATCAGGGGTGCTTCTACCACCAGTTTGAAAACTTTCTCGCTGAACTGCTGCTTGGATATTATACGGTTCATTGTGTATGCTGTTTTTGGGGTATATTTAGTCTATCATCTCGAAGCCACAATAGGGGACGAGGGCTTTGGGAATGCGGATGCCGGCTGCTGTCTGGTTGTTTTCGAGCAGTGCGGCCACGATGCGCGGCAGGGCTAGAGCAGAGCCGTTGAGCGTGTGCGCAATCTCGGTCTTCTTGTCTGCTGCGCGGCGGATGCGACATTTCAGTCGGTTTGCCTGATAAGTGTCGAAGTTCGACACGCTGCTTACCTCGAGCCAACGCTTCTGAGCCTCGCTATAGACCTCGAAGTCGTAGCAAATGCTGCTGGTGAAACTCATGTCGCCGCCGCAGAGACGCAGGATGCGATAGGGGAGCTCCAACTTTTTGAGCAGTCCCTCCACGTGCTCCAACATTTCGCGGTGACTCTCGTCGCTGTGCTCCGGTGTGTCGATGCGCACGATTTCCACCTTCGAGAACTCGTGCAGGCGGTTCAGCCCACGTACATCCTTGCCGTACGAGCCGGCCTCGCGACGGAAACACTGCGTGTAAGCGCAATTCTTGATGGGGAGATCTTTCTCGTCGAGTATCACATCGCGGTAAATGTTGGTCACCGGCACCTCGGCCGTGGGTATCAGGTAGAGGTCGTCCACCTCGCAGTGATACATCTGACCTTCCTTGTCGGGCAACTGACCTGTGCCGTAGCCGCTGGCCTGGTTCACCACTGTGGGCGGCATGATTTCTTCGTAACCTGCGGCACGTGCCTCGTCGAGAAAGAAGTTGATGAGTGCACGCTGCAGACGGGCGCCTTTTCCTCTGTAAACGGGAAAACCTGCGCCTGTAATCTTCACGCCGAGGTCAAAGTCGATGAGATTGTATTTTTTTGCCAGTTCCCAATGCGGTAGTTTGGCTTCGCCATTGTCGGGTACGGTGTCCCAGTTTCCGACAGTGTCGCCCGGTTTGCATTCGCGCAGGCTGCTCTTTACCACCAGATTATCCTCGGCGCCAGTGCCTTCGGGCACGAGATCGTATGGTATGTTGGGTATGGCGCAGAGTTGGCGCACCATGTCAGCCTCGGCACCAGCTTTAGTCTCCTCGAGTGCCTTGTTTGTTTCCTTCAGTGCGGCCACTTTGTTTTTCACTGCGTCGGCTTCGTCGCGTTTTCCCTGCTTCATCAGCGCACCGATCTCGGCAGCCAGTTTCTTAGCTTCCGATAGGTTCTGGTCGAGCTGCGTCTGTGCCTCTCGACGAATCTTATCTGTTGCAATTACTTCGGCCACGGCCTCGCGGGCACCCTGAAAGTGCTTTTTCTCCAAGCCGCGCACCACACGTTCTGTCTCTTCTGTGATTAATTTCAGCGTTAGCATGTGTATGTTTTTTAAATTTACGTTCTGTTCCTGAAAACGCCACTGGCATTCTTCGCGCAAAGGTACTGAAAAAATATAAAAAAGTAACGCGCGCGCGCGAATATTTTGTGCCTAACGTTGCAGAATGCCACGTTGCAGGCCGTTTTCATGCCCTTAGATGATGTGTATTTGATGAGAAAATTGTAATTTTGTGTCGAAAAACTTTTGTTGTATGGAGAAACATTCGTTCAAAGATTGGGTGGTGGCCACGCGTCCGTGGTCGTTTCCGGCCTCGGTGATGCCTGTGGCCGTGGCTTTCGTTTGGTTGTGGAGTAAGGAAGTGCCTGTGGTATGGTGGCTCGGCGCGCTGGCCGTGCTGAATATCATACTTGTTCATGCAGCAGGCAACGTGTGGAGCGACATTGCCGACTATCGGAGCGGCGTGGATGCGGCCGACACGTTTGGCGTACGACAGCTTGTTGACGGACATTTCACGCCCTCGGAATTCATGCGTCTCTCGCTGATGCTGAATTTGCTGGCTGTGGGACTGGGACTTGTGATGGTTTGGCTCACGGGGTGGCCGCTGTTGGCCATTGGCATTGTGGGCGTGGCGCTGTCGGTTTGCTACCCTCGGCTGAAATATATGGCCTTGGGTGACGTGGTAATCATCCTGTGCTACGCCTTGCTGCCGATGCTCGGAACTTCGTTTATCGCAGCCGGGAAGTTCGTTTGCGGCGTGTTGTGGCTTGCCGTTCCTGTGGGACTTATCACAGTTGCCATACTTCATGTGAATAATGTTCGCGATGTGACTACCGACCGCCGGGCTGGCATTCACACGCTGCCCATGCTCACCGGCCGAGGTTTTGGCCGTTGGCTGTACGTTTTCGAAGTGCTGTTCCCGTACGTATGGCTGGTGCTCTTGGTGGTGCTGAATGTGGTTTCGTGGCCGGCCCTCGCAGTTTTCTTGTCGCTGCCTGTGGCGCTGGGAAATGTGCACGATGTCATGGACCGCAACGACACGGAGGGTACAAAGTTGGCACGCCTCGATGAGCGTACGGCGCAGCTGCAACTTGCTTTCAGTGCGCTGCTGATTATCGGTATGGCGGTAACACATTTCATCGGCTGACGACGTGCGACGCGTATTTCCTTCGCTTTTTGTGGCTGCGGCGCTTTGGTTTGCGATGTTCTCGCCGTGGACTGCTCCGCATCTCGACTTCTGGTGCGCGATGACGGCCTCGGCGCTCATCCTTACGATGCTTGCCATCTGGCAGGGTGGGAGGCCGCAGTTGCGATGCAGCGTGTCAGAACTGTTGCTCGGTGCAGGCATTGCCGTGGTCTTGTGGCTGTCGTTTTGGGCGGGCGACAAGGTGTCGCAGTGGCTTTTTGCCTTTGCCCGCCCACAAGTTGACCTGATATATGACATGAAATCAGGCGCATCGCCAACGCTCATCGGCCTTGCCTTACTTTTTATCATAGGGCCGGCGGAAGAAATCTTCTGGCGGGGATTTGTACAGCGTACGCTCACTGCTCGTTTTTCGGCCACGAGGGCTTTTGTTTTTACTACGCTGGTTTATACGCTGATACACGTTCCGTCGGGCAATTTTATGCTTGTTATGGCAGCCATGACGTGTGGCATTGCTTGGGGTGGCCTCTACCGTCTCTTTCCGCAGCACTTCACGGCAATCGTGCTGAGTCATGCTTTGTGGGATGCAGCGGCCTTTGTGTGGTTCCCGTTCTGATTTTGTTTGGGGACGAAATGCAGAAAGGCCGGACATCGAGCTCGATGTCCAGCCTTTCTTAGCTTTTAATGAGCGGAAGTTTACGCTTCTGCGGGAATTACGTTCACGGTGCTGCGATCGCGGCGGCCTTTTTTAAACTGAACTGTGCCGTCAATGAGCGCATACAGGGTGTCATCTTTACCGATGCCCACGTTCTGTCCGGGATAGTGGCGCGTGCCACGCTGACGAACGATAATGTTGCCGGCAACGCACTGCTCGCCGCCGAAAATTTTCACACCGAGTCGCTGAGCTGCTGACTCGCGGCCGTTCTTAGAACTACCTACACCTTTTTTATGTGCCATATTGGGTTCCTCCTAAGTGTTTTTAGATTTAAGCAATAACTTCCTTGATAGTCAACTCTGTGAACTGCTGGCGGTGTCCGTTCAGCTTGCGATAACCTTTGCGGCGCTTCTTGTGGAAGACGAGCACCTTCTCGCCTTTTACCAGCGGGCACTTCACTTCGGCCGTAACCTTCGCACCTTCTACTGTCGGCGCACCCACTTGGATAGTTCCGTCGTTGTCTACCAACAACACATTCTCAAACTCAACAGTCTGTCCGGCTTCGGCATCCTGCATGTGATGCACGAAAAGTTTCTTGCCGGCTTCTGCTTTAAACTGCTGACCGTTAATCTCTACGATTGCGTACATTTTATTTTTTGTATTAAACGGGTTTGGACCGTGAGGCGAAGCCATCCCGTGGCCTTCTTCTCGAGCCTTCGCGGCATAATCGGCTGCAAAGGTACGTTTTTTCTTCGAACTGGCAAAACTTTCGCCCTTTATTTTTCGGAAAACTTCGTGTCTCGGCGATTTTTCTTGCTGCGGTTTTTATTTTTCCACGTGTTATATTACGCAGATGTGCTTTCTTTTTTGTAACTTTGGCGGTGAGAAATCAGAAAACAAGATGGACAGACGAAATTTTGTGCAAGCCGGCGTTGCTTCGCTGGCCTTGGCGGGAATGAATCCGCTGAGCGTGTTTGGTAAGGACGAGAAGGCAACGGGCGGTTTCGGTCCCGTTACGTGTGAGAATGTGGCAGGCGGCGAGGGCGACCTTCGCATGCGCTTTCTTGGGACGGGGGCTGCAGGCTGGCGCGCAGGCTCCACGCGAGAACGCCGGAACAGCAGCATACTGCTCGACGGCAAAGTGCTGATAGACCTCACAAAGAGCGTGCTTGACACGATTCCCGAAGGTTGTCATCCCGAGCACCTCTTTTATACCCACTCGCATAACGACCACTATCAGCCGCAACAGGCTTTGGCGCTGGGCGTAAAGAACGTCTATGTCTCAGAAACGTGGGTCGACCGCGCCAAAGGCGACTTCATGCAGGAGGCAAAGAAACTCAACTTGCCATTGCCGCGCTTCGTGACGCTAAAGGTGGGGACGCCCATTTCGGTGGAAGGACTTGTCATCACACCGCTACCGGCCAATCATACCACCAACTTCTACGAGGAACAGGCGCAAATCTATCTTGTAGAGAAGGGCACTACGCCCGAGCATCTGGGTGTGCGACTGCTCTACGCCACAGATACAAGCGGCATCATGGGCAAGGCAAGCCGTCTGGCCGGCATAGACGAACATCGCAGCGAAATTCCACCAAGGCCGATTACCGCATTCGTAATGGAGGCAACAATGGGAGTGGACGGAGACGAGGATTTTCGCATCTTCAATCATTCTGCACCCAATACGGTGGCGCGCATCGCCCGCGTGTTGACGCGTACGAAACGCTACACGCCACCCGCTGGCCAGCCCGTCTATCTGACTCACATGTCCAATGCCTTGCACGGCCATCTGCCGCAGGACGAGCTCAATCGCATCCTGCCTCTGCCGCTCCGTGCCGCGTACGACGGACTCGACGTGGTGCTGCGCGCCATGCCTTAAATCAGCATTCGTCCGCCACTGGCCCTTTTCTTTCAGGTAGCTAAACAAAAATCAGGCCCCGCGTGTTGCGGAGCCTGATTCGTAATATCGTCTGGGAGAGCTGACGTCTTACAGTTTGGGACCGGCGGCCACCAAAGCCTTGCCAGCTTCGTTTCCTTCGTACTTCTTGAAGTTCTTGATGAAACGGCCAGCCAAGTCTTTAGCTTTCTCTTCCCACTCGGCGCGATTCTGATACGTGTCGCGCGGGTCGAGGATACCCCATGCTACACCGTCGAGCTGTGTGGGCACTTCGAAGTCGAAGTAGGGAATCTTCTTGGTGGGAGCCTTCAGGATGGCACCGCCCAGTATGGCGTCGATGATGCCACGCGTGTCGCGGATGGAAATACGCTTGCCAGTACCGTTCCAACCTGTGTTCACCAGGTAAGCCTTGGCTCCGCTCTTCTCCATCTTCTTCACCAGTTCTTCTGCGTACTTTGTGGGGTGCAGTTCCAAGAAGGCCTGACCGAAGCATGCGCTGAAGGTGGGAGTAGGCTCTGTGATGCCACGCTCGGTGCCGGCCAGTTTAGCCGTGAAGCCGGACAGGAAGTAATATTTCGTTTGTTCCGGAGTGAGGATGCTCACGGGAGGCAGCACGCCAAATGCGTCAGCCGAGAGGAAGATCACGTTCTTTGCCTCTGGTCCAGCGCTCTTGCCGTTCACCTTCTTAGCAATCTTCTCGATGTGCTCGATGGGATAGCTTACGCGGGTGTTCTCGGTCACGCTCTTGTCGGCGAAGTCAATCTTGCCGTCTGCTGCCACCGTTACGTTTTCGAGCAACGCGTCGCGGCGGATGGCGTTGTAGATGTCAGGCTCGCTTTCCTTATCCAGATTTATCACTTTGGCGTAGCAGCCGCCCTCGAGATTGAAGACGCCTTCGTCGTCCCATCCGTGCTCGTCATCGCCTATAAGCAGACGCTTCGGGTCGGTGGAAAGAGTGGTTTTGCCCGTGCCGGAAAGTCCGAAGAAGATGGCCGTGTTCTTGCCTTCCATGTCCGTGTTTGCCGAGCAGTGCATCGAGGCTATTCCGTTGAGCGGCAGGAAATAGTTCTGCATCGAGAACATACCCTTCTTCATCTCGCCTCCGTACCACGTGTTGATGATACACTGTTCGCGGCTCGTAACATTGAAGGCGACGCACGTCTCGCTGTTGAGGCCGAGTTCCTTGTAATTCTCAACCTTTGCCTTCGAGGCGTTGTAGATGACGAAATTCGGCTCGAAGTTCTTCAGTTCCTCTTCTGTGGGCTGAATGAACATGTTCTTCACGAAGTGAGCCTGCCAAGCCACCTCCACGATAAAGCGAACTGCCAGGCGAGTGGCTTCGTTGGCACCGCAGAAAGCGTCCACCACATAGAGGTTCTTGCCAGAGAGTTCCTTTATGGCGATTTCCTTTACCTTGCCCCAGACCTCTTCACTCATGGGGTGGTTGTCGTTCTTATACTCGTCGGTTGTCCACCAAACGGTGTTTTTCGACTTCTCGTCCATCACAATGTATTTGTCCTTGGGGCTGCGGCCGGTGTAGATGCCAGTCATCACGTTTACTGCGTCCAGTTCTGTGTTCTGGCCCTTGTCGAACCCGGTAAGCCCGGCCTTCGTCTCCTCCTCAAAGAGGAATTCATACGAGGGGTTGTGCGCTATCACGGTGCTGCCCGTAATGCCATACTTTGATAAATCTAATGCTGCCATTTTCTTTTTTTGTTTATAATGTTTACGATTCTTTGCTACGAAAAAAAAGATTTCTCCATTTTGGCGGTGCAAAGGTAGTACTTTTCTATGGAATGGCGAAGCGTCGGAAGTGTTTTTTCTCCACCCTTTGCCCACTAATTCGCGTATTATTTACTTTTTGCGAAGCGGACTTGGCAATTAACAAAACTTTTTTATTATCTTTGCTGCGGATAATGGTAAAAATACGACTATGAAGATAGTAAATTTTAGCGAGACGGACAGCATTCTGAACCAGTACGTGGCAGAGTTGCGCGACCAGTCGGTGCAGTCCGACCGTCTTCGTTTTCGTCGCAACCTGGAGCGCATTGGCGAAATGATGGCCTACGAAATCAGCAAGACGCTTACCTTTGCCGATCGCACGCTTCAAACACCCCTTGCTCCGTGTGTCGTTCGTTGCTGCTCCGAGCAGATAGTACTCGCCACCGTGTTTCGTGCTGGGCTGCCCATGCATCAGGGTTTCCTCAGTGTGTTCGACCGTGCTGGCAATGCCTTTGTCAGCGCGTACCGCTACTACAAAGACAAGGAGTGCCGCACTGTAGATGTGCACATCGAATATATCGCTTCGCCCGACCTGACGGGTAAGACGCTGATTCTGGTGGACCCGATGCTGGCCACCGGCGAGAGCATGGAACTGGCTGTGAAGGCGTTTGAGACAAAGGGACAGCCGGCGAAGATGCATCTGGCGTGCATCATCGGCAGCCGCGTGGGTGTCCGCCGGCTGGAAGAGTTGTATGCCGACCGCGACGACGTGACGCTCTGGTGTGCAGCCATCGACCCCGAACTGAATGCGCGGTCGTACATCGTGCCCGGATTGGGCGATGCCGGAGACTTGGCCTTTGGCGACAAAATTTAGCACGCGTGGCGTGGAGTAAAACCACGTGTGGCAAGAACGAATGCGACGTGTAGTTTGCAAAAAACTACACGTCGCATATTTTTTGTCGCAGGGCGACTGCTATTTTACGATGCTGGTGCAGGGATTTCGCAGGCCTTCGGAGCGGCTCAGATAAGCTTTGGCAGTGCCGAAACGGAGGAAGAGATCGAGGCGGACGGGCATGTGGTTGGCGTCGTCGCTGATGTAGAATGTGATGATTTCCTTCTCTTTCTTCTTTTCGTACTCCACAAACGAGAAAACGAGGCAGCGGTAAGTGGTGCCTTCGCCCTTCATTTTGAAGTTCTTGCGGCCGCGATAGATGAGCGTCACGTTCTCCACCCGGCGTCCGTCGGCCATCGGGAAAATTAGCTTCTCGCCCACGCGGAACTTGTCGGCGTCGAACGAGCGTGCGCGCAGCATCATGCTCAGCATGTCGTACACACAACCGGTGTGGTCGGCTGTGGCGCGCGATGTTTCGCCTTTGCGGTTGAGATATTCCTGCTGCAGATGGGTGACGCCCTGCGGATAGGTGTACCAGACTTGGTCTACGTAATACTTGCCGCCCTCGTTGGCCGCCTTCTTATAATACTGCGGAACCATGTCCGTGCTGATGACGGAGAGCAGTGTGTCGCGCATGACAAAGTGCTTGTCGGCAAATCCGCTGGTGCGCGTGACGAGGCGGCTGCGGAATGCCTTCTTGCCTTCCCATGTTGTCTCGTTGGTCTGCAAGGTGGCTTTGCCGGCTTTCATCCAAACGAACTTCCAATTGAAGAAAAGTTCGTATGACAGCGTCTCGCCCGACTGGAAAGCGGTGTTCTGGGCCGTGCATTGCGAACGGGCGGTCAGTGCAACGGCTGCAAAGCAAAAGAGGGCCACGAGGCGTGTGGCAAAAGATTTCTTCGTGTTCATCGTTCGTGTATTTTGTTTGTCAGCGAGAGGTGCCGCGCTGCCTGTTCTTGGCGTTGCGTTTCTCGGCTTCGCGCTCTTCGTTTCGTTTGCGGATATTCTTTTCTTTGTCGGGTTTCTGCTTGGTGATGGCTGCGGGCTTCTGCAAGTTGCGTGCGATGCCACGCACATCCCAGTCTTGTTCCATGTCCCACTGCGCCTTCAGCATGAGCGACTTCGGGAAGTAGAACATCTCCTCGGGCTGCAGACCGAGGTTGTAATTGCCCGTGTCCCACTTGCCGTTGCTGTTGCGGTCTATGAAGCCGCGGATAAAGTATTCGGCGGGTTGCAGATAGAAGAAATCAGCACGTCCGTCGGCGTCGGCTCGCTTCTCCACTATCGGTTTGTCGTTGCGCCCCAGCAGTTGTATCACGAAGTTGGAGTCCGGCAGCAGGGCGTGGACGAAGATGGCTCCGTAGTCTTCCAGCGCACGCACCTTAATCTCATTTTTCAACGGCTTGGAACTGTTGCCGAGTACGCTCATAAATGCAGCGCTGTCGGCCTGGAAGACGTAAGTGGTCTTTGGTTCCCACTCGGCATAGAGCGTGTAGCTGCGCTTGTCGCCCTCCACGGGAAGGAATAGGAAGGGGCGCGGCAGCAGGTCGGAGTCTTTCTTCTCGTAGAAATGAAGGCTTGCGGTGTCGACCTTGAGGAATGGCTCGTTGGCTATGAAGCGTATGTTCTGGTGCGGCCCGATTGTGGTGCCGGGCTTTAGGGACATCTGAATGTAAGTTTTCTCGTATGGATTCTCCTCGGGCGGCAGCGGCTCTTTGGCTTTCTTGGCGCGCTTCTCGCGGGCCTTGTTCCATTCGTCTATCTGTTTCTGCTTCTCGCGACGGATTTTCTCCCAAGTGACTTTCGGAACGAGCTCCAGTGTGTCGGTGTGCGGCACGAGTTGTCCCAGCGTGTCAGTGTCGAGAAACGTGAGTGCCATGGCCAATGTGTCCTGAAGGTGCGTGTAGATGGTGTCTGTGACCCAGTAGGTGATGGTGTCGTTGTGCTGCGACGGCTCGACCACCAGGCAGGAGGCGTCGAAGTTGAGACCTTCAATTTGCGGCAGGGTGTCGGCCGGAGAGGTGAAAAAGAGCTTGAAGATTTCGGGGCTCGGACGTTCGGTCTTGAGCAAATGGTGGTCCTGACCATCCTCGAGGAAAGCCGTCAGTATCACATTATCCGGGAAGTAATGCGTATAGGGGATGACACGAATGGAGTCGTAGTGCGTGGAATCGCGCCAAATGGTGTCCATTCTGACGTCTGGCCGGCTGCTGGTATGCAGCGTCAGCGTGTCGAAAGCTATCTGCTCGCTCTTCTGATTGAAGATGAAGTTGCCGTCAGCGTCTGTCAGCGCGTATGCTTTGTATCTGCCGGGCTTTACGCCCTTGATGCAGAAGCGGCCGGAACCGTTTGTTCGGGAGACGCGGCTGAAGGGACGCGAACGGAAAATGGAGTCGTGGAATGTGCTGTCGGCCGGATAGAGCCCCACCATGATTCCCTTTACCGGCTCCAGGTCGGCGGCATTCAACACATAGCCGCTGATTTCCATCGTATCAATTGTCTCGCCTGTGGAGAACGAATAAGTGTACTGTCCCATGGGATTTCCCTCGTTGTTATCCTCGATTGCGTCAGAGAAATCTATGGTATATGTGGTGTTGGCCTGCAGGGAATCGAAGAGGTCAATCTTGATGCGTTTGCCGTCGGCTCTCACGTTGGCGGCTTCTATCTGTGGCGGCGAGACCACCACTTTCTCATTGGCGTTCTGCAGTTTTATGAATTCGTCGAAATAGATGTTCACCTTCTTCCGCCTGTTCATCACGGATCGGTCGGCAGGCGAGGCCGAAAGCACCCGAGGCGGTGTCTCGTCGTATGCTCCTCCGTCCGGGTTACCGATGCTGGCGCAGGCCGCCAGCAGGGCAGCCAGCAGTGTGGCCAGAATGGGAATGGTGTGACGTGTCTTCATGCGGGAGAATGTGTGCTGTCTTTTAGTGATTCATTTCCAGCAAGGCTTCGATGTGCTGGCGGTTGTTGCTCAGCCGAGGCACCTTGTGCTGGCCGCCCAGCTTGCCACGCTCCTTCATCCAGTCGTGGAAAAGTCCTGTCCGAGCCACCACGAGTTCCAGTCGCTGCAAGGTGATGTCCTTGAAGCGTTTGGCTTCGTAGTCCGAATTGATTCGCTGCAATGCTGCGTCGAGCGCTTCGGCAAACGCTTCCGTGTCTGCAGGCGGCTGACTGAACTCCACGAGCCACTGGTGGCGGCATTTTGCTCCGGCATCCATATAGACCGGTGCCGCAGTGTACTCCAGTACCTGAGCG
The DNA here is from genome assembly GCA_902787575.1 of uncultured Bacteroidales bacterium. Classification (GTDB taxonomy): domain Bacteria; phylum Bacteroidota; class Bacteroidia; order Bacteroidales; family Bacteroidaceae; genus Physcousia. The sequence continues at coordinate 15,160 of CADAGX010000024.1, read as the reverse complement.
CCCGTCTGCTGACAGGCTGCGGCCAGCCCTTTCTCTGCATTGTCCACAATGAGTTCCTCGCCAAATGCGTTGATGAACGATTTTGTGCGGCCCGTGATGATAAATTTGTAGGGGCGCAGGCTGGTAAATCGCACCGTGTCGCCTATGATGTAGCGCCAGAGCCCGCTGCTCGTGCTGATGACCATTGCATAGTTGCGGCCCGTCTCTATCTCCCAGAGCGGCAGCACTGTGGGATGCTCGGTGCCGAATTCCTCCATGGGGATGAACTCGTAGAACACGCCATAGTCCAGCATCAGGCTCATGGCCGGGTCGCTGGGGTCGTCTTGCAGTCCGAAGAAGCCTTCCGAGGCGTTGTACGTCTCCATGTAGTGCATCCTCTCCGAGGTGATGAGCCGGCGATACTGCTCGCGGTAAGGTGTGAAAGCCACTCCTCCGTGGAAGAAGACCTCTAAGTTGGGCCAGACGTCCTGCAAATGTTGTGCTCCGCTGATTTCCATTACTCGTGTCAGCACCGAGAGCATCCAAGAGGGCACTCCGCTCAGGTTCGTCACGTTTTTTTTGATGGCTTCGCGGGCAATGCGGTCGCGTTTCAGTTCGAAGTCCGAGAGCAGGGCCGTTTCCTTCTTCGGCACGCGAATGAGGTTTACCAGCGGGTTGATGTTTTCGATGAGTATGGCGCTCAGATCACCCACGAGCGAGTGGGGCAGACTGTAGTTCGGAGCGTGGCTTCCGCCCAGTATGAGAGCGCGGCCGTCGAAGAGTTGGCTTTGCGGATTGTTGCGCAGATACCACACCACTGCATCACGACCTCCAGCAAAGTGCGTGTCGTGGAGCCCTTGTGGGCTGACGGGTATGAACTTGCTCTTGTCGTTTGTCGTTCCGCTGGATTTGGCAAACCACCTCACCTGTCCGGGCCAAAGGATGTTGCGCTCTCCATGCCGCATTCGTTCGATGCTGCCCTTCAGTTCCTCGTAGGTGGAGAGCGGTGTCAGCCGTGCAAACTCGCTGTATCCCTTTGTCTCTGCGTAGCCGTGTGCCTCTCCCCATTGCGTGTGGCGCGCTGCATGGAGCAACCGGCCGAGCACTTTCTGCTGCAGTGCTTCGGATCGGTCTGCGTATCGGGCAAGCTGTTGCTCGCGGAGGCAGAAGATGGGGCGTATGATGTTTGTGAGACTCATTCTTTAGTCTTCTTTCTTTCTCTCTTGCAGTAGTTTCTGTATGGCCTTCTTGTGCCGCAAGTTGTGGTAAGCGTTTTTGCAGGCCTGCTGTTGGCTCTCCTTCTTCGAGTAGCCTCTTCCCAGTCCACATTCCACGCCTTCAATCATTACTTTCGAGCGGAAGAGCGGTGCTCCTGCTTCGTCTCGCTGCTCGTCTATGAGCGGCAGTTCGATGCTCAGGTGCCTTTTCTGGCAGAACTCCAGAATGCGGCTTTTGAAGTTCGTCTCCTTGTTCGAGATTTTCTCTATGTCCAGCACCTTTCCGTTCAGGATGCGCTGCTCCAGAAAGCGCATGCAGTATCCGTATCCGCGGTCCAGATAGATGGCGCCCATCAGCGCCTCGAAGGCATTTCCGCCCAGATAACTGTTGTGCGCGTTTCCGTGGCTCGTCGAGCGCACAAGTTTGTCTATTCCCAGTTGCCTTGCCACGTGTCCCAGCGTCTCGCGCTGCACAATCTTGCTACGTGCGTTAGTCAGGAACCCTTCGCGTTTGCGTTGGAAGTGCCGGAACACGATGTCTCCCACCGCAGCGTCCAGTATCGCGTCGCCCAGAAATTCCAGCCTCTCGTTGTTTAGCGGCCTTCCCTCCTGTCTTGCAGAGAGCGAGCTGTGCATGATGGCCTCGCGATAGAAGCTGATATTCCTTGGGTAGAAGCCCATGATGGAATAAAAAGCACGATAAAGCGCCTTGTCTTTTCGGAAAGGCAGCTTTATCGTGTCTATCAGGTTGCCGGCAGTCACGTGTTACTGAGCGTACTTTTTGAAGATGGCGCAGGCATTGTGTCCGCCAAAGCCGAACGTATTGCTCAGTGCGGCACGCACTTCGCGTTTCTGCGCCTTGCCGAATGTGAAGTTCAGGCTGTAGTCTATCTGCTCATCCTCGTCGCCTTCCTCGTGGTTGATGGTGGGCGGCACCATATCATTCTTCACGGCCAGAACGCTGGCCAGTGCCTCCATGGCTCCGGCTGCTCCCAGCATGTGGCCCGTCATGGACTTCGTACTGCTGATGTTCAGCTTGTAGGCGTGCTCACCAAAGACATCCTTTATGGCCTTCACCTCCGAGATGTCTCCTACGGGCGTAGACGTGCCGTGCACATTTATGTAGTCGATGTCCTCGGGCTGCATCTCTGCGTCCTCCAGTGCGTTCAGCATCACCAGTTTTGCGCCCAGCCCTTCGGGGTGCGAGGCCGTGATGTGGTGAGCGTCAGCGCTCATGCCCGCTCCGGCCATTTCAGCGTAAATCTTAGCTCCGCGAGCCTTGGCGTGCTCCAGTTCCTCCAGTATCAGGCAGGCAGCGCCCTCGGCCATCACGAATCCGTCGCGGCTGGCGCTGAAGGGTCGGCTGGCTCGCTCGGGCTCGTCGTTTCGGGTGCTCAGGGCGTGCATGGCATTGAATCCGCCCACCCCAGAGGGGAAGATGGCAGCCTCAGCTCCGCCCGTAACGATGGCGCTGGCCTTTCCGAGGCGAATCAGGTTGAAGGCGTCGGCAATGGCGTTTGTCGAAGAAGCGCAAGCCGAAGAAGTGATGTAGTTGGGCCCGTGGAAACCATACTTAATGCTGATGTGTCCGGCACAGATGTCCGAAATCATCTTGGGCACAAAGAAGGGGCTGAACTTCGGGCCCAGTGTAGGGCCAGTGCGCTCCCAGTTCTGCACCTCCTCCTCGAACGTGTGCATGCCGCCTATTCCCACGCCGAACACCACTCCGATGCGTCTCTTGTCTTCGGCCTCCAAGTCCATGCCGCAGTCTTCCACTGCCTGAGTGGCAGCGGCCAGTGCGTATTGGCAGTAGAGGTCCATCTTGCGTGCCTCCTTGCGGTCTATGTATGCAGCCGGATCGAAGTTTTTGACTTCGCATGCGAACTGCGTTTTGAAGTTTGTAGCATCGAAATGGGTGATAGGTGCCGCACCGCTCACTCCGTCCAGCATGTTCTTCCATGTGGTGGCAACGTCGCCTCCCAGCGGGTTCACGGTGCCCAGTCCGGTAACTACGACTCTCTTCAATTCCATGTAAGTGTCGGGGATTAAAGTTTATAACTCAGAGAAGAGAGCAAAGCACGTGTGCGCTTATACTCTCTGCTCCGTAAAATCGCGATTCACTCTTTTCGCGCTTGTGTGTGCGAGTGAGTCGTTTTCCGTTTTATTTGTTAGCCTCTATGAAAGCGATGGCGTCTGCCACAGTGGCAATCTTCTCGGCCTTGTCGTCTGGGATGGTAATCTCGAATGCTTTCTCAAACTCCATGATGAGTTCCACTGTGTCCAGAGAGTCAGCACCAAGGTCGTTGGTGAAACTTGCTTCGGGCGTCACGTCAGCTTCGTCCACACCCAGTTTTTCAACGATAATCTCTTTTACTTTAGCTTCAATTTCAGACATAATAATTTTTTTAGAATTGGTTATTAAAATATGGTCTTTTCACTTTCGGGTGGCAAAGTAACGACAATTTACTCAAATATGCAAGCAAATCATATAAAAAAGGCATGTTTTTTGCACACTGCACCACGGATTGTGCAATAAAAGGGCCTCTCATTCGTGCTCGTCAGCCCTCTCCGAGCCGCTTGGAACTTCAAGTCTTTTTACGCGCGCGTACCTTATATAATATATTACATCTTGTCTCCCGAGCTTCTTTGTCTGCTTGTTGGGACGGTGCGCCTATTGGGTGCGCGTGAGCACGAACTTCTTCTTCTCGTCGAGCTTGCCGAAGAGTTTCTTGCCGTCTTCGCTGAGGCGCAGTGTGTCCTTCTCTTTAGGGTCGTCTTTGTCGGTGACAATAATCTGGTTGCCGCTCAGCGTGTAGGTGCCTTTCTGCTGGGTGGGTGCCACAGCCAGTGCCATCTTGATGGCCTTGCGCTTGGCCCAGTTCACGCCCGCTGCCTTCAGCACTTCCTCCTTCACCTCCATCTTTACCCTGGTGGTCACTTCCCGCTCGGAGGTGAACTCCACGGTGACGGCTGTCTTCACGCCACCCCTGAGGGCGTTCATCATCTGTATGCCTTTCTCCACCTGAGCCTCCACCTCCTGCTTCTCTTTCGCAGTGAGTTCGCGCCCTTTCTTTTGCCGCGCCTTCTCGTAGAATTCGTCGCGCTTCTGGCGCACGGCCGTGTCGGCATCCTTTATCATGTTGTTGATTTCTTCGGCCATGATGTTTGGGTTCGTGTAGATTCGTCCCGTCAGGCCTTGGGCGCGCACCTGCCCCAGCGCCATCAGCACGACAGCCAGCGCGGTGATCAGGGTTCTGGGCCTGAGTGAGTGTGCCTCGCCACGAGGCGAACTGAGGAGAGAACGTAAGGAGTAAATCTGTGTATTCATTTTCTCTGTTTCTTTTGGTTTCGGTTTTGGGGTAGAAAGCATTCGTTTTGGCTGCAAATGTAAGAAAATTCTTGGACACGCGATGCGGTCTTGTGTGTTTTTTGCTGCAGGAAGGTGGGATATGTGCAAAAAAATATGTAAGTTTGCGGCGCGAAACAGCCGTTTGCTGTTGGATGAGAAGCCCCACCTCCAATCCCCTTACAGGAGAAAGAGTAGCCCTCACCCCCGGCCCCTCTCCGAGGAGATGAGGTAAATAGTAAATTTGTAAATCGGTAGATATGAAGAAACTATATGTTGTTTTGGCGCTGGTGGCGCTGGTGGCTCATGCGGCGGCGCAGCTGGCCGAGCCTGTGCGTTGGAGCGTGGAGCAGCGCAGACTGTCTGACGCGCTGGTGGAACTGGTATTTACGGGAGAATTGGATGCGGGCTGGCACGTGTACGGCTCGGACATAGCCGATGGCGGTCCCACCTGTGCGCGGCTGGCGTTCGACCGTCTGGAGGGCGCGCGCAGCAGCGGTCCACTGGAGATGCGGGGCAAGGTGTGGCGAGGCGTGGACGAGATGTTCGGGACGGAGGTGAGCTATATGGCTGGGCGCGCGGTCTTTGCGCAGCGGCTCAGGATTACGGGCCCGACGTATCGCATGGCGGGGCGGCTGACGTACGGAGCGTGTAGCAGCGAGGCGTGCATGCCGCCCTCGGACGTCGAGTTCGCATTCGAGGGGCAGGGCATCAAAGATGACGCAGCCGACAGTCTGTCCGCTTCCCCGAAGCCGGAAGACGCCCAGGCTGAGATCGATACGCTGCAGACGGCTGTACTGGAGACCGAGCTGTGGGCGCCTGTGGCCGACGAGCTACAGGCTTTTGGCGACGAGGCCTTGAGCCGCACTCTGCCACTCTGGAAAATTTTCCTTCTCGGCTTGGCGGGCGGCCTGCTGGCACTGCTCACTCCCTGCGTGTGGCCCATCATTCCCATGACTGTGAGCTACTTCCTGAAGCGCAGCCAGTCGCGCAGTCGCGGTGTGCGCGATGCCTTTATATATGGGCTGAGCATCGTGGCCATCTATCTGGCGCTGGGGTTGCTGGTGACGTCGGTCTACGGGGCCGACCAGCTGAACGCGCTCAGCACGAACGCCTTCTTTAACGTATTCCTCTTCTTATTGCTTGTGCTCTTCGGTGCCAGTTTCCTTGGCGGCTTCGAGATAACGCTGCCTGGCCGCTGGACGAATGCCGTGGACCGCAAGTCGGAGTCAGCTGGCGGCTGGCTTGGCATCTTCCTGATGGCCACCACGCTCACGCTGGTCAGTTTCTCGTGCACGGGTCCCATCATCGGTTTCCTGTTGGTGGAGGTGAGCCTGCTGGGCAACTTTGTGGCACCGGCCGTGGGCATGCTGGGCTTCGCGCTGGCACTGGCGCTGCCGTTTACGTTGTTTGCCCTCTTTCCCGCTTGGCTGAAGCGTGTGCCCCGCAGCGGTGGCTGGATGAACTGCGTGAAGGTGTGTCTGGGATTTCTGGAGCTGGCTTTTTCGCTGAAGTTCCTCTCTGTGGCCGATTTGGCCTACGGCTGGCACATACTCGACCGCGAGACGTTTCTGGCCCTGTGGATTGTGCTTTTTACTTTGCTTGGCGCCTACCTTGTGGGCTGGTTGCGTTTTCCGCATGATGAGGACGAATACGACGAAATGGGCAATCTGGTTCAGCGTCCTCGCACGGGGATTGTGCGTTTCTTCCTTGCTACACTCAGTTTCGCATTCGCCCTTTACATGGTGCCCGGTCTGTGGGGCGCTCCGTGCAAGGCGGTGAGCGCCTTTGCGCCACCCATCAGCACGCAGGATTTCCGCCTTGCGCCCTCAGTGGTGGAGGCCCGTTTCACAGACTATGACGAGGCGATGGCCGTGGCGCGTGCCGAGCGGAAACCCGTCTTGCTCGACTTCACTGGATTCGGCTGCGTGAACTGCCGCAAGATGGAGGCTGCCGTATGGACGGATCCGCGCGTGGCCGAGGTGATGAACCGCCGTTACGTGCTGGTGACGCTCCACGTAGACGACAAGACGTTGCTGCCCGAGCCGATTGCGGTCGAAGAGAACGGAGCACGCCGCACACTGCGCACCGTAGGCGACAAGTGGAGCTATCTGCAACGCATCAAGTTCGGGGCCAACACGCAGCCGTTCTATGTGCTGCTCGACAATGACGGACATCCGCTCTCGCGATCTTATTCGTTCGACGAGCGCATCTCCGCCTGGATGGACTTCCTCCAAGAAGGTCTGAAACGCTATAAATAAACGCCTTCGCGTAGAATGCCGGCGGCTTACTTCAGCATTTTATCTATCTGCTGCTGCGAGGCAAATGGCAACAGGCGAGCGAGATGTTGCTGCATCCGTTCGTACGACTCCATAGGCGTGCGCTCACACTGGCAGGCTTCGTGGCCCAGCAGGTACTCGGGTGTTGTCAGTAGTGCCCATCCGAAGCCGTATTCCCGGCCGTGTTTGTCACGTGGATAAACAAAGTCGGCCGTCACGATGTGACACCCCATTTGCAGCCGTGCCACGTAGCTGTCGAAACGGCTCCGCATCTTAGGGCCCGTGAAATCGCACGCGGCACGCAGCTTGCGGGCTATCATACTGCCGCCTTGCCGCAGCGTGGAGAGAATCAACTCCTCGATGCTTCCCTCCTGCGGTACGGGATTTTGGCTCCGGCGCCAGTTGAAAAAGTCGGGCCACCACTGTCGGCTTACGAATCCCGCCTTGCCGTCGAAGAACTTCCCGTACACACAATTGCCCTCCGTGGCGGCCGGGCCTTTCCATTCCCACAGCGGCCATTCCCACGAGCCGTCTGGAAACTGCACGTAACGGCACTCGTCGGCCATCATGGCTTCTGCGCTGTAGCCGGCGATGCCGCTGTCGAGCAGAGGCAGGAAGCCTATCGTCTGGATTCTCTCTATCAGTTGCGGACAAGAGTGAATCTGGTATCCCTCGGGCGTCGCTTCGCCCAAGGCGTAGATGCGGCTGAAAAGGTCGACATGTGAACTCATATTGCGTGTGTTTGGTGGGTTGTTCTTCTGTTTCGTTGGGCAAAGATACGTTTTTTCTGCCTTACGCGAAAATATTGCGACGTGCGATTTCAGAATTTTTCCTCGTGGCCCGAAGGTTTCCTACAGGTGAAAATTGTCATGTGTCAAGTAGTGAGTCCCATTTTTGCATTTTTCCGCCGAATTGAGGGCTTTATTGCGCGAAAAGTTGTACCTTTGCAGCCGCAAGTGAAAAATATCGTTTTTATCTGACTGTATGCAACTTGATGTCCTGACAGCCATATCGCCCGTGGATGGGAGGTATCGCAGTAAAGCCGAGCCGTTGGCCGCTTATTTCTCCGAGTTCGCGCTCATTCGTTATCGCGTACGCGTGGAGGTGGAATATTTCATCGCACTGTGCGAACTGCCCCTGCCGCAGCTGGCCGCTTTCCCCGCTTCGGAGTTCGAGCGCCTGCGGAAAGTGTACGCCGACTTCAGCGAGGCTGATGCCCAGCGCGTGAAGGATATCGAGCAAGTGACGAACCATGATGTGAAGGCTGTAGAATACTTCCTGAAGGAACGCTTCGACGCCTTCGGACTGCAGGCATTCAAGGAGTTCATACACTTCGGACTGACATCGCAGGACATCAACAACACCAGCGTGCCGCTCAGCATACGCGAAGCCTTGGAGCAGGTTTATTATCCGCTCGTGGACGAACTGCTGGCGCAGCTCGACGAATATGCGACGGCATGGGACAACGTACCCATGCTGGCCAAGACGCACGGACAGCCGGCCAGTCCCACCCGACTGGGCAAGGAGGTTCGAGTCTTTGCCTACCGCCTAAGGCGACAGTTGGCAGTACTGAAAGACTGCCCCGTCACAGCCAAGTTTGGTGGAGCTACGGGCAACTACAATGCACATCATGTGGCATATCCTACCTACGACTGGAAAGCATTCGGAAATCGCTTTGTGGCACGTCTCGGACTGGAGCGCGAGGAGTACACTACACAGATTAGCAATTACGACTCACTGGCTGCCATCTTCGATGCAATGAGGCGCATCAATACGATTCTGGTGGACCTCGACCGCGACTTCTGGCAGTACGTCTCGATGGAATACTTCCGACAGAAAATAAAAGCAGGCGAGGTGGGCAGCAGCGCCATGCCGCACAAAGTGAACCCAATCGACTTCGAAAACTCGGAAGGCAACCTCGGAATGGCCAACGCACTGCTGAGCCACCTGAGCCAGAAACTGCCCGTAAGTCGACTGCAGCGCGACCTGACAGACAGTACCGTGCTGCGCAATGTGGGTGTGCCCCTCGGACACATGGTCATCAGCATTCAGAGTACACTCAAGGGACTGCGAAAACTGCTGCTCAACGAGGAAGCCATACGGCGCGACCTGGACGGATGCTGGGCCGTGGTGGCCGAAGCCATTCAGACAATACTGCGGCGCGAGGCGTACCCCAACCCGTACGAAGCGCTGAAAGCGCTCACACGCACAGGGGCAGGCATCACAGAAAAAACGATTAAGGACTTCATAGAGGAACTAAACGTCAGCGAAGACGTGAAAGCCGAGCTGCGAGCCATCACACCGCAGACATATACAGGTATTTAGGATAAAAAACAGAGACACAAGAGAAAAACACACATCGTCAAAACCCAAAATCAGGAAAACATGAGTATCGAAGACGAAAGCTGGCGCGAGAAATTCTCCGACAGCAGCAGGGGCTCTGGCCGAGATGGCTATCGCCCTCAGAACAACGAAGGCCGACAAGGCGAAGGTTTCACTTCCAATGGTCGCCGTCTGCGTCCGCGTATCAACCGGGCTGCAGGAGCCTCGGCCGAAGGACAGGGCAGCAGACCCGCCATGCGAGCCGAGCGCGTAAGTGGCTCGCCCCGCCGCGAAGGCGGCTACCAACGTCGCGAAGGAACCTACCAACAGCGCGAAGGCGAACGCCCGCAGCGTCCCGGATTCCGTACGCAGCGACCTTACAATCGCGAAGGCGGCTATCAGCCTCGCGAAGGTGGTTTCCAGCCTCGTGAAGGCGGTTACCAGCAGGGAGATGGCGGATACCAGTCGCGCCAGTCGCGTCCGCGTAGCAACTACGCTCAGGGACAGCCTGGCCGCCGCCCGCACAGTGCAGACTACAATCCTCATGCCAAATATAGCATGAAGAAACAGATAGAATACAAAGACACGCACATCGATTTGGACGCTCCCGTACGCCTGAATCGCTTCCTTGCCAATGCTGGCGTGTGCAGCCGTCGCGAAGCCGACGAGTTCATACAGGCCGGAGTCGTTAGTGTGAACGGAGAAATCGTTACCGAACTGGGTACAAAGGTGAAACGTACCGATACGGTGAAGTTCCACGACCAGACCGTCACGATGGAGAAAAAAGTCTACGTGCTGCTGAATAAGCCAAAGGACACGGTGACAACGAGCGAAGACCCGCAGAACCGCAAGACGGTGATGGAACTCGTCAAGGGCGCCTGCCGCGAGCGCATCTATCCCGTGGGGCGTCTGGACCGCAACACCACTGGCGTTTTGCTGCTGACAAACGATGGCGAACTGGCCAGCAAACTCACTCATCCGCAATACAAGAAGAAGAAAATCTATCACGTCTTCCTCGACAAGAACGTGACGCTCGCGGACATGAAGAAAATAGCAGAAGGAATCATGCTCGAAGACGGCGAGATTCATGCAGATGCCATTGAGTATGCCAGCCCCACGGACAAGAAACAAGTGGGTATCGAGATACATTCCGGCCGCAACCGCATCGTGCGCCGCATCTTCGAAAGCCTCGGCTACCGCGTTATCAAGCTCGACCGCGTCTTCTTTGCAGGTCTTACCAAAAAGAACGTGCGGCGCGGCGATTGGCGCTTCCTCACAGAGAAAGAAGTGAACATGTTGCGCATGGGAGCCTTCGAGTGAGAAGCCAGAGAGACGATACGCAGAAAGATGAGTCTAACAGCAGAAAACAACAACACCATATTATGAAAAGAACAAAGATCATTGACGCCCTGAAGCGTACAGACTTCGGCGCCGAAATAAACGTGAAAGGCTGGGTGCGTAGCAAGCGCGGCAGCAAGGGTATCTTCTTCATCGCCCTGAACGACGGCTCCACCATCAAGAATGTGCAAGTCGTGGGCGACGATGCCGACTTCAGCGAGGAAACATTGCGACGCATCACCACCGGTGCATGCCTCAGCGTGGAAGGAACACTGGTGGAGAGCCCTGCAGCTGGGCAAGCCAGCGAAATCCGAGCCACGGCCATTGAGATTTTGGGCGACTGCGACAACACCTATCCCCTGCAGAAGAAAGGCGCCTCGTGGGAGTACCTGCGCACAGTGGCACACCTGCGTCCGCGCACCAATACCTTTGGCGCTGTCTTCCGCATACGCCACAACATGGCCATGGCCATTCATAGCTATTTCCACGAGCACGGCTACTTCTATTTCCATACGCCACTCATCACGGCCAGCGACTGCGAAGGTGCCGGCAACATGTTCCAGGTGACGACCAAGAACCTCTACGATCTGAAAAAGGACGAGCAGGGCAAAATTATTTACAGCGACGACTTCTTTGGCGAGCAGACCTCGCTGACGGTAAGTGGGCAGCTGGAGGGCGAACTGGGCGCAACGGCACTCGGTGCCATCTATACGTTTGGCCCCACTTTCCGCGCAGAGAATAGCAACACGCCGCGACACCTTGCAGAGTTCTGGATGATAGAACCCGAAATCGCCTTCATGGATCAGGAAGAGTTGATGGATCTCGAGGAGGACTTCATCAAGTATTGCGTGCGCTGGGCGCTGGATAACTGTCGCGACGACTTGGAATTTCTCAACAAAATGGTAGACAAAGGACTCATCGAGCGGCTGGAAAGTGTGCTGAAGGAGGAATTTGTGCGTCTGCCTTATACCGAGGGCATCCGCATCCTGCAGGAAGCCATCAAGGGCGGCCGGAAGTTTGAGTTCCCATGCCAGTGGGGCGACGACTTGGCCAGCGAGCACGAGCGTTACCTCGTGGAGGAGCACTTCCGCAAACCCGTCATAATGACCGACTACCCGCGCTCTTTCAAGTCGTTCTATATGAAGCAGAACCCGGAGACGGCCGACGGAGGCAGTGTGGGCTACAAGGGAGCCGTCGCTCCCGGCCCCACCATGCAGGGAACTGACGTGCTCTTCCCATCGATAGGAGAAATCATTGGTGGCAGCGTGCGTGAAGAGAGCTACGAAAAGTTGATGACGGAAATCAATCGTCGCGAGATGGATATGACCCACCTCTGGTGGTATCTCGATACGCGCAAGTACGGCAGCTGCCCGCATGCAGGCTTCGGTCTTGGTTTTGAGCGTCTGATACTTTTCGTCACGGGAATGCAGAACATTCGCGACGTCATTCCCTTCCCGCGCACGCCCAAGAATGCCGAATTCTAAAGCCAGTTTTTCAGAAATGAAACGTCGCAAACGACAAACCACGCTGGACGATTATCTTCGTGCCAGCCGACGAGGAAACCGCGAGGCCGAGCAAGAACTGCTCGGCCCCGGCTTTCATTCGCGGCACAGCATCCACGCCTCCAAGAAAACGTACACGCGCAAGCAAAAGCACCGCAGCACGGAAGTCTCTTAAATCGTAAAACAGAAAATCAAAGATATGAAAGCCCTGAAACTCCTTCTGAAAACCATCTTGTGTTTGTTCGCATTGGTCGGTGTGCTCACCGTAGCGCTCATCTTATATGCTAAATCCGGCTACTTAGATATTAATATTGAGGAAACCACGCTGGGACGCCTCGACGAGCGAGTAGAATTACTGCGGACTGCAGGAACTTATGCAGCAGACTCGGTCGAATTCAATATGCAGAGCATTGCGGATTCTGCCAAAGCAGCGGAGATTCGTGCCTACTTCCAGTTGGATACACTCTACAGCGCAGAGGCCACCACTTGGGAGAAGACGCTGGCCATAGCAAAGTTCGTGTCCGATAACATTCCGCACGCCAACCAGAAGGCGCAACCCACCAGGCGCGACGCCATCACCCTCTGGGAATACACAAAGACAACGGAACCTGCTTTCAATTGCCGCCTCCACAGCATTTTGCTCTACGAGTTACTTTCTTCTGTCGGTATCACGGCATCCTATATCACCTGTATGCCTAAAATTGAGGAGAGCGACTGCCATGTTGTGAACCAAGTATGGCTCCCCGAACTGCGCAAATGGGCAATGATTGACTCGGACCAGGCGAATTATGCGACGGACGAAGCGGGCACACCGCTTTCGCTATCCGAGATGAGAGAGCGATATATTAGCGGAGAAGACATCTGGTATCATCCTCATTACGGCAAAGCTACGAAGAAGAAAACTTGGTACTACGCCTACATGGCCAAGAATCTGTATTGGTTCAGCTGCTGGGAAACGCTTCACTTTGGGCAGGAATGCTGGGACGAAAATCAGGAAACGGGCAGATACGTGAATCTTGTACCTTCCGGGTATCAGCCTTATGGCATAGAGGTGAGCGAAGATGGCACTGCGATTGTCACCAGCGATGCCCGCCTGTTCTGGGCGGCTCCCCAATAGCACGCGGCCAAGAATTCAACAATTATTGCGACAGATACCTCGTTCGTCAGCAAGAATGTGGTATTTGAGAACAACGTTATGTGCCTTCTCGCTTATGACGCGGAATGTCATTATTTATGTTTCGTTGAAAGGGACGTGGCGTTGTTCCATACAGAAGAATTGAAGTAGTGGCTCGTGACGAAAATTTCCGAGCAATTTGCTTTTCCTTTACCGTGTTTGGCCCAGATCGTGACACTTATTTTTATTTGTGGTGAACGAATTCCATGAGATTCTTGCGTGTAAAAAATACTGTACTATTTGTATAGGTTCCATTGCGACATCTCCTGTTCCAATTCCAACATGGATACAAAAGAAACGCTTCATGGTATGAGAATAAAATTAGGCAGAATGCCAGATTTGCGACATTTTCCCGCTCTCTAATGTAAGCATATTTCTATGAAATATCTCATGAGAATTTTTTGTTCTAACATTTATTTCCCGAAAATGTTCGTTTGTTTGAATAATATTCCGTATCTTTGCAAAAAGAATGCTCTCCTAATGTTGCTGAATGACAGTGCATGGCATGGCACTTTTTCCTTTTCGTCGGTCTTTCGGAGCGCTGCTGTACAAATGGCAGTGTCCCCCTCCTTTGCTTTTGCGCGTTAGAAAACAATGGAAGCCAACGAGATAGATAAGGATGCGTTACATTGGTATCCCATGCGCATAGCGTACGGACGAGCCGAGCGCATGCAACGATTACAAAAGCTGCTTGATGAGGATGGCATTCAGAACTTCATGGTTTGGCATACCGAGTTCGAGCGTACAGATGACTTTGATGTCCATAGTAATCGCGTGCCCGCCATCGATGGCCTCATCTTCATCCGGTCCTCGCAAGAAGCCATAACACGCCTCAAGATGACGCGTGCGGAATATGCTCCGATGCGATATTACACAAATCGGATTTCGGATCGCCTTACTGGCGCGATGCTAAATAAAATCCTTGTAGTGCCAGACCGACAGATGGATAACTTCATGAGCATCTACAATCGTAGGGGAGATAAGGTGGCGCTGCTCAACTATTCTGATTTCATTGCAAAACCGGGCAAGCGTGTCCGTATAAACCAAGGAGACTTCGTGAATGTCGTTGGCACCATCAAGCGCATAAAAAAAACTCAGTGTGTCGTAGTCCAGCTCGAGGGGCTTGCTGCCATGGCTCTTGCTTTTGTGCCGCCTTCTTGGCTCGAGGAAATCACGGAGGATGAATATCGGAGTTTTATGTCGAAAGATTAGATGGCAACAGATTGGCGTCGCATTCAGAAAAATGCAATGGATAATGGTTGTCGGCAGTGCAGGATTTATAAGGGCTGTTAGTAGTAAGTAATCCTCGAGAAGAAGATTCTCATAGTTGTTTGCTTTTGAATTTTGATATAACAGGGGACAATCTGTTATTTTGCAATTTTAAACAAACAATTATGAAAAAGAATTTGATTCTGGCAGGCTTTGCCCTGCTCTTCGCTGCTTGCAGCAACAATGACAGCGACATTAATGTAAACAATAGTAACGAACTGGTACCTGTGAAGGTACATGTCAGCGGTTTCTCCGTTTCGCAAGAGGATTTCCCCACTACACGTGCGGCACAGGATGTGGCTGACTACAATGGCGTCAAGGCGGTCACTTTGGCTTTCTACAGCGGTAGCACGGAGGTGCTAAAGACCACACAGCTCAGGGAAGACGCCAGCACCTACGACACTTTTGGCGAATTTGAGTGCTCGTTGCCCATGGGCAGTTACACCATGGTGGTGATAGCCCGAGGCCAGGGCGATGGCGATGTGTTTACGTTGACTAGTCCAACAGAGGCAGCTTACACCGGCGACCATTCGCGCGAGACGTTTGCCTGTACGCAGACTGTGAACATCATCTCCACAGCTGGGGTGGATATCAGTGCAACCCTGAATCGCATCGTAGCCAAACTCCAGGTGTTCTCTACCGACGGCCGTACGGCCAATGCCACAAATGTGCGCATGACCTTTGCAGCCGGTGGTAAGGCATTCAACCCTACCACGGGACTTGCCACCAGCAAT
>CADAGX010000023.1 GCA_902787575.1 uncultured Bacteroidales bacterium | reverse complement strand
AAAGTTCCACTGTACGGGTTAGTGGAATTACCGATGGTGGCGTAGTTGGTTTCTGCGTCGAAGGTGACGTCGGCCGTCAGCTTGGCGTTCAGATTCGTCGTGCCACTGTTCACTTGCGAAGCGAACCACTCCACGTCGTCAGCTGTGCCGAGCAGATAGTAGCCTTCGCCATCCTGTGTCGGCTCGCTCTGAGCCCACAGATTCGTGCCGCCAGCTACGAAAAGCGCAGCGGCCATGAAAAGATGCTTGAATCTCATTTTGTTTTTAATTAAGTTAATAAATATAGTTAATATCTGTCGCAAATTTATAAAGATAATGTAAGACGAAAAAACTTTTTACGTAAATTATTGCATATTGGCCGTGTTTTCTTGTAAATTTTTGCGCAAAATATGTTTTTCGACTGTTTGTTTTGTATTTTCGTGACCTGAATAATGCAAAAATCGCACGTTGCAACTTTCATAACGACCAACAAATCTCATGGTATGCCACATGGTTTCGTAGAAAATTCGTATCTTTGCGCTGAAAACGAACCGAGAAGACATTGGAAGCATGAAGAAAGTGTGCGATTTCATAGCGCGGTGGATGGGCGTACTGGTGCTACTGACGGCGGTGGCGGCTGTGACGTGGCCGGAGCCGTTGCTTGGTATAGGCACTTGGACCATCAATCCGCTGCTTGGCCTCATTATGTTTGGCATGGGACTGACGCTGCGTTGGGAGGATTTGCGCGTGGTGGCGAGCCGGCCGCGTGACGTGGTTGCAGGCTGTGCCTTGCAATTTACGGTGATGCCCTTGCTGGCGTGGCTACTGACGCGAGTTTTCCAGTTGCCGCCCGACTTGGCTATTGGTGTCATACTGGTGGGCTGTTGTCCCGGCGGCACGGCGTCGAACGTCATCACGTATTTGGCCAAGGGCGACCTGGCACTTTCTGTAGGTATGACGGCCACTTCCACGTTGCTGGCACCGTTGCTGACGCCATTACTCACGTGGCTTTTGGCCGGTGAAATGGTGGATGTGGACGGCGTAGGCATGTTGCTTTCTATATTATATGTGGTAATCCTGCCGATACTTGCGGGCTTTCTGCTGCAACGCTATGTGCCCCAATTCTCGCGTGCCGTGGTGGCCTATTTGCCTGCGTTTTCGTCGCTGGTGATTGCTGTAGTGGTGGCGCTTGTCGTGTCGCACGCAGCGTCGCGTTTGCTTTCGGGCGGTTGGCTCGTGATAGTCGTAGTTGTCTTGCACAACTTGGGCGGTCTGACATTGGGTTACGCGCTGGGTGGCGTGTTGGGACTCTCGAAAGCGAAGCGCACGGCGGTGAGTATCGAGGTTGGCATGCAAAATAGTGGCCTTGCTTCCAGTCTGGCCACCCTGCACTTTGCTGCTTTTCCGCTGGCGGCAGTGCCTGGTGCCATCTTCAGCGTCTGGCATAACATCAGCGGGGCGCTGGCGGCCCGCGTGTTTGGTCATTATATAGAAGAAGAGGAAAGTTAAATAGAGAAGGAAATGATCAGAAATTTGTTGCTTGGCATGGTTGGCCTGATGCTGACCTGCTGTTCGAGTGAGGGTGAGGCTGTGGCTGCGACACCCGCCAAGGTGGCGGCCGAGCGTGGAAAGACGCTGGTGGCCTATTACAGCTACACGGGCAACTGCCGTTCCATCGTTGCCGAACTGAAGAAACAGTTGGATGCAGACGTGCTGGAAATCACACCGGCCGACAAAACGCAGAAGTACGAAGCCAACGGCTATGCCATCGGCACGCAGTTGTTGTCGGCCATCAGCGACAATCCCACCGACGAAGGCAGCTATCCCGAGATAGATGCTGTGGCCACCGATGTGGCGGAGTATGAGAATGTAGTTATCGTCACGCCGCTTTGGTGGAGCCAAATGGCGGCCATCATGCAGACATACCTGTTTCGCGTCGGCCCAACGTTGGCCGGCAAGCATGTGGCACTCATCGTCTCGAGTGCGTCGAGCGGTATAGACGGTGTGGTGGCCGACGCCGAGCGTCTGGCGCCCAATGCTGTATGGATGGGCGAGCCGCTCTGGATAAACAACAGCAACCGCAGTAAGGCCGGCACGCTGCTGGCCGAATGGTTGCCTACGTTGGACTTCAAGCAAAAAGCAGAAATAATGGAAATGAACGTTACCGTTGACGGCCGCACGCTCACCGCCTCGCTGGCCGACACCGAGGCGGCGCGGACACTGCACGCCGCACTGCAGCAGGCGCCCCTTACCTACGAGGCGCGCGACTATGGCGGCTTCGAAAAGGTCGGGTCGCTGGGCCGCTCGCTGCCCACCAGCGACGTGCGGCTGACCACCACAGTGGGTGATATCATGCTTTACAGCGGCAATCAGGCCGTCATCTTCTATGGCAGCAACACGTGGGAATACACGCCGCTGGGTAGGATAGAAAACATCTCGGCCGAGGAACTGAAAACGTTCCTCGGTGCCGGGCAGGGCAACAAGAGCATCACTTTCTCCGCTCCCACGCCAACGAGCGTAAAGAGCGTGCAAAAGGCCGCTGCCTCAAAGGCTGCAAGCTACACTACAAGCGGCGTGCGCGCGACGGCGAACGCCCGCGGAATTCAAATTACGAACGGAAAGAAAACTATCAACAAATGAAAAAACTTTTTTTAACCGCCATCCTTATGAGCACAGCACTGGCCGCCTGCACTCCGAAGCATGAGGCAGAGAACAACGACACGACGGAAGGTCTAAACCTGACGCAGGAATGGGACAAAACGTTCCCCAAGAGTGAAAAAGTGACGCACCGCAAGGTGGTCTTCCACAACCGCTACGGCATCTCGCTGGCTGCCGACATGTATATTCCCGACGGCGAGAAACTGCCTGCCATAGCAGTGAGCGGTCCGTTTGGCGCGGTAAAAGAACAAAGTAGTGGCCTGTACGCCCAACACATGGCCGAGCGCGGATTCCTGACACTGGCCTTCGACCCGTCGTTCACAGGCGAGAGCGGCGGTGAGCCGCGTCGCATGGCCTCGCCCGACATCAATACAGAGGACTTTCTGGCCGCAGTGGATTATCTTTCTACGCAGGACATCGTGGATGCCGAGCGTATCGGCATCATCGGCATCTGTGGTTTTGGCGGAATGGCCGTCAACGCTGCTGCTCTCGACCCTCGCATCCGAGCAACGGTGGCCGTCACGATGTACGACATGAGTAAGGTGAACGCCGAGGGCTATTTCGGCAGCGAAGACACGCCCGAGAAGCGCATGGAGAAGCGTCGCGCCCTCGCTGCACAGCGCACCGCCGACTATCGCGACGGTTCGTATCAGCGTGCCGGAGGTGTCGTGGATCCGCTGCCAGCCGACGCTCCGCAGTTTGTGAAGGATTATCATGCCTACTACAAGACGCCGCGTGGCTACCACGAGCGGAGCGGCAATTCCAACGACGGCTGGAATACGACCGGCTGCCAGTCGTTTCTCAACCAGCCGCTGCTGGCTTGGGCAAAAGAGATTGAGACACCGGTGCTGCTGATACATGGCGAGAAGGCTCACTCGCGTTATTTCAGCGAATATGCCTTCGAGCGCATGACGGGCATCCACACGGAGGGACAGTGCGCACGGCTGGGAAACAAAGAACTGCTCATCGTGCCGGGCGCTTCGCACGTGGACCTCTACGACGATGAGGCCGGCGTGATTCCCTACGACCGCATGGAAGAGTTCTTCCGTACGAATCTCTGACAGCGGCGCAGGAGAGAGGAGGACGGATGACAGGTAGTTTCGTGGCCATAGACTTTGAGACCGCCAACCGCGAGGCGTGCAGCGTCTGTTCGGTGGGCGTCGTGGCTGTGCGCGACGGGCGTGTGGCAGACACTTTCTACAGCCTGATTCATCCCGAACCGGACTACTACGACTATTTCTGCCAGCTGGTTCATGGTCTCTGTCACCTCGACACAGATGGTGCGCCGTCCTTTCCCGAGGTGTGGGACGAGGTGGAGCGTCGCATCTGCGCTGTGTTTCCCGACTGCCAGCCGTGGAGCCGCGAGATTCCATTTGTGGCCCATAATGCGTGCTTCGACGAGAAATGTTTGCGTGCTGCCTTTTCGGCCTATGGGATGGCTTATCCCGAGTATGCCTTCTGCGACACGCTGCGTGCCTCGCGCCGGAGGTTCGGTCGCAACCTGCCGAATCATCAGCTGCAGACCGTGGCTGCCGCCGTGGGGTACGACCTCCGCCGGCATCATCACGCACTGGCCGACGCCGAAGCGTGTGCTGCCATCGCCGTTGCCCTGCAAGAATTTCTCTGACGGGTGTCGGGTGGAAAAATATGACGCGTGGAAAAATTTTTTTCGCGTGTAATTTCGTAACTTTGTTGCCGTGAAAAAATAAAAAGTGGCTGTGAAAAAAGAAAGACCTGCTGTGGAGAACTCCGAAACCGTGGCTCGCGTGGCTGCAATGGAGCGTCGATACGAGCGTGCCAAGCGTGCTGTGGAACGTATGAAGCGTGCCCTCGACGGTTTCGAGGCAGCGCAGGAGGATTTTGCTCTCTTGTCTGACTACTATGACGGGCCGCTTTGGCGCCACGACTTCGAGGCGGACGAGGCGGGAACGCTTAGCGAAATGAAGCGTGGCGTGCTCTCGGAGGACGGACTCTGGGACGTTCTCTGCGAACGAAGCGAGCTGCTGGAGCGTCTGGGCCGTGGCAGCGCTGAAAACTAAACGACGCAATACTCAGATGGAAGAAGTAATTCTCGACAACACACTGCGGCGTGTGAGTGACAAGGCGTTTGCGCAGTACCTCTGTCACGCCTTCTGCCGAGCCGGCAGCTGTACCTTCGAACGACACGACCGCCAGTTTCGCATGGAAGCGGGCGACTGCCTGATTATTTCGCGGCGTGGCGACTTGGTGCGCCACGTGCAGGAGAGCGAGGACCTGCGGCTCGATGTCGTATATGTGACACAGAGCTTCATAGAAATCTGCACGCCGCTGAGCAACTACGGCACACGAGGGCACCTGGCACTGTTCGAGAATCCCATCATGCAACTCACGCCAGCCATGCAAACGGTGTGTGGCAAGAACTTCGATGCCATTCGGCAGCGACTGGAGCGGCCGCAGCACCATTTCTTCCGAGACGCGCTGATAAACGCTGTGCAGTGCATGATTGTGGATTTCTTCGACTTCCACGCAGAATTGTACGGGTCGGACCGCATCACTTCGCAGCACAACCAACTGATGACGCAGTTCATCGAGATGCTCGAGGGCGGCGACTTTCGGCAAAATCGTGAGGTCGGATACTACGCCGACAAGCTTTGCGTCACGGCAAAGTACCTGTCGGAAGTTTCAAAGCGCGTGTCGGGCCTGCCGGCGAATTACTGGATAACTCGGTATGCGGCGCTTGATATCAGTCGGCTTCTGCGCAACCGTCGGCTCTCGCTAACTGAGATAAGTGATATGTTTGGCTTCTCTTCTCTGGCCCACTTCAGCCGGTACGTGCAAAACAACCTTGGAGCAAATCCCAGCGACCTGCGGGAGTAATCGGCACGGCGTGCGCCGCTGCCGATTCGTAGTTTTTGATAAATCTGCCCGCAGTTTGTGTAACGTGCGGGTGGCTGAGTAGTTGTAATTTTGCAGCGTCGAAACAAAATTACAAACACAGAAGACTATGGGCAAGACACTGATTGCTTTTTATTCCCGTCGCGGAGAGAATTATGTGAACGGCTGCATCCGTTCGCTGGAAGTGGGAAACACAGAGGTGGTGGCCGAGAAAATCAAGGCGCTGCTGCCCGAAGCTGATGTTTATCGCATAGAAACCGTGCGAACGTACAGCACTTCGTACATGGAATGCATAGA
Organism: uncultured Bacteroidales bacterium; assembly: GCA_902787575.1. Lineage (GTDB taxonomy): Bacteria > Bacteroidota > Bacteroidia > Bacteroidales > Bacteroidaceae > Physcousia. The sequence goes on along the minus strand of CADAGX010000023.1, from coordinate 33,562 downwards.
GGAAGCCAAGCAGGAACTGCGGGAACAGGCACGCCCGCAGATGAAAAATCCGCTGCCGAGCCTCGACGAGTACGACACCATCGTGTTGGGTTACCCAAATTGGTGGGGCACAATGCCGATGGTGTGCTATACTTTTCTGGAAACTTACTGCTTCGACGGCAAACGCATCATACCGTTTTGTACAAACGAAGGGAGCGGCATGGGTTCCAGCGAGCGGTTTATTAGGAAACTGTGTCCTACAGCCACAGTGCTGACAGGCACACCGATTCATGGCGCAGAAGCCAAGCAAGCAGATGCCGAGGCACGCAGAATTGCCAGCATGGTATAAAAACGGTGTGAGCCACGCCGAGTATAACTGCGATACGAAACAAACGGATAACAACATTAAAGATGAAAGATATGGAAGCCATTATTGTAGATCCGCGCAAGTTGTCGCCTCAGGAACTGGAGCAGGGAATGCGCGATGTGAAACTCCTTTTCGAGATAAACCACACGATGCCTTACACGGCGGAATACGACGCACTGGTGCATGAGTTGTTTGCCGGGAAAATTGGCGAAGGCAGTCGCGTACTTCCTCCGCTGAACTTAGTTTGTGCGCAACACGTCAGCATCGGCAAAAACACGACCGTCATGGGCGGTTGCCTCATGATGTCGCGTGGCGGAATAAGCATCGAAGACGATGTTTTGATAGCCGCCAACGTGCAGCTCATCTCCAATAATCACGATCTTCACGACCGGGCGCTGCTCGTTTGTAAGCCTGTAAGAATCTGCCGAAACGCGTGGATTGGCGCGGGAGCCACCATATTGCCCGGTGTGACGGTTGGCGAGAACGCTGTGGTGGCCGCTGGTGCAGTTGTGACGAAGGACGTTGAGCCCAACACCATTGTGGGCGGCAATCCGGCACGCCTGATACGCCGCATAGAGTAGGCGGGCGGCGGAATATGATTTGCCGCACCGAGAGGCGCTGCTTGCGAGAAAAAAGTTGTACCTTTGCAGCGCCTCAGAAGGAGACGCCGGAATATTGCTGCAGCCCTCGACGAGGTTTCTGATGCTATGAGTTGGATTTATCTCTTTGTGGCCGGACTCTGCGAAGTGGGCTTCACATTTTGTCTGGGACGCGCCAAAGCGGTGGCGGGTGCCGCGTGGTGGAGTTGGATGAGCGGCTTCCTGGTTTTCTGCGTGCTGAGCATGGTACTACTGGCACGCGCCACACGCACATTGCCGCTCGGCACAGCCTATCCGGTGTGGACGGGAATCGGCGCCGTGGGCACAGTTTTGGTGGGGATATTCGTGTTTCACGAGCCTGCGACGTTCTGGCGGCTGTTTTTCATCAGCACGCTGATAGCTTCGGTGGTCGGGCTGAAAATTATCTCCTGAAGGAACCTCGATTCAGACCTGCTGCGAGATGGCTTTCTCCACGAGGCGCTGTCCCAGTTGGAAGGCGTTTTGCAAATCTGTGGCGAAGTGCTCGTCGCGGTAGCGGCGTTTGTATTCCTCCGAGAAGAGGTTGAAGTCGTAGCGCGAGTAGTCGTTGAATTGGTACGTGTTGCAGGCGTAAAGTGTCTCGGCGTAACCCAGGATGTCGGCCAGCGCTTTTGTGTTTTCCTCGAGTATGGGCGGATATCCGATTTGCTGCATGTAATCTGCGGGGCAATTCATGGTAAATATCATGGCCGAGGGGATGATTTTGTCGCGTACTACGATGTGGCGCCCGTGGGATAGCTGTAGTAAACGGGTGAGCCAAGTACGATGACATCTGCCAGACGGCAACGCTCGAGCATGGGATGCATCGCGTCGCGAATGGCGCAGAGGCCGTTGGTCTTGGCATTTCTTGTTTTTGTGTGTTGTCATCGCAAAGATAGCACTTTATTCTGGTTCTGCTGCCTGTGGCGTGCGTAAAACGACGGCTCGTTCAGGAAGAAAATGCAACGATTGCCGACATATATATAATAAGGTATAGGAGAAATCGGCGTATCTTTGCAGCGAAGTAACAGAGGGTGCGGACAGACGCAACACTCTGAAATAATAAGACGATGAAAAGAAAAATGTTTTTTGTGCTGACGCTGGCCATTGTGCTGCCGCTGGCACTCAGCGCACAGAAGGTGAAAAACCAGAAACCGCGGGTGAAGTCGTTGGTTGTCTTCTTCTCGCACGCCGGCGAGAACTACGCCGTGGGAAACATTGCGGTGGGCAATACCAAAATTGTGGCCGATTACATCTGCGAAGCGACGGGTGCCGACCAGTTCGAGATTGTGGCAGAGAAGAACTACGACATGCCGTATGCCGAACTCATCAAGGTGGCAAAGGATGAGGCGACGCGTGGCGAGCTGCCTGCCTACCGCGGCAGTGTGGATGTGACGCCCTACGACACCATTTTCATCGGCGGCCCCATCTGGTGGGGCACCTTCCCGCGAGTGATGTTCACGTTCTTCAAGCAGAACAACCTCGGCCAGAAAACGTTGATTCCATTCGCCACACACGAGGGTAGCGGACTTGGCAGCGTGGTCTCCGACGTGAAAAAAGCCTATCCGAAGGCGCGAGTGCTGAACGGCTTCAGCATCTATGGGCACGAAGTGCGCACCGAGCGCGAGAAGGTAACACGCTGGCTGCGTTCGCTGGGGCGCTGAAACGGCGGTGGCGCGTTTTCTGTCGAAATGTTTGCACGTCTCGGCCGAAAAGCGTACTTTTGTGGTGAACTTCTAACACGAGAGAATAATGATACTGACCACAACACCGCAAATCGAGGGCCGTCCCATTCAGGAATACAAAGGCGTCGTCACCGGCGAGACCATTGTCGGCGCAAATTTCATCAAGGACATAAAAGCGAGCCTGCGCGATATTTTCGGCGGCCGCAGCGAGAGTTACGAGAACGTGCTGCGTGAGGCTAAGGATACTTCCCTGCGCGAGATGGAACAGCGCGCGTCGGCTTTGGGCGCCAACGCCATCGTAGGCATCGACATCGACTACGAAACTGTCGGCCAGTCGGGCTCCATGCTGATGGTGGCCACCAGTGGTACCGCCGTTGTCATTTGACAATCATCGTCTTACGTGTCGTTTCTGGCGTGCGAAGCACAGCGCTGTAAATAACTACGTGTGGCGGCGCTGAAAACTACGTGTAGTTTTTGAAAATCTACACGTCGCGTGAGCGAATGCGACGCGTCGCGTGAAGCAGAGCCACACGTGGCAATTTTTACCCCTGCGGGCGGAACGAATTTTTCCGCCCGCAACTTTTTCTCCCCCGTGCAGAGGGAAAATTCTTGGCGCGAAAAAAATCTCGAAAATTTTCCTGTAATATAGTTGCACGTATCGATATATTTTGTAACTTTGTCGGCGATTTGAGTTTCCCAAAACGGATAACTTTTTCGATGCGACATTCGGAAAAGTTTTCCAAAACGGGCAACTTTGACAGCGCAACTTATTGATAACTTCATAAACAAAAGGCACATGGAGATTAAGAACTTTACCATCACGAAGCGTGACGGTACAAAAGATTTTTTTTCGCTAGACAAAATTATGAACGCCATCACCAAGGCGTTCGAAAGTGTGGGTGAGCCCTCGGATTTGGGCACCATTTCGCGCATTATCAGCAGGTTGGATATCAAAAACGACATTACGGTGGAAGATATCCAGAACCAAGTGGAGGAGGCTCTCATGCGCGAGGGACATTATAAGGTGGCCAAGTCGTTCATGCTCTACAGGCAGCAACATTCGGAAGATCGTGAGACGCTGGCAAAACTGCAGTTCCTTTCCGAATATTGCGACTCGGTGAACGCAGCAACTGGCTCAAAGTACGACGCAAACGCCAACGTGGAGCACAAAAACATCGCGACGCTGATTGGCGAACTGCCCAAGTCGAGTTTCATTCGTCTGAATCGCCGCTTGCTTACCGACCGCATAAAGAAGATGTACGGCAAGCAGTTGGCCGACGAGTACATCGAGAAACTGACAAACCACTTTATATATAAGAACGACGAGACGAGCCTGGCAAATTACTGCGCCTCGATAACCATGTATCCGTGGCTAATCGGTGGCACCGCCTCCATTGGCGGCAACTCCACTGCGCCCACCAATCTGAAAAGCTTCTGCGGCGGCTTCGCAAACATGGTGTTTATGGTTTCCAGTATGCTGTCGGGAGCTTGTGCCACACCCGAGTTCCTGATGTATATGAACTATTTCATCGGTCAGGAGTACGGCACAGACTACTACAAACGGGCCGACGAAGTGGTGGACTTGAGCCTCAAGAAACGTACTATCGCGAAGGTTATCACCGACTGCTTCGAGCAGATTGTCTATACGCTGAACCAGCCAACCGGTGCTCGCAACTATCAGGCTGTCTTCTGGAACGTGGCGTACTACGACCGCTATTACTTCGAAAGCATCTTCGGTGACTTCTATTTCCCCGACGGCTCGCGTCCCGACTGGGAAGGCCTCTCGTGGCTGCAGAAATTCTTCATGAAGTGGTTCAACAAAGAGCGCACGAAAGCCTTGCTGACATTCCCCGTAGAAACAATGGCGCTGCTTACCGACAAAGAAGGTAACTGCAAGGACGAGGAGTGGGCAAACTTCACAGCCGAAATGTATGCCGAGGGACACTCGTTCTTCACCTATATGAGCGACAACGCCGACTCGCTGAGTTCGTGCTGCCGCCTGAGAAACGAAATCACGGACAATGGGTTTAGTTACACACTGGGCGCCGGCGGTGTCAGCACGGGCTCCAAGAGCGTACTTACCATCAACCTGAATCGTTGCGTACAATACGCCATAAATCACAAACTCGACTATCTCGAATATCTTGGCAGCGTCATCGACCTCTGTCACAAAGTGCAGTTGGCATACAATGAGAACTTGAAAGATTTGCAGGCACACGGCATGTTGCCACTTTTCGACGCCGGTTACATCAACATCTCGCGGCAGTATCTCACAATCGGCATCAACGGACTGGTGGAAGCAGCCGAATTTATGGGACTAAAGATAACGCCGAACGACGACTACATGCACTTCGTTCAGGGAATTCTGGGCCTCATCGAGAAGTACAACAAGCAGTACCGGACGAAAGACGTCATGTTCAATTGCGAGATGATACCTGCGGAAAATGTGGGTGTGAAGCACGCCAAGTGGGATCGCGAGGATGGATATTTTGTGCCCCGCGACTGCTACAACAGCTATTTCTACGTGGTAGAAGACGATTCACTCACCATTCTCGACAAATTCAAGCTTCACGGCACACCTTACATCGAGCATCTGACAGGCGGCAGCGCGTTGCATATGAATCTCGAAGAGCACTTGAGCAAGCAACAATACTTGCAATTGCTCAAAGTGGCGGCTCAGGAAGGTTGCAACTACTTTACGTTTAATATTCCCAACACGGTGTGCAACGATTGCGGACACATAGATAAGAGATATCTGCACGAGTGCCCGCACTGCCACTCGAAGAATATCGACTATATGACGCGCATCATCGGCTATCTGAAGCGCGTGAGCAACTTCTCGAAGCCTCGCCAGGAGGAAGCCGCACGTCGTTTCTACGCCAAGGCACAGTAAGGGAATTTTTCTGCTGATGCTAAAGTACGTGAACACGGGCATCGTCTTTCAGGAGGTGCCCGACGAAGTGACGCTCGCCGTCAATATCTCAAATTGCCCGTGTCGTTGCCCCGGCTGTCACAGCAGCTACCTGTGGGACGACACGGGTCTCCCTTTGGATACGGCCGCAGTGGACGACCTTGTGAAGAAGTACGGCCGCGAAATCACGTGCATCGCCTTCATGGGCGGCGACTCGGAACCCGAGGCGGTGAACGAGCTGGCGCGATATATGCACGCCACGTATCCGAAATATAAGGTGGCGTGGTACAGCGGACGTATTCGCATCCGCAAAACTGTGTGCCGGACCGACTTCGACTACATCAAGCTTGGCCCGTACATCCGCCATTTGGGTCCGCTCAGTAAGCCGACAACCAACCAGCGGCTCTATCGAAAATCGGCCGACGGCTCTTTCGAAGACATTACCCACCGCTTCTGGAAGAAAATGTAAACATCGCTTCTGTGCCCGTCACATGCAAAAATTCTTTGCTGCGACGGGCACATGACTTTCTGCTATATGCATTTTCTCGAAGAACCTGCGACATCGTTGCAAGGACGCACGGATGTCTATGACCTTGGGGGCCGCAAGCAGGTTTCAGCAGGCGAGAATTCTGACAACGAGCGTTCTTGCCTGCGGCATGGCATTTATGTGTCTGACGGGCGAAAGTTTGTGGTAAAATAACGACGTTTCGTGTAAATAGAAGTCTATGTTGCAGAGGAGATACAGAGCGAGGGAGGCCACTTGCGGCCTCCCTCACACTTTCCTCTTGCCTTTGACTACACAAACAACATGGGCTGGGGAGGAATTATTGGGCGTCGTTCTTCTTTTCCTTGCGCGTGAGCATGTATTCGATGACGAATGCCGCCACGAGTCCCACGCCCACTCCTGCGGCTATCACCAGCCAGAAATATATACTCCCTTGCGGAATTCCTGCTATGGCGACCGTGGCAGCGCCCAGTCCTACGCCCAGAAATGCGCATCCTGTGCGCAGGGACTGAAATTTCTTGCTCTTGCTGTCTTCCTGATTGGCCAGCAAAACTTTTGCTGTCTCAGCGTCGACACCGTTTTGGATAAGTGCGATACGTACTTCTGCGTCGTGTCGTTTTTTTCGTATGTAACCCAGCGCCGCGAATATGATGGCGATGATGGGAATTCCGAAAACAAAAATGATACCTGTGATGGGTATAAATGCTCCTACTACCTCTTCCATTTTCTTTTTCTTTAGTTGGTTTTACTTTTATTTCTTTTCTCGGGAACGTTCTCATCTGTAAGACCCGCTCGGCGACGTATTATTACACTTCGTCGGGCGAAAAGTTTCGGAGTGCCTCGCGTGCGGCGTAGAGCATGGTCAGGGTGGCAAACAGCAGTGCGGCGGCTGAGAACGTCGTCAGTCCCACGTGGGAAACATAATGGTAAAGGCCAAGGCCTACGACGAGAAGCACCGCAGGTAGGCCGAAGCTGAATGCCAGCACGCGTGCCACGCGTCGTATCCATTGCCGCCGCACGCGTTTCTCCACGTCCTGCACTATCACCTGCTGCAGTTCGGCGAGCATCTGTTGCCGTTCCAGCGTGCGGGAGATGAGTTCGGAGAGCGCCTCGTCGCTCATGCCGCGTTCGTCTGGCTCGGATGCCGGGCATGGCATCTGATTAGTCACGTTCTGATTCATGGTTTTTGAGCTTTTCTTTCAGTCGTTGGCGTATGCGGTGGAGCCGGACGAGGACGTTCGCCTGCGAGAGCCCTGTGCGTCGCGCCACTTCCGCCGTGCTGAGTTGTTCGTAATAGTGCAGGGTCAGAATCTTTCGGTCGGCCTCCGGCAGTTCGGCGATGGCCTGCTCCATCTGTTGCAGCCGCCGCTCGCGCTCGTCGCTGTAAGGTTCTTCGGGCCGTTCGGCCTGTGGTGTTTCGGAGAGCGACACGTGGCGGTGACGGCGCAGGCGGTCGATATTCTTCAGCGCCGTGTAGCTGGCTATGGTGGCAAGCCACGGCGCCAGATTTTCGCCCCGCCACGAGGCGAGATTCTCGTAGGCGCGTACAAAGGTCTGCTGTGTCACTTCGGCCGCCTCGGCTTCGTCGTGCAGTATGCCGATGGCCCGCGAGAAGACAAGCGACGTGTGGCGCGCCACGATTTGCCCGAAGGCTTCGCGGTGTCCGTGCGTCAGTATCTCTTCTACGAGCTCTCGGTCTGTCATCTTCGTACGCGTTTCTGTCTGTATGACCCGCAGACGGTCGGATTATTACATGTTGGGAGGAAAAAAATGCGCGTCGGATGGCTAAAGCCGCGTGATGTCGCGTAAGATGGGATTCAGCGAGAGCAACTCCGGATTGCCCACCAGAATCATTTGTTCGCGTGCGCGCGTCAGCGCCACGTTCAGCCGGCGGTCTATCAGCACGCCGTTTTCCTCGAATGTCTGTGCGCAGAGAAAATCCAGCTGGTGGGGCATCTGTATGGTGAAGCCGTAAATGATGACGTCGCGCTGGCTGCCCTGGAAACGTTCCACCGTATCCACGGTGATGTCGTCGAGCAGCGGCAGCCCGTAGTGTGCTATCTTTTTTCTGACGACTGCTATCTGGTGGCGATACGGCACGATGATGCCCAGCGTCTCGAGGCTGCTGAATGGCAGGCCGTTGGCCGTGCGCAATCGGTATGTGGCTAGTGCGGCACGGGCTATCATGTCGGCCTCCACCTCGTTGACCTTCGGCGATTCGGTGTGCAGTGGGCGCTCTGCTGGCAGGAAGACCACGCGTTGGTGGGCGAGCCGGTGCATCAGTGGGTCGCTGTCGGCCGGTTCCTGCAGGCAGAAAGGTGCCTTCTGATGCTCCAGCGGCACGGGGCGCAACTTGCCGCCATAGAAATGGCTGCTGGCAAAGTCGGCCACCTGCGGGTGCATCCGTCCCTGCCGGCTGAAGCGGTGCACAAAGGGCGAGTCGCCGTCGGGAAACCACGTGGCGTGGAGCCGCAGCAGGCGCTGGAAAAGCGATTCGCGGCAGTCCATCAGTCCGATTTCGTGCAGCAGTGGGTCGGAAACCGCCGACTCAGACGCCTCCTGCTGCACGACGGCCGGCAGCTGCTTGTGGTCGCCAATCATGACGAAGCGGCCGATGGCGTCCGTCTCGCCGTGGCGGGCGCAGAGAATGCCCGTGAGATGAGGCTCCAGAATCTGCGACGCCTCGTCTATGACGGCCAGCGAGAAGCGACGCAACGCGAAGTAAGAGAGCTGGCTGCTCATGCTTGTGGTGGTGCTCACCACCACTTTTGCCTCCTGCAACAGCTGGCGTATCTCGCTGATGCGCGTGCAATGTGCGGTTTTCTCGGCCAGCAGGTAGGGACGGTACGCGTCGGGGCAGGTGTGCGGCGAGCTGATGCGCAGGAAGTCGAGGCCGGCGTCCACCAGCTTGGAGCAAATCTCGTCCACTGCGCGGTTTGTGTACGAGAGCAGCAGCACGCCGTCTGTATCGCGGCTCAGTTCGTCGCGCAGAATGTTCATCAGACCCAGCGACGTCTTGCCCGTGCCAGGCGGGCCAATGAGCAGCAGATATTCGTTTTGTGCCTTAGCCTCGAGTGGCAGCGCGTGCAGTTTTTGGGATTCCACACGCAGTTTTTCGGCTGCGACGTGTGGCGCGGACGAAAACTGCACGTCGCAATTTTCGTCGCGACCTGCGAGATTTGGCATCCTTTGTCCGAGCAGCAACTGGCGACGCGCGCAGCTGGCCGTCAGCACAGAGAAAACCGAGCGGTAGAGCGCTGTGAAACCCGACTCGGGCGCATCGTGCTCCACGGCCCAAAGCTCGCCGTCGCGCGGCTGAAAGACGAATTGGTTGCGCTGCGGTGTGCGCAGTTGCAGTACCACGTGTGAGGTCGTTATCTCGCAGATGTGAGCCCGCGAAGCGAAGCCGCGGCGTACGTCGGGCTCGCTGTCGGCGGCGTAGCTGTAAAGTATCACAGTGTCGCCGGTGCGGAAGTTGGGCAGATAATCGTGGTTCACGGCCGGGCGTGTGAGCCGTAGCATGTCGGTTGCGTCGCTGTCGGACGTGCTGCTCCACGTGCGTTCGACGCTGAGACCGGCAAAGATATTTCCGGCCACAAGCTTCTCGGCCATGCTGCTGCCCCAGAGCGCAGCCAAACCACTCGCCTCGCGGCCGGGCGCGCCTGTCTTTGTGAGCACATGCTCGCGTGCCACGAAGGCCAACATGCGGTGGAAATATGCGTGCGACGTGGCGTCGGCCTGCTGGATGGGGCGCAGGACGTCCAGTAGTTGCGGGTAGAGGAATTCCTCCCACAGGCGGCCGCCGATGGCTCGCGTGTTGATTCTCTTGGGCAGCAGGTGGTCGAGATACGACGTTGCGCCGCGGGCGTTGCGCAACTGCAGCCAGACCACCTGATTGCGTATCATCATTGCCTGTCCGAGGAGCAGTGGCGCAGGTCCCTCCTTCAGTAGGCCGTCGGCGAAGCGTGAGTAGAGCAGGTACGACGAGATCTGGTCGTTGCGCAGGCCGTGGGAGTAATGGAGTACAGCCTGATAGAGCAGCATTTGCACGTAGTGCGGCTCGCGGTGCGCCTCGGTGCGAAACTCGCGACGGCCCGACTTCTGCTCCATCAGCAGGCGGAAATCGTCCTGCAACAGGTCCATTCGTCCCTGCAGACCCAGCATCTCGCAGAAAAACGTGGGTTCGAGCAGCGCGTGGTGCGGCCGGAAGTTGGGGTCCTCGCGTGCTGCAGTGTCCAAAAGTGCGCGTATGTTTTGCTGTTGCTGCATGGCTTCCTCGTGGAAACCGCGCATGTCGTCGGTCAGTGTGGCCAGTTCCATTGCGTAGTTCCGCATGAAGCGGCTGGCCGTCTGCGCGTAGTCGGGCGGAGTGTCGGCTGTGGCGTTCACTATTTCGTCGAGCATCTGCCCGGCCATGTTACCCAGCAGGATGGCTCGCGTGGCCGGTTGCTGGCGGAACTGGCGCAGCAGGTAATGGTACGGGCTGGGCCCGCTCTCGGCGAAGCAGGCTGCCACGGAGGATATGTCGAGCAGATAGTCGGGTTCCAGCACGATGATTTCGGGCTGCAGCACGCCGTCCTCGCCCTCGGTGCAGTGCACCAGATTCAGTTGCATGCCTTCGCAGAGCAGCGGGCACAGGTAGCTCCAGTCGCCCATGCGGTTCGCTTCGCAGCTGACGCGCACCGTTTCGCCCATGTCATCCTCTGGAATGGCTGTGAATGACGTTCCGTCTGCGTCGCACGACACAACGCAGACGCGCCGACAGCCGTGCTCTTCGTGCCGCTCGCAGGGCACGGTCTCGGTTTTTGGCAGCAGTTTCTCGAGTTGCCACGGCACGCGCTCTCCACTGACGGCGTGCAGCAATTCGGCCACTGCCTTTACATCGTGCGGAAGTGCGGCCTGCAACATGTCGTCCGACTGCTCGGAAAGCGCGCGGCTGCGGCCACGACACTGGTTGAGCCTGACGCGCAGATGCTCCGACACGCTGTATCGCGAGAAAAGATACGTCAGGCGCGCAAAGGGACCGCTGAAGTCCATACGGCTGTCGGCCGTCGCCTCCACAAGCACGAGACAAAGAATCCGATACAATTCGGTGTATCGGATCCTTATGCCTGTCGTCGTGCCTGTAAGCACGGCAGATAGCTCGTCGTAGTGCATCAGAGAACTTTCTTGTAGAGAGCCACGATGTCGTCCAACGTCACGTCGCGCGGATTACCCGGCGTGCAGACGTCGGCCAAAGCTTGCTCGGCAAGTGCAGGAATGTCCTTCTCCGTGATGCCCAGCTCGCTCAGATGCTGCGGAATGCCCACTTCGATGCTGAGTTTCTGCACGGCATCCACTGCGGCCTGTGCTGCCTCCTCGGGCGTCATGCCTGTGGTATCCACACCCATGGTGCGTGCTATCACTCCGAACTTCTCGATGCGGGTGGGCATATTGAACTTCATAATTGTGGGGAGAAGCAAGGCATTTGCCACGCCGTGTGGCACATCGTGCAGCGAGCCCATGGGATGCGCCATGCCGTGCACGAGACCGAGGCCGACATTGCTGAAAGCCTGAGCTGCGATGTATTGTGCCAGTGCCATTCCCTCGCGTCCTTTCGGATTTGTAGGCTCAGCCACAGCCAAAGGAAGGTTCTCGGCAATCATTTTGATGGCCTGCAGTTCGTACATGTCGCTCATCACCCATGCTCCCTTCGTGATGTAACCTTCGATGGCGTGTGTCAGCGCATCCATACCGGTGGCGGCAGTCAGACTTTTGGGCAATGAATACATCAGTTCCGGGTCGACGATTGCCACGGCCGGAATGTCATTTGGATCCACGCACACCATCTTTGCCTGACGCTTCTCGTCGATAATCACGTAGTTGATGGTCACTTCTGCGCCGGTGCCTGCAGTTGTCGGCAATGCGATGATGGGCACGCTTTTTTTCTTCGTGGGAGCCACGCCTTCCAACGAGACAACGTCCGAAAACTCCGGGTTGTTGCTCACAATTCCAATGCCCTTTGCCGTGTCCATGCTCGAGCCGCCGCCGACGGCAATCAGACAATCTGCGCCCGACGCCTTAAAGGCTGCTACGCCCTGCTGCACATTTGTGACTGTGGGGTTTGGTTTTATCTCGCTGTACACTTCGTAGGGAAAGCCGACGGCCTCCAAAACATCGGTTACCATCTTTGTGGTGCCCACTTTCAACAGGCCCTTGTCGGTGCAAACGAGCGCCTTTTTTAGGCCCATGCGGTTCAGAACTTCAGGCAGCTCCTTACGTGCGCCTGCTCCGAAGTATGAAACTTCGTTTAGGATAAATCTCTGTGCCATAGCTTTTACGTTAAAAAATAGTTTTTACTGGGTTAGTCTGTTTGCTGTTGCGGTTGGTTTTCTGAGTCCGACGCGTTACCTTTTTTATATTACGCGCGCGAACTTTCTGCACAAAGTTAGGAAAAAACATTTTTACGTGCAAAAAACTTCTGGCCGAATTGCGAAATACAAATTAAAAAACGTAACTTTGCATCGTAAACCTTTAACAAAATAACTATGAAACGTTCATTTCTCTTTTTCGTCGCAGCGTTGCTGCTGAGTCTGCCTGTGCTGTCGAAGCCGCAGATAGTTGCTCACCGTGGTTTCTGGCGCACGCAAGGTAGCGCACAGAACTCGATAAAATCTTTGCAGAAGGCCGCAGAGATCGGATTGTACGGCTCCGAATTTGATGTGTGGCTTACCGTTGATGGTGTGCCAGTTGTTTTTCACGATGCCGTGTGGGACGGAATGAGAATCGAAGACTCGAAATACACAGATTTGATGAATAAAAAGTTGCCCAACGGCGAGTTCCTTCCGACGTTGCAACAGTATCTTCAGGAATTTTCAAAGACGCCGTACATTCGTCCCATCTTTGAAATCAAGTCGCACAAGACGCCGGAACGTGAGCGCGCCGTGGCAGAGCTGAGCGTTAAACTGGTGAAAGAGTCGGGCTTGGAGGATCGCACGGATTATATTGCGTTCAGCAAGTACGTTTGCGAGGTGTTGCACGAAATTTCTCCCAAGAGTCGCATTGCTTATCTGAACGGTGATTTGACGCCGCAGCAGGTGAAAGCTATGGGTATCTCGGGCATCGACTACTACCACAAGGTGTTCAACAAGCACCCGCAGTGGGCGCGCCAGGCAAAAGCACTCGGGCTGGAAGTAAATGTATGGACGGTAGACGGCGAGGAGGACCTCGAGAAATTTGCTAAGATGCCCGGCATCGATCTTATCACCACGAACGACCCCGACAAACTGCAGGAGATTCTGAAGAAACTCTGATGCGGGAGTAAGAATAGCAGAGGCGCGAACCGAACAGTCCGCGCCTCTTTCTTTTCCTGTGGGCTGTGTTATTTCAGTTTTGCAAAGACCCAGAGCACGATGACTGCGCCGATGACTGCAACTACCAGCTGTCCCAGAATTCCGCCGGCAGTGATTCCGAGCAGACTGAACAGCCAGCCGCCCACGGCACCGCCTATGATACCGAGCACGAGATTCACGATAAGTCCTTTTCCCTCGCCTGTCTGCAACTTGCTTGCCACGAAGCCGGCGATGCAACCCAAGATAATACTGTAAATGATACCCATAACGATTAAATTTTTATTAGGTGAAAAAATATTTCTACGTGTAGTTTCTCTCTTTGCGACGTGTAACTTTTTTCACGCGACGTGTGGCATTGCTTCACGCGACGTGTGGCATTGCTTCACGCGACGTGTGGCATTGCTTCACGCGACGTGTGGCATTGCTTCACGCGACGTGTGGCATTGCTTCATGCGACGTGTGGCATTGCTCACAGCGACGTGTGGCTTTCATCGCGACAGCGTGCCGTGCCGGCCGACCCTTGTGTGTCCTTCCTTGCCGCCGCGGCTCACTGTCTTGGCATCGCCCGTGCTGAGGTTCCTGCGTGCGGGCACATGCCCAGTAGGGACGTCAGCAATGCTTCTACGACGAATCCGGTAGTGCAAAGTTATGTTTTTTCTTTCAAAATTGCATCAAAGTGAAAAGTTTTTTTTATCTTTGCAAAAAAATAACAAGTAACTGACGAAAATCTGAAAAAACAATATACTATGTGTGGCAAGAAGCTTCTCTTCGTAGTGTTTGGCCTGCTCGCAGCCATGGGCCTGCACGCGCAAACTAAATTCTCGAACCCCGTTTACGGTTCCGACTTCCCCGACCCGAGTGTCGTTCGCGCACAGGACGGTAATTTCTACACGTACGCCACTGGCCAGCGCGGCTTGCGCAGCGCAGACCTGATGAGCTGGACGAGATTGAGCAACGTCATAGCTCGTCCGACGTGGAACGATACCACGTATGTGGACGATGAGGGCAACAAAAAGACGGACAGTTATAGTTTTTGGGCCTGCGACGTCAGTTACGTTGACGGCAAGTACCATATGTTCTACGCGTGTGCGCTGTGGGGCAACGGCTCGCGCACGGGAATCGGCTCGGCGCAAGGCACGGATCCCACGAAGTTTACGGACAAGGGACGCTTGTTCCGCAGCACGGAGATAGGTGTCACGAACAGTATCGACCCTTGCTACGTGGAGGAGAAAGACCAGAAATATATTGTGTGGGGCAGTTTCCACGGCATCTACCTGGCAGAATTGAACAACGACGGCTTCAGCTTGAAGAATCCGAAGGAGCTGACCAAGTTAGCGGGCGGTGCTTTCGAGGGCGCGATGATATACAAACGCAAAAACTACTACTACCTTTTTGCCAGCGTCGGCTCGTGTTGCAACGGCGAGACCAGTACTTACAGGACTGTGGTGGGTCGCGCCACGAGTTTGAAAGGCCCGTATGTGAACAAACAAGGCGGAAGAATGTTGGACAACAACTACACAACCATCATTTCGGGCGACGATCGCTGGAAAGGACCGGGTCACAACAGCGAAATTATGACCGACGACAACGGAGACGACTGGGTACTTTATCATTCCTACGATATGAATAACGGCTGCAACGGCCGTTTGCTGCTCCTCGATAAGGTGACATGGGACGTGGCGGGCTGGCCGTCGGTGAACGACGGGCATCCCAGCTCGGGCGAGATGCCCGGCCCGGTATTTTACACGGGCGACGGCGCCGACAAGACGTTCTTATTCCAGAATATGGACCTCGGGCGCTCGGAGTGGAAAGGGTGGAATGCCACCGTTTCGGGTGCCGAACGCGCAGCATCGGGTGCCGGCACTGCATTTTGTCCGCTCGGTTACGTGCGCAACGGTGGGAAGTTTAACATTTACCAGACGCGCGCTTCGTTGCCCAACGGCTTGTACGAGTTGAAAATGAACGAGTTTGACACGGGCGAAGGCGTTGAAATCTATCTCAACGACCTTGCAACGCCAGCCCACGACAGCCAGCAGACGGCCACGCCGCCCAGCACCGAGTCGGCCACGAGCCTCAGTTTCCTGCGCGACAACTTCGAGCGCTCGGCTTACGGCCTTGTGACGGACGGAAAGCTGACGATAGGTGTCCGCTCGCGCGACTCGTTGGCTGCCGACGAACGCTTCTATATGGGAAATCTGCGCGTCATTTTCCGCGACAAGAACGAGACGGCAATGGCGGCGGTGCTCGACGGCTACAATGCAAAGAAGGAGGCTCTGGTTGCCACGGGCAGCGCGTTCTGCCAGTCGCTGCTGACTGACTTCAACACCACGTGGCAAAAGGCTGGCAGCACGTCGGATGCCGCTCAGCGGTACACGTATCTGCTGTCGCTGCGTTCGACACTGGAGCGGATACAGGCAAGCATCGGCATTTATGATTCGCTGCGCACCGAAATTGCACGCACCGAGGCTGATATTGCAGTCGGCAAGCAGGACGGCTGCAAGACGGAGAAGGCCGAGGCACTGCTGGCCGATGCAAAAACGGCTTTGGCTGAGCAGACGCTGAGCGACGCTGAGGTGCTGACACTGATAGGAAAAATCAAAGACGCGCTTCACGAGATGAATTACTCGTTCCAGAAAGGAACTGGCACGGCCGATGACCCGTATATCATCTCGCGGCCGCAACACTTGATGAACATGGCAGCTGTGATGACACGCGGCGTTGTGACATATTTCGCGATGGAAAACGATGTAGACATGAGCGGGTACGACTGGTTGCAACTCAACACATCCGACGTGCGATTTGGCAATTGGGTGAACTTCGACGGCCGGGGACATGTGATTCGACACCTCAAACCTGTGGGTTCGTCGGGCTATCCCAGTTTCTTCGGCGTGCTGTGTGGCGAGTGTCGGAACGTGGGATTCGTAGATGCTGAGGTGATGAGCACGGTGAGCGGCTGCGGTGTGGTGTGCGGCTACATGGGAAACAGCACGTACAAGGACGCGAACGGCGAGTTGCTGCCCGTGATAGTGGAGAATGTGTACGTCACCGGCCGGCTGCAAGGCAAGGGATACGTGGGTGTGATAGGCGGTGTGCTCAACGGCTCGCCGGCGTATATCCGAAACGTCTATACGGCAGTGGAGGTGACGGGCGCCGGATCTTCTGGAAACTACTGCGGCGGCATCGTTGGCCGCGTTCGCAGCGCACTTACGATGGAGAACTGCTATGCCGCCGGCCCTGTGTCAGCTCCGACGGCGGCCGCCATTGCTGCGGGCGGACAGAGCAGCACTACGCCCGCGAGCGTTTACACGAATGTTATCGCGTGGAATAAGACGATAGACGGCACGGTGGACGCTGTGCCATTTGCCGTCACAGTGGAGGGCGATCAGTTGACAAATACATATATCTACGGTGGAATGCTGGTGAACGGCCAGCCCGTGGAGGGACAGGCACACGCTGCACTGCAGCAAGTGGCTGCCGCATGGGGCTCGCCGTGGCACGCTGATGCTACGGCCGGCAATGGTTATCCGATTTTGGAGTGGCAATTCCAGCGTGGCGACTACAGAGAAATTTGCGGCTTCGAGAAGCCCGATGGCATTCTGACTCCCACAACGTCACTGCGACCTGCGGCAGTCTATGACCTGAGCGGTCGCAGGGTAGAGCATCCCAGCAGGGGACTCTATATTGTGAACGGCAAAAAGGTGCTTTATTAAGTCAACGCTACGGCGCTGAACGCCGCAACAGAATTGCGACACGCAGTTTCATCTGAAACCACGTGTCGCAATTTATTTTTCACAGGCAGTTTCCGAGAAGCGGCCTGTGGTGTCTTGAGGTGTCAGTCGCGGCGGAAAATGTCGCGCGTGTAAACCTTCTCTTTTACGTCGTCGAGCACCGCGTCGTAGCGGTTGGCAATGATGGCTTTGGCCTGTGCCTTGAATTTTTCCAAGTCGTTCACCACGCGGCTGCCGAAGAAGGTTGCTCCGTCCTCGATGGTCGGTTCGTAGATGATGACCGTGGCACCCTTGGCTTTCACGCGCTTCATGATGCCTTGTATGGCGCTCTGGCGGAAGTTGTCGCTGCCAGTTTTCATCGTCAGGCGGTACACGCCGATTACTACGTCGCGCTCTTTCTCTGTGTCCCACTGGCTGTTGGACGAGTAAGCACCCGCCAATTCCAGCACTCTGTCGGCAATGAAGTCCTTGCGCGTCGCGTTGCTTGTTACGATGGCGGACATCATATTCTGCGGAACGGAAGCATAATTGGCGAGCAACTGCTTGGTGTCTTTCGGCAAACAATAGCCGCCGTAGCCAAAACTGGGGTTGTTGTAGTGCGTTCCGATGCGCGGATCCAGTCCTACGCCCTGTATGATGGATTTTGTGTCGAGTCCTTTCAGTTCGGCGTACGTGTCGAGCTCGTTAAAGTAGCTGACGCGCAGTGCCAAGTACGTGTTGGCGAAGAGCTTGACGGCCTCGGCCTCCGTGAGTCCCATGAATAGCGTGTCGATATTCTCCTTGAGGGCGCCTTCCTGCAGCAGGGCCGCAAATTCGCGGGCTTTGGCCTGCAAAAATTCTTCGTCGGGACAACCCACGATGATTCGGCTGGGGTAGAGGTTGTCGTAAAGCGCCTTACTCTCGCGGAGAAACTCGGGCGAGAAAAGAATGTGAGGCACCACCACGCGCATCGAGCCGTCGGCCTGACGCTCGCGATACGAGAATTTCTGGCGCACACTCTCGGTATATCCGACGGGAACCGTACTTTTGATTATCATCACGGCCTCCGGGTTCACCGACAACACAAGGTCTATGACGTCCTCAATGTGGTGAGTGTCGAAATAATTCGTCTTCGGGTCGTAGTTGGTGGGTGCCGCGATGACTACGAAGTCAGCATCCGCGTATGCGGCCTTTCCATCGAGCGTAGCCGTGAGGCACAAATCTTTTTCCGACAGGTACTTTTCGATGTATTCATCTTGAATGGGCGAGATGCGGCGGTTTATCTTATCCACTTTCTCGGGTACTACGTCCACGGCTCGCACCGTGTTGTGCTGGGCGAGCAACGTGGCGATGCTCAGTCCCACGTAGCCTGTTCCGGCTACTGCAATTGTCTTTTTCATAAAGTGTTTGAAGTGTTGGTGTTATTACGTTAAGTTTTTAGGTTTCTTAGGGCGTGGCCGAAGGTTTCCCGCCTTCGACGTATGGCCAGCCGGCTTTGTCCCACAGGATTTCCTGCATCATCATCGGACGATTACGAGGATGCGTAGAGCGCACGTGGCTGTGGTAGAAAATATACTGCTTGCCGTTTGCCGCAG
The DNA here is from genome assembly GCA_902787575.1 of uncultured Bacteroidales bacterium. Taxonomy (GTDB): domain Bacteria; phylum Bacteroidota; class Bacteroidia; order Bacteroidales; family Bacteroidaceae; genus Physcousia. The sequence goes on along the minus strand of CADAGX010000023.1, from coordinate 14,865 downwards.
TGTAAATTTCGCCGCAGTGGCCGGGGCCGTAGAAGAAATCTCCTGGCTCGCTTTGTATTACCGGTGTGGCGTGTCCTTCTGCCATCGGCCGGCCTTCGCGGTCGCGGAAAGTACCAGTCAGTTTTTTGCTTCTCCCCACTTGGAGTGTGTAAGTATGGTCGCCATAAAATCCGGAACTCACGAAGAGATACCAGTATTTGCCGTGTCGATGCAGGTAAGAGCCTTCGAAGACTGTCTGGCGCGACGGGTCTTGCTTGTTGGTACGACCTGCCACATGTTCGTATTTGGCGCCCGGCAGCAGATTTTCTCCGTCGCGGGTCAGCTGGATACGATGTATGCCACCGACGCTGCCAAAGAAGAGCCACACGCGTCCCGAGCGTGGTTCCTCCACAACCTCCGGGTCGATGGTGTCGAAAATGCCCGTCTCGCGCGAACGTGTGAGCAGTCGCACGAAGTGAAACTGCCCGTCGTTTTCCTGCCGCAGCACTGCGATGTCGCTATCTTCGGCACTATTATAGAGCGTCAAGTACAGCAGGCGTCGGCCATTGACACACGTCACATCGGGCGCCCAGTAGCGTGACGCGATGCGGTGCAACGTGTCCCACGATGCGGAATCGATTGGCGTCTGTTCGGCCATCTCCCAATGCATCAGGTCTGTGCTGCGTAGCATGTGCAGCGGCCGCGTGGCGATGCAGAAATACTCACTGCCGTCTTGCCAGATTGTAGGGTCGGGCCAGTTGTGCGGCCACACAGGATTCTTCACATCTTGTGCCGAGGCCGTGCAGACGGCCAGCATTATGGAGAATAACAACGTGTACTTTTTCATTTCTCGCGTGTGCTTTCTGATTTTCTACGTGTGGTTTTCTGCGAAACTGCGTGTGGCATTACATCTTCTGCATGGCGTTCTCCAAATCCTGCAGGATGTCATCGATGTTCTCGATGCCCACTGAGAGGCGAATCAGGTCGGGCGCCACGCCGGCCTCACGCAGTTGCTCGTCGGAGAGCTGTCGATGCGTGTGGCTCGCAGGGTGGAGCACACAGGTGCGGGCGTCGGCAACGTGAGTTACGATGCTTATGAAGTCCAGATTGTCCATGAAGCGGATGGCATCCTCGCGCGTGCCTTTCAGCCCGAAGGCTATGACACCGCAAGTTCCGTTTGGCATATACTTCTGCGCCAACGCGTGGTATTTGTTCCCTGGCAGGCCAGCGTAATTAACCCACGCTACGCGCGGATTCTGCTGCAGCCACTCGGCCACCTTCTGGGCGTTCTCGCAGTGGCGCGCCACACGCAGATGCAATGTCTCCAACCCGAGGTTTAGCAGGAAAGCATTCTGCGGCGCCGGAATGCTGCCAAGGTCGCGCATGAGCTGGCTCACGAGCTTTGTGCAGTAAGCAAGCTTGCCAAAAGATTTGGTGTACGTCAAACCGTGGTAGCTCTCGTCTGGTTTTGTCAGTCCCGGGAACTTGTCGGCGTGCGCGTCCCAGTCGAAATTTCCACTATCGACCACTGCTCCGCCCACTTGCGTCGCGTGGCCGTCCATATACTTCGTGGTGCTGTGCGTCACGACATCTGCGCCCCACTCAAAAGGACGGCAGTTAATCGGCGTGGGGAACGTGTTATCCACGATAAGCGGCAGTCCATTTCTGTGCGCCAGCCGTGCCAACCGTTCTATGTCGAGGATGTTTCCGCCGGGATTGCTGATGGTTTCGCCGAAGATACACTTCGTATTCGGACGTATGGCCTTCTGAATCTCCTCGTCCGGCGCATCGGCATCTACGAAAGTACACTCGATACCCAACTTTTTGAGCGTCACAGCAAACAGATTGTAAGTGCCGCCGTAAATCGCGTTCGTGCTGACAAAATGATCGCCGGCCTCACAAATATTAAAAACTGCGTAGAAAGATGCTGCTTGCCCGCTGCTGGTTAGCACGCAGCCCACGCCGCCTTCCAGCGCCGCCACTTTGCGAGCCACCGCGTCATTCGTCGGATTTGCCAGTCTCGTATAGAAGTATCCCTCGTCCTTCAGGTCAAAAAGACGCGCCATCTGGTCGCTGGTCTCATATCTGAACGTCGTACTCTGATAAATGGGCAGCTGCTGCGGTTCGCCCTTGCGTGGTTTCCATCCTCCGTGAATGCAGATTGTCTCCAGATTCTTCTTCATCTTCTCGTTTCTATGTGTGTTAATAGTTGGTTCTACGTGTCATTCTACAGTAACCGACTTAGCCAAATTTCGCGGCTGGTCGACATCAAGTCCCTTAGCAACCGCCACATGATAACTTAGCAGCTGCAGCGGCACCACGCTGAGCAGTGGCGCCAAGCAGGCCAACGTGGCGGGAACTTCGATTGTCTCCTCCACTTTTAGCGCGCCAGCGTATTCTTTCTGTTGCGCCCGCGGGTCGTTCTTGCCGACGATGCCTTTGTCGCCTTCGGTAATGACTGCAATAATTCGTCCCTTGCGGCTGATAACCTCCTGCATGTTACTGATGATTTTCTGGTACAACTGGTGGTGCGTGGCCAGGAACACGACGGGCATTTCCGCGTCCACGAGGGCGATTGGCCCGTGCTTCATCTCAGCTGCAGGATAACCTTCGGCATGAATATAACTAATCTCTTTCAATTTCAGCGCGCCCTCAAGCGCCACCGGATAGTTGAAGCCGCGTCCAAGATATAAGAAGTTGTGCGCGTACGTGAACGTTTGCGCCAGTTTTTTTATCTTGTCGTTTTGCTGCAGCACCGTTTCGATTTTTTCAGGTATCAGGGTAAGTTCGCGCAGCACCGTTTCGTATTCTTCCTGCGACACCGTGCCGCGTGCCATACCAAGCGCCAGAGAAATCATGGCAAGCACCGTAACCTGTCCCGTGAAGGCTTTCGTGCTGGCAACTCCTATTTCGGGACCGACGTGAATATACGTGCCCATATGGCTCTCGCGTGCAATACTGCTGCCGACGCCGTTCACAATTCCAAAAACGATGGCTCCCTGCTCGCGTGCCAGCTGTATGGCGGCCAGTGTGTCAGCCGTTTCTCCAGATTGGCTGATTGCCATCACCACATCGTCGTGTTCTATCACGGGTTCGCCGTATCGGAATTCACTTGCGTAAGCCACTTCCACCGGAATGCGGCAGAAGTGTTCGATAAGTTGCTTGCCGATAAGTCCGGCGTGCCACGAGGTTCCGCAGCTTACTATTATGATGCGGCGCGCACGCAGCAGTTCGCGGCGGTGATTCGTCACGGCGCTCAGCACAACCGACGGCGCGTTTCCGTCAGTATAGGGTGCGTTAATTACTCTGCCGCTCATGCAAACTCGTAAAACGTTGGGCTGGTCGAATATTTCCTTCAGCATGTAATGCGGGAAACCGCCTTTGTCCAGCATGCTGAGATCCACGTTTATTTCTTTTATCTCGGCCGTCGCTGCGTCTCCCTTGAGATTCGTGATGCTTAGCTCAGATTGCGTAATGTTTGCGTCACGTCCCGCCAGCCGCATCACAGCCACTTCTTCGTCGTTTAGGTACACTATTTTTTTTGTGTACTCTGCTATGGGCGACGCATCGCTTGCCAGGAAAAATTCTGTGGGTGTCTTGTCGTTTTCTGCGTATCCTATTCCGACAGCCAAGGGCGACGACTTGCGTGCAGCCACAAGTTCGCCGGGATGCCGCTTGTCAATCACTGCAATGGCATATGCGCCAATGACTTTTTGCAAAGCCAGCCGGACGGCTGTGGCGAGGTCGCAGCGTCCATACGACATGATGTAATCGATGAGTTGTACCAGCACTTCTGTGTCTGTCTCGCTCTGAAATTCGTAGCCGCGCTTGCGGAGTTGCTCGCGCAGCGTGCTGTAATTCTCGATTATGCCGTTGTGCACCAGCGTCAGGTTGCCGCTTTGGCTAACATGCGGGTGAGCATTCACCTCGGAAGGCACGCCGTGCGTGGCCCAACGTGTGTGCGCTATGCCGAGGCACGCAGAAAGCGGGCCTCGGGGCTGTTCTTTTGTAAGATTCTCGTTGGCGCTGGTGTTTGTAGCGTGCGCCACCGTATTTTCGAGGTCGGCTACCTTGCCTTTTGCCTTGAAGACGTCGAGCCTGTAGCTGCGCTCGCTCGATTTCTTGCCTGTCGTTTCTTCCGAGATGAGCGCACATCCGGCCGAATCATAGCCGCGATATTCGAGCCGATGAAGGCCCTTAATGAGAATGGGATAGGCCTTACGGCTTCCCATGTAACCTACTATTCCACACATCTGCTGTCTCTTTTTTGTTTTCTTCCTTATACCTTATATTATATTACGCGCGAGGCGGGCGGTTACATGTCGTACTTCAGGTTTTCCCACTGTACTTCTTGGTCAAGGTCGCGCAGGAAATTCTGCAGCGTCTGCTCGTTGATGTCGCCCAGCTCGTATTCTTTTTCAGCATCCTTGCGTATTTCTGCAATCCACGCACGTCGTGCTGCGATGTAGTCCTGCTTGATTCTTTCCTCGTCCGTGGGGCGAATTTCTTCCAGCCCGTAGTATTCGCAGATGAGGCGGTAGCTCCACGCCCATCGGTACTCGGAGTAATTTTTGTGCGCCGTCCAGAATTCATCGCGTATCTGTGCGATTGTGTTCAGCCGGCCTCGCTTTATTTCTTCCACGATGCGCAGTTCTTCGCTCAGCGGCAGCAGCAGTCCGCTCAGGTCGCTCCATTTTCCGGTTCCCACCTGTGACTTTGGTCTTTCCAGGCGGTGGCGCTTCATCACGGCACCCATGTAAATCCGGAGTGCGATGTCGTAGTATTTGATTCCCTTCTTCAGCGAGGAGTTTTTGATGACGTAGTCGTGATAGTTATAGCGTTCCACGTCGCCGGAAACTTGGCGCAGCGCTTCGAGTGTGCGCTTTGCCACCATGATTCCGCCCACCGAGAAGGGCGAAAGCCAGTCGAAGTTTACGATGCTGTTCTTGCCGCCGCGCGGACGCTTGTCGCGCTTTGGCCATTTCCGGATGTCGCGATAGAGGCCGACGGTCGTCAGATTGCGACCTGGCACGAGCACCATTTCATCTCCGTAGGCAATCAGGTAGGAGAAGGGCAGCTTGCGTGTGTCGGGGTGATACATGAGTTTTCCGAAACAGACGCTGAACGTGCCGATATGTGCCGGCATCAGGATGTATGCGCCGCTCGCCGTTTTCGTTCCGCGCTCCAGAATGCCCCAATGCACGGGCCCCATCTTGTATGCGTGGTTCGAGAAGTTGGTGTTCGAGCCTGCGTTGTAGAAAGAGTACATGCCGCCGATGAGCAGCGAGCTCTTGTGATGACTAGCGCTGAACGGGCCGCAGAACGCAGCACACGCCTCGCCGTTGGACATGAAGCAGTTGGCAAAGAAAAGTGAGTTCTCGGCCGTAAATCCATCGGTTATTTTGCAGGCTTCGCCCACGAAGCAGTGCTCCAGCTTGGCGTTGTTGCTGATGATGCTGCCGTCGTAGATGACGGAATCCTTGCAGATAACGCCCGTTCCGATGTACACCGACGCTTCGGGGATGCTTCGCAGCGTGCAGTCGTAGAGTTGCGTTGCACCGTTTATCTCGCAGCCTGCGTTGATGTGGCAGTTGATTATTTCCTTCGCGCTTGTGATTCTGACGTTGTCGCCTATCGTGCCCACGCGATAGCCGTCCACATTCGAGCGCTTGCGTTCGATATCTTCGCGTATGATGTTTCGTATGGCATTTGTGAAGGCTGCGTCGTGTTCGTATCGCACCATGAGTGCCGCCAGCTGCGAATTGAGACCGTCGAAAATCATCACGTTTCCGTCGCCCACCTCGTTCAGCACCGAGATTACGGAGCCTTCGCCGAAGGATGCGTCCCGTCGTGTCTCCACGACTGCCACGTTGGAAATCAGGCAGCGCGAGCCGATTCTGTAGTTCTGAATGTGGCATCCCACATTCTCTATGAGGCAATTGTCGCCAATCGTCACGTTGCGGAGCACGGCACGACGTATGCCGCTGTGTTTGCAGAAGTCTTCGCTCACCTGTATGTCGGCAGCTTCGAAGACGCCCAGCTGTACGTCGCCGTAAAACTCCACGTCGTGTATATAGTCGGGCCGGAAGGCATCCGCCACTGTGACGCGTGCCCAATCTTCTGCCACGCAGCCATTTTGCTGCAGGCGGCTGATATCTTCGTTGGTTAGGTTGCGCATAAAAATTTTCTTTACTATTAAATGTTATCCTTTTTGCGGCGCAAAGTTACGAAAAAACGTGCGAAATACAAAGGAGAAAAGTCCTTTTCTCTCCTTTTCGCGTGTTACGGTAACTTAGACCATAGGTCAAAGTTACAAGGTTGTTCGTAACGTCATACATGCGACGTGTGGTTTTGGCTCACGCCACGTGTCGCAAAAAAATAACTACGTGTAGTTTTGCTTCACGCCACACGTAGTTTTTCTTGTTCCCACACGCAACTTTCTGCCTGCGTCAGAGCCCGAGGTCTTTTTTCAAGTGTTCTCCCAGCAGGCGGTAGCCTTTGTCACCGGGGTGAAGGCCGTCGCCAGTGAAGAGTTCCTCGCGCAGTTTCCCTTCTGCGTCGAGCAGAACTTCTCCGGGATTGATGAAGCGCAGCTGCTTGCCCAGTGCCGCACCGAAAGTCTGATACAACGTTTCTTCCAGATCCTCGTTCAGTTGCTTCATTGCCTGCTCTGCGCCTCGTCGCGGATAAATGCCCTGCACATAGATCTCGGCCGTGGGCTGGCGCCGGTGAACGGCTGCCACCACCTGCATGACGCCTCGCACTATCTCCTGTGGCGTGTTGCGATGGAAGTTGTTCGTGCCCAACATCATGCATATCTTCTTTGCTTTGTAGCCGTCCAACTCGCCGTGATAGATTCGCCACAGCACGTTTTCGATGCGGTCCCAGCCGAAACCCATATTTATGACGCGTCGCGACCCGAAGAGCGACGCCCAGCTGTCGTCGCCGCGATGCCAGTCATCCTTCGGTAGCCCACTCCAAAAATGAGTTATGCTATTGCCAATCATCACCACGTCGGCCGTGCCGTGCGCCATTTCGAGCACCGCTTCGTGGCGGGCACGCCAGTCGTACTGGTCGCGCTGCTGTGTGATGGGTTGGAAGATGAAGTCGCCATCCACCTCGTGAAGCATCGCACGGAGTTTTTTCTCGTATTGATCTGCCAGATGCCGCATGCCGAGATCGTTCGGGTGCGTGCCGTCTACCGTCTCGTCGAGGCCGAGGAAGAACTCTTCGTGCGGCAGCAAGTAAACTTCCGGCACACCGGACTTGCGCAGCGACGCGTAGGCTTCGTCGAGCTGACGGTTCGTATCGGTGTATGTGTCGCGGTCTTTGTCGCTCGACGACTCGCCGGGATATCCGGCGTGAGCCACCAGCAGAATCGGTGCGGCGCTTTGCTTGCGAATCTTTCGCACGCCGGAAATCATCAGCTGGGCTATGTCTTTGCGTCCTCCCATGTTTGGCATGCAATCTATCACGAAGGCGTTGGCATCGATTTCGGCTATCGCGTCGAAGACTTCCGGCTCCAGTTTTCCGCTTCCCGAGAATCCCAGCGAAACTGTCGGGTGCATCATCTCGCGTCGCAGCATGTTAATCCACATCATTCCGGGCCTCGAAGCGCAACCTCCGTGCGCTATGCTTGTGCCGTAGAACACGATGGGCTTCTCGCGAGTGACTGGCAGAAATGTCAGTTTCTCGCCCTGCGGCACGCCTATCTCAAGCCATTTTGTCTCTATGTAAGGCGGCAGGAAGAGTTCGAACTCGTAGCCGTAGCGTTTGTTCACTTCGCGGTACGAGAGATTGGCGAAGGAAATGAGGATTGTGTCGCCCTGCGTGTATTTTCCGCGGCACCAGAGTTTCGTCCCGTGCTGGTCGGTGGCGTAGAGGTCCACGCCGCCACTGCCCGTGAACGGCCAGTGGAACGCCTGCCGCGTGCCGACACCAGTGGTGTAGCGCACCGTAATCTCGGGCGCTGAGGTGCGGAACATGATGCTGAGGCCGGCAGACTTTAGTGCGTGGCCCCACACGGCATCAGGCACCTTGCCTTTGAAGCGTTCCGGCATTCGGTGGTAACTTTCCTTCAGCTCGTCTTGCCACCAGCGGCCTTGTACGGTCGGAAATTCTTGCTTCAGTGGGTCGAACCACTGCGTTTGGGCGTGCAGCTGCGTTACGCAGACAGTGAAAAAGCACGCGGTGAGGAGATAAATAGTGCGTTTCATACCGCAAATTTAGCAAAAGTTTCGCATTCCGCTGCCAAGTGCCATCTTTTTTTCTTATCTTTGCAGAAACAAGTGCACAGGGAGCGAGCCGCCGTGCTGCGCCCCACAAACTTTAAACCACCATGCGGAAAAAATATATCAAGGTCCTGGACGACTGGCAACTGGCTGACGTTCTGCACCAGACGGAGGAGACCATCCATCGGCATGCCTTCATTGGCTCAAATCTGACAGCCGAGACCGAGCTCGCTCTCGCTCACCGCTACCGCAACTGCCTTTTCCTTGGTTGCGCGCTGCCGCAGGGTTTCAAGCGGCAAACGCAGGATTGTCTTTTCTTTCCCAACATGGGCGAACTCTTTCACCTCTGCACTCAACTTTACACGCCCGAGCGTCTTTATGAGGGCTATGAAGTCGGCAACCCCGACACGTATCAGCAGTGTTTCGACGGGCGGGTGTATCGCCACTACCTGAAGGAAGGCAAGACCCCGGAGAACATAAAAGAGACGCTGGCGCGGACACTGCACGATCATTCCATCAGCGACTGCCTTCACGAGTTTCTCGCTGGCTATGCCGAACGTAATATTGTGGGTGTGATGGGCGGTCACGGACTGGCTCGCACCGAGAAATCGTATGGCGAAATTGCGCGTCTGAGTAAGTGCCTGACGGAAGACGGCTTCCTAATGGTGTCGGGCGGCGGCCCGGGCGCGATGGAAGCGACGCATCTGGGCGCATGGATGGCGGGACGAACGGAACGGGAACTGCAGGACGCCATTGAATCGATGTCCGCAGCTCCGCATTACACGGACGCAGGCTGGCTCGATACTGCCATGCGTGTCCGCGAGAAATATCCGCAGCGAGATTTCGAAAGCCTCGGCATACCGACGTGGCTCTACGGCCACGAACCCAGCACGCCACTCGCCACAAAAATAGCGAAATACTTCGACAATAGTATTCGCGAAGATGGAATCCTGACAATCGCCAAGGGAGGAATTATTTATTCGCCGGGAAGTGCTGGGACACTGCAGGAGATTTTCCAGGAAGCGGTGCAAGATCATTATCTAAGCTTCGGGTACGCGAGTCCGATGATATTCATGGGAGTAGAATTCTGGCGGCACGAAATTCCCGTGTGGCCTTTCCTTATGGATATGGTGGAGCGTGGAAAGTACAAAAACCTGCTGTTGTCTATCAGCGACAGCCGCGAGGAAATCGTGCAGACGTTGCGTGCTTTCCGCAGCGCGGTCAGCGAGTAAGTTCCAAGGCGCGTGCCGTGCTGATGGGCTCTTCGCCCAGATAAGCCACGATGAAGGCGTCGGGAAATTTCTCGCGTATGGCAGCCAGCGTTTTGCGTGCCTGATTGTAGTCGGTGGTGCCGCCGTAGAGCCCCTTGAACATGTTACCACTTTTTACGAACGTGACGGGGAAGAGTCCCTGCAGTCGTTCGTCGTCCGACCGCAGTTCGCTGCTGACTGCTACAATTTGGATGCTATAAACCGGAATGCGGGAAGTCGGCTCCACTGGGTTCATATCTTCGCTGCTGACCGTGTCAGATGGTTCGGTGGCTGTGGCGGCGGCCAAATCTCCGGCGGCTGCAACGGGCTCAGCCAACGCGGGTTCGGTGGCGCAGGTGGTGTCTGCCGGTTCTTCTGTTGGAATCGGACTTTCTGCTTCGGCCAGTTCGGGGGCAGGCTGTAGCACGTCCGCCTCGTCCTCCTTAAAATCTTTTCCGACGGTCAGCAACTTCGTTTTCAACCCGCTGCGTCGTCCGTTTGTGCTCTGCAGTGTTGCCAGCGTCTTGCGGTGCGTCTTTGCTTGCGTCGTTTCGTAATATTCGGCCAGCGCGTTATAGATGCAGCGCGCAATCTCCTTTTGTCCACGGCTCGAGGTCATATATTTCTCGTCGGCCGAGTTGCTGAGAAATCCCACCTCCGTCAGCGCAGCTGGCATGAGTGTGTGGCTCAAAACGTAGAGCCGTTCGGGTTTTGTGCCGCGGTTTGTTTCGCGTCCTGCCGTGCGGTAATTTTTCTGCAACAGCCAAGCCAGCAACTGACTGCGCTCGATGTTGCGACTTTGTGCGCTTTGTAACACCGCGTCCTTGATGAAGCGCGTGTTGGCAAAGAACGTCTCAGTGCCGGAAAGCAAGGGTTTCCACTCGACGGCGTTCACGTGAATGCTCAGGAAAAGGTCTGCGCCAGCTCGGTTGGCGGCCTGACAGCGCTTGTCGAGCGACACGTAAATGTCTTTTTCCCGCGTGAGGATGACTTTAATCCCCGGCTTGTGCTTGCGCAGCAGGGCTGCCACTTCTTTGGTTATGGCCAGTGTGATATCTTTTTCCTGATGTCGTTTGCTCTCCGTTCCCACATCTTTTCCGCCGTGCCCTGCGTCGAGAACCCACACCAACGGGCGCACCGTTTTGCCCCAGCAAAGCAGGGAAAAGCAGCAGAGAAGGAGGCAAATCAGGCGTTTCATGCTACAAAGATAGCGCAAACCGAGCGGAAAAACAAAAGAAGCGAAGGGAAATTTGTTTTTCCCGAGGCGCAGCCTATCTTCGACCGCCGGTCAGAGTAGCGCAAACCGAGCGGAAAAACAAAAGAAGCGAAGGGATTTTTGCTTTTTCGAGGCGCAGATGAAATCTTGCGCGTAGAAAATTTGCTGCCACGTGTAGAAAATATTTTTCCGCGTGTGGCAGCAACGAAAAACCGGCGTCGTTTTTTGCGTATCTCGGGCGTTTGTGTTACTTTTGTGTGCAGAACACAGAGAAATGCCACATGAGCGACGGAAATTTCAATAGAGCCTTGCTGCCCAGCACGCCTTACAGGAGCGGTGTACGAATGGGGCAGCAGCAAATGCGCGCGCAGGCCATTGAGGCCTTCAGGGCGTGGGCCAAGTCGCAGAACGCCGCACTGACAGATTCGGAACTCGAGGCCATGACAAACGACTTCCGCCGCCATTTGCCTTCAGTAGACAAATGAGCGGCGGAAGCTCTATCCTACTTTTTTAGCGCGCGAAAGGTTATTTGCCGTCCATCACCGTCACCTTTGCTGCCAGCGACTTGCATTTGTCGCGCAGGGCATCTTGGTCGGCGTCGAGCGTGTCCCAGCAGACTACCACGCCCATGCGGCGGCCTACGTGAGCCTCCGGCTTGCCAAAGATGCGCAGATATGTGCGCGGCGCAGCACAAACCTCGTCCATTCCCGTGTATTCCGGCTGGTGCGTCTCTACGGGAGAAAGGATGACAGCCGAGGCGCCCTGTCGCTCTTGTGTGATTTCAGGAATTGGCAAGCCCAGTACGGCGCGACAATGCAGCTCGAATTCACTCAGATTCTGTGTGCCGGCCAAGGTTACCATGCCCGTATCGTGCGGACGCGGGCTGAGTTCGCTGAAGATGACACCGCCAGCTTTTTCGCTGACAAAGAACTCAACGCCCCAGATGCCTGCGCCAGTGAGCGCGCCGGTCACCATTTTTGCCATGCGTTGTGCCTCAGCCAGATGCTCGGGCTTCATTTTGCGCGGCTGGAAGCTCTCGCGGTAGTCTCCCGACTTCTGCACGTGACCTATCGGCTGACAGAACAACGTTTCTCCGCTTTTCTGCGTCACGGTGAGAAGCGTGATTTCGTAGTCGAAGGGGATGAATTGTTCGACGATGACCTCCTTCAAGTCACCGCGCGCACCGCCGCAGGCGCATTCCCACGAGGCGGGCAAATCCTCCGGGCTGTCGGCTTTGCTCTGGCCGTGGCCGCTGCTGCTCATCAGAGGTTTGATAATGCAGGGGAAGCCTATCACTTCTGCAGCTGCGACGAGTTCTTCGTACGTTGTCGCGTAGCGATAATTGGCCGTTTTCAGCCCAAGTTCGGTGTGTGCCAGTTCGCGAATGGACTTGCGATTCATCGTATAATTGACAGCACGTGCCGAAGGCACCACTTGTATGCCCATTTTCTCGCATTCGTACAGCTTCTCTGTGCGGATAGCTTCTATCTCAGGAACGATAATGTCGGGCTGAATTTCGCGTACGGCGTTCATCAGCGCATCTCCGTCCAGCATGCTGAAGACGCGGCACTCGTCGGCCACCTGCATGGCGGGTGCGCCGGCATATTTGTCGCACGCCACAACGTACTGTCCCTTGCGCTTGCAAGCAATTACGAACTCTTTTCCTAACTCGCCCGAACCGAGCAACATAATTTTCTTAGGCATGATTTTAATGTATTTAGAGGTTCTTTTGTGTATTCGACGTTTCACATTCCTTTTTTCTCCACCGTCGGCGGACTTTTATACCTGTCGCCCCAGAGTTGGCGCATGCGCTCGGCCAACTTTTCTTCCTGCGGATTTTGTGCCGGCTGCCAGAAGCGTTCTGATTTCAACGCGTCGGGCAGAAATTGCTGCTCCACGAAATGTCCGGCATAATCGTGTGCATATTTGTATCCCGCACTGTATCCCAAATCTTTCATCAGCTTGGTTGGAGCGTTGCGAAGGTGCAGCGGCACGGGAAGATTGCCCGTTTCCTGCACTTTCTGCAGGGCGCAACCTATGCCCATATAGGCGGAATTGCTTTTGGCGGACGTGGCCAGATAGACTGTGGCCTCTGCCAGCGGAATTCTGCCTTCGGGCCAGCCTATTTTTTGCACGGCGTCGAAGGCGGCGTTGGCCAGCAGAAGCGCGTTGGGATTGGCCAGACCGATGTCCTCGCTCGCACTTATCACCAGCCGGCGTGCAATAAACTCCGGGTCCTCGCCTCCTTCTATCATTCTGGCGAGCCAATAGAGCGCTGCGTCGGGGTCGCTGCCGCGAATGCTCTTGATGAAAGCGGAAATTATGTCGTAGTGGAGTTCGCCGTTCCTGTCGTAGGCCAGCGGATTCTGTTGCAGACGTTCGGTGACGAGTGTGTCAGTAATCTCAAGAGGCTCACCATCCGGTGCTGCCTCGTGCAACAGCTCCAGTATGTTCAGCAGTTTTCGTGCGTCGCCGCCGCTGAATCGGAGCAGGGCGCCCGTCTCGGTGATTTCCCAGCGCCGAGTGCTGAGCAGTACGTCTTTTTCGATTACGCGCCGCGCGAGTGCCAGCAAATCTTCGTCGCCCAGCGGCTGCAAAACGTACACTTGGCAGCGACTCAAAAGAGGGCGGATAACCTCGAACGACGGGTTCTCCGTCGTGGCTCCGATGAGTGTCACCACTCCTTGCTCCACGGCGCCGAGCAGGGAATCCTGCTGAGATTTCGAAAAACGATGTATCTCGTCTATGAAAAGTATGGGACTCTCGGAGTTAAAGAAGCGGTTGTTTTTTGCTTTCTCAATGACGTCGCGCACATCTTTGACGCCGCTTGTGACAGCGCTGAGTGTATAGAAGGGAGTCTCCAGCCGGTGGGCGATGATGCTGGCCAGCGTAGTCTTTCCCACTCCCGGCGGTCCCCACAGGATGAAGCTCGAGATGTGTCCCGAGTCTATCATCCGGCGCAGCACAGCTCCGGGCCCCACCAGGTGTTGTTGCCCGATGTAATCGTCCAGTGTCGTGGGACGCATCCGCTCTGCCAAAGGTGCACTCATGGGTCGAAAGTGATATTTTCTGCAAAGATAGTGCAAACGAGCGACATGACAAAGGGAAACGCCAGTTTTCTTTTGTCATGCCCGAGTGCAGCCCGCCTAAGACCGCAGGTCAGAGTTGTACAGCCAGATAGGCAATGCCTCCCGAAAAAAACCTATTTTCGTTCTTTCGGTTTCTTGTGAAACTGATAGCCGACACGTAGCAGTATGTAGGAAGGCAGTGTACGATACCATGTCTCGCTTTGCCCCATGACGATTGTGTCTCATAGAACTGGGCCAGAGATGAATGAGCACCTCTTTCCTGTGCTATCATATGGTATTTAGTAATGTATGAAATCCGTCACTATATAATGAGCGATATATTCAGGTGAATCACTGCCAGAGGCGAGATGACAAAGGGGGACGCCAGAAAGGAGGGGTTTGTCCTCGTTTCCTTTCTTGCGGTAGAGGTGGATGCTGGACTTCTGCAAGTGCCGTTCGGCTTATTCTTTCATCAGGGGTTCGCTCTTCCTCACCTGAGCACTTCCTCGGAGAGGGTGTCGAAGTATTGGAGGCTCTTGCGGATGTCGGGGACGGAGTTCATCCAGTTGGCTTCGTACTCGATGGCGAGGTAGCCCTTCCACTTCATGTCACGCAGGTGAGTGAGGATCTGGCGCAGCTGGAGGCAGCCGGTGCCCCAGATGACGTCGGTCTGCTCTGTCTCGCCGTCACGTTTCGGTGCGATGTCCTTGAAGTGGAATGTGATGAGGCGGTCGCCCACTCGGCGCAGGCACTGCATCTCGTCGAGACTCTGACGGTTCCAGTGTCCGATATCGGCACACGAGCCGATGCCCTTGGCACGGTGCTGGATGAGTTGCATCAGTGCGTCGGGATTCCAATAGGTGGAGGGGCGGGGATGGTTGTGCACCGCCACCTTGATGCCATACTGCTTGGAGAGTGCCTCCACATGGTCCCACTGGTCGGGGTTGGGTTCGCAGGTGACGTAGTCCAGCTTCATGTTCTTGGCCATCTGGAAGAAGCGTGTCCAGTCGTCCAGGTTGTCCGAGGTATAGACACCGGCACCCACAATCCGCACGCCGCGACGTGCAGCGTCCTTACGAATGCGCTTCAGCGTGGCAGCGTCCAGGTCGGGACCGAAGGCC
>CADAGX010000022.1 GCA_902787575.1 uncultured Bacteroidales bacterium | reverse complement strand
AAGCTTTCTTGCAATGGAAGAACGCACCTCATCTACGTTCAGCCGTATGCCTTCAATTTCCGAAGAATACACTACGTCGTAGGTCAGGTTCTCCGCCATAGCACGAAGTTTGCTATCAAAACCCAGCGAACTCAACCTACCATAAAGCAAGCCTTGTTTGCGGAATACTTTTTCCTGAAGGAGTGACACTTGGGACATGTCCCAACGGAAGTCCGTCCAATTGTCTCTTTCGTGTATATACATAATGCATTCCTACTTTGTGCGACATAAAACAGCGATTAACGTCGCAAATTCTGCGACGTTTTATCTCCAAAATATAGAAATTCCTTGGGGAATTAAAAAGGGACCTGCCCGCTTGGGCACGTCCCTTTGCTTATTGTCAGAGTTTTCTAATTACTCCTCCACGGCTGCCTGGGCGGCGGCCAGACGGGCGATGGGCACTCGGAAGGGTGAACAGCTGGCGTAGTTCATGCCCACCTTGGCACAGAACTTGACGCTTGATGGTTCACCTCCGTGCTCGCCACAAATACCGGTTCTCATGCCGGGACGAACAGCGCGACCGTTCTCCACTGCGTATTTGATGAGTTTGCCGACACCATTCTGGTCGAGAACCTGGAACGGATCTACTTTCAAAATCTTCTTCTCAAGGTAAGCAGGGAGGAAGCTTGCAATGTCATCGCGGCTGTAGCCGAATGTCATCTGAGTCAGGTCGTTTGTTCCGAACGAGAAGTACTCGGCCTCTTTGGCAATCTTATCTGCCGTAAGAGCGGCGCGAGGAATCTCGATCATTGTACCAATCTCGAAATCTATCTTCACGCCTTGTTCTGCGAATACTTCTTCGGCTGTGGCCTGAATGATTTCTTTCTGCTGCTTAAACTCGTACAAGATGCCGATGAGTGGAACCATGATTTCGGGCTTCGGGTCGAAGCCTTCTTTCTTCAGCTCGCATGCGGCAGTCAGGATGGCACGGGTCTGCATGGCAGTAATCTCTGGGAATGTGATGCCGAGACGGCAACCACGGTGACCAAGCATAGGATTATTTTCGGCCAGCGAGTTCACTCGTTTCTGTATTTCCTCGATATCTACGCCCATCTCCTTTGCCATCACCTGTTGTCCAGCCAGATCGTGCGGAACGAACTCGTGCAATGGGGGATCCAGCAGGCGGATATTTACGGGCAGACCGTCCATGGCTTTGAGGATGCCCTTGAAATCGGCCTTCTGATAGGGGAGAAGTTTGGCCAAAGCTTTCTCGCGGCCTTCCTTGGTCTTGGCGAGAATCATTTCGCGCATGGCAACAATCTTCTGGTCTTCGAAGAACATGTGTTCTGTACGTGTCAGACCGATTCCCTTTGCTCCGAAGTCGCGTGCCACCTGTGCATCGTGTGGTGTGTCGGCATTCGTGCGAATTTCCATCTTTGTATATTTGTCGCACAAGTCCATCAGGGCCTTGAAGTCGCCGCTGAGTTCTGGTGTCTTCGTGGGAATTTCGCCGGCATACACTTGACCGGTCGTACCATTGAGTGAGATATAGTCGCCTTCCTTGTATGTCACGCCTTCTATCTCCACTGTCTTTGTCTTGTAGTTCACGTTGATGGCACCGGCGCCGCTGACGCAGCACTTGCCCATACCGCGAGCCACTACGGCTGCATGTGAAGTCATACCGCCACGAGCTGTGAGGATACCTTCAGCACTGGCCATACCAGCCAGATCCTCGGGCGATGTCTCGATTCTCACCATCACCACATTATGCCCGTTGGCTGCCCATTCCTGTGCATCGTCTGCGTGGAAAACGATTTGACCGCAAGCAGCACCGGGAGATGCGGGAAGGCCCTGAGTGATGGGCTTTGCCTTCTGCAGTGCTTCCTTGTCGAAGATGGGGTGCAGCAGTTCGTCGAGTTTCTGCGGCTCGCAACGCAGCAGAGCTGTCTTCTCATCTATAATTCCTTCGCGTACGAGATCCATGGCAATTTTAACCATAGCAGTACCGGTGCGCTTGCCGTTACGAGTCTGGAGGAACCAAAGTTTGCCTTCCTGTACGGTAAACTCCATGTCCTGCATATCCTTATAATGCTTCTCGAGTTTGTCCTGAATGGAATTGAGCTCAGCATAAAGTGCGGGCATAGCCTCTTCCATCGACGGGTACTGTGCCACACGTTGCTCCTCGCTGATGCCGGCGCGTTTTGCCCAGCGCTGTGAACCGATTTTGGTAATCTGTTGCGGAGTGCGGATACCTGCCACTACGTCTTCGCCCTGTGCATTGATCAGGTACTCGCCGTTGAACAGGTTCTCGCCATTGCCGGCATCGCGGCTGAAGCATACACCCGTTGCGCTGGTGTCGCCCATATTGCCGAATACCATGGCCATCACGCTAACTGCCGTGCCCCATTCGTCGGGTATGCCTTCCATCTTGCGATAGAGGATGGCGCGTTCGTTCATCCAACTGCGGAACACAGCGCAGATGGCACCCCAGAGTTGTTCCATCGGGTCGCTCGGGAAATCTTTTCCGGTCTGCTTCTTGATGGCTTCCTTGAAGAGTTTCACCAGTTTCTGCAGCGACTCTACGCTCAGGTCCTTGTCGAGCTTCACATTCTGTTCCTTCTTAACTTCCTCGATGATGGCCTCGAACGGATCTATGTCCTCTTTGTTCACAGGTTTCATGCCGAGAACAACGTCGCCGTACATCTGAACGAAGCGGCGGTAGCTGTCGTACACAAAATGCGGATTGTTGGTCTTTGCCACCATGCCCTTCGCAACTTCGTCGTTCAAGCCGAGGTTGAGGATGGTGTCCATCATACCGGGCATTGATGCACGAGCGCCGGAACGAACTGATACGAGCAACGGATTCTGTACGTCGCCAAATTTGCAGTTCATCAGCTTCTCGATATGTGCAACCGCAGCATTCACGTCGTCTTGCAGCAGTTCAACTATCTTTTCCTGACCGACCTTGTAATACTCGTTGCAGGTGTCGGTCGTGATAGTGAACCCCGGAGGTACAGGAACGCCTATAAGATTCATCTCGGCCAGGTTTGCTCCCTTGCCGCCTAAAACTTCGCGCATCTGCGCATTACCTTCGGCAGCTCCGTTTCCGAAGGTGTAAACACGTTTCTGATTCATAACGATTTTAAATTTGCGTTTAATATTTGTTTCACTTAAATATGCAAAATTAAATTCTTTTTTCCGTATTTGCCAAAGTTTCGTCCTTTTTTTCTTCTTAAAACATATATTTTTCATAAAATAGTGCGCCGCAGATTGGATTTGTGCGCGTATTTTCCGTAACTTTGTACTCAAATTTTTGTAATATGGGCAGAAAGAAAAAGAATTTACCCGTGTATGAGGCGGTGGAGATAACCGATGTAGCAGCGGAAGGTAAGGCTCTCGTCCGAATTGACGACCTTGTGGTTTTTGTGCCTTATGCTGTGCCGGGCGACGTGGTAGACTTGAAAGTGACACGCAAGAAGCATAGTTTTGCCGAGGCCGAAGTGTTGAGATTTCATAAACTCAGCGAGAAACGCAGCGAACCGTTTTGTCCGCATTTTGGTGTCTGCGGTGGTTGCAAGTGGCAGTGCCTGCCATACGAGGAGCAACTACGCTGGAAACAGCGACAAGTGCAGGACAATCTTGAGCGTATTGGCAAGGTGCAACTTCCACCGCTCGATGCAATTCTCGGCTCGCAACGTACACAAGAGTATCGCAATAAGCTTGAATTTGGTTGCTCCAACAAGCGCTGGCTCACAAAGTCAGAGATAGAATCCGGCATTCAATACGAGCATCCCGAGGCTATCGGCTTTCACACCACGGGTTCGTTCGACAAGATTCTGCCCATCGACGAGTGTCATCTGATGGATGACGTGAACAATCGGCTCCGTAATGGTGTCCGAGATTATGCTATTGCCCATGGTCTATCGTTTCACGACGCGCGAGAACATACCGGCCTGCTGCGAGGAATGATGATTCGTCTCAGCAATACCGGTGAATTGATGCTTCTCATGCAGTTTTGCATCCTGTCGGAAGAAGAGCAGGCAAAGGCCGATGCCATGCTTGCGTGGCTTCACACTGAATTCCCCGAAGTGTCGAGCCTACTATGGGTGAACAACACAAAGTTCAACGACACGTTTGCCGATCTTCCTGTCACGTGTCATTCCGGCACAGACCACATTTACTTGCAGATGGAAGATCTACGTTTCAAAGTTGGTCCGAAGAGTTTTTACCAGACAAACACCGAGCAGGCGCTAATATTATATAAGGTAGTACGCGCGTATGCGAAGCTCAGCGGCAACGAACTTGTCTACGACCTTTACACCGGAACGGGCACGATAGCCAACTTTGTGGCGCGTCAGGCTCGAAAAGTGGTAGGCATCGAGTACATTCCCGAAGCGATAGAAGATGCAAAGGTGAACTCCGAGATTAACGACATACACAACACACTATTCTTCGCGGGCGATATGAAGGATATTCTCAACCGCGATTTCATTCAATCGCACGGGTGCCCGGATGTAATAATAACCGACCCGCCTCGGGCCGGCATGCATGCCGACGTCATCGACGCCATCCTGTTTGCTGCACCGCAGCGCATAGTTTATGTCAGCTGCAACCCGGCCACTCAGGCTCGCGACCTTCGCCTCCTCGACGAGGCTTATCGAATCGAACGTGTGCAGCCCGTCGATATGTTCCCTCACACGCAGCACGTTGAGAATGTGGTGCTGCTCGAGCGTCGCGACGCGTAGTCATCATCTCTTTTTCATTAGGTAATTCGTTTCTTTAACTTCACTTCTAAAACAATGAAACATCAGATCCATATTATGCAAAGCCTGAAAATATTTATCCTAACGTCGTTATGGCTTCCTACAACGTTTGCATCAGCATCGACTAAGCCGGCAGCACGTCCGGCCACGCCCGATTCTGCACTCCTGCAGCGTCCGTTTGATGCACGCGATGAGCATCTGTTCCGCCAACCGCCTCGCATTTTCTATCCCGAGACGTGGTTTCATTTTGTCAACGGCAATGTCAGTCGTGCTGGCATCACGCGTGATTTGGAAGCCATTGCGCAGAGTGGTATCACCGGCGTGCAGTTGTTTCACGGCCGCATCGGAAATAATACCGACTGGCCGGGGACGCAGGAACACATCGAGTGTCTTTCGCCAAAGTGGGAGTCGCTGGTCATCCACACCGCGCGCGAGGCTCACCGCCTCGGCTTGCGCTTTAGTCTGCAGACGTGTCCCGGTTGGGCCACAAGCGGCGGGCCGTGGATTCAGCCTGAGCAAGCCATGCGGCATCTCGACTTTTCGCGGGTGGATCTCGCTGCAGGCATGCTCTGCGACACAATAATCGGTGTGCCGACTACGAAAGACTGGGAAGACTGGCGCGATATTGCTGTGCTGGCGTTTCCCACGCCCGAAGGTGACACGACAGAGCCTATGCGCGTGGAGAGTGTTTCTGCCGACGACGGGAAAATGCAAGAGGCATGGCAGCAGTTTTTCGCTGAGGGAAAGGCCTTTTCGCTGCCGCCAACCACGGCCGATCGGCCGCATCGTGTGACGGTGAAACTACAATCCGACGTAATGGCGCGCTCGCTTGTCTTTAACGGTATTGACGCGTTTAACCATGCATTTAGCGTGCAGCCCGACATGCATCTTACCGTGTGGGCCGAGTATGGCCACAAGCAGAATATCAAGATTCTGGACACTGATTTCCCACGTGCCAACTGGCAAGACTCGCGATTCAACACTACGTTTGCGCTCGACCCCGTGCCGACTTCGCCGTGCTACACGCTGGAGTTTGTGAATGAGCACCCAATGCGCTTCTCGCGACTGCAGTTTATTACAGCGGCGCGCGGTCACAATTGGGAAGCCGAGGGCGCGTGGTCGTTACGCAGCCTGTTGCGTCAGCAGGACTGGGCGCAGGGAAATCCGCGCTATGAGGCCAGCCACTATGTGCGCCGCTGTGACATCTGCGATATCTCAGACAAGATGGACGCAAACGGCCGCTTGCATTGGGAGGTTCCAACTGAACTTTCCGACGGACGAAGCGTTGCCGGATGGACAGTACTGCGTATCGGCCACAAAAACACTGGCCGTCGCAACGGTCCAGCACCTGAGGAAGCCACAGGATGGGAGGTGAACAAGTTGGACACGGCCTTTGTGGGCTTCCAGTTCCGCTCCTACATCGGCCGTCTGGCCAATGGCCCGCTGAAAGGCTTGGTCGATAATATGCTAATGGATAGCTGGGAATGCAATACCCAGACGTGGACGCGATACATGGAGACTGAGTTTTCTAAGCGTCACGGCTATTCACTTCGCCCGTGGCTGCCAGCGCTTTTCGGCTTTGTGTTGGACGACAGAAACCAGACGTCGGAGTTCCTCTGCGACTGGCGCCGGACGATAAACGACTTGTTCGTGAACAATTTCTACGGTTACATGTCGCAGTTGGCACGCCAGGTTGGCATGACCGTCTCGTTTGAGACTGCTGCCGGCGACATTTTCCCGGCCGACCCGCTGGAATACTACAAACACGCCGACGTGCCGATGACGGAGTTTTGGCAGCCATTCAGTCACTATCTGGGCAATCATAATTTCAAACCCATTCGCCCGACGGCCAGCGCTGCACGCATGTACGGCAAACCTCGCGTCACGGCCGAGGCATTTACCAGTTTCGACCTGAACTGGGACGAACGGTTTGCAATGTTGCGCGACGTGGCTGCCCAGAATATGGTGGAGGGCGTCTCGCATATGGTGTTTCACACCTACACCCACAATCCCGGAGCGGACACATATGCGCCTGGCTCCAGTTTCGGCGGAAGCATCGGAACTCCGTTCCTGCGACGTCAGACTTGGTGGTACGCCATGCCGCGATTCACTTCTTTCTTGGCGCGCTGCTCGTACCTGCTGGAACGTGGTAAACCGGTGAACGCCGTTCTCTGGTATTTGGGCGACGAAATCGAGCAGAAGCCCGACCAATTCCATCCGTTCCCCGATGGATATTCGTATGACTACTGCAACACCGACGCGCTCCTGCACCGTATCTCCATTAAGGACGGCAAGTGGACGACACCCGACGGCGTGCAGTACGACGTGTTGTGGGTGCCACAGCGTGGACGACTGCTGCCGGAGACGGTGGAGCGTCTGCACGACTTGGTTTTAGAGGGCGGCGTGCTGGTGGCCGAGCCCCCCACGGCACCTGCCACAGCTGCCCGTAGCGACAGAGAGGCTTGGCGCTTTCAGTACGCCTGCAGCCACCTGTGGAACAAAGGTCTGGAAGGTAAAGTCTTCAGCCTGTGTTCGCTGAGCGACGCGTTGCAGCAACTCGGCATCGAACCGGACGTAAAACCTTGCGGCGTGCGCTGGACGCACAGAAGGACAGCAGACGCAGACTGGTACATGATTTGTCCGCAGCAGGAGCAGCGTTTCGATGGCGACGTATCATTCCGTCAGAAAGGACGCGTCGAAGTGTGGAATCCTGTGTCGGGCAGCGTCACTCCCATACCAGCTTATGCCGATGGCGAGTACAGCCGTGTGCATATCAAGCTGGAAGTTGGCGAATGCCTCTTTGTGATGTTCCGTCACGACGGCAAGCAGCAGCCTGCCTACGAATGGCAACAGACGGCTCAAACGGTGCCTGGAGTCTGGACGCTGTCGTTCCCCACGGGATGGGGCATCGATGCTCCGCTGCAGCTCGACAAACTTTGCGCGTGGAAGGACCTCCCGCTGAGTCCCGAAGGTAAGGCTTTCAGTGGCACAGCCACTTACGAAAGCATCATGCGCTTAAATAATAAACAGAAGGGCTGCCGCTACGTTCTATCGCTGGGCGAAGTGTCGCAACTGGCTGTGGTGGAAATAAATGGACATGTGTGCGACACGCTGTGGGCTGCGCCTTACGAGACGGATGTCACCAAATTCGTCAAGAAGGGTGACAACCGGCTGCGCCTGCAGGTTACAAGTACGTGGCGCAACCGTCTTATTTACGACGCCGGGCAGCCAGAGGACAAACGTCGCACGTGGGTGATTAGCGGCCCGCGTGCCGACAGCGAATTGCGGGCTTACGGTTTGCTTGGTCCCGTGGTGCTGCGTCAGGAAGAACGCAAGTAGCGGCTGAGATTGCGACGGCAAGCAAACAGAAATACGACGTGTGGTTTCGGGCGAAACTGCGCGTCGTATTTTTATTTCCGCAGGCTGTTATTTCAGGCTCTCCTGCAAGTGTCGAATTTCAGCGACGCGAAAGCCGCTGTAATCAGTATGGGCATGAACATAAAGAGGTATCGCGGATGAGCCTCGAAGAGTGCGAGGTAGAGAAACACGCCGACGAAAGCCAACAATAGCGCGCGAGGCACGCGGCGACTGAACGCCGCAACTGGCAATAGAAGCAGCAGGAAATAGTTTGCGGCCTGTCGTGCCATTACAAACGCCCAGCCAATGCGCTGCATCAGGCCGTTCTGGTAGATGGTGCGGAAGTCGTCGAGCGTACCGTCGCCCCACGTTTGGGCTGTTTTGTGCGCCTGAAACAATAAGTTTCCCAGCAAGCCACGTTCTGCCACGCTGTGGGCAGCATCGCTTGCAAAGGCCGCATTGCGAACGGCCACGGATTGTCCCTCCAGATGCTCGCTGAGGTGCATTATTCGGAAAGAGAAGCGCCCACACGTCTCGCTGTTCTGACCAAGCGCCAAGAAGTATGGCAGGCTGGTTGCCACACGCGGATTTGCTTCGTACTGCACGCTGCGCCATGCTGCTCTGCGGGCGACAACCATCAAGCCGAAGCAGACGGCAAGGCATACTGCAACCATCCCGATGCGCCGCAGACTTACGAGACTGCGGAAACGAAACTCCATCATCGCAATGGCAAGGAGTGGAATCAATGTGGTTGCCTTAAGGTAATACCCAATGGCGGCTGTCAACGACAGCAGAACGCACTTTGGCAGGAAAGGCATTGGCCTTGTGTATATAAATAGTGACAGGGCGACAAAAAAAATGCCGTAGTTGTGCGTGTAAGGATTTACGGCTATGATGCTGGTTCCGACGTAGAAAATTCCGAAAAGCAACGCGAAGAGCGAAAGGATATTGCTGATCGAAATATTACGAACCGTGAGCGATATCAACCATACCGAAAGCACACAGAGCAGAGCGCCCAGCAACTCTACTGTTTTCCACGAGCCGGTAAGTCGGGCCACGAAGCAGAAAAGTGTGGTGATGCCCATGTTGTTTGGGTACATCTGGAAGTAGTGAGTGTGCTCTGGACACGTGGTATTCCGCATGAGTGCCTCCACTTGCTCGCGGATGATGAGCGAGTCGGAGAAATACGTCTGTTCGTAGTTGAGTAGGAGCACGATGAATCCGCTGATGGCAAGCGCAGTAATGGCAGTCGAAGTGAGCCAAAATGCTTTGTCCGACAGATGGAATCGTTCACACTTACCGCTGTTTTGCCACCAAACACAGGCTGCAACACCGATGGCGGCGGGCAGCAACGCCCAAAGGAAACGAGCATGCGTAGGTTCCAACAGCGGGAAGAAGAGGGTAGTGCAGCCTATGATGAAACAGACTGAGAGCAGGTACAGCAGTGTGACACTCTGCTGCCTCCAACCTGTGCGGCGCGATGGCTGGCGTGTGCTTTCAGTCTTTTCCGGCATTGCTGCGTTTACTCAATCGTCGCACATCAGAGCGTATCGCAGTCCTTGAGCCAGGCTGCGGACGACGCATCGCTGGGCATCCGCCAGTCGCCGCGTGGCGACAAAGAGCAGCTACCAACTTTCGGGCCATCTGGCATACAGGAACGTTTGAACTGTTGCGAGAAGAAACGACGGCAAAAGATTTTCAGCCAGCGCTTTATAGTTTCATCGTCGTACGAGCCACCGAAGGCGTGACGCGCGAGGAAAAAGACTTTCGCAGGTCGGAATCCGTAGCGCAACAGGTAGTAGAGGAAGAAGTCGTGCAACTCGTATGGACCAACCAAATCTTCTGTTTTCTGTGCGATGTGTCCCTGCTCGTCTGCGGGCAGTAGTTCGGGACTTATCGGTGTTTCGACGATGTCGTGCAGCACGGTGCGGATGCTCTCGTCGTCTATCGTTTCGGCAATCCAAGCCACGAGATGTCGCACAAGTGTCTTTGGCACGCCTGCGTTCACGCCGTACATGCTCATGTGGTCGCCGTTGTAAGTACACCAACCGAGTGCCATCTCGCTTAAGTCACCCGTACCAACCACAAAACCATTGGTCTGATTGGCTGCATCCATGAGGATTTGCGTGCGTTCGCGCGCCTGAGAATTTTCGTATGTGACGTCGTGGACCGACATGTCGTGTCCCAAATCCGCGAAATGTTGTGTCACGGCATCTCGGATGCTTATCTCGCGAATGGTGATTCCCAGCAGTTTCATCAGATTTACGGCATTCGTGTAGGTTCTGTCGGTTGTGCCGAAGCCTGGCATCGTGATGCCCACAATGCCGCGACGGCTCATACCGAGCATGTCGAATGTCTTAACGCAGACAAGCAAGGCCAGTGTGCTGTCGAGTCCGCCGCTGATTCCCACCACCACCGTTTCAGCCTGCGTGTGTTGCACGCGTTTGGCCAGTCCGGCCGTTTGGATGCTGAAAATCTCGCGGCAGCGCTCGTCGAGGTCGCGGCCCGTAGGTACAAAGGGGTGTGCATCAACTCTACGGGTAAGCGTGAACTCCTTCTCGCCGACGCGCTCGGTTTCGACGGTGAAGATGCCCTTTTCGTCGTCGTGCGTCAGCATGGCAGCGTTGGCGGCAAACGTAGTATTGGCGCGACGCTCGGCACGCAGACGTTCGACGTCTATCTCAGAGATTATCAGCTGTTCCTTCATCGAGAACCGTTCGGCTTCGGCAAGTATCTTGCCGTTCTCGCAGATAAATCCTTTGCCACTGAAGACCACGTCTTGCGTACTTTCGCCATAACCACAGGAGCTATACACGTAGCCGCAAATCAGACGCGCGCTCTGGCCTGTGACAAGCTGTCTCAGATAGTTTATCTTTCCGACTACATCGTTGTCGGCGCTCAGATTGAAGATGATGTCGGCCCCCAACAGCGCGAGCTTCGACGACGGCGGCACGGGAGCCCACAGGTCTTCGCATATCTCAACTGCAAAAGTGCAGGTGGGCGTGCGGAACAGCATGTGACGATGCAGTTCTATCTGCTGGCCGCAAATCTGAATCGTACCTTGCGGAATTTCGCTGCCGGACGTGAACCAGCGTTTCTCGTAGAACTCTTTGTAATTTGGTAAGTATGTTTTCGGCACCAGTCCCAGTATCTTTCCACGTTGTATCACGGCAGCGCAGTTGAGCAGCGTGCCATTATAGTCGACGGGAAGGCCCACAATGCTGATGATGTCGAGCGAGCGCGTCGTATTCATCAGTTGTATGAGCGCCATCTCGGCCGTATCCAAGAGCAACTGCTGCTGAAATAAATCCTGGCACGTGTAGGCCGTGAGCGACAGCTCGGGCAGACAGATGATTTCGGCGCCTTGCGCGTCGGCTTGCACAACGAGGTTTTCTATCTGGTTTGCGTTGAACGCGCAGTCAGCCACCCTCACAGAGGGGATGGCTGACGCTACTTTTACGAATCCGTGGTTCATATACTTTTCGCGGTTAGGTGTTACTTAGTTTTACGAGGCTGCGGCTCGGAGGACGACAGCCGGCAGGCGGAACGCCTTACTGTATCATTTTTACGCTGCGTTTGACGAAGCGAGTGAGGGCTTCACCTTTCAGCATTCCGTTTTGCAGCAGAGCGAGGTCGATGAGCTGATGTACGCGTTCGTTGCCTTTACCGTACTCGGCCAGCACGTCGTTCTTCTTTTTCTGCTCGGCGGAAATGTCGTCGGCGCACTTCTTCAGGTCGTCTTTCTCCTCCTGCGTGATTTCTTCGGGCTTCTTTTTGTCCTGTTCCTGACGCAGAACGGCTTGGCGAGCCGTCAGTCCGCGCAGTTCCGACTCGATGGGTTTCAGTGCGTCGCCTGTCTGTTTTTCGCTGTCAGCTAAGACTTCTTGGATGAGGGGCGAGTCGCTGTTCAGGACAAGCGTGTACATGTCGGGCATCTCGCCGTAGAAACTCATTCCGGCCTGCAGGTTTGCCATCTCCTTCATGCGGCGCATGTACTCGCTTTGCGTGATGATGACGGGTAGCTGCTCTGCTCCGAGCGCTTGCACCTCGACGTGGAAGTCGGTTTTACCCGTGCGAGGCATCTGGCTATTGAAGATACTGCTTAGTTTGTCGCTTCGTTCTGCTTCCAGCACGTTGTCGCGCTTGGTTTCCTCCTTTTGAATCAGTCGGTCTATGACGTCGCCGTCCACACGGGTGAAGGTGGATTTCTCCAGTTTCCGCTCTAGTAGTCCAACCAACGGCGTGTCGAGCTGGCCGTCCATCAGCAAAACGCTATAACCCTTGGCCTTCGCAGCTTCGATATACGAGTATTGTGCATCGAGATCGTTGGCGTAGAGATAAACCAACTGGCCGTCTTTGTTTTGCTGGTTGGCTTCGATAAGTTTTTTATACTCTTCGAGCGTGAAGTGCTTGCCTTCGGTATCCTTGAAAAGGAAGTATTGTTTTGCTTTTTCGAAGTAGTCGTCTTGTGTCAGCATGCCGTAGTGGATGAAAATCTTGATGTCATCCCACTTTTTTTCGAAGTCGTCGCGTTCGTTCTTGAATATGCTGGCCAGTCTGTCGCTCACCTTTTTGGTGATGTAACCGCTAATCTTCTTCACATTCGCATCACTTTGCAGGTAGCTTCGGCTTACGTTTAGAGGAATGTCGGGGCTGTCAATTACGCCGTGAAGGAGCGTCAGGAATTCTGGCACGATGCCTTCCACTGCGTCCGTCACGAAAACCTGATTGCAGTACAGCTGGATTTTGTTGCGCTGCAGTTCGATGTTGTTCTTAATCTTAGGGAAATATAGAATTCCAGTAAGGTTAAAAGGATAATCGACGTTCAGATGTATCCAGAACAACGGCTCGTCGCTCATCGGGAACAGGTGGCGATAAAACTCCTTATAGTCCTCATCCTTCAGTTCGGCAGGCTTTTTTGTCCACAACGGCTCGACGTTGTTGATAATATTATCCTCGGCAGTCTCCACTTGCTTGCCTTCTTTCCACTCTTTCTTCATGCCACAAGCCACGGGAACAGGCAAGAAATGACAATATTTGCGGAGCAGCGATTCGATTTTCTCCTCTTCGAGGAATTCCTGGCAGTCGTCGTCGATGTGCATCACCACGTCGGTTCCGCGATTTTCCTTCTCAACTTCCTCGATGGTGAACGAGGGACTGCCGTCGCAACTCCACTTAACAGCCGGGGCACCTGTGTAACTCTTCGTTATCACGTCCACTTGCTTGCTCACCATGAATGAGCTGTAGAATCCCAAACCGAAATGGCCGATTATGGCGCTTGCCTCGTCCTTGTACTTCTCGAGAAAATCGTTGGCGCCGGAGAACGCAATTTGGTTGATGTACTTGTCAATCTCGTCGGCAGTCATGCCAAGTCCGCTGTCACTCACGGTAACTGTCTTGGCTTTCTTGTCAACTTTGACGCGAACCGTCAAATCGCCGAGTTCGCCTTTAAATTCGCCTTTGCCGGCCAGCGTTTTCAGTTTTTGGGTCGCGTCAACTGCATTGCTGACGATTTCGCGGATAAAAATCTCGTGGTCGCTGTACAGAAACTTTTTGATGACGGGGAAGATATTTTCTGTGGTAACCCCGATGTTTCCTTGTTTCATAGTATGAATCAAATGTTAGAATTCAGTTTTATCATTTCGCCGTCGGCTTCTGCCACGATGACGGCGTCAGGCTGCAGGTCGCCCTTCATAAGTATATCGCAGAGCGGGTCTTCGAGCAGGTTCTGGATTGCACGCTTCAGCGGGCGCGCTCCAAACTGCACGTCGTAACCTTTCTTCCCAAGCAGCTCGCGGGCAGACGACGTTACGTTTAGCGTATATCCCATGTCGGCGACGCGCTTTTGAAGCGGCAGCAGTTCAATATCCACGATTCGCATGATGGACTCTTGGCTGAGCTGGTCGAAATATATAATGTTGTCGAGCCGGTTCAGGAACTCCGGAGCGAACTGTTTCTGCAGTGCTTTTTTCACCAAGTCGCGACTGAGTTGTCGGTTCTGCGTGATGTCTTGCGGAGCCTGAAAGCCCACACCATGACCAAACTCGCGCAGTTGTCTGGTTCCGGCGTTCGACGTCATCACCAGCACCGTATTCTTGAAGTCAATCGTACTGCCATTTCCGTCCGTCAGGCGGCCTTCGTCCATCACCTGAAGCAGGATGTTGAAGACGTCTGGATGTGCTTTTTCTATTTCGTCGAGCAGAACGATAGAGTAGGGCTTGCGGCGAACTTTTTCTGTCAGTTGTCCGCCTTCTTCGTAGCCCACGTATCCCGGAGGAGCGCCTACCATACGGCTGACGGTGTGCTTCTCCATATATTCGCTCATGTCTATTCTTATAATTGCGTCGGGCGAACCAAACATTTCTTCGGCCAGTTTCTTCGTAAGGTACGTCTTACCGACTCCGGTGGGACCCACGAACATGAAAGTTCCGATGGGTTTCTGTGGGTCCTTCAAACCGACGCGGCTGCGCTGAATAGCGCGAACAAGTGTGCTGACGGCTTCGTCCTGACCGATGACACTGGTTTGCAGCCGTTCGTTCAAGGCTCGCAACCTCACATTCTCCTCTTCGCCAATTCGCTGCACAGGGATGCCAGTCATCATGCTAACCGTCGCAGCCACCTGCTCGGCGTCCACTACAGCGCGTTCCTCACCCAGCGATGCTTCCCACGCCTGTTGCTTCTCGAGCAACTCGCTTTTGACCGTCTTCAACTGGTCGCGATAGTCGGCCGCCAACTCGAAGTTTTGTCTCTTGACGGCTGCATTCTTCTTGTTGTTCAACTCTTCGGCTTTACATTCCAGTTCCTGTATATAATCTGGCACGGGTGTGTCCTGAATATGCACGCGGCTGCCAGCTTCGTCCATCGCGTCGATTGCCTTGTCGGGGAAGCAACGGTCTGTGACGTAACGCTCCGTAAGGCTTACGCATGCCTGCAGCGCCTCGGGTGTGTACGTTACGCGGTGATGTTCCTCGTAGCGGCTTTTTAGGTTCTGAAGTATCTGCAGCGTCTCGTCGGCCGTCGTAGGTTCGACTACGACCTTCTGGAAGCGGCGGTCCAACGCGCCGTCCTTCTCAATGCTCTTGCGGAACTCGTCGGTAGTGGTGGCACCAATGCACTGAAACTCGCCTCGCGCCAATGCCGGCTTCAGCATGTTTGCGGCGTCCATCGTGCCGGGAGCACTGCCGGCACCCACAATCGTGTGGATTTCGTCTATGAAAACTATAATTTCGGGGTTCTTCTGAAGTTCCATGATGATAGAGCGCAATCTTTCCTCGAATTGCCCGCGATATTTGGTGCCTGCCACGACGCTTGACATGTCCAGCACAATAATTCTCTTGCCCCACAACGTGCGGCTTATCTTGTGGCCGACAATCCGCAACGCCAGACCTTCCACGATGGCGCTCTTGCCAACGCCGGGCTGACCTATGAGAATGGGATTGTTCTTCTTTCGTCTACTTAATATCTGTGCTACGCGCTCGATTTCCTTCTCGCGGCCTACGACGGGGTCCAGCAAGCCTTCGGCGGCAGCACGTGTGAGGTCGGTACCAAAATTGTCAAGAACCGGCGTCTTGCCCGTGCCACGTCTTGTAGTGGCTTGAGTTGTCTGCGTGCCGTGTGCAGAATCAGACATGGTGGCTGTGGCGCCGTCGTCGTCGAAGTCGTCGTCATCCATATCATCGTCGTCATTTTCGTTGGGACGCATGCCGCCGACGGTACCTTTCTGCGGACGCGTGGCGTTGACCAAGTCCTGATAAGTAATATTCATACTTTCCAGAATATTGCTCGCCTCATTGTCGCTGGCTTTCATGATAGCCAGCAAAATGTGCTCGGTATCTATGACGTCGGACTGCATAAGCCGCGCCTCAAGCACGCAAAGTCGCATGATGCGGCTCGCTTGCACGTCGAAATTCATGTCATTCTGGTTGGGGGCTATGAAAACCTGATGCTGGCGTGCTGTTTCCTCCAGTTGCTGCTTCAGCAGCGGAATATCTGGCTGCAGGCGCTGGAGTATCTGACGTGCATGATTGCCTTCGTGCCGCAGAATTCCGAGAATCAGATGTATCGGCGTAACGCAATCGTTGCTCAGACGCTCGGCTTCCTCCTTGCTAAATCCGAGCACTGAAGTCATATCGGGTGAAAACTTCGTTGTCATTCTTCTTTCTTCTATGTGTATTTATTCGGGCGGCCTCGTGCCGTCCTCTATCCGTAGTAAAACAAAATCCGTGCCAAAGGCCGCAGGACGATTTCTTAAGTCCGTAATCGTGACAAAGTTAGTGTAAATGGTTGAGCTTTGCAAGCGAATGGCCAAATTTCTTCTTCCAGCTTTTGTCGAGTTAACGTGTCGTTGCTTAGAATGCCACACGTCGCATTTTAAAATCTACACGTGGCGTGAAGCAAAACTACACGTCGCGTGAAGCGATGCGACGTGTCGCAAAATAGAAAGCGCCATGCAGCTATTTGCATGGCGCAGTAAAATATTTGTAACTCCTTGTGTGAAAGATTACTTACTGAATTTAAGGCTCTCCGTTTCCACCTTCGCCACGTAAACGCCTTGGGGCAGGGGAGAAAGCTGGATGCACTCGGCATTGCTCTTTATCGAAGCCGACATCACCATCTGGCCGCCGACGCCGTAAATCCGCAGCACCTTGCCAGCTGCATTTTCTACCAGCAGTTCGCCGTCTGTGGACTGCAGGCAGATGGCATTGTCTGCGGTGGCATCCACTCCGTCGGCAGGAAGTTTTTCGATTGACAGAGAGCAAATATTTCCGGCGAACGTGCCGAGAATACTGGTGCGAGATTTGTCAAGACGAGAATATGCGCCCGTCAGCGCCGGTGTCTTGTAGAACTTTATGCGATATCCCTCGGTAACTTCTGCGGAAGCAATCGACTTTTCGGGCAAACCAAGCACGGCAAGATCGGATTTCGAGTACACACCTTCGCCCAACTCTACGCCGTATCCGCCGTAGTTCTTCTCGGTATAGACTTTGGCGGCCACCGTGTCGGGTGCTGCAGTGCGTGGGAAGAAGATTTGATTCATGCTGGTTGCATATTTGTGCAGGTCCCACGACTCGTCGTTATACACCCAAATAAATCCGCCGACTGCACCGCCATTTTTCTTCCACTCCTGCAGTTTATCTGTGTACTTCGTGAAACTCCCATCGTCCTGATAATTCGTTCGTCCGGCGTGACGTTCTATTCCTGAGAAGTTCCACGAGCGCGGGTCGTTGCCTGCACCGCCGTCGTAACACTGCACCAAAACGAGGTCCACGGCGCCCGGGCGCGAGTTGTTCACGCTTGTGGCAAGATTCTGCCAGAATGACATGTAAGTGTACGGCGCCAGCGAAGTCTTAATCCCAAGGTCGTACATCATGATATGAAACTTGCTGGCAGTCGAAACGTCGTAACACTGCTCGTCATCGTTGTTCACTGCGTCGATTCCCGGCACGGAGTCGAGCAGCGCCTTGAAGTTGCGATAAAGCATCGTAGTGCGTCCCGTTCCATTTTCGTTTATCAGTTTTTTGATATTGTTGTACGAATCGTTGCCCCAGCCGCCGATGCAAATTTCCAGTCGCACGATGCTTGTGGGCCACGTCTTCAGGTTTCGCACATCTTCCACGTAGTGTGGCTGCGTCCGGCTGAAAACGTACTTACCGTTCTCGCAGATTGTTTCGCCGTCGGTCTTCAAAGTTCCATCGGGATCTACGTGAACATTAAAAAGTATCGCGTACGTGAAGCCCGACTCGCGCAGTTTTGTAATTGTTCCTGGGCGAGCGCGACGGATGTGACCGCCCACATAAATGCCGGAGGTGGGATGAATTTCCGCGCGAACGGTATCAAACAGCGGAGCCAAAGCGCAGATGGCGACAAAAAGAAGTAGCGTTTTTTTCATATCAAATTCAGATGTTTGTTATCCTTCAGCGTGCAATAGTTTTGCCAGCGTTTGCAAATTTACGACGATTTTGTAAAACAGCAAGAATCTTTCAACCTTTTTTTCTCGCGCGCTTTGCCGAGTGAGGAATTAAGTGTACCTTTGTTCCGTTTTACGGCAAACATGATTCAAAACTAACCTACGAATACGAATATGAAACGCGTCTTTTGCATCACGCTCCTTGCGTCTATATACATTTCGCTGTGTGCGACCAATAAGATTGTGCTTACGCCCTCCGTTCCCGTGCCTTATCCTCGAGCCGGCATGTATGGCGGCTTTGTGAACGGCGACCAGTATTACTGGGGCGGTGCTTCGTTCGGACGCCGATACGTTACGGCCGAACCCGCGTATCATGCCGAACCGATGGCCTATGGCGCATCTGTACGAGTGCCTGAAGGTACACTTTTTATTGGCGGCACAGACTTTGTAGCTGTGTCGCAAGGTGTGCAGCTGAAGCACGGCCGTCTGTATAAGGACCGCGATACGAAATGGGACTTCGACCGCACAGGACGAGAATCTCGCACTCCACTTCCCGTGCCTCTCTGCCGCTTGGCTGCCACTTTTGCAGGTGGTTATATTTATGTGGCCGGTGGTCAAACGATAAATGGCAGCAATCAGCAGGTATTCCGACTCGCGTGGCCACGTGGCACGAAGTGGGAAGTGCTAGCTTCTATGCCTGGCCCTTCGCGCATTCATCCTGTGGTGGCCGTGCAAACAGACGGTCGCGACTCGTGTCTCTACGTGTTCGGAGGCTACTCGCCTGCCGACAGCCTGCAGGTTGGTGCACTTCATCAGGACGGATATGCGCTGAATCTGCGTACACTCGAATGGCGACATCTCGAATGGGACCTGCCGTTCGACCGACGTCCGACAGCCGGTGCCTGTGCTGCCTCCATTGGACATTCTTTCATCATGCTGGTGGGAGGAGTGGATGCACAGCGATTCGAGATGGAAATGAACCGCCCTTACTTTGAATTTCAAGTGCGGCATGGCGAAAATGCCGTGGCTAACGAACTGACCGAAAGGTCGTGGAACGAATATCTGAAGCAACCTGCCGAGTGGCATCACTATCAGCAGAACGTTCTCGTCTATAATACTGTCACCAACACGTGGGCTTCTCTGTCCGGCGACCCGCTGCTGGCTCGCAACTGCGCAGTAATGGTGCCATACGGTAGTTACTTCTTCTATGCTGGCGGCAACATTCGCCCACGAACGGGTTCGACAGACGTGACGTGTATCGAGGTTTTGAGCGATACATCGTTTGGCTGGCTCGGTTGGACACTTCTGGTCGTTTATCTCTGCTGCCTGTTGGCGGTTGGTTACCTCTGCTTGAAACGTGGCAGCCAGCCTGAAGATTATTTTCTGGGTGCGCGAAATCTGCCATCGTGGGCCATGGGGTTGAGCCTATGCGTCACGTTCCTACCGGCAATCGTCGTTTTCCTGCTTCCGGCTCTTTCGTATCGGAGCGACTGGTCCGTATTCCCGCTTTGCCTGCTTGCACTTTTGGCTGTGCTGCCGGTGGTTTCGCGCATATTACCTCGCATCTGGCAGAAAGATTCGCCATGCGTCTTTACATTCGTTGAGCGAAACGGCGGAGTTGGGCTGAGACGACTCACATCCCTGCTGTTCGCTGTGTTTGCGCTACTGCGTAATGTGGCATTCCTGGTGTTTCCTTCCATCATTGTGGCGGCTGCGACTGGAATAAACAGCACGTGGCTTATGCTGATGGTGGCTGTTGTTGCCACAGTATTAGCTGTCTCAGGCGGCATTCGGGCTTTGGTGCATAGTGATTTAATACAAGGATTCTTGCTTTTCGCAGGACTTTTGTTTGTCGTAGGCTTTGTTCTTGGGAATTGTGGCTTCGATGATTTTGCCAGAGTGACCGCTCATGCCGACAAGTGGAACACGCTTGGAGGTGTACTGCCTCTTGATTCTATAGTGCTGTGGGTTCTGTTCGCTTCCTGCGTCGTATACGCGCTGCTTTCCTACACGTTCGACCAGTCGATGGCTCAGCGACTTCTCTGCGCTTCCACCTTAGGTGAAGCCAAACGAAGCGCTCGGTGGAGTTTGATTTGGTGTGTGGCGCTTGTGGTATTGCTGCTTGGTGCTGGCACTTCGCTCTATGTGTATTTTTCTATGCAACCGTCCGAAATGGACTTTACGTTGCAACGTTTCAGTGCCGTTTTCCCGTACTTTCTCCACTCGCAGCTTCCATTGCCAGTTTCTTACTTAGTGCTATTGCCTTTCCTTACGGTTGCTTTAGGGGCTGTGGGCAGTGGACTGAATGCCATTGGCACGTGCTTTACCGACATGTCGGAAGGACGTAAATCGGTCGGTAAAGCTCGCATATTTATGGTCTTCGCGTCGATTCTGATGATTTTTGTTGCAATTCTTGTTAAATCTTCTCTCAAAGATTTGTTTATTTAGTGCAAAAGGTATAATTTTGTAAAGCAATACTAAAAAAACGAAATATCATGGAGAAAATTTCCTTTTCCGCTTCCGACCGCAAGCAACTGAAAGAGCACGGAATCAGTGAGGCGGAAGCACAGAGACAACTCGACATGTTGGCCAACGGATTGCCTTATCTTCGTCTAAAGTGTGCTGCATCTGTGGATAATTGCATCCGGGTTCTCGGTGAAGAAGAGGCCGAACATTTCCAAGATGCATGGAATAACTATAGAAAGGAAGGTCATCGCATCACAAAGTTTGTGCCGGCCAGCGGTGCTGCCAGCAGAATGTTCAAGGATCTGTATTCATTTCTGAATAATACGGAGCGTAGCATTCCAGAAACGGACTTCGAGAAAACTTTTTTCAATCGCATTCATGACTTCGCTTTCTATGAGGCACTCGACGATGCATGCCATCTGAACGAGGATAAAGGTGTCGATGCGCTGATTTCGGCAGGCCAGTACAAGACCGTTGTCTCGTGTCTTTTGGGCGACGAAGGGCTGGAATACGGCAGTCTCCCGAAGGGTCTTCTGCAATTTCATGTGTATGACGACTGCCTGCGCACGCCAGTTTCAGAACATCTGGCAGAAGCTGCACTTTACGCAAGCAGTCAGGGCGAGGCTGACGTTCATTTTACTGTAAGTCACGAGCACTTGGAGGATTTCGAACAGTTGATAGAACGCATTTTGCCCGATGTTAATACTGCCTGTCATCTGACGTTCCATATTTCTTTCAGCGAACAAAAACCAAGCACCGATACGTTGGCCGCAAATCCGGATGGCACACCATTCAGAACAGAAGATGGAAAATTGCTATTCCGCCCAGGCGGACACGGCGCTCTCATTGAGAACCTAAACGAACTGCATAGCGATATTATATTTATTAAGAATATCGACAATGTGGTTCACGACCGACTGAAACCAATCACCGTGCAGTGGAAGGAAATTCTGGCCGGACTTTTGGTGGAAACGCAGGCACAAGTCTTCGGTTACTTGCGGTTGCTGGATTCCGGGACATACGTTAAAAACGATATCGAAGACATGATACGTTTTGTGCGTCATACGTTGAACTGCGACATTCCCGCGTTGAATGAATTTTCCGACGAGCAGTTGGTCGCTTTCCTGCGAAGTAAACTTAACCGGCCAATCCGTGTTTGCGGTATGGTTCGCAACGTAGGCGAGCCCGGAGGCGGACCGTTCATCGTATATAATGCAGACGGCAGCGTTTCGCCGCAGATTCTCGAAAGCGTGCAGATTGATATGCGCGATGCGACAGCTAGAAAGATGTTCGAGAACGGGACGCACTTCAATCCCGTGGATTTGGTTTGTGCGACGCGTGACTACAAAGGCCAGTCGTTCCGTTTGCCAGATTTTGTGGATCAGCAAGCTGGTTTCATTTCGGAGAAAAGTAAGGACGGCAAGCCACTTCGCGCTCTCGAATTGCCGGGTCTCTGGAACGGTGCGATGAGCAATTGGAGTACGCTGATGGTTGAAGTGCCGCTCGAGACGTTTAATCCCGTGAAAACGGTAAACGACTTGCTGCGTCCCGCACATCAGCCCGTTGGTTGAAAACTTCGTTTCGGTAAAAAGAAAGGTGGGAGTATTTGGAGGCGACCCTCCGAATTCTCACCTTTCTATATATTATATAAGGTATGAGGTGAGCTATGAAAAATACAATCGTTTGTTTTTTTGTGTTGATGCATACAATTTCCGTTTCGATGTGGGCGGAGGAGAATGGTGTTCATCGTTTTGGGACGTTCAACGTTCGTTACACGGGTTTAAACAGCGGCGATATTGGCGACAAGAATTGGATGGCGCGTCGCGAGGCTGTGGCTAAAATTGTCAGCGATTACGATTTTGATGTGATAGGTATGGAGGAAGTTACGGGCTCCGTGCGAGAATATTCCACGGGCCGTACACAACTCGAAGACCTGCAGTTTATGCTGAAAGATTATGATAGCTGGGCTGTAGAACGTAATGGAAAACACTACGAGCACAATGTCATTTTCTTCAAGCGTAGCCGTTATGAAAAAATTGACTGCGGAAAGTTTTATTTAAACGAGCATCCCGAAACTCCTGGGCCGGGATGGGCTGCTGGAAAGAACGTATTACCTCGGGTCTTGGGCTGGGTGCGACTGAAAGATAAGCAGACAGGACGTGAGTTTATGTTTGCGGCCACACATACCAACTATGGCGCAATCGAATCTGGGCGTCAAGCCTGCAAATTAATTGGAGAGCGGCTCAATTCTATTGCCGGCAATCTGCCTATTGTGCTTGTGGGAGACTTCAACATGCGACGCAACGACCATGCCGAGGCCTACATGGGTTGTGCGTCGCACTTCAAGGATGCTGCTCTGCTGGTGGAAACTTCTTGCCTGCCGCGAGGCAACATTCGTCACACGGCATCGAATTGGCAACCGGCCGACTCGCCAGATTGCCGAGGTTCGGAATTCGATTATGTATTCTTCAAAGGACTGACGCCGCTCTCTCGCCATATTATTACGGAGGATTACGGCCGTGGCATTGCGCCTTCAGATCATTTCCCGCTGCTCGTGAGATTTAAGTTCGAATAGGAGGTTTTGTGCTTGTTACACGTCCTCGCTGATGGTTATCTCGTAGCCACCAGTCCACAGACCTTTGGCAGGCGCGTTTTGAACGTGTTGCCGGTCGGAAAACTCTCCGTTGTATCCCTCATTATCACAGCATCCGAACCAAGGCTCAACGCAGACAAACGGACTCGCCCCGCCACATGGCGCCCAAAGCGCAAGTACGGGCGACTGAAACTTCACGACCAAAATATTTTTTTTGTGCTTGTCAAGTAATTGTACTTCGTGTATGCGTCCCGTAGTGTCGAGTATCGTGTCGCACAGGAACATTGTGTTTGTAAGCGGCAGCAAGTGGTCGGTAAGTGGAAAACGCTCCGTTTTGTCGGTGTGAGCAAAGCCGTTTGGCAATGTAGGCGTGCTGAGCAACTCGTCAACCTCTGGAAATCGCAGATATGCATGTATAGTTTCGTTTTCCTCGAATTGTGGTAATAAAAATGCCGGGTGTCCGCCAATCATGAAGGGCATGGGAGTGTCGCCGTGATTCTCGATTCTCCATTTCACACCGATCGTATGGTCGCAAAGTGTATAGCAGACAGAAAGACGGAACGGGAAAGGATACATTTTCAGAGTGTCCTCGTTCTCGCTATATTGAAACGTAACTGACGATTCGCTCGTCTTTCCCGCAATCTCAAACGCTGCATCTTGGACAAATCCATGCTTCGGCAGCGAAAAGCTACGTCCGCCGACTTGTATCATACCATTCCAGTTTCCTCCGACGCATGGGAATAACAGTGGCGAATGTCGATTCCAATATGCCGGGTCCGCTGTCCAGATAAGTTGGCTGCCGCATCGAGTCAGCAGGCTGACAACTTCCGCGCCTTGACCTTTTACATTTAGTGTAAGATGGTTGTTAGAAAGTTTGTATTCCATAATATATTATTTTTTAGGTTTCTTGTGTCAGATATTTCCGTGCGAATTGACAGACATAATCTTTGAGTTCGGGCGTTATTATCTCTATGCAGTCAGCAAGTCCCATGACAAAACGTCCAATGCCCACGTAGCTGCTAACGCGTCCCTCGTAGATCCAAAAGCCATCGCCGTCGGGACGAATGTTTTGTTCTGTGAGCGGATATTCTTCTTTCATGAGCGAATATGCTTTACGTGTCAGACGTAGACAAGCAGTCATGGTAGATCCGTCCTGACTGATAATACGGAAGGCATCGGTGAATCCTTTGTTGTGTTTGCGCGAATGAAGCCAAACGGTTGGGAGTATCTCAACGGATTCGATGCGGCTCAATTTAAAGAGTTTGTTCTTTTCCGTCGCCAATTCGTAAGCCCAAACGTGCTTGGAGTCCTCGCTCAAACTAAACGGTTCCACGATGCGGTCGGCGGCCGTGTTGCTGCTGGGCGAAAGATAATTCTTCAATTTTACGCTACGACGTTCTGCAATGGCCTGCATCAGGTGTTTTAGCACCTTGTTTTTCTGCAGACGGATGATTTTGTCACTCACAGTTTTTGTGCCGTAGATTGCCGCAAGTTTGGCTTTGAGTTCAGTTTTTCGCTGTGTGTCAGTCTCGATGGCATCGATAGCGTTATAGAGTGTCATTGCCTCTTCCTGATTGAAGTATAGCAAGTCTGAGAGCTGTTTGTGCAGAAGAGTGTTTTGGGCGAGTCGCACATGATGCCCCGACGTCTGAATGACAAATCCCGCATTGCTGAAGGTGGTTATGTAGCGATAGACGGTGCGACGATCCACTTCTAACGTCTCGGCGAGGTCTGTGACGCTATATTTCCGATTAGACTGCATCAGCAGTGTCAGCATATGCAGTGAACGTTCTTTTTTCGGCTGAGGCATCTTTTATTTTCAAATATAGTTTTACGAATGGTGCAATGACGCGTACTATCAAAGGATGCATCGTAAAGATGGTGGCAAACAGATATCTCATCCCGTGCCAGCTGAAGGGCAGGGGATAGAACCCGCGCTTCCGCAGTTGCTGAATCCAGCTACTGATGTCGCGACCTGTGGTGCAGTCTCGCATAAGCATCACAATGAAGCACATGGCCATCACATCAAGTCTGCGACGAAGCGCCAGTTCGTGTGGCGCGGGTGGCGTCAGATTTTTCAGACGATCCATCACGCCAAGGAAGTCCTCGAAACGTTTTGCGATGTGACGTGGGTTACGATTGTGAACGATGGAGTCCGGCTCCTGACGGTAGAAATACGCAGAAAAATTGAGTGTTATCAAGTGTGCTCGCAGCAGGTGGAGACGCGTGGTGAACTCCTCGTCCTCGTGAAAGATGTGTGGTGTGAACCGCAGCTCGTTCAGTAGTGAACGGCGGATGATGTAAGAACAACAACTCGGATGCACGTCATAGCTCATCATGAACGAGGTAGCTGGCCCCTCGAAGCAGAAACTATAGCCCTGAGCCAAGATATCGGGTTGTTTCGCCTTCAGTACTTTCAGCATCTCGATGTAAGGGCCATAATATATAAAGTCGTCTGAATCCACGAACGTTATGTAGCGCCCCTGACAAAGGTCGATACCAGTATTGCGAGCGCCACCACAGCCCATATTCTGCTGTCGAATTGCATGAAAGGATGGGTTGCCGTACTCCTGCACAAAGGAGACAATGTAGTCCTCGCGGCTTCCGTCGTCGATAAACCACACTTCATATGGCAGGATGCGACCCACAAATTCCAGACTTTCCATGCACTGCCGTAAGCGATGCTTCGGCGTGTTGTAGCAGGGCACTATGATGGACAATTCGCAGCTCATGCTCTTTTCCTATATTTAAACCAAATTGCTTTCATCCGTTGCCGCCAGGTGATGCCGCGACGCAAGATGAAAGACCAAGGGATGGTGCGGCGCTTCACAAATCGGCGTTCGCCGCCAGCTCTTTCGTAACTTAATTCTGCATTTAGTGCACGCAGATATAAATTTAGGTTGCTGCCGTCCGACCAATTATAGAGTGCCGCAATGGCTTCGGCATAGTCATGAAGATGTGGTAGGTCCGTCTGCTGGCTGATGCTTCCCGCGCGCGTACAATAATAATATGTGCCGCGCGAGACAAAACGGATGCCCGCGGCCTTACTCAGTACGTATGGAATGGTGCGCATGTCCTCGAAAAATTTTCCGCGCGGGAAACACATGTCAGTCCACAACCTGCGACGAAAAACTTTGTTCCAAGCGTAAGTATGTTCGTAGCCGTTCCGCATCCATTCATCGAATGTCACAGTCTTTGCCTCTGGCTGCCAGCGTTTTGGATTCTTTGTTAGATACCCAACAACGAACGGATACTCGGCAGCGTCTGCCTCGCCAATGTCTTCCATCACCATGCGAAGCGTATCGGGAGCCAGCTGGTCGTCAGAATCAACAAAGGTCACATACTCGCCAGTGGCAGCCCGAAGACCCGTGTTTCGCGCTTCGCTTAGTCCCATGTTACGCTCGTGATTGAGCAAACGGAACTCCGCATGCTCGCTGCAGAAGTCGCGACAAATGGACATGCTATTGTCGCGACTTGCATCGTTCACTAACAAAACTTCAAAGTTCTCGAGTCCCTGCTCTGATATCGACTGCAAACAGCTACGAAGGTAGGGTGCCACGTTGTAAACCGGCACTATAATACTCAGCATACCACTCATGCTAATCCCTCCTTTCGCGCTTCGAGCAGACGATTGTAAAAGCTTTCATATTGGCGAGCAACCTTCACGTAGTCATGGTGACGTCTCACAAACTCAACGCTTTGCTTTTTCAGTTCCGGTATCATCTCTGGATGTTGCACAAGTTGCTCCAGTTTTCGATAAACGTCCTCTTCATCGGGTAGCACGTTCACGATGGGGCGTAATTCTCGTTCGCCAAGCAACTCGTACATTTCCTCTTCGCCGCCGCCCACAAGCACGAGACCGCGGCTCATGGCCAGCAGCCCGTTCATGGCTGGCGTGTAGCTGTAGAGTTGGTCAAGCAAGATATCACAGTCGTCGAGCATCGTCTTATATTCTGCGAAGGGCACATTCTCTGCTTTCGTGATTGAAATCTTCCCAGGATACGCTTTAGCCAGCCGACGCAGCGCACGCAACATTACGTCCGTTCCTTTGTATTCATTGCGAGTCTGCTGAATACCGATAAAAAAACTCATCCTTTCAGGAATCGTTTCGCTTGGATTTAAACCAGTTTCAGTCTGCACCGGAAAAGGTATGTATTGCAACTTTTCTCCGAAGTGTGGTGCATAGCATCGCTCGTATTCATAAAGTCCCGCCACAATGCCGTCACAATCCTGCGCAACCTGCTTGTTGAGTTTTCCCTTTTCGCCATGCAGCCACTCGCTGATGTAACGCGAATTCTCTTCTGAGATGCGAGGGCTCGCACCCATGTTAAAGTCTGAATAACGAAAAGTTTTGCAATCCAACCCAGTCAAA
This sequence comes from uncultured Bacteroidales bacterium, assembly GCA_902787575.1. Lineage (GTDB taxonomy): Bacteria > Bacteroidota > Bacteroidia > Bacteroidales > Bacteroidaceae > Physcousia. The sequence continues at coordinate 112,491 of CADAGX010000022.1, read as the reverse complement.
ACCCAGTAGTGGTCCATGCCAAATGCGCCCATTACCATCAAACCATTCTGCTGTCGCAGCCGCTGATAGAAAGGCCAAATGCGAGATGCTCGCAAGTCGAGGAAGATGGGGTTGATGAGTTGTACGACATCGTATCCTTTTAGCTTTGGCAGCACTCGTGCAATGTCTGCCGCGTATCTTAGCGTGTCGAGCACGCCAAAAGAGCGCCGTCGCAAGTCGATGTCTCGCGGGTAATCTTTCCAAACGTCGCCGTCCGAGACCACAGTAACCTTGTGTCCCAGTCGTCGCAGCCCCTCGGCAAGCGTCCAGTGTACGTTGCTGTATTCGCCAAACAGAAGTATCTTCATGCTGTTCTTATTCGACACAAAAATATATATTTTCTGTGGATTCCGCAAATTTACAAATTAAATTCCGTAACTTTGCCCGCTGAAAATAAAATGCGACATGTCGTTTCAGAAGAAACTACAGCAAGTAACAGAGAAAACCACGTATGGTTATGTCCTAAAGTATACGAGCCTTTTCGGTAGTGTGCAGGGCGTAAAAATGCTGGCATCGCTTGTCCGCAATAAAATCACGGCTCGTTTGCTCGGAACAGCCGGTGCTGGACTGATTGGCATCTATGGTTCGATGACGGAATTCGTGGTGGGATGCACAAGCATGGGCTTGCCGCTAAGCGCCACACGTGAGACAAGCCATTGCTTCGAGCATGGCACGCACACAGACCTCGCGCGACTTATTTGCATTATCCGTACATGGGCAGTCTGGACATCTGTGCTGGCTTCTTTGCTATGCCTTCTTCTCTCGCCGTTGCTCAGTTATATTTTCTTCGACTACGATACGGGACATTGGTTTGAAGTGCTGCCGTTGATTCCTATTGTGGTGTCTCTGCTCGTGGCAGAGGCGGAATGTTCTATTCTGAAGGGCGTAAGGCAACTGCGACGTGTGGCAACGCTCGAAAGTATCGTGGCATTGACGACACTGCTCTTTACAGTTCCATTTTACTACTTCCTTGGCATGAGAGGCGTTGTGTGCGGTCTTGTGGCCAGCACGGTAGTGGCTTGCGGAGTGCACCTCAGATACTCGCTGCCGCTGTTTCCTTATAAAATACGACCTTTCAGCCGCGAGGTCTTGGCAGAGGGATTGCCTCTGATTCGCAAAGGAATCCCGTATGCAATGGCTACTTTGACTGGCGCTGCAGTTTCGATGCTCATTCCTGCCATGATTCTTTTTCTCGACTCGCTGAGCGAAGTCGGACTTTATCGCTCGGGATTCGCACTGTTGACGGCCTTCTCTGGAGTTGCGTTTGTTGCACTTGAGACAGACTACTACCCGCGACTTTCCGGAGCACGCGACTTTGGCGAAGTGAATCACGCGCTACGCCAGCAGGTGGACGTCTGCCTGATGCTTATCACGCCTTGTCTCATTCTTTTTTTGACGGTCATGCCAATGCTGATACGCCTTTTGTTGACTGCCGACTTTTTGGGAATGCACAACATGATGCTGCTGGCTTCGTTCTACATATTCCTGCGTGGAATCATACTGCCATATTCCTACATTCCGCTTTCGCGCGGCGATTCTAAAATATACTTACTGGTGGAAGTGCTCTCAGGATTAGTGACGCTGGGCTGCATTGCTGTATGTTTTAAGTATCTTGGAATTACCGGTGCAGGTCTGGCGCTCTCTGCCGGAGCCGTATTTGATACCGGCGTTTGTTTGATTGTTTATGGAAGACGCTACAAATGTTTCCTGACACCGCAGAACTGGGTGCGCGCAGGCGTGCAATTTGTTTGTCTGACGCTTGCTGTATTCATCAGTCACTTCTATCCCGAGGCATCTGTGCTCAAATATATACTTGCTGCAGCTGTTTTTACTGTCTCGGCTCTCGTGTCACTACTAAGCCTACGTAATAAAATGAAGAAACCCGGGTGTTAAACCCGAGTTTCTACGAGGTGCCTAGCAGATTCGAACTGCTGTAGACGGTTTTGCAGACCGTTGACTAAGCCACTCATCCAAGGCACCAATCTGCTTTTTGCGCTGCAAAGATACAACAATAATTCTTTGCCACCAAGCGTTTCTGCTTTTTTATTTCCGAAATCACCTTTCGTTTCTCGGAAGTCGGGGTGACCCGACTCGAACGGGCGACCACCTGGTCCCAAACCAGGTGCGCTACCAACTGCGCTACACCCCGTGACGCTTGATGCGCAAAAGCGTTGCAAAATTATATCTTTCTGACGAGATGTGCAAACATTGCCGCAGTTTTTTTTCTCCGAAGTAGTAAATTGGAAAATTACCTGACACAATATTTATTTATATGAATAAAATGTTGTAAATTTGCTGTGAAAAATCAAGAATCACTAATAAAAAGCATTATTTCGGTTATGAAGAAGTACAATTTCAATGCCGGGCCCTCCATTCTGCCGCAGGAAGTTATGCAGGCCACGGCTCAAGCATGTATCGATTTCGAGGGAAGCGGACTTTCTCTGATGGAAACCAGCCACCGCGCAAAGAACTTTCAGCCCGTGGTGGACGAGGCCGTGGCGCTCTTTAAGGAGCTGCTCGAAATACCAGAGGGATATAGTGTACTTTTCTTGGGGGGCGGTGCCAGTCTGCAGTTCTGCATGGTGCCATTCAACTTCCTCGAGAAAAAAGCTGCCTATCTGAACACGGGTGTTTGGGCCAGCAAAGCTATAAAAGAAGCTAAGATTTTCGGAGAAGTGGTAGAAGTTGCATCGAGCAAAGACAAGAACTTCACTTACGTGCCGCGCGACTTTGAGATTCCTACCGATGCCGATTATATGCACGTAACGACAAACAATACGATTTACGGCACCGAATTGCTAAAAGACCTCGACTCTCCCATACCTTTAATGGCAGACATGTCGAGCGATATCCTGTCGCGTCCTGTGGATGTCAGCAAGTATGCCGTCATTTATGGTGGAGCACAGAAGAATCTCAGCATGGCGGGCGTAACTTTCGTCATTGTGAAAGAAGATTTGTTGGGCCGAGTTTCACGTCCAATACCCACCATGCTCGACTATAGAACGCATGTGAAAAAAGGTTCGATGTTCAATACTCCTCCCACTGTGCCTATCTATTGTGCGCTGCAGAACTTGCGCTGGATAAAAAAGCAAGGCGGCGTGGCAGAAATGGAGCGTCGTGCCAAGGAGCGTGCCGAGATTGTTTACTCTGAGATAGACCGCAATAAATTATTTGTCGGGACAGCCGAGACAGACAGCCGCTCTCGTATGAACATCACATTCGTGCTGAAAGATGAATACCAAGAGTTGCAAGACGAATTCCTCGCCTTCGCCACTGGCCGCGGAATGGTGGGAGTGAAAGGCCATCGCGACGTTGGTGGATTCCGTGCAAGTTGCTACAACGCTATGACCGTTGAGGGCTGCAAAGCCTTGGTGGAATGCATGAAAGATTTCGAGAAGACTCACTGATTTTAGCACATCATAAAAAAGTAACTTAAAATCATGGCAAAAGTACTTATTGCTACAGAGAAGCCCTTCAGCCGTGTGGCTGTAGATGGCATTAAAGCTGTGACGGATGCAGCAGGCTACGAACTCGCCTTGCTCGAGAAGTATACAGAGAAAGCACAGTTGCTTGCCGCAGTAGCAGACGCAGATGCACTGATTATCCGCTCTGACAAAGTCGATAACGAGGTGTTCGACGCAGCTAAACAGCTGAAAATCGTGGTGCGAGCAGGTGCGGGCTACGACAATATAGACTTGGCGGCTGCCACAGCACACGGCGTTGTGGCCATGAATACTCCCGGTCAGAATGCTAACAGCGTGGCAGAACTCGTTTTTGGTCTGTTGGTTTACGGCGTTCGCAACTTCTTTAATGGTTCCAGCGGCACAGAATTGTTGGGCAAACGACTTGGAATTTTAGCTTTTGGAAATGTTGGTCGCAATGTTGCACGTGTGGCAAAAGGATTCGGCATGAAGGTCGTGGCTTACGACGCGTACTGTCCGAAGGAAGCAATCGAAGCAGCCGGCGTGGAAGCCGCGGCGAGCCAGGAAGAGCTGTTCGATACCTGCGATATCGTGTCGCTCCACATCCCTGCAACGCCCGAGACGCGCGAAAGCATCAATTACAATCTTGTAAACAGGTTGAAGAAAGGTGGCATCCTCGTGAATACTGCCCGAAAGGAAGTTATAGACGAAGAGGGGCTCCTGAAGTTGCTTCAAGAACGTGCAGACCTAAAATACCTAACAGACATCAAACCAGACCGCGCTGCTGAATTTGAGTCTGTTGCCGAAGGCCGTTATTTTGCTACCCCGAAGAAAATGGGGGCGCAGACAGCAGAGGCAAATGTAAATGCCGGAATCGCAGCTGCAAAACAGATTGTAGATTTTCTGGAACATGGTATCACAAAATTTCAAGTGAATAAGTAAAATGGCAATCATCAAACCATTTCGTGGACTCCGACCGCCGGTAAGTCTTGTTGAGAAGGTAGAAAGCCGTCCTTACGACGTGTTAGACTCGGAGGAAGCACGTGCTGAAGCTGGCGATAACGAAATGTCGCTCTACCATATTATAAAGCCCGAAATAGATTTTCCACGCGGCACAAGTGAGTACGACGAACGTGTCTATGCTAAAGCTGCCGAGAATTTTGCAAAATTCCAAGCGAAGGGATGGCTGGTGCAAGACGTAGAAGAAAAGTATTACGTCTATGCGCAGACGATGAACAACAAGACGCAATTCGGACTCGTAGTGGCCGCAAGTGTGGAAGATTACGTGAATGGCGTAATTAAGAAGCACGAACTCACGCGTCGTGACAAGGAGGAAGATCGTATGCGTCACGTACGCGTAAACAATGCAAACATCGAACCGGTCTTTCTGGCTTATCCCGACAACGAAACGATAGATCGTATTGTGGCAAACATTACTTCACAATCGCCGGTCTACGACTTCATTGCGCCTATCGATGGTTTCCGTCATCGCTTTTGGCTTGTGGAAAATGCTGAGGACATTCAAAAGATTACAGAAACCTTTGCCTCTATACCTTATTTATATATAGCAGATGGACATCATCGGAGCGCCGCTGCAGCGTTGGTGGGTGTAGAAAAGGCTAAGGCAGACCCTAATCACACGGGAAACGAAGAGTATAATTTCTTCATGGCCGTTTGTTTCCCTGCCAGCCAACTGACGATTCTCGACTACAACCGTGTGGTTCGTGACCTGAATGGACGCAGCGAAACAGAATTTTTGAAGGCGCTGGAAGAAAACTTCGTGGTAAAAGATATGGGGACGGCTGAATATCGTCCGCAACGGTTGCACGAATTTAGTCTCTACTTGGGCGGACACTGGTTCAGCCTCGTGTTGAAACCTGGATTGGCCGACGAGACTTCTCCTATAGAGAGCCTCGATGTGAGCATCAGTAGCCGCTTGATTCTTGACCAATTGTTCGATATTCGCGATCTCCGAAGCGACAAACGCATTGATTTCGTGGGCGGTTTGCGTGGGCTCGGCGAGTTGAAACGCAGGGTAGATAGTGGCGAAATGAAGATGGCGCTGGCACTTTATCCTGTTTCCATGCGTCAAATCATGCAGATTGCCGATTCAGGAAATATCATGCCGCCTAAGGCAACATGGTTTGAACCTAAACTCCGTAGCGGTTTGGTGATTCACAAACTCGATTGATGACCGACGAATATCTTACAATAAAGGGCGAAAGCAGTGGAACGTACACCGAGTTGCGGAGCAAGTTCCTGTCTTTCGCCTTTCCTGTACGTACGGTGGAGGAGGCGATGGCGCTTGTCGAAAAATTTCAGCGCAAGTATTTCGATGCGCGCCACGTGTGCTGGGCCTACATGCTTGGTGCAGAACGCGAGACGTTTCGTGCCAATGACAACGGTGAGCCCAGTGGCACTGCGGGAAAGCCCATTTTGGGACAGATAAATAGTAAGGGGCTAACTGATATTATCATCCTTGTTGTCCGGTATTTCGGAGGTGTGAAACTTGGCACCAGCGGCTTGATTTCTGCTTACCGCACTGCCGCAGCCGAAGCAATTGCCACTGCCGAGATTATTTCCAAAACTGTGGATGCCGAATGCCACTTCTCGTTTGAGTATCCGATGCTCAGTGGCGTGATGAAAGTTGTGCGTGATATGGATGCGCGCATCCTGAAGCAAGACTTCGGAATGCAGTGCAACCTCACGCTTTCCATACGTCGTGGGAAAAAAGAGGAACTCACCGAAAAAATAAACAAGGCGTTGTCTCCGTTCTGAGACGTTCACTTTTTAAAAAAGCACACGTCGTTCCACTACTTGCGACACGCCGTTTTCGTCATTACTGGCTGTCACTTCGTCAGCCAGCTCCTGAATTTCTGTTCGTGCATTGCCCATCGCAACACTCCAACCGGCAAGTCGCAGCATGGATTCGTCGTTGTAACTGTCGCCAAACGAAATTAAGTTTTCGGGGTTTACATGTATCATCTGTAGCAGTTGGGCAAGCGACGTGCCTTTTTCCACGCCTCGATTCATCACTTCCAGAAAAAAGGATTCGCTGCGTATGATGCTTAATTCATCCCCAAACTCAGCTCGCAACTGTTTCTCAAACAGAATCAATCTATCAGTTTTGCCTGTGATAATACATTTGGGTACAGGCGTTTTTATATTTGCGAAGTCCCGAGTCTTGAGAATTTGCATCCTGTTAATGCGAGCAGCATGCTGGATATACTTATCTTCGACGCTTTCCGTCAGGATGAAGTCGCCTTCGTAACTCATAATTGCAAAGCCGTTTTCTTTGCTTTTCGTGTATAGTTTCGGAATAAACTGCGCAGGTAAGTAATTTTCGTAAAGCAACTTATCGTCCTCGCATTGAAGTATTGTTGCACCATTGAAGCATAGCAGGAATCCGTGGTACACATCGAGCCTCAACTGACGAGCGTAGGGACGAGCTCCTACGATAGGTCGGCCTGTTGCCAACACAATGCGGTGACCGCGTTTTTGTGCTTCGATAAGTGCAGCCTCTGTGCGTGGAGTGATTTCTTTCTGGCTGTTAAGGAGTGTGCCGTCAAGGTCGATAGCCAACAATTTGTGCGTCGTTTCTATCATTTCGGTGAATCATTCGTCCTCGTTCAGACGCAGGATTAGGGTGGTGGCACCGATAGTAATGATGTCCCCGTCATGCAGTTGCACGCGGTCCACGTCGCGGAGTATTTCGTTCATATAGAAAGTTCCAGTATTACTGGGCGCATCGCGCAAAATATATTGCAGTTGTCCCTTGTGGCGCTGCACGCGAATGATACAATGCCGCGTGTCAACGCTCGGATCCACCGTCTCGATGGGTTGATTGATGGACGTGCCTTTCACAAAACGGCCAAACACATTGTCGCCCATGACGAGTGGCAACACTTGTTTGTAGTGAAAGACATTTTCCACAACAACTATGCTTCCTATGTCATTTGCAGCCGGGAGTTCTTGTTCTTCCTCGTCGCGAGTCTTGTGAACACTGCTTGTACCCAGACGAATGCCAAATTGTTTTCTGCAATCGGGGCATTCGAAGACAAGCTGCTGGCCGTCCTCGTATTGTTTTTCGTCAAAGGTGATAAAATTGTTGCACTTTGGGCAGCGAACTCGTTTCATGCTGTCTCTGTTTCTCAGTCCAACTTCAGTGTCCAAGCACTCTTGTATTTCGTGCTTTGGGCCTTCATTTCTCGGATTTTGGCATGGACTTCCTCGGCCGTCGAGAAGCCAGGAATAATAACGCGAACCATCGAACCTTTTGTATAGACCTCAGCCGGATAACCTTCGGCACGCAGACGGGCAACAAATGCTTCGGCGTTCTTCATGCTGACTTGGCTCGCCAACACAACTGCGAAGCCTGTTGGCTCTGCTTTTGGCGTTTCAACTTCGGGCTCGGCAGCTGCAATGTCTTCCTCTGCCATTTGCGACACGTCGCAAGTCGTCACGCCACGCGTCGCATTCGTCGTTGCGACAGCAGGCATGAGATTGCTCGGCATGAAAAGTTCTGAACGCATTTGTCCGTCATCTGCAGATTGCATATTCTGAACTGGAGTGGACAAAGCAAAAAACAGCACGATGGAAGCCGCGGCTGCAGCAGCGTAATTCACCAAACGACGACTGATACGAATAGTGATGTGGTTGTCGTCATCCACATTTTGCTTCGAATTGTTTTCGTTGCGTCCTGAGGTTTGTGTTGAACTTCCAGCACCAGACAAAGGTGCAAAAGGGATGGCATCGAGTCCGTACAGGTCGGGCGATGTAACTCCCGCCTCGTTGGGTACAAATGTTAGCGCATCAGATGGATTCTCTTGGATGAAAACGCCGATACTGCCTAAGTCCATTGTCCCGTTTTCGGCCAGTTCCTGATGGATGTGCTCAAGGTATTCGGCACACATCAGTCCGGCATCGTCCTGTGTTACACGATAACGTTTGGACAACGTAGTCACAAATAAATTGTCACCTTCTTTCAACTCGCCATTGAAGCACACCGACCGAAATGGTGGAAGGAAAAGATCTTCCTCGCTGCTCCAACGACTCGGAACATACTTCGTCACGAATGCACCAAGTTGAGGGTAAATCACGAAATCATGACTCAGCAGCAAATATTCGATATGTTGTGAGAGATCTTTCATCCTTATGTGAATATACTTTTTCGGTGGCGCTTTCTAATAACTGAGCGGCAAGCATCAATCCTCTGCGGCGTCTTTTATTGCTTCTGCCACGTCGGGGCTGATTTTGTAGCGTTTGTTCAGGCCCTTCACCACGTCAGCAGTGATATTATAACGCGGGTTGGCAATCAAAAGATTGTCGCCGGCCTTCACCATTACATAATCAAATTTCTTAGACTTGTTGAAGATATTCAAGAAAGATTGAATGCTATCGCGAGCTTCCTCGTTTATTCTTGCCTGTTCGCGGTTGAAGTCATCGTTCAGACGAGCCGCGAGTTCTTGCAGTTCTTCCTGTTCTTTCTGAATATTAGCCTGTGCACGCTCCAGTTCATCGCGTGTAGTGAAGCCATTGTTGTCGTACTTCTTTTGCAACGCTGCAGCATGACTCTCCAGCGTTCTTTGCTTTTGTGCTAAAGTCTTCTGTATATTATTACCTTTGCGGTTCAGCACTTCGCTGTAGTCCTTGTAGAGTTGATATTGACTCATCAACGTATCCAACTCAACATAGGCAATCCTGAGAGCCACCGCATTATCTTCCATCTCTTCTGCCGTAGCGTTTTCTCCGTCGGCAGGCGTTTTTTTACAGCTTGTGGCGGTCAGAAATATGGCAGCCAATGCTGATGCGAAAAGAAAATTCTTTGTTTTCATATTTATTGTTTGTTATATTCGTTCTTTCACACGGTAAATGTTCTCGCGCCGCTCTATGGCATCCATGCTTTGCACGCAGTGTATTCCTTTCTGTCGCAACTCACGACTGCCTCCAACGTGGCTCGCACCAAATTTGCCATTTCGTTCCAAAAGTATGCGAACGCACAAAAGAACGACCGATAAGGCAACAATTCCGAAGGTGACAAGCACTAATTTCAACATTATTCCGTATATTTGCATCCGCAAAGGTATGAAAAAAGCATTAAACACACAAATATTATGAAAGAAAACATCCTTAAGCCTGAGTCGGTGTTTCGCAATTTCGCCAGCATCAACAAAGTGCCTCGTCCCTCGAAGCGAGAAGAAAAAATGATTGCGTTCCTTTTGGAATTCGGCAAACGTCTTGGATTGGAAAGCGTTCGAGACGAAGCCGGCAACGTCTTAATTCGTAAACCGGCAACGCCAGGAATGGAGAATCGACGCACCATTGTGTTACAGAGTCACATGGATATGGTGTGCGAGAAGAATGCTGATGTGAAATTTAACTTCAACACGGATGAAATTCAGACCGTTGTGGACGGCGACTGGCTTAAGGCGAAAGGAACAACGCTTGGCGCTGACGATGGCATAGGCATGGCCATGGAACTTGCCTTACTTGAGGCTGGCGCCGAAGTCTGTCACGGCCCAATTGAGTGTGTTTTTACTCGTGACGAAGAAACTGGACTTACTGGCGCAGAAGGAATGAAACCTGGCTTCATGCGAGGCGATATGCTTATCAATCTGGACAGTGAAGACGAAGGGGAGATTTTTGTAAGTTGTGCAGGCGGCTGCAGAACTTACGTGCAGATGCCTTACGAGGTGGAGCCTATGCCTGCTGGTATGTTCCCCTTCCGCCTGTGTATCAAGGGCCTTACTGGCGGTCACAGCGGCGACGATATCAACAAGGGACGCGCTAATGCCAATAAACTGCTGGTTCGTTTCCTGTACATGACGAACAAGAAAATTTCAGGCCTGCGTCTTATAGACATTCAGGCAGGTGGATTGCATAATGCCATTCCTCGCGAGGCAACGTGCGTCTGCTGTGTTCCGGAAAAATATAAGGAGCAGTTGCGAGCTGATTGGAACATTTTTGCCGCTGAGGTGGAGGAGGAATACAGCCAGACGGAGCCTACGATGGAGTTCATTCTCGAAAGCGAAATGACAGCCGTTGGCAGCGTAGTGGCGAAGGCCACATCGGACAAGTTAATAGCCGCCTTGCAAGCTGTCGACAATGGCGTTTACGCCATGTGCCAAGGAATTGACCTTGTGGAGACCAGTAGCAATTTAGCCAGCATTCATATGGTGCCGGAGTCAAAGACAATAAATATAAACAGCAGTCAGCGCAGCAGCATTTATTCTGCACGCGTTAACATGGCAAACACCGTAGCCGCAGTATTTGAGTTAGCAGGTGCAAAAGTGGAAATCGGCGAAGGATATCCGGGTTGGAAAATGAACCCACAAAGCGAGCTGCTGAAGTTGGCAGTCGAGGAATATAAAAAACTGTTTGGGCGCGATCCGAAAGTGCGTGGCATACATGCTGGCCTCGAGTGTGGACTTTTCAGCGAGAAATATCCGCATCTCGATATGATATCCATCGGTCCGACGCTTCGCGGCGTGCATAGTCCCGACGAGCGGTTGCTGATTCCGACCGTGCAGATGGTTTGGGATCATGTTCTTGCTATACTGAAGAATGCACCGCTGAAGAACTGATATACAACGTGATGTAAGTATTTAATGAAACGCTTACTTTACATAATAGCGGCCGTCGTTTTAGCTGTTTCGTGCAGCGAAGATGAATCCTGGACGACATCTCCGTCCGACCTACTGAGTTTTTCGGCAGACACGGTGCGCTTCGATACACTTATCAGCACCATACCGAGTGCAACGAAACACCTTATTTTATATAATAGGGGCAAGAAAGGCATTCGCATCAGCGGAGTTTGGCTCTCGCAAGGAGTCGCAAGCCCGTTCCGCACAAATGTAGATGGTGTGACAATAGGAAATTCGGCGGACATGGACTTTGAGGTGCGCGGAAAGGACAGCCTTGTGGTGCGAATCGAAGTGACTCCTCCGCAAACCGGACAGGCGGCGCCAATGGAATTTGCCGACGATCTGCTTTTCCGACTCGAAAGTGGCGTCATACAGAAAGTCCGATTGACCGTTGGCTCGCAGGACGCTTACATCCATCAAGGTCTTATTGTGACAGCCGACACCACCTTTTCCATCGCTCAGCCTGTAGTTATCTATGATTCGCTGGTCGTTGCAGAGGGTGCCACGCTTACACTGGCTGCAGGCACAAGGTTGCTTTTCCATGATGGCGCGGGACTGGAGGTGCGAGGCCGTCTGTTGGCTTTGGGAACAACGGATTCGCTGGTGACGATGCGAAGCGACCGCACCGATCACATGTTTGATTATTTGCTTTACGATGCTACGCCAAGCCGATGGGAAGGCCTGCACATCCACTCGGGGAGCGTGGGAAATGTCTTGCGGCACTGCGATATTCACAGCGGATGCTATGGTATCAAGGTGGACAGCACCGACATTTCTGTGGAGTCTCTGCTGATAGAAAACAGTGTGATTCACAATGTCGGAGGCAACGGGCTGCAGCTGGAGAGTTGCGGTGTGCAGATTCTAAACAGTCAGATAAGCAATGCCAAGGGACACTGCGTGTACCTCTATGGAGGCGACTACCTGTTTTTGCATTGCACCATTGCGCAATTTTATCCTTTCGAAGGCGGGCGTGGCGATGCGTTGCGCATCGAAAATACCGAAAACGGCGTTTACCGGCATCTTGAAAGGGCATATTTTGTGAATTGTGTCATCACAGGCTACGGCGAAGACGTCATTATGGGAGACATTGAGGAAGGGCAGGACTATACTTGCGATTATCTCTTCAGCAACTGCTTCCTGAATACAGTCGTTTCGGACGACACAATCCGATTCCGGCACATAGTTTACGACAATGACAAACAGACGCTGGTGCGAGATAAGAACTTCGCACGCTTCGATACGCACAACTTTGTGTACGACTTCACGCCCGACAGCGCTTCCGCCATTCGCAACATGGGCGACACTGCCTTCATCAGCATTGTTCCGACGGACCGACTTGGGCGAAGCCGCACACTCGATGACGGTCCCGATGCGGGATGCTACGAATATGTAAAGCCATGAAGACGGTTCTTTTGGTTGTTGGACGAACGGTTGGCGAGCACTATGTGGCAAGCATCGGCGAATACGTGGAGCGCGTAAGTCACTATGTGCCTTTCGAAGTGGAAGTGATTCCAGAGCTGCGAGGCACAAAGAACCTGAGCCAGGGCGAGCAGAAAGAGCGCGAAGGCGAGATGATACTCAAGTCGCTTCAGACGGGCGACTATGTGGTGCTGCTCGATGAGTGCGGCACGGAGCGTCGCAGCAAGGAGTTTGCCGTTTGGTTGCAGAAGCGTTTGGCTGCATCTCCACGACGCTTGGTCTTCGTGGTTGGCGGACCTTACGGGTTCTCTGAGAGCGTGTACCAGCGAGGCAATGAACGCATCAGCCTGAGTCAGATGACCTTCAGTCACCAGATGATTCGCCTCCTCTTTGTGGAGCAGTTCTACCGCGCAATGACAATTCTGCACGGCGAACCGTATCACCACGAGTGAAGAAACGTAATAATTTTAAATTTGAATATGATATGTTAAGTGTAGAAGAACTGAATGACCGCCTTATTGACCTCGCTTTTGCCGAAGACATTGGCGATGGCGACCACACGACACTCTGTTGCATTCCGGCCGAAGAGCAGGGAGAAAGCCTTCTGCTGGTGAAAGAAGAAGGCATCATTGCAGGCGTGGAAATCGCCAAGCAAGTTTTCCACCGCTTTGACCCCGAACTGAAGGTGGAAATCTTCATACCTGACGGCTCACACGTAAAGCCAGGCGATATTGTGATGAGTGTGAAAGGCAGCGTGCGTAGTCTGTTGCAGACAGAGCGCCTTATGCTCAATATCATGCAGCGAATGAGCGGCATCGCTACGATGACACACCGCTACCAGCAGGCGCTTATCGATGCCGGCACGAAAACTCGCGTCCTTGATACGCGAAAGACAACGCCCGGAATGAGAATGCTCGAAAAGGAAGCGGTGAAAATCGGTGGAGGCATGAACCATCGCATCGGCCTTTTCGACATGATTCTGCTCAAGGACAACCATATCGATTTCTGTGGCGGAGTACACAATGCCATCAGTCGAGCCAAAGCCTACTGCCGCGAGAAAGGCAAAAACCTGAAGATCGAATGCGAAGTTCGCAACTGGCAGGAACTCGATGAAGCGCTGGCCGAAGGTTGCGACCGCATCATGTTCGACAACTTCACGCCCGAGGATACTCGTCGCGCCGTAGAAATCGTAGCGGGACGTTGCGAGACGGAGTCGAGTGGGGGCATCACCTTCGATACGATGCTTCCTTATGCCAAGGCCGGCGTAGATTTCATTTCGTTCGGCGCGCTGACTCACAGCGTCAAGGGCCTCGACATGAGCTTCAAAGCCGCTGGCAGCGACAAACTGAAGGTGAAGTAACGCAATTGTAAAATGTATAGAAAAAAAGACTGCATATGAAATCGTTCAATATCATCCGCCGCATCTCCCTTCTCGTCCTTTTGTGCGTGACCGTCAACCCGTCAGCCTTCTCATGTACGAACCTCATTGTCGGCAAAAAGGCCAGTACAGACGGCAGCGTTATCGTGTCGTACAGCTGCGACAGCTACGGTGCATTCGGCTCGCTGCAGGTGATTCGTGGCGGCAAGCATGCCAAGGGCGAGATGCGTCCGCTCTATCATTACGAGTCGAACAACTATCTGGGCGAAATACCTCAGGTCGCAGAGACCTATTCCGTGGTTGGCCTGATGAATGAGTGCCAGCTGACAATCCACGAGACGACCTTTGGCGGCCGCGACGAGCTGTGCGACACCACAGAAACGGGCCTGCTCGACTATGGCAGCCTCATGTCAGTGACGCTGGAGCGCGCCAAGACTGCCCGCCAGGCCATTGAAGTGATGGGAAAACTCGTGTCGGAATACGGTTACGGCAGCAGTGGCGAGAGTTTTTCCATTGCCGACCCCAATGAAGTGTGGGTGCTGGAGATGGTAGGCAAGGGACCCGGCCGAAAAGGCGCCGTTTGGGTGGCTGTCCGCGTGCCCGACGACTGCATTTGCGCGCATGCCAACCAGAGCCGCATCCGCCGTTTCCCGCTCAAAGACAAAGACAACTGCATTTACAGCCCAGACGTGATAAGTTTTGCACGCGAGAAAGGCTATTTCTCCGGTCGCGACGAGGATTTCTCATTCTCCGAAGCCTACGCTCCGGCCGACTTTGGAGCACTCCGCTACTGCGAGGCTCGCGTTTGGTCGTTCTTCAACCGCTGGGCAGTCGAGGACATGATGCCTTACCTCGGCTATGCCAAGGGCGAAATGCCCAACAATCCCATGCCGTTTGCCGTTCGTCCCAAGAAACTGCTCTCTGTGCAAGATGTCAAAGACATGATGCGCGACCACTATGAGGACACGCCGCTCTCCGTCACAAACGACTTGGGCATGGGCCCATGGGAAATGCCTTACCGCCCGACACCGCTCTCGTTCGAGGTGGACGGCCAGAAGTATTTCAACGAGCGTCCCATCAGCACGCAGCAGACGTCGCATGTCTATGTCAGCCAGATGCGCAGCTCGCTTCCTGCCTACATAGGCGGAGTGGTGTGGTTCGGAAACGACGACACGAACATGGTTCCGCTGACACCTGTGTATTGCTGCATAGACAGCGCGCCCGAATGCTACGACTCCAAGACAGCCGACGCGTTCCACTTCTCGTTCCGCTCCGCATATTGGGTGCAGAACTGGGTGAGCAACATGGTCTACCTGCGCTACAGCGTGCTGTTTCCCGAGTTGAAAGCCGTACGCGACCGCCTCGAGAGCGACTACAACTCGCTGCAGGCCGAGACCGAAAAGCAGGCACTGTCCATGCCCGAGGCCGAGGCGCGCAAGTTCCTCTCGGCATACACCCACCGCACCGCACAGGCGATGCTCGATGAATGGAACCAGCTGGGCCAGTTGCTCATAGTGAAGTACAATGACATGGCCGTGAAGCGTACAGACAGCGAGGGCCGTTTCCTGCAGACCCCGGGCGGCGAACCGCGCTCAGTGCTTCGCCCCGGCTATCCCGACAATTACAAGCACAAGATTGTAGGCGAGACAGGAGAACGCTATAAAATAAGATAGGTTAGGGGTTAGAGGTGAGAGTTGAGAGAGTTTACTTTGGCTTTTGGCCGTTGGCATTTGGCCAATAGCTAATAGCTAATAGCTAAAGTTTCTTTTTAGGGGTTAGAGGTGAGGGGCTCTCCCAGCGTCACAGACGCTTCGGCCGTCCATCCTCTCTTGTGGGCATAGTAGCTAAATAGCAGGAACCCGGCCATGGCAAGTGCGGCCACCAGTAGCAGTATTTCCAGTGCGAACGCTGCCTTCTGCGTGGTCGCTCTGCTTTTTTCGCGCACGCGGGCCATTACATTATGCAGCGTCACGGGCGTTCCCTCGGCCTGCATTTCCGAAAGGTTCGTATCGAGCGCAGAGAGGAAAGCCCCCAGATAACCGATATAAGCCTTTACGCCAATCAGTCGGACCACGAGGCGCGCCTCGTCATTCGTCCTCAAAAAGGACTCCACCTGACGGGTGTCGGACAGCATGCTGCGTATCTGGGCCGTGTCGAGTTCCTCGTTCGCATAACCCGGGCGAGATGTGTTTATGTTCGTCTCTATCTGCCGAATGCCTGCAGCCAGAAACGTGTCTGCGTGCCTCGGAATCTGATGCGCCAGCACGAAAAGGACGTCAAAGACCAGCGTGCCAAGCAAGGCGAGCGCCATCAGCATCGTCCTATGGCCCGAACGCGGCATTCTCCATACCTTATAATATATAAAGCCAGCCCCGCAGCAATTGACTATGACAAAGCACAGGACAAAAAGGAAGGTGTTCATAGCTTAAAATCTTCGTTCATACGGATTGTTGTCTTTTGTCTCTGGCAAGACTGCCGCAGCCGTGCCGACCACGGTTCCTCCAAGAGAGCCAGCGAGTCATACGCATCCTCTCGGCCCAAGTCCTTCAGCACGAGGCGCACCAGCAGCTTGCCGCAGGGCGCCTGCATAAACTCGGTGAACGTGTCGGGCCGCAGCTCGGGCGTGTTACGCTCCATCAGCACCCTGTACTTCCGCTTCTTGTCGCCCCAGCCGCGCAAGATGCTGTAGGCGCCCCTCAGACACGGCAGTACCACTGCCGCCTGCAGCGCCACAAGCCAGTACGACACCTCGTAGCAAGGTGCCACGGCTACGCCCGCTCCCACACACAAGAGCAGCCAGGCGTAGCCGTTCAGGTAGATGAATCTCGGTAGCGTTGCTATCCCCGATTCGTTATTCCTCATTCTTCGCTTCGGCCGTCTGAGCCGCAGTAATAGCTTTGTAGAAGGCATCCACCACGCGCTGAGCCTCCTTCTCGTCCTGTACGGGCAGCATTACCTCCGTGGCCTGCGTGAAAGACTCGTAGTAGAGGTTGTACTGCTGGCAGAAGCAGCCGAAGCAAGTGCCGTGCTTCGTGTATCCCACCTCCTTCACACTGCTGGGCAGCACATACTTCACGTTCTTGCCCGAGTTGAGCACCCACAGCGACTTGAACTGTATGACCTCCATCACGCGCTTGTCTGTGATGACGATAAATCCGCGACGCTTGTTGCCCAAAATCAGGTTAAACACGCGCACGATGCTGCCAATCAGGCGTGCAATGGGGTTCATGCTCGTAGCCCAGAGTTCGGCTTCCAGTTCCATTACCAGATTTTCATTCTCTCGCAAAATCAGGCCAGACTTTAAGTTTGCCATAGTAGTACTTCACTTCGGCTCCTAATTAATATTACTCCCGTGTGAGCGAGCCTTGTTTTTCCCAGGCGGGAGCGTACAAAACATTTATTTTCCTACTGCAAAAGTATGCAAAGCAGACTCGCCGGGCAAGCAAAAGGTATGCGAATAAGGTGCAATCCGTAAAAAAGATATTTCAAATCGTAAATTACGCGTTCCGGTCCTACGCAATCGCATGCAGCCCGTGGCTGCATATTGGCTTGACGCACTCTTTGTACTGACTGCAAAAATGCAAAAATGCAAAAAAGTGCATTTTAAACGTAATTCTAAATTCGAATTCTAAATATAATTTCGAGCGAAGCGACCCACTTCACCTCATGGCAAGGCGCCACGAGAGTCACTCTGCATTGTCATTCTGACGGAGCGAAGCGGAGGAAGAATCTCAATTGGTGTGGTGTGGGATGTGGATTAACCCCGAAGGGGTGTTAGAGCACAGGCAGGGGCGAGAGTCCCTGCTAAAGGATGCGCCCCGCTTGGCAGCCCTGAAAGGGCGGCAGAATGATTGCGCTCTGTCGCACCTTCGGCGCTCTGTTTTACGTTCGGACCAGTAGCAGGGACTCTCGCCCCTGCCTGTATTCTCCTGCCCCTTCGGGGCGTTATTCTGTGGCGCGCGGAATTTGACAAGCAAATTCCCTACAGTAAAACGCGAATGACACGCGGCGCGAAAGGCTTCACAACAGCCGTTTCACCCCTGTGTGAGAATATGGAATGCGCGTGAGTGTGATTTTTGTTTTACAAAACGCTGTAAACGTGAAGCTGTCTGGCAAATCATTCCGTGCGGAATGCGAAACTGATTTTTACAGGTTGGATGAAAGTGGGCCAACACATGCGCGCGTAAACACGTGCGAATATATTAATTGAGAAAACGCATTTTAAGGCCCTTTTTAGCCCCTAAAAGCGTTTGGGTGGATTCGTGTACGCCCGGATTGGCAAAACAGGCTCAGAATGGCCGGAAATACCCCTTAGAGGCCTTTGGCATATTCCTGCCGTGTGTTTATCTTGTACTTGACCGGCATTTTGCGGCTGAATGGGCGCA
Source organism: uncultured Bacteroidales bacterium (assembly GCA_902787575.1). GTDB lineage: Bacteria > Bacteroidota > Bacteroidia > Bacteroidales > Bacteroidaceae > Physcousia. The sequence goes on along the minus strand of CADAGX010000022.1, from coordinate 94,205 downwards.
AAACGAGTGTGTGTGGGCTGCTGTTTTGTAGAATGGGCGTTGAATGGCTGTAGAATGGCCGTAGAATGATGCTATCCGTAAACTGTCCGTAAACTGCCCGTAAACTGCCCGTAAACTGAAATCGTTCGTCATATGGCTGTCATATGACTGTCATATGGCTGTCATATGGAAGTCGTTCGTAAATTGGCCGTAAATTGGCCGTAAATCGTTCGTAAATTGAAGTCAGCCGTCAAATGGCCGTCAAGCGGCCGTCAAGTGGCCGTCAAATGAAGTCGGTCGTAAATTGGTTGTGAATTGCCCGTGAATTGGTTGTGAATTGTCCGTGAAATGAGTTTGGTCGTAATTTGGTCGTAATTTGGCTGTAATATGCAGTTGGCTGTACTTTGCGTGTTCAATAGTGTTCAATGAGCGTTCAATGAGCGTTCAATGAGCGTTCAATGAAAAGTGCGTAAATGTACTGCAGGAGTAGTCATGGATGACCGTAAACTGCTGTGTTTTTCTGGTGCGGTTGCATGTGAAAGGGCTCTATTAGGTAGTCGCGCGCGTAAAAGCGGTTGCGGGTGGCTGTCAGCCAGTTGGCGATTGCGCGTCCTGAGCGAGTGCTTGCTGTATTTGTAGTTTGGTCATCCGGGGTTGGTTTCTCTTCGCGTGGCATGCTAGGCAGGTGCAGCTTCTTTCTAACTTATTCATTTGCTGTTGGTTGCATGGCAAAGTTACGCTTTTTCTGCGAAACGTGCAAGCGTTAGGTTTGCATTTTTGCATTTTTGCGTGCAAAAAAATGGGTGTACCTCTCTTCAATAGTTATAAGTTATATCAACTTATATAATATATAATTTATAATACTTATAAGGTGGGCTCATACATTTTGGGCATGCAAAAATGCAAATTTGCAAATATGTGCGCCTGATTTGGCCCGAAATGACAGTCGTGTGTTTGCCTGTGTTTGTGACTAAATAGTTACACGCTTGGGCGACGTGCGATATCGCTTACAGCGACGTGTGGCGTGCGTTCACGCGACGTGTGGCGTGAGCTCATGCGACGTGTGGCGTGAACTCATGCGACGTGTGGCGTTAGAGCGCCTTTCACTAAGGGGGACTTTGGCCCTTGGCCTTTAGCTTTTGGTCAACAGCCAACAGCCGTTGGCATAACGCGCGATTGCCCTACCCGTGATGTCTACTATTCGCGAAGCACCTGGCTCGCTGTAGGGTCTTTGCTTGTCAAAGACCGCATGGCACGTCATGTGTCATTCCGACCATAGGAGGAATCTCACGCGAAAGGCTTGCCGGTTTGAGATTCTTCCTCCGCTTCGCTCTGTCAGAATGACAATGCAGGGTGACTCTCGTGGCGCCTTGCCATGAGGTGAAATGGGTCGCTTCGCTCGAAGTTATATTTAGAATTCTAATTTAGAATTACGTTTAAAATGCACTTTTTTGCATTTGACCTTCGGTCGAATGCTTCTCTCGCTCGGCATAGCCTGAAAGCATGGCTTTCGCCTCTGCGCTCACTCGATTTGCATTTTTGCATTTTTGCATTTTTGCATTTTTGCAGTGGAAGAAACTATGGACAACAGGCAAGACAATATGCCTCCCCTCGGGGAGGTCGGGTGGGGGCTTGAACTATGAACTATGGACTCACGATTGAAGCCAGTCGTCTATCAGGCGGCGCGCAATGGATGCCTTGTCGGGGATTTCGGGCAGGCGGTCGCGACGAAACCAGCCTCCGCCGCTCAGTTCCTCGCGCTGCAGGCGGATCTGGCCGCTCTCGTAGTCGGCCGTAAAGCCTACCATGAGTCCGCTGGGGAATGGCCACGGCTGGCTTGCAAAGTACCTGATGTTGCGAACGGTGATGCCGGTCTCCTCCATCACCTCGCGCCGTACACACTCTTCGAGTGTCTCGCCCGTCTCCACGAATCCGGCCACGAGGCCGTGGAAGTTGCCACGGAAGCTCTTGGCGTGGACGAGCAATATCTCGTCGCCTCGCGTGATGCGCACTATGATGGCCACGGCAAGCGAGGGCCACCACTCCTTGCCGCAGCCCGTGCACTGCTTGCTGATGGGTGTCTGCCAGCGGTTGGGAGAGCCGCAGACGCCGCAGTGGCGCGTGGTGGAGTCGAAATAGACGAGTTCGGCTCCCTTGCCCGCAAGGCTGTAGTCCTCGGGGCTCAGTAGCTGATAGGTCTTGCGGAGCGGCATCATACGGAGGTTGTCGCGCCCGGTGACGGGATGGGTCAGCCGATAGATGTGGCAACAGCGCTCGCCGGAAATGATGTCCGTGACGTGCTCCCACGGCTGCATGGGCAGCGGCGCACGCTCGCCCGAGGGGATGCTGCCGTCGGCCGTCAGCAGCAGGTCGCCCTGACAATATGCCAAGTGTAAATGTTCCATAGCAGGGGCAAAAGTATGAAAAGTATGGCGAAATGCCAAATAATTTTTCGAAGTTCGGCTTTTTATTATTACCTTTGCACTCGGATTTGACAGAACAGAGACCTTAAACCGAGACGAGAGACAACATTTTTTTCTTATTAATTCTATTTCATTATGCAACTAAAATCTATAGTTATCTCCTTGGCAATGCTTTGTGCCTTTGCTCCGGCAGTGGCTCAGAGAGTGGATATGGGAGTGGAGAAGGAGACGTTCCCAACCTACAGGATTGGGAGTCCGGAGGTGGACCCCGTGTTCTTTACGGGACGCGCGTATCAGGGTGCCGAAGGCTACATCTATCCGTACCCGCTGTACGATGTGCTGACGGAGAAGAAGGTGGACCAGGAGTACGAAATCCTTCGGTTGAAGAACGAGTATGTGAACATAGGCGTACTGCCCGAGATAGGAGGCCGCATCATGGAGGCCACCGACCTGACGAACGACTATCATTTCTTCTACACGCAGACGGGCGTGAAGCCGGCCCTGATTGGTATGGTGGGTGCGTGGCTGTCGGGTGGCGTGGAGTGGAATGTGCCCGACCATCACCGCGCCAGCAGCTATATGCCTGTGGACTGGCGACTGGAGGAGAACGCAGACGGCAGTAAGACGGCCTGGGTGGGCGAGACGGAGCTGCGCCACCGCCTGAAATGGTCGGTGGGCGTGACGGTCTATCCCGGTCGCTCGTGGGTGGAGGCAAGGGTGAGGGTGATAAACCCGACGCCCATGATACAGTCGATGCTCTACTGGGCCAACGTGTCGGTGCACTGCAATGACGACTATCAGGTGATATTCCCGCCAGACGTGCAGTTCGGCTCGGACCACTCGAAGGTGTACTTTACTCCGTGGAAGCAGGGACCGGCCTCGCCACGCGGCAAGACGAATGTAGACCTCTCGTGGTGGAAGAACTTCACAGAGACGGGCCGCTCCATCTTTGCATGGGACAGCAAGATGAACTTCCTGGCTGGCTATGACCATGGTAAGGATGCAGGCACGGTGCACGTGGCCAACCGCCATCTGGTGCCGGGCAAGAAGTTCTTCCTCTGGGGAAAGAACGAGAGCGGCGAACTATGGAATAAGATTCTGTCGGACAATGACGGGCACTATCTGGAACTGATGGTGGGCGCTTACTCCGACAACCAGCCCGACTACAGCTGGATTAACCCGGGCGAAATACGCGAGTTCACGCAAATCTGGTATCCCATCAGGGGCATTAAGGGTTGCAAGAATGCCACGAACGAGGGAGCCGTAAACTTGGAGCCGAAAGGAAATGGTAAGTACTTGGTGGGCTACAACGCCACTGCTGCGTACAAGAATGCTCGCATTGTGGTGAAATACAAAGACCAAGTGCTGATGGACCGTAGGACGGACATCGACCCGAAGAATTATTTCCTGAGCGAAGTGGCAGTGCCGGCCGAAGCGAAAGACTGGGAGCTCTATACCGCTCTATATAATGCGGAGGGCGAAGTGCTGGTAGACTATACGCCAGTGAAACTCGAGGAGAAGGAACTTCCGCAGGTGGTCACCAACACCAAACCGGCCAAGGACATAGAGACGAACGAAGAACTGTATCTGGCAGGCTTGCGCATAGACCAGTTCAACAATGGCATCCTGAATTACATGGACTACTATAACGAGGCACTTCGTCGCGACTCGAACGATGCACGCGTGAACATAGAGGTGGGCAAGCACTACATCCGACAGGGAGAATGGGAGAAGGCCGAGCGGCACCTGCTTCGCGCACAAAGCCGACTGGCTCAGAAATATACGAGAGTGATGAATACGGAGGGCAACTACTATTTGGGCTATCTGTATCGTCTGATGGGCAAGAAGACGAAGTCGGAAGAGAACCTGTGGGCCGCCACTTACACGCCAGCGTTTAAGCACCCGGCCTTCTATCAGTTGGCTGTGGCTGCCACGAACGAAAAGGACTACCCCGAGGCTCTCAGGCTCGTGGACGAGGCGTTGCTGGTGGGAGCACACGACTTGCAGTCGCTCACCCTGAAGGCATTCGTACTTCGAAAAATGGGCAAGAAGACCGAGGCAAAAGAAGTCATCCAACTGATTAAGACCATCGACCCGCTGGATTATATGAGCGAGTTCGAGACGTCTTTCCTCGACAAAGGCGATGCTTCGTTCCTGGCCGGCACACGCAAGCAGCGTAGCGAAGGCATCATTGCGGTGCAGGAACTGCTGGAGGTGGCTTCCAACTATCTGACATTCGGCGACAAGCGGGATGCTCGCACCATGCTGGATGCTGCCATTGCCATCGGCTCTCCGTTTGCCGACTTCCCTCTGGTGCACCTCTACCGCGCCTACACACTTTTGCCCGATAACACGGCCGAAGCTGCTGACGCAATCAGGAAGGCCTCTACGCTTAAGAAGGACCAGAACTTCCCGATGCGCATAGAGGAAATCGAGATGTTCGAATCGCTGCTAAGCGTGCAGCCGGATGATGCGAACCTGCATTACTACTTTGGCAACCTGTTGTACTATCTCGGGCAGAAAGATAAAGGCTTGGCCGAATGGCATAAGGCAGCCGAACTTTTGCCGGGCGAGGCACTCTTCTGTCGTAACGTAGCCTTTGGCGAAGGCCGAAAGAACAACTACGAAGCCTCGATGAAGTATTATGACATGGCCATCAAAGCCAACCCCAATGATGCCTTGCTGATGACTGAGTCAGACAAGATATTCGAGAAGGGAGGCGCGTCCATTGATACTCGTCTGAAGAGGATGGAGAAGAATATCAAGACAGTGATGAAACACGATGATGCCGTCATGCGACTGCTTTCTATCTATAACGAGAAGGGTATGTATGACAAGGCTTCTAAGATTCTGGAAAATCGCTACTTCCACTCGTGGGAAGGTGGCGGTGAAATCCATACGGTCTATGTGAATACCCACATGCTCAAGGGTATGACCTTGCTGAAAAAGAAGAATTACCAGAAGGCCATCAGCGAATTGGATTTGGCTCAGCAGTATCCGACCAACTTGGAGGTGGCTCCGTCCAACAATGGTGGCTACACGGCTAAGGCTTGCTACCTGCAAGGAGTTGCTTACGAAGCCTTGGGCAAGTCTGAGCTGGCAAAGGCTGCGTTCGAGAAGTCTGCTGCCGCCAAGGTAAGATACACCACAGACTTGCCTTACTACCAGATTAAGTCGATGCGCAAGTTGGAGATGACAGCAGAGGCCGATTCTGCCATGGAACAGATGCTGGCATATCGCGAAAAGATGAAGCAAAACATGATTGACAACTATGCCAAGTTTGGTGTGGCCAGACAGAACGTAAGAGAAAGCAATATGAATTTCTTCAATGGCATGATTGAGGAGCTGCAAGGCGACAAGACGAAAGCCAAACAGCTGTTTGCCGAAGCTGCCAAACTGAACCCGGGCAACATCTGGGCAAAGTGGATGAGCAACGAAGCACCATTCTGATACAGATAACTATTACAGGCAGAAAGGATTGTTCTCTAATGGGGACAACCCTTTCTGTTTTCAGAAAGTTGAATTATGGAATATATGTCGCAAGAGGGCTACGACAAACTTGTAGCCGAACTACATGAACTGGAGACCGTGGAACTGCAGCGGGTGAAAGATGCCATTGCCGAGGCTCGCGACAAAGGCGACCTCAGCGAGAACTTCGAGTACCACGCAGCAAAACGCGAGCAAGGCAAACTGCTGGGCCGCATTCGCTTCATGCAGAGAGTGCTGGAGTATGCACGAGTGATAGACAAGTCCGCGCTCCGGAGCGATGGCATCGGGTTGCTGAGCCGAGTTGAAATGACGAATCTCGACACCAACGCAAAACTCTGCTACACAATTGTCAGTACGCACGAGGCAAACATGGCCGAAGGGAAACTCTCCATCAAGTCGCCCATTGCACGTGCTCTCTTGGGGAAGAACGAAGGTGATGTGGTGGAAGTGCAAGTACCCATTGGCACATTGAGACTACAGATTACAAGCGTCACGCGTTAGTCTTTCATCTTGTATATGAGATATTGTTACATAATTATCACAGCGATTTTTTTGTGTTCGTGCCGTGGAAATTCGGATGCGACGAAACGTACGGAAGTGACTGCAGAAATGGCATACGAAGGAGTGAGCAACTATTGCCACGAGACGTATGACTGGAGCGTGGCCGCAGGTGACTCTGCCATAATGTCTGTGACGATGGGTGAGGAGACGGATTCCGCTTTTCTGGTGGTGTTCCGCAGCTATACGGGTGCCATAGTGAATTTCTTTGTCGAAAAAGGGAGCGGTAAAACTCGCTTGGTGGAATTTGTTCCTGCACTTGGTGTGCAGAACGATGCCGGAACCATAGATTTGTTCGACTACATAGAAAAGTAAGACGAAAGGGAGCATATATAGAATCTACTGCCCCAGATTATTTTTCTCAGAAAAAACCTACACGCCTACACTCGGAGCCCTTATTTTGCTGTGGAACAATTTGATAGGGTAGTGTAGGTTTCGGTGTAGGCAAGCCGTTTTGGTGTAGGTTTTGCTGTCAAAAAGGAGTTTTTCTGCTGCGTTTTAACATTTTCTGCGTGCAAATTTAAGTTTTTGAGACGCAAAAAAATGGGATGCACCCCGCCAGAAAATGAGGTTCATCCCAAATCTTGAAATTGTGTAGGGTGGGGCGTCAGATGCCGAGCGACTTCTTTATCTCTTCCACCTTCTGCTTAGCGCGTTCTACGCAACCTGTGTAGCAATTGGCGCAACCCATGGTGTCCTTCACCTCGAAGTAGAACTTAATCTTTGGCTCGGTGCCGCTGGGGCGAATGCTAACTTTCGTTCCGTCCTCGCAGAAATATTGCAGCACATTGCTTGCAGCCGGCATTTCGAGCGGAGAAGCATTGCCTTCGGCATCGTATTTTTTCAGCAGTTTGAAGTCCTTGCTCAATACGACACGGCTGCCTGCTATCTCCTTGGGCGGATTCTGCCGATAATTCTCCATCATGGCTTTAATCTCGTCTGCGCCAGCTTTACCGGGACGCACCACATTGATTGTGTGCTCGAGAGAGAAACCGTATTCCAAGTATATCTGCATCAGCAAGTCGTAGAGTGTCATGCCGTTGTCTCGTGCCCAAGCTGCGATTTCACAGATGAGACAAATGCTAGCAGGTGCATCCTTGTCGCGCACTTTGTCGAAGGGAAGGAAACCGAAACTCTCTTCTCCTCCGCCAATATAGTTCTTCTTGCCTTCTGAAATGGCAATTTCGCGGGCAATCCACTTGAATCCAGTGTAGCAGTCGCGCAGTTCGATGTTGTTCTTCTGTGCCATCTTGGTGATGACCTCGGTGGTGACGATAGTCTTCACGAGGAAGTCTGTATCCTTCAGTTGGCCCAGCGCTTTCTTATTCTTAATAATATAGTAGCAGAACATCATGCACGTCTGGTTGCCGTTGATAATCATCCATTCGCCCTTGTTGTCGCGACAAACGATGGCCAGGCGGTCGGCATCCGGGTCTGTGGCAACTACGAGGTCAGCGTTGAGACGCGTGCCGAGTTTCATGCCAAGCGTCATGGCTTCTGCATTTTCGGGATTGGGGCTCACTACAGTGGGGAAGTTGCCGTCCACCACCATTTGCTCCGGCACAACATGAATATTCTGGAATCCCCAGGAACGGAGACAGAGAGGCACGATAACACGACCAGTGCCGTGCATGGCGCTGTAAACGATGTTTAAATCCTTCTGCCGCTGAATGACATCAGCATCGATGCGAGCTGTCTTGACGGCCTCCATGTAGTCGTAATCCATTTCGCCGCCTATGATTTCTATCAGTTCCTTGACGCCTTGGAATTTTACGTCCTCGACGCGAACTTTATTCACCTCTTCGATGATACCAGTGTCGTGCGGAGCAATCACTTGCGCTCCGTCTGCCCAGTATGCCTTGTACCCATTGTATTCCTTCGGATTATGGCTGGCCGTAACATTTACACCGGCCACAGCACCGAGATGACGAATGGCAAAACTAACCTCAGGCGTGGGGCGCAAGCTTTCAAAAAGGAAAACACGAATGCCGTTGGCCGAAAAGATGTTGGCAACAGTCTCTGCAAACTCGCGGCCATGGTTGCGGCAGTCGTGACCAACTACGACGGAAAGATCCTGACGGCCGGGGAAAGCCTTATGAATGTAGTTGGCAAAACCCTGCGTGGCCATTCCTACAATGTAACGGTTCATGCGATTAGTGCCAGCGCCCATAATGCCACGCAAACCTCCGGTACCAAATTCCAGATTCTGATAAAACGCATCTACCAGCGCACTCTTGTCGTCCGACTCGAGCATCTGCCTAATTTCCTTCTTCGTCTCATCGTCGTAAACGGACGATGCAAGCCACTGCTGCGCTTTCTCTTCGCAGCTTTTGATTAATGTAGTGTCCATTTTATATTTTTCGTTTGTGAGTAATTCTTTGTATCTCTTTGCAAAGATACGTTAATCGATTGAAACAGCCAAACGAAAACGTCTTTTTCTCGTTTGCAATGAATTTGATTCACTGACGACAAATTACATATCATAATTTAGAGTAGCCAATTTATGAAAATGTGTAATTTCTTTTCGTCCTTAAAACGGAAGAAATTAAATTATTCGTTTTGTAGTTTCGTCATTTCTTGCTAACTTTGCACACGAATCTAAACGAGATATTACACACGATGCAGCATATAAGGAATTTTTGTATTATTGCTCACATCGACCATGGAAAAAGTACATTGGCCGACCGATTGCTGGAACTCACTGAGACAATAGCGGTGACTGAAGGTCAGATGCTTGATGACATGGAGTTGGAGCGCGAACGCGGAATCACGATTAAGAGCCATGCCATTCAGATGCAGTATCAGATGGACGGCGAATCGTACACGTTGAACCTCATTGACACGCCGGGACACGTGGATTTCTCGTACGAGGTAAGCCGAAGCATTGCAGCCTGCGAGGGCGCACTTTTGGTGGTGGACGCCACGCAGGGAGTGCAGGCGCAGACCATCAGCAATCTCTACATGGCAATCGACCACGATTTGGAGATAATACCTGTCATCAATAAGTGCGACATGCCAAATGCCATGCCAGAAGAGGTGGAAGACGAAATCGTGGAACTGCTGGGCTGCCGCAGGGAAGAAATTCTGCGCGTCAGTGCGAAGACAGGCGAGGGTGTGGAAAACATTCTGCGTGCCGTAGTGGAACGCATTCCATGCCCGAAGGGAGACGAAAACGCACCGCTGCAAGCTCTGATTTTCGACTCCGTATTTAATTCTTTCCGTGGAATAATTGCATACTTCAAGATAGTAAACGGTTCCATAAAGAGCGGTGACCAAGTCGTTTTCATGAATACCGGCAAGGAGTACAAGGCAGATGAAATCGGTGTGCTGAAGATGGATATGGTGCCACGCACGCAACTGCATTGCGGAGACGTGGGATATATCGTCTCGGGCATTAAAACGGCTACCGAAGTGAAGGTGGGCGACACCATCACGCATGTGGCTCGTAGGTGTGATGCCGCAATCTCTGGTTTCGAAGAAGTAAAACCGATGGTTTTTGCCGGCGTTTATCCGATAGAGGCCGAGGACTTCGAGAATCTGCGTGCCAGCCTGGAGAAACTGCAGCTCAACGATGCGAGTCTGACTTTCCAACCCGAGAGTTCTGTGGCACTGGGCTTCGGATTCAGATGCGGATTCCTGGGACTGCTGCACATGGAGATTATACAAGAGCGTCTGGACCGAGAGTTTAACATGGATGTCATCACCACCGTGCCGAATGTTTCCTACCTCGTTTACGACAAGCACGGCGAAGTCCGCGAGGTGCACAATCCCAGCGGAATGCCAGACCAGACGTTGATAGACCACATCGAAGAGCCATATATCCATGCAACGGTGATAACCTCGACCACCTACATCGGTCCGATAATGACGTTATGTCTTGGGAAGCGTGGAGAACTTCTGAAACAGGAGTTCGTAAGTGGAAATCGTGTGGAGCTACATTATGCCATGCCGCTCGGCGAAATAGTTATCGACTTCTACGATAAACTGAAGAGCATCAGCAAGGGATATGCCTCGTTTGACTATCATCAGGCGGGCTTCCGTCCCAGCCGTCTCGTGAAGATGGATATCCTGCTCAACGGCGAGCCGGTGGACGCCCTCAGCACGCTGACGCACGCCGACAATGCCGAGACTTTCGGACGACGCATGTGCGAGAAACTGAAAGAGCTGCTGCCCAGACAGCAATTCGACATTGCCATTCAAGCTGCCATCGGTGCTAAGATTATTGCCCGTGAGACAGTGAAACAGGTGCGTAAAGACGTCCTTGCCAAGTGTTATGGCGGTGATGTGACGCGTAAACGCAAACTGCTGGAGAAACAAAAACGCGGTAAAAAAAGAATGAAACAGATAGGCAACGTGCAAGTGCCGCAGAAAGCCTTCCTTGCCGTCTTGAAACTCGACTAAATCTGACGTATCATGGATAACAACCCGAAAGACATTGCCCGCGAGATTTCACGCCTTTACTGCCCACTTTCGGCCCAAGGCATCGAAACACTGGCTTCCATCCTTCTGCCACTGAAGTTTCAGAAGGGCGATACCATTATGGCTGAGGGTACAATATGCAATGCCCTGTATTATGTGCAGAAAGGCATGGTGCGGCAATACTATTACAAAAACTCAAAAGATGTGACGGAGCACTTCTCTTTCGAGGGCCGTATCGTCTTTTGCATCGACAGCTTCCTCAAGCAGGAACCCAGCCGGCTTATTGTGGAAGCTCTCGAAAACAGCGTTTTGTATGCAATACCTTATAATAAATTGCAACGACTCGTCACAGAAGATCCAGAAATTTCGAGATTGTATCGTAAGATACTTGAACACGTGGCCATTAGCAGTCAGGAGCACGCCGACAGTCAGCGATTTGAGAGCGCCATCGAGCGCTACGAACGACTGCTGCGCGAGAAACCTGAAATCGTGTTGCGTGCGCCGCTTGTACACATTGCCAGTTTTCTGCAAATGATGCCCGAGACACTAAGTCGCGTGCGCAATTTCGTAAATCGAAGCGGTAACAATTGAGAATTCTGCGCGTGGCAATCCATATATCACACGTGATAATAAAAATGACGGGCAGCAAAAACAAAAATTGCGGCCCGTCATTTTATTAGAAGTATTATTCGCCGAAGTAACGCTTCAGCAGACCTTCGAAGCCGCGGCCATGGCGAGCTTCGTCCTTGGCCATCTCATGAACAGTGTCGTGAATGGCATCCAAGTCAAGCTTCTTTGCTGCACGAGCAATCTCCATCTTACCAGCGCAGGCACCACATTCAGCTTCTGCGCGCTTCTGCAAGTTAGTCTTGGTGTCCCACACCATATCACCAATTAGCTCAGCGAAACGGCTGGCATGGTCAGCCTCTTCAAAAGCATAACGCTTGAAGGCCTCAGCTATCTCGGGATAGCCTTCACGGTCGGCTTGCCGCGACATAGCCAGATACATACCCACTTCCGAGCATTCGCCCTCGAAGTTGGATTTCAGTCCCTGCATGATTTCCTCAGGGCAGCCTTTGGCAACTCCGATTACGTGCTCCGTTACGTAGGTGCGCTCCTCGTCTTCTATCACTTCTTTAAACTTTTCGCGCGGTTGCTTACATTGTGGGCAGCGCTCGGGTGCCTCAGTTCCCTCGTAGATGTAACCGCACACTGTACAAATGAACTTCTTCTTCATAGATTTTCGCCTTTAAATTTAAAATGGTTAAATACTGAATTTATACTCTCTTCATGTTGTAGGAAAAACGTCGGACGTCCTCTTCAACGATTCGACGACAAAGATAAATTCTTTTTCGGTTATTCACAACTGAAATGACGTTAAAAGAAGTAAAATCTGCCCGAGATTTTTGTAAAGTCGCAAAAAACATCGTACTTTTGCAATGCCGTAAGAAATAAATGCGATAGTGGCTCAGTTGGTAGAGCATTGGCTTCCCAAGCCGAGGGTCGCGGGTTCGAGTCCCGTCTATCGCTCTAATTGAAAATCAAGTGGTTACACGAAAATGTAGCCACTTTTTTGTTGCTTTTTAGGGGCGTTTTTTCTGTCATTTGCACGTAATTTGCAAGGTTTTTTGGGGGATTTTAGGTAATTTTTGTGCAAAATCTGTGCAAATATTTATACCTTTGCAACGAATAATCTAATTAACATGATAGACGTAAGATTATTTTTGATAAAAGGAGTGTATCGAAACGTGGGTGGCCTCTTAAATTTCTTATCTGGTGGAATGAGAATCGATTCTTTGTTTCGACAGGTTATTTTGTTACGTATGATTTAGAGAACGGAGAGCTTTCCAGCACGATTTTAGGAGTAAGAACCCCACCACAAGGTGGAGTGACATAATTATTTTGAAGTAAAAACAATTCAGTTGAACTTATAGATTCAACCAGTTACAATATGATAAGCAAGACATATTATAAATACATCTGGCTTCTTGACCTGTTGCTTAACAGCGATGAACCTCTTTCGTTTGACATCATAAGTTCGGAATGGGACCTCAATCCTGCAGCCGATGAGACTACTCTGGCTCTTCGTACATTCCATGAATACAGGAAGGGGATTAAAGAGATGTTTGGGGTGGAAATCGTATGTGACCGCAAGAAAAATGTGTATTATGTCAAGAACCCCGAGGTCTTGAACGAGAATCGACTGGCTAAGTGGCTGCTGCGCAAGTACAGTATTCCCAAGGACTTTGCGACTTTCAATTGTATGAAGGACAGAGTATTGCTTGAAGAGATTCCTTTGGGACAAGCTTTCTTGGACAATATCTTGGATGCCATGCAAAGGAATGTGGAGCTGCTGATAGACTATCAACGCTATGAAAGAGGACAAGAAGAACACATGCAAACATTCCATTTTCAACCATACGCTTTGAAAGTCTATAATCGCCGATGGTATCTCCTGGGATTCCAGAATGAGAAGGAAGCTCTGCGTCTTATAGCTTTAGACCGCGTTCATGATTTGAAGAAAACAAACACTCATTTTGAATTGCCGTCGGACTTTGATGCGAGGAAGTACTTTGCGGATGTGGTTGGTGTTTATGTGGACAAAGACAAGCAAGTCTCGAATGTTAAGATTCGTGCTTATGGTGTACAGGCTGAGTATCTTCGTTCAACACCTCTGCACAAGAGTCAGGCAGAAGTTCGTTCCAAACATGGAGAATTTGCGGAGTTCACTTATAAATTATGTATAACTCCAGAGCTCATTAGTCAGCTGTTGGCAATGGGAGATAAAGTGGAAGTGCTGGAGCCAAAGGAATTGAAAGAAGAGATGAAGAAGAGAATTAACAATATGTTAAACTTTTATACACATACATTATGAAAGGCAAATTTATCTCAAATGAAGAGAAACTTAAATACTTTGAACGATTGATAGTTCCTTATAAGTTCAAAGGCATAACGCGATTTTTCATAGAACAGTATCTTAGAGGTGCAGGTAAAGAACTCTCTGGTTCTTTCTGGAATGTAAAATCTTCTTCTCGATTGGCTTTTGATTTATTTTCATGGACAGTAGATTTACAAAGTGTGAAAGATTTTTCGTTTGAATACAAGCTCCCAGGACTTCAAAGTGGAGGTGAAAGTCCGAATATGGATGTATTCATAGAAACAATTGACGAGATTATCTTTATTGAAAGCAAGTATTCTGAAAAAGCAAATCTAAATTTTAAGAATGGGCACCTCCCCAAAGCCTATTTCTCAAAAGAACCACATGGTAAGAAAGGATGGAGCCTAGAAGGAAGATATTATAATGAACCAATATGTGATGAAATAACATCATTTATTAACGATGTAGATTCTTTTTTGAAAAAATATAAAACGAGAGGCAAGTGCGAATGGTTTTATCCTAAACAGGAAGCTTGTCATCTGATAGGTATCATATTAATGCTTTTAGGACATGGAGATAAGCAAATCAGAGAGGAAATTTTTAAAGGAAAGGAATTACGTTTCTATAATGTGTTTTGGAAGTTTGATGAAGACGAGGAAGAATCGGAATTAGTTCAGACTTTTGAAGAAAGAGCTTCAGAGTTATTTAATCATATCTTTGATAGTAGTAAGGTAAAATTTGTATATAAAACTTTGACTATTCAAGATTTATTATCAAATAAAAAACAAATATCCAAGCATATTGAATATACAGATGAAATTACCAAATTGCTGATGCCATATTTCGAGAACGCAAAAGGAAATACAAGAAAATCAATGCAACAATAAAGTCTTTATATATAATAGGTTTTTTTTGCGTAATTAGCGAATAGCGAAATTTTCCTTTTAGCTTCTGCGGCGTTTTTGCATAGATAATGGCGAAAACGTCGTTTTTCAGTTTTTCCAATCGTATAATAATATAGAGGGGCTTCCTTAATTAAAACACCTCTCTTGACAATAATATGATAAAGAATCAAATCAACACGAGTGAATTGATTGCCGAGAACCAGCGTTATGTTGAACTTGTGGCAAAGCAGTATCTGGACCAAGGACTCACCCTTGAGCAACTCATTGAGGCAGGAAATCGAGGGCTGGCAGAAGCCGCCAAACGGTTCGATTCCAGCGAAGGACACTCTTTTATGAGCTATTCTGTCTGGTGGGTTAGGCAAAGCATCCTGCAAGCCCTAGCCAATCATTCGTCAGGCAAGCCAATCCCTTTGTCTGAGCGCGAACGAAGCATCCAACAAGACATCAACGAAGGCCGTCCTCTCGCTGACATAGCCAAAGAATGGAGCTTAACAGAAAGAAGGGTACAACAAATCTACAATCGAAGCATCTTAAAGACAATAAATTATGAATAAGAATATGAAAAAGTCACACACAGAATTACTTCAAGGCCTCGTGTCGGCTGGTTTGAGAGAACGTTACGGCAAAGAGCTCGAGCCCAAACAGATTAATGCAAATACAACGTTCTGCAGTATCGCACCCGTGAAAATGTTTTTGGAAATGAAACAGATAGAGGAGGCAGGCTTTATTGATTACTATCTGATGGCGTTCTGGATATTCAATTTCCAAGCGAGAGCAGCTGGAATAGAGGTCTGGGCAAGAGGAGCGGTACCTTCATCTGTGGTCTGTTATTGCCTGGGACTTACGGAAGTTGACCCCATTAAGTACGGCCTGCACTCTGCTAGGTTCGTTAATGAAGACCTACCCAAGTTCCAGTTCGATATCGACGCTTCGCGCTTCGACGATTTTATGAAGAGAGCAGAGGAAATACTTGCCGAGAATGCAGAGGACTATGACATTCCTGCCATCAGGGAATGCCTGTTCAAGGACTTGAAACCAGCGTCTTATTTGAGCAAGAAGAAGGAAAGACCTTTACCTGAAGACCTCGAAGATAAGTTCGCACGCTATGCCCTCTATTTCCCTCAGACGATGGATTTATTTACTGCTTATGTTAATCGTTATCCCAAATGTAAAGTCTTAATCTATCAAGAGCAAATGTTCGACATTTTGAGAGAGGTCTTTCATGTTGGCGGCATTAAGGCTAATCATATCCGTCTGAGTATTCAACGAGGCGATACCGAGCAAATAGAAGCATACAAGCAAGAAGTCTTTGAGGCATCTGACCTTTCAACCGAGGAGAAAGAAAAAGCTTGGCAACGACTTACTCGTAACCCAAATGCCTTCCTGAAAGCTCATGCAGTAAGCCAAGTGTTGGCGAGCTATAGATTTGATATGGGCGAGGGTTTCATAAAAAAGTGGAAGGAAGTAAGGGAGTATAATGAAGGGCTGGCTGGAGTGCAAGATGACAATGAGAAGTGGGGCTTCATCGATAAGATTGGCAAGGTTGTAATTCCATTTAAATGGAAGATCGTTAATGAATTCCATAATGGCTTGGCTAATGTGGAAGATGACAATGAGAATTGGGGCTACATCGACAAGACTGGTAAACTTGCAATTCCTTGCCAATGGAAGAGAACCTATTGGTTCTATGAAGGCCTAGCTAGTGTGGAAGGTAACAATGAGAAGTGGGGCTTTATCGACAAGACGGGTAAACTAGTAGTTCCTTATCAATGGAAGGAAGCTTTTAACTTTCATGAAGGCTTGGCTCAAGTTATGAACGCTGATGGCAGATGGGGCTACATCGACAAGACTGGTAAACTTGCAATTCCTTGCCAATGGAAGAGAACCTATTGGTTTTCCGAAGGCTTGGCTGGCGTGCAAGATGACAATGAGAAGTGGGGCTTTATCGACAAGACGGGTAAGGTGGTACTTCCGTTTGAATGGAGCGATGTGCAATGGTTCAGGAACGGACGGGTGAGAGTACAGACAGTTCTCGGAGGTGGTTGGCACGATATAGACAGAGAAGGTAATGATAAAGAATAAAGGGCACCATCGAGGCAGCTCTCTGCATTTGCTGTTATTCGGTGAGTCGGAAAACTATTTTTTCTTGAACTCGGATACAATCCTTGACTTAAAGCACAAGGCAGACGGCTACATAAACGATGGTCGCGGGTTCGAGTCCCGTCTATCGCTCGAAGAAATCAGAAAGGGGCACCAAGTATTGGTCGCCCCTTTCGTTTTACGGTTTTTATGGCTTGCAAACCGCCACGCCCACTTTGCTGTCAGCGCAGCCGTAATAGAGGAAAAATTTCTTGCGGAAGTACACAAGTCCTTCGATGAAGACCGTACCAGCAGCATACTGGCCGCTCTTTTCGAAATCTGCCTGGGGGAAGAAGAACGGTACGTCGAGTCTGTCTACGAGTTTCAACGGGTCGGAATTACTGAAGAGCATTTGCCCTGCGGCATAAGTGGCTGCCGCATAGCGTTTGTCGCCTCTGTCGCCACTCAGATTCTTTCCATTATAGAATAAAACGATGCCGTGTTGCGTCTTTACGGCAGGAGGTCCGCACTCTGTGAGTTGTGAGTCGAAGAATCCAATGCGAGGTTTTGCCAGATAGAGCAGTTCGCCTTTCTCGTCGAGAATGGGCTCCCAATGTATCAGGTCGTCGCTTGTGGCGCCACACACCCAGAATTCGCCCCAATACATAAAGTATCGATCTTTGTCGCCAATACGAACCTTCGTTGCTATGAGGCGGCCGTCGCGTACCTCAGTCACGATGGAGCCAGACTTGCAGAAAATCTTGTTGAAACGCCCGTCGAATGCTTTTTGGAACACAGGGCCATGATGCTGCCACGTCAGCAAATCCTCTGATGTGGCGACAGAAAGACGCGCTGTTTTACGATTCCAAGACGTATAGGTCATCACAAATATACGTTTTCCGTCTACTTCGGCTTCCACAACACGCGGATCTTCTGTCCCGCCGGTCCACTCATAAGTTCGTGACATCTGGCTCGTATCTGGAAACATGACAGGAGTCTTCATCCGACGCTTCAAGCGAATGCCGTTCTTCGTCTCAGCCAAGCCAATACGCGACGTACGTTTACCGATGCCCACCGAAGGATTATCTTCTGCACGATAGAGAATGCAAATCTTGCCGTCCTTTACCACAGCGGCAGGGTTGAACGTGTCGGCACATTCCCATCGCACCTGTGTATTTAACATGGGGCAATTGAAAACCGTACTTGTATCGGGTTCAATTATGGGGTTTGTTTTCGGACGGTTGAAAGGGCCGATCGCCCAATAGGGTAGCGTACCGTCTGTAGCAAGAGCTGCAACAGAAAGAAACACCCCAAACAGAAAAACAATTTTACGCTTCATAATATTTAAATGTGACGTTTGCTTTGCAAAGATAATACAAGTTATTGGATTCGCGATGCATTATGTAGAAAAAATGTGTAGCCTCGCATAACATACATTATTATATAGTATATACGCTATGACACATAAACGAGTAGGTTTTCTGCTTTAAAAAGAACCATTTGGCTTGATTCTACTCAAAAAACGTACTTTAATTAAAAAATCCCCTCGTAAAATTGTGTGCAATGTGAAAGTTTGTGTATCTTTGCACCACTTTTCAAAAACATAAAACGTAATTATAAAATAAAGACATGACAAAAGTAGAATTAGTAAAGGCCGTTTCCGCTAAGACGGGAATCGACCAGCCGACAGTGCTGGCAGCCTTGGAAGGAACCATCGACACGATTATGGAATCTCTCGTTGAGCGCGAGAATGTTTATCTGAGAGGTTGGGGTACTTGGACTTTGAAGCACCGCGCACAGAAGACCGCTCGCAATATCTCAAAGAATACAACGATGCTCATCGAAGCACATGACATACCTTACTTCAAGCCCTGCAAGGACTTCATGGAGGCCGTTGCAAAAGCAAAGAAGTAAAGCGTGAAATCGATTTCCCTCCTTGGGGAAGCTAATTTTAACGTCAAACAAGCCGGTTTGCTGGAGTACGTCTCCGTCAATCCGGCTTTTATTATTTCCAATACCCATGATACGAAAATCTATTTGCTGCCTACTACTTTGTGTTTCTGCTGCAGCCGTTGCAGCTGACACACCGTTGCAGTACGTAAATCCCATGATAGGAACCAAGGGAATGGGGCATACATTTCCTGGGGCTTGTGCACCATTTGGCATAGTGCAACTCAGTCCAGAGACTGACACGGTGCCGCACAATCTGGATGGCCGATACCAGCCCGAAGTTTACGCTTACTGCGCCGGATATCAGTACGACGATAAGACGATTGTCGGCTTCAGTCATACGCACCTCAGCGGCACGGGACATTCCGACCTAGGAGACATTCTGCTGATGCCAACCACGGGAAAGATTCAGACTAACCCTGGAACGGCAGCCGCACCTGAAACGGGCTATCGCTCTCGCTTTGACCACAAGACCGAGAAGGCTTCGCCTGGATACTACGAAGTGATGCTGACCGACTACGACATTCGTGCCCAGCTGACTGCCACGCAGCGCGTAGGCGTTCACAAGTACACTTTCCCGTGCGACGAGGGACAGTTTATTCTCGACCTTGGGCACGGAATCTACAACTACGAGGGAAAAACGCTGTGGACCTATCTTCGCGTAGAGAACGACACGCTGCTCACAGGCTATCGCATTACAAACGGATGGGCTCGGCAGAACTATACATATTTCGCCATTGCACTTTCGCAGCCGATACAGAGCTACGGTTACACTGACACACAACGTATGAAGTACAACGGCTTCTGGCGCAAGATGGACATACATCATAACTTCCCCGACATGGCCGGGCGCGAGATGGTTGCATACTTCAGAACAAAACTCTCTGCTGAGCGACAGCTGACAGTACGCGTTGGGCTCTCGGCTGTCAGCATGAGCGGGGCGCTGAACAACCTGCGTGCTGAAACAGACGGCCGCTCGTTCGAACAATTACGTCAGCAGACAGAACGGATGTGGGCTGACGAATTAAACATTGCCCGCATAGAAGGCACCGAAGATCAGAAGGCTATGTTCTACACTTCGCTCTATCATACGATGATTAATCCCTCTGTTTATATGGACATTGACGGGCAGTATCGGGGAAATGACATGGAGATTCATCGTGCTGACGGCTTTCGGAATTACACTATCTTCTCGCTGTGGGACACTTACCGCGCGGAGCATCCGTTGCTCAACCTGTTGAAACCGCAGCAGGGACGCGATATGGCCGAGAGTATGATGCGCATCCAGCAGCAAAGCGCACTGCACTTGCTGCCGATTTGGTACTTAATGGCCAACGAAGGCTGGTGTATGAGCGGCTATCACGCCGTGTCGGTACTGGCTGATGCAGCCGAGAAAGCAGGGTTGCCACGCTCGGAGAAAATGCTGGCAGCTATGAAAAGTACAGCCACCTCGCCCTGGATTGAAGGCATGAAGGATTACATTCAGTACGGCTACGTGCCGTACGACCGCTGTGGCACGAGTGCCAGCAACACGTTGGAGTACGCATACGACGATTGGTGTGTCTATGCTGCGGCCCAAAAGGCTGGCAACGAGGAGATGGCAGCCAACTTCCGTCAGCGTGCACTCAATTATCGGAATGTATTTAATCCTACGCTTGGTCTTGCCTGCCCGAAATACAAGAGCGGCGAGTGGAAGAAGGATTTCTCGCCGCTGCAGACTTATGGCGAGGGCTTCATCGAAGGCAACTCGGCCAACTATTCGTTTCACGTTCCGCACGATGTGCGTGGCATGATTCAGTGTTTCGGTGGCGAGAAACGTTTCATCCAACGGCTCGACGCACTGTTTCAGGAAGATTTGGACGAGAAATACTACGCCGAAAACGAAGATATCGAGAAGGAGTGCCTGATGGGCGGCTACGTTCACGGCAACGAACCGAGCCACCACATTCCGTATCTCTACGCTTGGACGTCGCAGCCTTGGAAGACTGCGTACTGGGTTCGCGAGGTGCTGAACCGGATGTATCGCAACGCGATAGATGGACTGCACGGAAACGACGACTGCGGACAGATGTCGGCTTGGTATGTTTTTTCGTCGCTTGGTTTCTATCCTGTCTGCCCCGGAACCGACCAATACGTGCTGGGTGCACCTTACTTCCCCAAGTGTGTGCTGCGCGTCGGGAACACTACGTTGGAGATTTCTGCCGAGGGAGTCTGCGACAAACGACGCTATGTAAAATCGGTGCGGCTGAACGGTAAGGAACTGACCACGCGATACATTACGCACGCTCAGCTGTTGCAGGGCGGGAAGCTGGAGTTCGTGATGACCGACAAGCCCGTTCGCAACCGTCGGACGACGCTTCCTTACTCGCTAAGCGACGAGTTGTAAGCCTTCTGCAGGAAGTTGCGGACGCACGAAGTGTACTCCGCAGGAAATTTATCATACGAGGCGGCATGACCGACTCCGGGCGAAAGCCAGAGTTCCCTCATGCCGCTTTTTGCATTGTAAAGAGGTGTTGCCATCCAAGTCGGCACGAAGTCGTCGGCATCGCCATGTATGAAAAGCATTGGCGCACGGCTTCGTTTCACAGCCTCCAATGCGCTAGCCCGACCGAAAGTCCAGCCGTCAAGAAGAAAACAGAGTGCACTGCTGGTGTGCAGCAGCGGGAAGGATGGCAAGCCGTAGCGCTTGCGAAATTCGCTCTCGAACTCGTCCCACACACTTGTGTAGCCACAATCTTCTACATACGCCACGATGCCTTGGGAATTCTCGCCGGCCACCATCATGGTTGTGGCCGCTCCCATGCTGATGCCGTGAACGGTGATTTCTGCGCCCTGTAGCAAGCTGTCTGCCACGTGTGCCCACATTATTACATCGTTGCGGTCGCGCCAACCCATTCTCACGTGTGTGCCCTCGCTCAACCCGTGCCCGAAGAAATCTGGCATCAGCACATTGAATCCAAACTGGCTGTACATGTAGGCGATGTGAAGCATATTGAGAGCTTGATTACGGTAGCCATGCAGCAATATGGCAGTGCGTTTCGTAGGTTTCGGAGCGCAAAGCCAGTAGGCGTGAAGTGTACGGCCTTGGGCATTCTGCTGCAGCAAATCCTGCAGGCAGTTGTTGTCTCGAATACTGTCGAGCCAAGCCGCCGCAAATGGCACACGTTGTTTCTCTCGTTGCCACACGTCGTATTCGTCCTCGACACACGTTGTTTTTGCCAATGCGACGTGTAGAAAATAAAATGCCGCAGCCACATCTGCCAAAACGAGGAGCACGATGCCGACGAAAACAGCCTTCAAAAATTTTTTCATCCCACTTAGTTTTGCGCAAAATTACGTGTAATTCTACAAATAACCACGCCTTTCCATCTATTTTTCAAAAAAAAGAATTAACTTTGCAAAAGGAATAATCACTGAAAACTGACCTTTAAACGATGAAACACGTCCTTTCGTTTCTGATCTTTCTACTTGGCATGCAGACGTTTGCGGCCTCGTTCGACAAAAATTCCCATTGGATAACAGTTTCAGAAGGAAACGCCGACGCGATGAATACTTGGCTTGCTTTCCGCCGGAACGTCACGCTCGACGCTGTGCCCGAAAGCGTGGAAGCACTGGTAGCGGCCGACAGCAAATATTGGATTTGGCTCAATGGAAAACTTATCGTCTTCGAGGGCGGACTGAAACGTGGGCCGTCGCCTCGCGATTCTTACTTCGACAAGCTGGAACTGGCGCCTTTCCTCCGGCGCGGCACGAACCGGCTGGCCATTCTCGTGTGGCACTTCGGCCGGAACGGCATGAGCCACATCAACAGTGGCAAGGCAGGATTGCTGTTTTCTGCTCCGACTATTGGCTTGCTGAGCGATGCTTCGTGGCAGAGTCGCCTGCATCCGGCGTATTCCACATGCGAGGGGCCGCAAACCAACTGGCGCTTGCCGGAATCAAACATTCTCTTTGATGCTCGCCGCGATATCGACGGCTGGCAGACAGACGATGTGCTGCACGGCTTTACAGCGTCACGCGAAATCGGACAGGCTGGCGACGCACCTTGGAACGGACTCGTGGAGCGTCCCATACCGCAGTGGAAGGACTACGGACTGCAACGTGCAAAATACGAGACGCGAAAAGGACAGGTTGCCGACACGATTGTGGCGCGACTGCCTTATAATATGCACATTACGCCGTGGATTTCCGTTTCGGACACAGAAGGCGGCCACAACATCTACATTCAGACGGACCACCCGCAAGTGGGAACTGAAGTCTGTGTGCACGCCGAATACATCACACGGCGCGGCAGCCAGCAATACGAGTCGCTCGGTTGGATGAACGGCGACGAGCTGCAACTCATCGTGCCGCATGGAGTTATTTTCAAACAACTCATGTATCGGCAGACGGCATACGACAGCGATGCGGAAGGCACGTTCAGTTGCGACGACAACTTCTACAACGAATATTGGCTGAAGGCCTTGAGAACCCTGCATGTGAACATGCGGGATACTTATTACGACTGCCCGGACCGTGAACGCTCGCAGTGGTGGGGCGACGAAACGTCACTCACTGGCGAAGCTTTCTACACGTTCGATACGCGCGCCCACGCGCTGATGAAAAAAGGTATGCTGGAGCTTTGCGAATTCCAGCGGCCGGACGGTGTCCTCCACGCGCCAATTCCTGGAACCTACGACACAGAACTGCCGTCGCAAATGCTGGCCAGCATAAGCCTCTACGGCTTTTGGAATTACTTTATGCAAACGGGCGACACGGCTATCGTGGAACGCGTCTATCCGCACGTGAAAGCCTATCTTAGCCGCTGGCGTCTGGAAGATTCCGGACTGACGGCCGCATATAAGGGCGAGTGGAACTGGGGAGACTGGGGCAACCACCGCGACATGCGACTCATCTATGCCGGATGGCATTACTTGGCGCTGGCCTCGGCGGCTCAAATGGCCGACTTGCTGGCTTTGCCTGTGGAAGCGCAGACGTACAGAAACTTCATGGCCGCAGTAAAGAAGGGATACAATGCGTGTTGGAATGGCACTGCCTATCGTCATCCCGACTACCAAGGCGACACAGACGACCGCGTTCAGGCGCTGGCCGTAGTGGCTGGCATTGCAGAGAGAGAAAAGTGGCCGCAGATTACACAGCTGCTGCACACGCAAAAACACGCGAGCCCTTACATGGAGAAATATGTGATGGAGGCACTCTTCATGATGAACGAGGGAGAGTATGCCATGGAACGTGGTCGTGAGCGTTACCGCGAGATGGTGGAAGACCCGCTTCACACCACACTCTACGAAGGGTGGGGCAGCGCCGACAAAGGCTTCAGCGGCGGCACCGTAAACCACGCGTGGAGTGGGGGCGCGCTGACCGTCATAGCACAGTACCTGATGGGTATTTCTCCCACAAAGGCCGGGTGGCAGGAGTTCCAAGTAAAGCCACAACCTGTCTGTTTCAAGCGTGCCAGCATCACTGTTCCCACGGTGCGCGGCACAATCGGCGTGTCGTATCAGACGAAAGGCGAGCACACAGTCTTCAGCATCACAGTGCCGCAGGCCACGACTTGTCGTTTCGTAAATCCAAAGACAGGCATCGGACAGACACTCGCCGCAGGCAAACACAGAATTACGATATAACGAAAACTAAATCTATAAACAACCATTTTAAAACTAAAAGACGATGAAAAAGATTTTTCTAATGATGATGGTCGCACTGGTGTGCGTGCCAGGAATGGCAAAGAAGGCAAAAACTGCAAATGTGCGTTGGTGTACGTACAATATCCGCTGTATTGCCAAGGTTGACAGCGACCGCGGTTTCGGTTGGGAAAGCCGAAAGGACCGTTGCTGTCAGTGGGTTTTGGACAATAACATAGATGTTTGCGGTATGCAGGAAGTGACGCATAAGCAGCTAATGGACGTGCTGGAGCGCCTGCCGCAGTACGATTATGTGGGTGTGGGCCGTACCGATGGAAAAGAAGGCGGCGAATACACGCCTGTCATCTTCCGCAAGGACAAATACAAAGCATTGGCACGCGGTAATTTCTGGCTCAGCGAGACGCCCGACGTGCCCGGAAGTAAAGGTTGGGACGCAGCGTTGCCTCGTGTGGCAAGTTGGGTAAAACTGAAAGACCTTGCGACAGGTAAGGTTTTCATGGCCGTCAATACGCATTTCGACCACATGGGCCAGAAGGCTCGCGTGGAATCTGCAAAGCTTATCATGCAGAAGATTAAGGAAATTGTGGGCAAGAAACCCGCTGCCGTGACCGGCGACTTTAATATCACAGACAGAAACCTTGCTTACGCCACGATGGTGGGCAGCGAATTCGTGATGCGCGACGCCTATTTCATGTCGCCTGAGCACAAGGGCGTGCGTTATAGTTTCCACGGATACGAGAAAGTTGAGCCAGGAAAGGCTTCGAAGATAGATTTCATCTTCGTCACCCCGCAGATTAAAGTGCTCCGCACTGGCATCGAAAAGGAGAATCTGGAAGCTCCGCTGAGCGATCACAATCCGCACTGGGCAGACCTGCAGTTCTAACCTTGCAGAATCAGAGAATTGTGTAACAAAAATATTCTTAGCGACATGAAAAAATTGTTATTGCTCCTCGCGGTGCTAATGCCACTGTTCGGACAAGCTAAGAAGACGGCGCCGACAAAAATGCGCTGGTGCAGTTTCAACCTTCGTGTGAATGCTGCCGCAGATGCCGAGATAGGTTGTTCGTGGGAGTCGCGTCGCGACCGTGTTTGCGACTGGATACACGACAACGGCATCGACATAGTTTGTATGCAGGAAGTGACAACCAGCATGTTGCCGGACTTGGCAGAGCGATTGCCGGACTTCGCTTACGTGGCTCAGGGACGTCGCAACACGCAGCGCGACGAGATGGTTCCTGTTTTCTACCGCAAGGATAAATATCAGGAAGTGAAGCACGGCACGTTCTGGCTCAGCGAAACGCCCGATTCGGTGGGCAGTCGCGGCTGGGACGGCGCTCATCCGCGCATTGCCACGTGGATGATGCTGCGCGACAAAGCGACGAAGCAAGAATTCGTGGTGATGAGCACGCACTTCGACCACAAGGGCCAGATAGCTCGACGCGAGAGCGGACTTTTGCTGCCTGCCAAACTGCAGAGCATCGCTGGCAAGCGGCCGGCTTTCTTCTGCGGCGACCTGAATCTGACAGATACGACCGAAGGTTACGCAGCCATTGTCAGTTCGCCTTACATATTGCGCGACACATACTTCATGGCTCCGCATACGGGCGTCCGCTACACGTTCCACAGTTTCTCGCGGATTGAGCCGGATAAAGCGCACCGTATAGATTTTCAGTTCGTAACTCCGCAAATCCGCGTGCTGCAGACTCATTTCGAGCAGAACATTCCCGACAAGCCGCTGAGCGACCATAATCCCATCTGGGCGGATATAGAATTCTGACACATTAGAATTGTTTAGTGATATGAAAAAACTGTTTCTTCTGCTTGCAGTGCTAACGCCGCTGCTTGGGCAGGCCAAAAAAACGACGCCAACACACGTGCGCTGGTGCAGTTTCAATGTGCGACTTAACACGAAGAAAGATATTCCCATCGGCGCGAGTTGGGAATCTCGGCGCGACCGGGTTTGCCAGTACCTGCGAGCTAATAAGCTCGACGTGGTGGGATTTCAGGAAGTGACCACAAGCATGCTTCCCGAGATGGCCGAGCGGCTGCCCGAGTACGCTTACGTGGCGCAAGGCAGGCGTGGCACCCCCACCGGCGACGAGATGACGCCCGTTTTCTACCTGAAGGAGAAGTACGACGAACTGGCGCACGGCACGTTTTGGTACAGCGAGCACCCAGATTCGGTGGGCAGCAAGTGCTGGGACACGCCCATTCCACGTATTGCCACGTGGGTGAAACTGCGCGACAAGCAGACGAAACGTGTTTTCATAGCGCTGAGTACTCACTTCCCATTGAGCAGCAATCTGGCACGCACCGAGAGCGGCAAACTGCTCGTTGCCAAAACGGCAAAGATTGCGGGCAAGAATCCGGCCATGCTGGGCGGTGACTTCAATATGTCGGAGAATCATCCGGGATATGCAGCCATCGTGGGCAACCCCTACGTGCTGCGCGACGCCTACTATATGTCTCCGCGTCATACCGGTGTGAGATATACCTACCAACAGTTCTCGAAAATTGCTCCGTGGGAAGCGCCGCGTGGTGATTTCATGTTTGTGAGCGAACAAATTCAGGTGACGCGGACACATTTCGAAAAGGATATTCCCGACGAGCCGCTGAGCGACCACAATCCCATCTGGGCAGATTTGGAATTCTGATGCGTAATATATAATAAGGTACACGTAAAAACAGATTTCAGCATGAAACGTTTAATTCTTCTTTTCGTCCTCTTTGTACCGCTGATGTGCGGTGCCAAGAAGAGCGAGCCGACTCGGTTACGTTTGTGCAGTTACAATATCCGAATTAAGACGAGCGATGATGTGCCCATCGGCGCATCGTGGGAGTCACGTCGTGACAGAGCATGCCAGTACATACTCGACAACAACATCGACATCGTCTGTTTTCAGGAAGTGACCACCGAAATGCTGCCCGACATCGTGGAGCGGCTGCCACAGTTCGGCCACCGCGAACAGGGCCGCATGGGAAATCCAGATCGCGACGAGATGACGCCTGTTTTCTACCGCAAGGACAAATACGATGAGCTGGCGCACGGCACATTCTGGTACAGCGAAACGCCTGATTCGGTGGGCAGCAAAAGTTGGGACGCCTATTTCCCGCGCGTGGCCACGTGGATAAAGTTGCGCGACAAGCAGACGAAACAGATTTTTGTGGCCACGAGCACTCACTTCGACCACAGGGGTCAGGTGGCGCGACGCGAGAGTGGTCGAATGTTACCCGGGATGCTGCAGAAGATAGCGGGCAAGTATCCGGCCTTTGTGGCTGGCGACTTCAACACTACACGTGGCTCGGATGCTTACTCGGCCATCGTGGGTAATCCTTACGTGTTGCGCGATGCCTACTTCATGTCGCCCAAGCACACTGGCGTGCGATACACTGTGCATTGCTATTCTACGATTTTGCCGAAGAATGCGCCCACCATCGATTTCATGTTCCTTAGCAAGCATTTTCAGGTGCTGCAGACTCATTACGAGCCCGACATTCCCGACGCTCCGCTGAGCGACCACAATCCCATCTGGGCGGATTTGGAGTTCTGAAAGCAGTGCGTCTGACTTGCCGCACTACGCAAGAAAAATAGCACGGCAAGGAATAAAAAAACTACACGTAGTTTCACTCAAAACTACGTGTAGTTTTCGTTCATGCGACACGTCGCATGCGGCTACTTCGCGTATAGTGCCACGATTGTCTCGTAGGCCTCCTGCTTACCCGACGTCTGTTTGGGTTCGCCGTTGGCTTTGCCGTACTCGTAGATTTGCTCGAACGAGAGTTTCCCGTCCTCGAAGTCTTTGCCTATCCCGCTGTCGAAACTTGCATACCGCGCGCGCTTCATCTCAGGTAGCGGCGAGTTCTGCAGGATGTCGGCTGCATTCAGCAAGGCGCGGGCCAATGCATCCATTCCACTGATGTGTGCGATGAAGATATCTTCGGGGTCGGTGGAGTTGCGGCGTAGCTTGGCATCGAAGTTCGTGCCTCCATCCTTGAAACCACCGTTGCGTATGATTTCCATCATGGCCTGTGTCAGTTCGAAATTGTCGATGGGGAACTGGTCGGTATCCCAGCCATTCTGCGCATCGCCGCGGTTGGCATCGATGGAACCGAGCATGTCGTTGTCTGCTGCCACGGCCAGTTCGTGCTCGAACGTGTGCCCGGCCAGCGTTGCGTGGTTCACTTCTATGTTAACCTTAAAGTCTTTGTCCAGCCCGTTAGCCTTGAGAAATCCGATGACGGTCTCCGTATCCACATCGTATTGGTGTTTCGTGGGCTCCATCGGCTTCGGTTCGATGAGGAACGTGCCTTTGAAACCATGTGCGCGGCCGTAGTCGCGAGCAGCGCGAAGCATCGTAGCCAGATGTTGCTTCTCGCGTTTCTGGTCTGTATTCAGCAGCGAGCAGTAACCCTCGCGGCCGCCCCAAAAGACGTAATTCGTGCCGCCCAGCTTGATGGTGGCGTCGATCGAGTTTTTTATCTGCACCACAGCACGAGCCAGCACGTCGAAGTCGGGGTTCGTGGCAGCGCCATTCATGTAACGACGGTGACCGAACACATTTGCGGTGCCCCAGAGCAACTTGATCTGCGGGTAAGCCTTCATCTTCTCGAGCGCGTAGTCTGTGATAATGGCCATGCGGCGCTCGTATTCCTGCACGTCGGCACCTTCCTCCACAAGGTCCACATCGTGGAAACAGAAGTAGTTAATGCCCAGTTTGTCCATCAGTTCGAAACCAGCGTCCATCTTGTCTTTTGCACGCTGAATGGGGTCGGAGGCCTTGTCCCACTCGTAAATTCTTGTCTGGCCGCCAAACTGGTCGCCGCTGGCCTGTCCCAGCGTGTGCCACCACGCCATAGCGAATTTCAGCCACTCGGACATTTTCTTTCCCATCACTTCGCGGTCTGCGTCGTAATAGTGAAATGCCAACAGGTTCTTGCTGTCACGTCCCTCGAACGGCACCTTGCCGATAAAAGGAAAATACTCTCTTGCCATAAATAGTATACGTTAAAAATTATGCTTTGCCAGTGATTCTCTCGAGTTCGCACTTCCATCTTTCGTAGGCGTCGAAGCAGGGCTGTAGCAACTGCGCGTCGGGCTCCACCGTTTCGAGGCGGCGGAGCGAGGAGAACGCTTCGTGTGTGTTGGCATAAAGGCCGCAACCCAAGCCGGCACCCTTGGCGGCACCCACTGCGCCATCCGTGTCCAGCAGTTCTATCGTGGCGCCGCTGGTGGCGGCAAGCGTCTCGCGGAAGACGCGATTGAGGAACATGTTGGCTCGTCCGGCGTGGATGCGTTCTATCTTCATGCCCATTTCACGCATGATGCCCATGCCGTAGCAGAAAGCAAACACGATACCTTCCTGTGCGGCACGAAGCAGATGGGCTCGCGAATGGCGGTTGAAATTCAGCCCCACGACGGAGCAGCCCGTCTCGCGGTTCTCAAGCACACGTTCGGCGCCGTTGCCGAAGGGTATGACACACACGCCCTCGCTTCCGGCTGGCACACTTTCCGCCAAACGATTCATCTCGGCATAGCTGGCGCCCTCGGGAGCAACGGTGCGACGCATCCAAGCGTTCAGTATGCCCGTGCCGTTAATGCACAGCAGCACGCCGAGTCGCGGCTGGCTGGCGGTATGATTGACGTGGGCAAACGTGTTTACTCGCGATCTCGGGTCGTAGTTTATTTCGCCCAGCACGCCATAGACGACGCCCGAGGTGCCCGCAGTGGCAGCTAACTCGCCCGGTTCGAAGACATTCAGCGAGAGGGCGTTGTTCGGCTGGTCGCCGGCTCGGTAGCCAACGGGTGTGCCGGCCTTCAAACCAAGTTCAGCAGCAGCGGCGGTGCTTAGTTGCGACTGCACTGCGAAGGTTGGAACCACATCGGGCAACAGGCAGTTAGGGAAACCATAATAGTCCATCAGGAACGATGCGGGCTGCTGCATCTTGAAGTCCCACAGCATACCCTCCGAGAGGCCGCTGGCAGTGGTGTTGCAAGTGCCCGTCAGACGCAGAGCGATGTAGTCGCCCGGCAGCATTATCTTATGTATCTTCTCGAAGATCTGCGGCTCGTTTTCCTTCACCCAAGCCAGCTTGGCTGCAGTGAAGTTGCCCGGAGAATTGAGCAAGTGGCTGAGACACTTCTCGCTGCCAAGTTCGGCAAATGCACGCTCGCCGTATGGCACAGCTCGCGAGTCGCACCAGATGATGGCATCTCGCAGCGGCTTCATGTCGCTACCTACGCATACAAGTCCGTGCATCTGGTATGAAATGCCGATTGCCAGCACGTCGTCGCCCGTAGCTTGTGCGTCGTGCATAACTCGCATCAGGGCATTTTTCAGATATGTCCACCAGTCGTCGGGCGACTGCTCGGCCCAACCGGCACGAACAGCCTTTATCGGTGCCTCGCTCTCGGGATAAAATGCAGAGGCCACGCACGTACCTTCATCTGCGTCCACGAGCGCAGCTTTTACCGACGAACTGCCGACGTCAAAGCCCAGCAGGTATTTACTCTTCTTCATACGTTATGCTTTTTTCCACATGCGAGACATCTCCTCGAGCGTCTTGCCTTTCGTTTCCGGCACGAGGCGCCATACGAAGATGGCTGCCACAACGCAGATGGTGCCGTAGAGAGCGTAGGTGAACCAGTGGCCAAAATGGTCGCCGGCCGTCAGATGCATATTGAACATGGGCACGAATGTGGAGGAGACGATGAAATTGAAAATCCACTGGAATGCTACCGCAATTGCCACGGCTGCGCCGCGAATTGTGTTAGGGAATATCTCAGCTATCAGCACCCAGCAAATCGGTCCCCAAGAGAACATAAACGATGCCGAGTATAACATTATGGAAAGCATGGTCAGCAACTCCATTCCTGCGTGTCCGAACGTGAGCGCTACGCCAAAGGCCCCAAGTGCCATGCCCAGCGAGCCGCTTATCAACAGCGGTTTGCGACCAAGTCGCTCCACCGTAAAGACTGCTACGAGTGTGAAGATAATATTCACGACTCCCATCACTACTGTGTTTACCATCGGGTTCGTCATTCCCATGTCGCCGAAGATACGCGGTGCGTAATAGAGAACGGCGTTGATGCCACAAATCTGCTGGAAGACGCTGAGCATAATGCCGATGAAGATGCAAAGCCAACCAAAGGCGAAGAGTTTCTCGCGACGCTCGCTTATGGTCTCGCGTATCTCGCTGAGAATTTGCTGTGAGCGGCTGGTGCCGTTTATTTTCTCGAGTATGGCCAGTGCGCGTCCCTCCTGTCGTATCATCACCAAGTAACGCGGCGTCTCAGGCACGAAGCAGATGAGAATGGCAAAAATGCCTGCGGGAACTGCCTCGCTGCCGAACATATAGCGCCATCCTGTGCTGATGGTCCAAGGGTCGCTGCCTGCCACAATCTGATTGACACCTCGTCCCACCGATTCAATGACAGGATTGGTGTGTTCGCCCAGAATGAGGAAATTGACAAAGTACACGACAAGCTGCCCGAAAATGATGGCAAACTGGTTCCAGCTGACCAGCATTCCGCGGATATTGAAAGGCGAAATCTCACCGATATACATGGGGCAGATGGCTGAAGCGAGGCCCACACCGATGCCGCCGACTATGCGATAGATATTGAATGCGCAGAGCAATGCCAGCGTGGGCTTGCCTTTCTCGAAGAACAGGAACTCGGGATTCATGCTGCCGAGCGCAGAAACAAAGAACAGCAAGCCAGCCACCAGCAGTGCTCGCTTACGTCCCAGCCTTGTGGCCAGCAGTCCGCTCAGCGCCGAACCAATGATGCATCCGATGAGGGCCGAGGCCGACGTGAAACCATGCATCGCGTTGGTGTACGTGAAGTCTTCCGCTCCCATAAAGAAAGCCTGCAAACCTTTTTCCGCCCCAGAGATGACGGCCGTATCATAGCCGAAAAGCAGTCCGCCGAGCGTAGCCACAAGCACAATCGCAGCCAGATAGCCTCTGTTTCCTTTCTCAGAATTCATGATGATGAGTGTAGAATAAAGTCGTTTTCGTTAGTATTAAGAAAAAAAGTGTGATTCGGAAGGGGCTCGAACCCTTGACCCGCAGCTTAGAAGGCTGCTGCTCTAATCCAACTGAGCTACCGAACCATCATTGCTTTGCATCGCACGTGCAAAACTTTGTGCAAAATTACGATTTTAATGGGGAACCGCCAAATCTTCGGACCAGAATTTGTAATTTTTCTGTCGCTTCGGGCGGAATGCATCACGCCTGCTCTCTGGATTTGCGGCCGCATAGCAGGCAGAAGTCGCACTTCTGGCAGACTTCCGCTTCGTCTGTCTGGCAGAAAGTGGTGTGCGGACTGAAGATTTCGGCGAGCACGTTCTGCAGTTCCTGCTCGAATCTGTCTGCAATTTGGCGGAAGTCGGCTGTCGGTTCACGGCCGTCGGCATCGTCCTTCACGATGATATGCGGCTTGTAGTCGTCGCGGTAGGCATCGCGCACATAGAAAAGCACATTCTCCACTGGCCCCTTACCATCGCAAACGCCAGAGCGCAGCAGTGTCAGTGCGTAGAGGAAAGTCTGGAAGATGTAGTCGGGGTGCGACTTCCCGCGAGCAAACACAGCATCCAGCGTTGTGTCGGTGTTGCTCGAGCGGCCGGTCTTATAATCCACGATACGCGTTGTCCCATCTGCGAGACGGTCGAGACGGTCTATGCGGCCTCCGATGCGAACCGTGAAATTGCCTTCGTCGGTCGTGACGGTGAAATCGTGACTGCAGTCCAGCTCCATGCCGAGCATCGCAAAGGGCGCTTTGACTCTGTCGTGGTACAAAAGGCTTCGCAGATAGCGGAGCACCACGTCGCGGACGATGATGGCCTGACCTTCGTATACTACGTCCAGCGAGCCAGCCGAGAGCAGCTGACGGATGCGCTGTCGTTTTTCGCTTTCGAGCCGCAGCGGGTGAAAGACGTTGATGTCAAAAGCGATGTCAACGTAACGACGCAGTGCCTTGCTTCCTTTCTCCCGAAGCATGGATAGGGTGGCGGCCTCCACCGTTCGGCTGCCGTTGCGTGTAGTAATATCTTCGTATAGTATCTGAGCTGCGTCGTGGAAGATGTTACCCAGTACACTGGCGTCCACCTCGTCGGTTTCTTCGTCCTGTTTTCGGATTTCGGCCACGTACTTCAGATAGAACTGCAGACGACAGCGCATGAAGGTATTTATGGCCGTCGGACTTAGCACGTGTGGCGCTGATGAAAACTGCGTGTACTTTTCTTTCAGGCGACGTGTCGCATTTTCGCTGGCACGTGCAGTAATCGCACTTGCGGCTTGTACCGACGGCAGGCTCTGCAGCTGGAACTTCTGGATGGGCAGTTCGGAGGCTGTATTTTCGGCCAGCAGTTGGAGCAGGAAGCGAGAGGGCTCGTGGCGGCTAACGCCCGTGCAATTGGAGTTATAGACGCATGTGAGGTGTTCGGCTCGCTGCACGAGTCGATAGAAATAATAGGCGTAAATGCAGATTTTGTGGCGCAGCGTTGTGAGTCCGTACACTTCGCGCACCAAAGGCGGAAGCATCGTATTCTGCACTGTTGGGCGTGGCAGCGCATCCTCCTCGACCGAGAGCATCAGCAAGTGGCTGAAGTCGAGACAGCGCGTCTCGAGCACTCCCATTATCTGAAGGCCGCTGGCCGGTTCGCCGTGGAATGGGATGTTCACAGCCGCGAGCACACTCCGCAGCAGGCGACGCATCGTAATGTCGCTGACAGAGAGTGGCGAGGCGGAGCGAAAGAGTCGCTGTTGGAATTTCTGCAGCACACGATGTGTCTGGAACACGCTCTCGGCATAAAGTTGGGCGTACACATCGTTGGTCTGCTCCTTTGCCAGCTCCATTCCCACCTGCTCGACGCACTCAATGAGGTAGGCGAAGAGTGCGACCTGACCTTCGCCGCAGCGGCTTTCCACACGTTCGGGGCCAAGAATGTCGTAGTAGGGATGATTGCGCAACGCCTGCAGATACGACAGGCGGAAGCGCTTGCGCCTCTCGTCCCAGCCCTCCGTCTGCAGCGCATAGAGCGCTGTCACCAGTCCGTAGACGGGAGTTTCAGAGAGCGGGAAGCCCATGGTGATGTTTATCTCGCTTGGTGAGCCGGGTGTGCCGTCCGATGGGATGGAGTGCAAAAGCGGCTGCAGCAGATGCTCGTTGCAGAGCACGATGGCATTGCGTGGAAGTGCCTTGTCGAGCGGCTGTCTCAACCAACTCGTGGCGTATCGCGCGGTAGCATTGTCGGTCATCGTAGAGACGAACTTCACATCGCTCAGGTGGCGCAGGTTGTCGAAATGATGGGCAGGAAGTGCCGAAGGGAAGAGGCGGAGGTTGCGCCGCATAAATTCGCCGGCCTCCTGCTGCGGATTGTCGGTGTAGTAGCGGTCGTAATCCCAGTAGAAGAGCGAGCGCGGGGCCAGTGCTTGCATCAGTTTCTCCTCTACGTTGTTCAGCACGTTGAAGCCCACGAAGCAGACCGTCTGCCATTGTTCCAGTAGCTCCGGGCGGCGATGGATGTTGTCGATAGCTTCGCGATAGAGAGCTCCCTCCCAGAGGTAATTTTCCTCCGTCAGGCGGCGACGTAGCTCGTTGTATATGGCAGGCATCTTATCCCAGAGTCGGAGGAAACGACGCCGCAGCAAGCTGTCATCGGCCGTGTAGAAGAAACTGAAGAATCGCACCAGCGCCTGCTTCTGTTCGTCGTCCAGAAAATCTATTCCGTCCAGCTCGGCCAGTTCGCGCACATGCTTGAAGATGCGGTCGGCGTCGGCCAGATGCTTGTCTATGTCGTCAAAGTCCGACAGAATCACCTCGCCCCAGCCCCAGAAGCGGTCTAACGTCTCACGAGCCAGCGCCTCCGTTCCTTCCTGTGCTGCAATGTCGGGGCCCACGTGCTGCAGGTAGATGTCGTAGAGCGTGCAGATGGCATCAATCGGGTCGGCTGTCAGACGCGTGGAGAGCGACTGGAAGAGGTCGCCCATGGTGGTGTACGTAGGTGCCCAGACGGGAGTGTCGCTCAGTCGTTCGAGTTCCTGTGTCAGGAAGAGTCCCGCACGCTTGCTCGGAAACACCACGGTGACGCTGTGCATGTCGGAACCGAAGCGCTCGAGCAGGTCTTTGGCAACCAGAGAGAGGAAGGTATTATGCGTTGTTTCCACGTCCAAGAAATCGTTTGCGTTACATTATATATTATCCGTCTCGGGCACGGACACCACTTCGCCGCTATAGACGTACCAGAGATAGCCCTCCACATGGCGGGTCGGATACATCTGGTGGAGCAGATCCATGTAGGCGCGAACCTGATTGTGGTAGTCAGTATTCTTGCGGCCGAACTTATAGTCGATGACTGTGACATCTGTGTCTGTCAGCACCACACGGTCGGGGCGGTGAACCTTCTGTTCGGGACGGTGACGACTGCAGCCGATGATGTTATTTTCATTGATTGCATCTCCGTCTGTGAACCAATGCCTTACTTTCGGGTTGCTGAAGCCTTTGTTCAACCTCTCGAAGACCCTCTTGCTCATTCGTTCATCCTCGATGATACCATCCTTTCGGCAGGCCTCCAGCACGCGTGGCACATCGTCGAGGGTGCGTACCTGACTGAGCACGAAATGCATGATTTTGCCAATGTCGGTGTATGTCTGGCTGTCGGCCGTTTCGTCGCCCAAAGATGCCACGAATCGCTGACTCTCGTTGCTCTGTAGGAAATTCAGTCGCGGAGCAAATGTCTCCACACGCATCGTTAGGTTGCTGCCTCGTGTGCTCATGCGTCCTTCCTCGCTGGTCTGACGAGCGGATAGGGTAGGTGTGCCGCACTCCATGAGCAGGCTTTCGTTCTCGAGCCGCGTGCTATGGCCCATCTGCTTAATGCAGGTGCGTATCAGGTCGCCCACCGTGGAGTCTCGTTCTATCGTTGCGTCGTCCTTGCGTTTGCGAGGTGTCATGCCCCACACGAAGAGGTTATCTTCTGCGCGTGTGAAAGCCACATAGAGCGTATTCAGCGCATCCACGCGCCGCTGGAAGTGCTCATCGGCATAGGCCTCGCCGTAGTATGTCCGCTCCAGCGAGGAGGACATGCTCACAGGCAGCGGGCCCAGTGTGTTGAAACGGCTGTCGCTGGCTCTGCACCACAACTGGCTGCCACGTCGGTCGCCCTCGATTTCGAAATCCATGAAGGGTGCGAATACCACCGGGAATTGCAGGCCCTTCGACTTGTGGATGGTGAAAATGCGTATGCCGCGTATGTTGCCGCTCGGTATGGAACGTGTATGGATGACTTCGTCCCACGCCTGCAGGAACGATGCGATATCGGGCTGTGCGTTGCGCAGGTGGTTCTGCAGCTCATCGAAGAAGGTCATCATGTAGGCGTCCTGTCCCTCTGCCTCTGCGGGCCGGAAGATGCGATACAGCTCCTCGCAGAGCATGTAGAGCGGCAGTCGGGCCAGTTCGCTACGTCGCTCAGTAAATTCGGCGGGAAGCAGTGTCTGCGGGTCGGAGAGAGCCCACTGCTCGGGCTCCACTTTGAGGTTCCCGCCGCTCGAGAGCCAGTATTTGCAGAGTTGCCGCTCGGTGAGGCGGTCGTCTTCGTTTTGCTTCGAGAGCAACCGCAGGGCTGCCACGATGGTCTGCACCGACGAACTGGCCTCCAGCAGGTATGCCTCGTTGCTCACCAGCGTCAGGTGCGGTGCCATCTGGCGGAAGTAGTCGATGAGCATGGCTCCCGTCTTGTTGAATCGCACCAGTATGGCTATGTCTTCGGGCCTGATGCCCAGCTGGAAGAGTCGCTCCGTCTGTTCTATCATGGCCTCCACCGTGTGGCGGATGTAAGCCTCGTCGCTGGCTCTCTCTTCGCTAAAAATCTGCACGCGCACGTATCCTTCGCCGTCGCTCCGATGTGTCTTCTGCATCACGTCGGCATAGATGTCTGCGATGGTGTGCGAGGGCGGTGTCAGATTGTCGAGCAGCTGTGCAGCCTCGTGGAAGAACTGGCCGTTGAAGTCCACCACCTTGGGCAGGCTGCGGAAGTTGGTGTCCAGCTGGACGCTTCTGGGCCTTACGGGGAGCGAGGTGTCCGAGTCGATACCCTGCAGTATCTTCCAGTCGCCATTGCGCCAGCGGTAGATGCTCTGCTTCACGTCGCCCACCACCAGGTTAGAGCCGCCGGATGCCAGATATTCGAGCAGCAGCACGCGGAAGTTGTTCCACTGCAGCCGGCTTGTGTCCTGAAACTCGTCTATCATCACATGTCGGAACTGTGTGCCGGCCTTCTCGAAGACGAAGGGCGAATCCTCGCTGCCCACCAGTTGGCTCAGCAGGGCGGGCGTGCGGCTCAGAGGAAACTGGCTGTTCTCCTCGGCTATCTCGCTGGCCGTGTCCTCCACCGTGCCCAGCAGCAGCAACTCGTTGATGTGTCGCAGTGTCAGTCGAGCCGTCTCAGCATCGGCATA
Source organism: uncultured Bacteroidales bacterium (assembly GCA_902787575.1). GTDB lineage: Bacteria > Bacteroidota > Bacteroidia > Bacteroidales > Bacteroidaceae > Physcousia. The sequence goes on along the minus strand of CADAGX010000022.1, from coordinate 56,422 downwards.
TAGCGTGCGGTACGTCTCCAGCAGCTGTGCCAAAGCCTCGGACGTGACCTGAGCCTCCGCAGTCAGAAGGTCGGCCTCCGCACCTTTCTTGTCAGCAGCGCGCAAGAGCAAGTCCCATTCGCCCTCAGATACGCGCTGCATGGTGTCTGATACCCGAGCCTGCTCGAGACATTTCACTTTCTCGAGGAACGCCCTGAACGTACTGCCACGACTGATGCGCTCGAAGTTGAGCGTCTGCTGTTCCACTGCTTTCACGAGCCGCTCAGCAGCCTCCTGCATTTCCTTCTTAGACGATTCGACAATCGCATGCATCCGCTTCGAGCTCTCCTCGTAGATGCACTCCGAGAACGTCTTCACCGTCTTTATCACGTCCCACGAGCGCCCTTCTCCGATGCTTGTCGTCACCAATTCGTCCACCCAGCGTCGCACACGGTCGTCGGACGTGTCGCGCAAGTTCTCCACCACGCGGTCCACAGCCTTCGCCACCAGCTGTTTGTCGTTCAGCTCCACCTGCAGCCGTGCGTTCAGTCCCAGTTCGTGAGCCAGCGAGCGCACCACGCTCTGGAAGAACGAGTCGATGGTCTCCACGCGGAAGCGGTCGTAATCGTGCAGCAGGGCCGTCATGCAGCGTCGTGCTCGCTCCTCCACGTCCTTCTCGGCGTACTCCAGTCCGAGCGAAGTCAGCTTCCGGCCCACGCGCACCATCACCGAGCGCAGGTGAGCGTTGTGCACCGATTCCGCCTCGTAGTGTGCCAGCCCGTAGAGATATTCCACGATGCGCGACTTCATCTCGGCCGTAGCCAGGTTGGTGAACGTCACGGCCAGAATCCGCTGATACTCCGTGTCTCCCGGCTGCGAGAGCATCATGGCTATGTACTCCACCGCCAGCGTAAACGTCTTCCCGCTGCCGGCCGAAGCCTTGTAAACCGTAAAGCACTCCGTGAAGCACTCCGTGTTCGTCATCGTCTTTTAGAGCCTTTTAAATAGGTTGTGGGGCAACTCTATTTCACTCTACAAAGATACAACTTTTTCCTCACTTTTACTAATTTTCGCGCAAGAATTTTTCAAAAAAATCGCCCGTCCCAGGCTGTTCTGGCTGGCCCGGCTGCACGTCCCTCGTGTCATTCAGTCCTTGGCATGTCGCTCGTCTCTCGTGTCATTCTGAAGGAGCGAAGCGGAGGAAGAATCTCAAAGTCCGACACAGCATATCGCGAGTGAGATGCTTCCTTCGTCAGCATGACACTGGTGATGTGTCCCGTGCCATGCGGTCTTTGACAAGCAAAGACCCTACAGCGAGCCAGGTGCTTCGCGAATAGTAGACATCACGGGTAGGGCAATCGCGCGCTATGCGTTCAAGCGATTGGTGAGGGCGTAGCCCGAAGGTGGCAAGGGTTGGGGGTTTTATGCACTTTTCCTATACTTTCCTTCCTGCGTCTTTCCCGCGACAAATACAGACACAAACGTTACGATTGTTACAGTGTTACAGTGTTACAGTTCATAATAGCGAACCAAAAGTGATACGCTAAAATTCGAAAACCGCATACTCAATGTCGTAACTTTGCCACGTGTCGCAGAGATGAATGCGACGCGTCGCGTGGGCGCCTGCGACGTGTGGAAATTCGGTCCTAAAAGCGGTTCGCGCGTGGACAAATCGGCGAGAGGGTGAGCGTGGGGCAACGATTCACGGCGATGAGTCCGCAGCCGCTGGGTCGATCGTGTGAATTAAATTTGAGCTGAGTGTTGCGTATTGCCTGCAGAATTCGTACCTTTGCAGAAAATTTCAGACGTAAGACGATGGATGTACTTATCAAAGACAGCGACCTGAAAGCAGCGGCGGCCGGCGGAATGGACGCATTCGTACGGCTGGTGAGCGGACGCATACTGGAGGCTGTGGGTGGACAACTGACGGCCGAGAACATGGGGCAACTGACGGCCGACCAGATAACACTGCTGGCATACGAGACGTTCCGCTCGGAGGTGATGGACGGAGGCTTCGTGCAACTGATACACAACGGCTACGGACCGTTCATCTTCCTCAACCCCTTCGCTAAGGCCATGAACCAGTGGGGCGCTCGCGAGTTTCGTAACCTTGTGTACGACGGGCGGCGGCTCTACGAGAAGTACGCCAAGGAGTTGGAACGCGATTGCACTGACGAGGAATTTATGGCGCTCTTTGAGCAGTATCCCGAGTTTGACGACTTGGACGACCGCTTCGTGGAGATGGAGGAGGAGGTGACGGAACTGGTGGCCCGATACGTGGACGAGCACTTGGAGAACTTCGTCGTTGTCGCTGCCTCCTGAACGGAAAAACTGACTGAGTGATGGGCCGCAAGACACAACCGGAGCCACAGAAAAGGGGCGTACAGATTAAGAACAAGCGGGCGGAGTTCGACTACCTGCTCTTCGATAAATACACGGCTGGCATCGTGCTGACGGGTACGGAGATAAAGAGTATCCGGGCCGGCAAGGCGAGTCTGGTGGATACGTACTGCTACGTGCAGAACGGCGAGGTGTGGGTGAAGAATATGTATGTGGCGCACTACGAACAGGGCTCGTATAACAACCACATGGAGCGGCGCGAACGCAAGTTGCTGCTCAACCGCAAGGAGATACGGAAAATCGTCTCGGCCGTGAAGAATCCGGGCTTCACGCTGGTGCCTGTGCTGCTCTTCATCGACGAGAACGGACTGGCCAAGCTGAACCTGCACGTGGCTCGAGGCAAGAAGGAGTACGACAAGCGCGAGACCCTGAAGGCAAAGGACGATCGCCGCGAGATGGAAAGACAGTTTAAAAAGTAGGACAGCGCTCACTCCCAAAGGGGAATAACTATGGACTATGGACAGTCCCTAACCCCTAAAGGGGAATAACTATGGACTATGAACTATGAACTATGGACTATGGACTATAAATGACCGTCTCCTTCTTCTGGACGGTGCCATGGGCACGATGATTCAGACGTATGGGCTGCGCGAAGAGGACTTCAGAAACGAAGCACTCGGCAACCTCCCCGGGCAGTTGCTCGGCAACAACGACCTGCTGTGCCTGACACGTCCAGACGTGGTAACCGACATACATCGTCGCTACTTGCAGGCCGGAGCCGACCTGATCTCCACCAATACGTTTAATGCACAGCGCATCTCGCAGGCCGACTACGGCTGCGAAGCCTTCATAAAGGAGATAAACACGGCTGCAGTACGTTTGGCGCGAGAGGCGGCACAGGAGTTCAGCACGCCCGAGAAACCGCGCTACGTGGTGGCCAGCGTCGGTCCGACCAACAAGACGCTCTCCATCTCGCCCGATGCCGACGACCCGGCCGCCCGTTCCATCACCTTCGACCAGCTCAGCGAGGCGTACACCGAACAGATGGTGGCGCTGCTGGAGGCAGGCACGGACATCGTGATGCTGGAGACCATCTTCGACACACTGAATGCCAAGGCGGGCATCTTCGCCTTCGAGGAAGCTATGAGGCTGACAGGCCGAAGAGTGCCTCTGATGCTGAGCCTTACGGTGGACCGACAGGGCCGCACGCTGAGCGGACAGACCATAGAAGCCTTCGTGGCCAGCATAGAGCATGCACCGCTCTTCAGCGTGGGCCTGAACTGCTCGTTCGGAGCAGCCGAGATGCTGCCCAGCCTGCGTGTACTGGCCTCCGAGGTGCCACATCTGAGGGTGAGTGCTCATCCGAATGCCGGACTGCCCAACGTGATGGGAGGGTACGACCAGTCGCCCAGCGAGATGGCTGCCGAAGTGGCTCGCTTCGTGGACGAGCAGCTGGTGAACATCATAGGCGGCTGCTGCGGTACGACACCCCAGCACATCGCCGCCCTGGAACCGCTGACACACCGCAAGCCGCGACAACTGACCGAGCCGAAGCCCATACTGACCGTGAGTGGACTCGAGGTTCTGCGGCTGACACCCGAAGTGGGGTTTGTGAACGTGGGCGAGCGATGCAATGTGGCCGGCAGCCGCAAGTTCCTGCGACTCATCCGCGAGAAGGCTTACGACGAGGCGTTGGACGTGGCGCGACGGCAAGTGGAAGACGGAGCCATGGTGCTGGACATCAATATGGACGACGGCCTGCTCGACGCAGCCACAGAGTTACCTCACTTCCTTCGGCTCATGGCAGCCGAACCCGACATCTGCCGCGTGCCTGTGATGCTGGACAGCAGCAAATGGGACGTGCTGCTCGAGGCGCTGAAGTGTGTGCAAGGCAAGTGCATCGTCAACAGCATCAGCCTGAAGGAGGGCGAGGAGGTCTTCATAGAGCGAGCCCGCATGATTCGCCGCTTCGGTGCTGCCGTGGTGGTGATGGCCTTCGACGAACAGGGACAGGCCGACACCCTCGAGCGACGCATCGACATCTGCCGACGCTCCTTCGAACTGCTGACCACGCGAGCCGACTTCCCACCGAGCGACATCATCTTCGACCCGAACGTGCTGGCCATTGCCACTGGAATGCCAGAGCACGATGCCTATGCCCTCGACTTCCTGCGAGCCACCGAATGGATACGCCAGCATATGCCAGACTCGCACATCAGCGGCGGTGTAAGCAACCTCAGCTTCGCTTTCCGAGGCAACAACTATCTGCGCGAGTCGATGCATGCCGTCTTCCTCTATCATGCCAGGCAGCGAGGGCTCGACTTTGCCATCCTAAACCCCGCCTCGAAGGTTTCGTATGCCGACATACCAGACCGCCAGCTGTCCATCATAGAGGATGCCATGCTTCGACCCTCAGCCCAGCACACCGAGCGGCTCACTGCACTGGCCTCAGAACTGATGGTAGCAGCCGCCGCACCCGCCTCCGACACCGCTCAGCCCACACAGCAGCACGAGGCGCTCTCGGCCTCTGAACGCATCATACGAGCGCTGGAGACGGGCCGCTCCGACACGCTGGCCGACGACCTGAATGAGGCACTCGAGGAGGGCCTACGTGCAGTGGACGTGATAGAAGGGCCGCTGATGCAAGGCATGAGCCGCGTGGGACAACTCTTCGGCGAGGGCAAAATGTTCCTGCCTCAGGTGGTGAAGGCCGCCCGCACGATGAAGCAAGCCGTCAGCCTGCTCACTCCCGCACTGCAGCAACAACAGACAAGTGGCAAGTCGGCAGGCACAGTGATGCTGGCCACCGTGAAGGGCGACGTACACGACATCGGCAAGAACATCGTCGGGATGGTGATGGCCTGCAACGGTTACCACATCATCGACCTCGGTGTGATGGTTCCGGCCGAGACCATCGTGGAGAAAGCACTCGAGATGAAACCCGACGTCATAGGCCTGAGCGGACTCATCACACCCAGTTTGGAGGAGATGGTGCGCACCGTCCGATTGCTGCGGCAGAATGGGGTAGAGGTGCCAGTAATGATAGGTGGAGCCACCACCAGCGAACGACATACAGCACTGCGCATCGCACCCGTTTATGGCGGGCCGGTTATCTGGGTCAAGGATGCCAGCGCCAACGCACCGCTCGCTTCACAGTTCCTGAATCCCGACACACAGGCCGATGCCCGTCGCAACCTTTCTCTGCGTCAGGCGTTGCTGCAGCAAGAGGATACAGCCGTACCCACCATCTCGCTCTCCGAAGCCCGCTGCCGCAAACCAAATTTCTTTGACAAATGAATAAGACAGCACTGCGACGCGAAATCCGCCTGCGCATCATGCAGCTGACTGATGCAGAACGGGCATCGGAGTCGGCACAAATATGCCGTCGTGTGCTCGACTCGTCAGGCTGGTGCGAGGCCTCCTGTGTGCTGCTTTATTATCCGATGGCGGACGAAGTGGATGTGCGCCCGCTACTTACTGCAGCCCTGCAAGATGGCAAGCGAGTGCTCTTTCCTGTGGTGTGCGGTGACGACTTGCAATTGGTAGCTTATTCAGACGAGACACGACGAGGAGCCTTCGGGATAGAAGAACCCATTGGCCAGCCTTTTACAACCCTTCGTGAAGTGGACCTCGTGGTGGTGCCGGGCCGTGCTTTCGACCATCAGGGGCATCGCTTGGGCCGCGGAAGAGGATATTACGACCGCCTGCTTCCACAATTGTCGGCCCACCGACTGGCCGTCTGCTTCCCCTGTCAGATAGTGGACAACTTACCCTACGAACCACACGACGCACAGATGGACGAAGTGGTGTATTGATTCATGTTCTGTCCAGCCCTCACTTTTTTCGCTCTTTTTCAAACTAATAACTCCGACAGCGCTATAAATTTGTCGGATTAACACATTATTTGAAAAATAATGCGTATCTTTGCACGTGAAAACATGCAGAGCGAAGATTTAATGACGAATAATTTGCGCAGCCGCATTTACCCGATGAATGCGATGCAGTGGGAAATGTACGAGGAGTGGAGCGAAGACCCGACGATGACTCAGTACAACCTGACTGTATGTGTGGACGTACCTCGCAGCAAGTGCAGTAGCGACAGAATGCTCAGTGCATGCCAGGCAGTGCTCGATGCTCAGCGCTACTTTCACATCCACCTTATTCTCGACGCCGAGGGTGTGCCGCAGGTCTGCGAAGACGCAGCAATGCCGGCCACAGTGCACTGCCAAGAGATGAGCGACGAGGAGTGGGAGCGTGGCAAAGACGCACTTATACGTCCCCTCGACCTCTTCAACGAGCCCTGTGGACGCCTGCATGTGGTGGCGACTCCCACCAAGACGATTGTGGGCGTACAGCTCCATCATATGTTCTTCGACGGCCTGTCGGTGAAGGCTGCTTTCAACAACATAGAGGATGCATTACACGGCCGTCCCGTGTTCGACCAGGGTGACCTTGCAGCCGAGTTCAACGAAGCCGAAGTGGCCTCCTACTCAAGCGAAGCCTACCAGCATTCGAAGGAAGTGTACATGCAGAAGTTCGGTGGAGACGATTTGGTGTTTGCCGACTTCTGCCACCAGACGGACGATCCCTTCGGTCACTGCATCTGTGTGCGGCCACATATCGACTGCGGCCCAATAGACGAAGGATGCAAGCGGTTGGGCGTCAACTTCTCCATCATCTTCAATGCAGCCTATGCGCTGGCACTTGGACGTATGAGCGGGCAGCAGAATGTGGTGTTCTTTACCACGCATCACGGACGCACAGACCGACGGCTCACTGACCGCGTGTATGGCAACTTCCTGACAAGTTTGCCCGTGGCGATAGATGTCAGTCCCGAGCAGAGTGTTGCACAACTGATACAACAGACCAAATCGGCCCTCTTCTGTTCGATGCGCCACCGCATCTATCCGGTGCGGCATCTGCTGCGCGACCTCGACGTCAGTCTGGACGACAATGGCACAGAGCTGAGCGTGCAGGGCCCCTTCATCTACGAATACCTCTTGGTGGATGGCACGTCCTTTGAGAGCTATCACATAGAGCCCGACAAGACGTTGGAGCACGCTATGACCATCATCATCCTGCGTGAGGACGGATACGAAATAGCTGTGGATGGCAGCAGCGCTCTCTATACGGAGCAGCAGTTGACCGAGTTGGCTCGACTGACGGGTGAGTATGCACAGAAAATAGCAAAAACTGAGAATGAAACGAATACTATTGGCCGGTTACGGTAACATTGCACATGCCTTCGAGAAGATTCTTCTGGAGCAGGATCCGCAGGGTAGCTACACGCTGACACCCTGCGACTTAGCCGACGGCAATGACGTGATGGAATATTTACCCATGCATGCCGACGAGTTCGATGTAGTGGTGAACACAAGCCTGGCCAATAGCATCGAGCTGTCGAAACTTTGCATCCGGTTTGGACTGGATTACATAGACGTTGGCATCGAAGACGGCATCGGAAACATAGACTCCACACCAAGCAACTATACGGAGCTGATGCGCGAGATGTGCGGCTGGAAGACCCGCTCCAGAGTGATGTTTGGCTTTGGCATTAACCCCGGCATACTCGAACACGTATATCAGAAATATAAACCACAGGGACCGCACTACGCCTTCGAACTCGAGCACGACAATGCCCGCAGCCGCGAGCATCAGGTGTTCGGCACGTGGTCGCCCTACATGTATGCCGAGGAAGCTGTCTTCGCCGAGAAGGTGGTGGTGACACCACAGGGTACACGCGTAGTGGACAAGCAACTGGCAGCCAATGGCGACACGATAAAACTGACCTATCATGGCTTCACACGCCACTACTTGCCCATCCACCACGAAGAACTGGGCTCGATGATAATGTCGAATCCCGATTTGCTGGGCACTGCCTACCTGTTCCAGGCTCCCACAGCCTTGCAGAAGTATTGTCTGCGAAAGGGTAAGGCGCTGACCACCTATCAGATATTTGCCATTCCCGTGCCGCAGAACCTGCAGGGAGAGGACCACGTGGGAATGCTCTTCTGGGACACGGCCGACCAGCTCTACTGGGTTAAGAATACCACGCAGAATCAGGCGACATGGCTTCGATACGGAGTGAATGCAGTATGCTGGCAAACGGCCACAGGAGCGTGGATTGCTTACCGGCTGCTCTCGTCCGTACGGCCCGACCATCCGCACACCATGACAGAGCTCTCGCAAATCATGCCTACTCAGATTGATGCCCTGTTGCAGCAGATAGGTCTGAGCTTCCACCGCGAGGAGCACCCGTTCGACATCGAAGAATTTAAAAGAAACGTAATTAGCTACTTTGAGTAACGCCTTAGGCACAGAAAGGATACCGCGGCTGTTCGTCTCAATGACTTTGCCGGTGGTGCTGCAACAGTTCGTTCTGCTGCTGAATAGCCTTGTAGACCGTATCTGGATTGCTCATATCCCAGATTTGGGCGAATTGGCATTCACAGCCTCGGGCATCTGTGTGCCTATTATATACATCGTCTTTGCTATCTCCGAACTGGTGAGCACTGGCATCGTGCCGCGAGTAGGATGGCTACTGGGAGCTGGCAACCGAGACAAGGCAGAGAGAACACTGGGCAATTTCATTCTCTTGGACATCGTTTTGGCACTCTTGGTTTGCCTCGTCCTCGAATCATTCTCTTACGAACTGGTAAGCCTCTTCGGTGGCGACGAACTGACATCGCCCCTGGCTGTCACCTATCTGCGCATCTCCACACCCGGCTATGCGCTGAGCATTGTTGCATCTGGGTTGGCTCCTTTCCTGCTGGCACAGGGACGTTCGCGACAGGCCGCCTCGATACTGGGCATAGGCATCGGACTGAACATGCTGCTCGACCCAGTGTTTATTTTCGCCTTCGGATGGGGCATTGCAGGTGCTGCTTGGGCCACCACCATTGCTGAGTTGGCAGCTACCATAGTGGCACTTTACTTCATCATATCACAAAGCGATCTTAAACTGCGCAAGGCAAATCTGCGACTGACGCCCGAACTACTGCTGCCTTGCTTGGCACTGGGTGTTACACCCATGGCAATGATGCTGTCCGAGACAGCACAAATCGGCATCTACAATGCAAGGCTTGCCCAATTGGGAGGCGAGATAGCTATTGGTACAATGGCACTCGTCATCATGCTGCACGACTTTCTGTATTTTCCGGTCTATGGAATGGCATTCGGTGCGCAGTCCATTACCAGTTATAATCTGGGAGCCGGACAGGCTGAGCGAGTGCGAGAGAACGTTCGTTTGCTCCTCCGAGCCACGCTTGTTTGGTCGTTGGCCGTTTGGGCAGTTATGGAACTTGTCACTGGTCCTGTGGTGCGTCTGGTGGTGGGCAACGGTGACATGGCAGCCTGGGCTGTGCCAATGGTGAGAATTTCATTTGCCTTCTTCTTTGTCGCCACTTTGCAGTTCGCCTGCCAGAGTACCCTTCAGGCGCTGGGAAAGCCGGCTGTCACCTTTTGGCTCGAGTTGTCTCGCACGTTGCTCCTGCTTGTGCCGCTCGTATGGCTGTTGCCATCTTTGCTGCCCGACAATCAGGCCCGCGGTGTCTTTATGGCACAGCCGCTTACCGACTTGGTATTATTTGCAACCACATTCTTATTTATGTATCACACTTTACACAAATTAAAAATATGAAAAGATTATCTATTTTGTCCCTGCTGTGGCTTCTGATGGCAGCGATGCCTTTACATGCCGAATCGATTCGCGGCGAAGTGAAGGATGCTCTGACTGGCGAGCCCCTAACAGGAGCCACAGTCGCAGTGCTTGGTTCCGACCTAACTGTTCTTTCGATCGTCAACGAAGGAGGAACCGCTACGCCTGCCGCAGCTGTTGCCGATATTGACGGCCGTTTTCTTTTGCAAAACATTCCCACAGGACGATACACTGTAGAGGCTCGTTGCATGGGCTTCGAAACGGAGCAACAAGTCGAGGTGCTTGTGGCTGGTCGCCACGAGATAGTGCTCTCCTTCAACCTGCGAGAAAAGACATCGCAGATGACCGAAGTCACCGTTAAGCCAGTGGTGAATAAGTCGCGTCCGCTGAACCCCACCGCTTTGGCCGGTGCACAGATGATTAGTGTGGAAGAGGCCCAGCGTTTCGGTGGCACGATGGACGACATAGGTCGCGTGGTGCGTCGATATGTGGGTACCACCGGTTCCGAAAGCAATTCGGGCATTTCCACCCACGGCAACGCTCCCTCGATGACCATGTATCGTCTGGAGGGCGTAGAGGTGCCGGCGCCTGCTCACTTCGACAACATGGCTCATGGAGTGGGAGACATCTCATCTCTCCATACTAACCTGATAGCCAACAGCGACTATTACACAGCAGCAGCGCCCGCCGAGTTTGGCAATACGTTGGGCGGTGTGATGGACTTGCAACTGCGCAATGGTAATCTCTCGAAGTACGAACACAGCGTCAAACTCTCCACCATGGGCCTCGACCTCAACAGCGAGGGACCGATCTCGAAGGAGAAAGGATTCTCGTATCTCATTGCCTATCGTTATGGCCTTACCAAACTGGCCAACGATATCGGATTGGGCATCCTCGATGGCGACCAAGGCGACTATCAAGACTTGGCCTTCAAGCTGAACTTCCCCTTGCGTCGTGCCACGATTTCTGTGTGGGGCTTAGGCGCGTGGGACCACGGATATATGGAATGGTCGGGCTACGAAAACCAGTGGCACACGCTCTACGACCAGAACGACTTCAACAGCCGACTGAATACAACGACCGGAGGTGCCACAATCGATGCCAGTCCGGGTAACGGCTGGCGACTGAAAGCCAATCTGACGGCCTCTCTCCGCAACTTCCGTGCCGAGGACCGCTATGTTATCTTTGCCGACGACGGCACACTTCTCACCAACGAGAATCGCCACGAAAAGACATGGGCTGAGCCCACTCCCTTTACCAACCTGCGATTCAATACCACTTGGCTCACGGCTTCGATGGCCGCTCAGAAACGCTTCTCACCTGTTTACTTGCTAAAATTCGGAGCGTCGGAGCGACATATCATCTACGACCAGACGCTCTGCATATCGCCCAGCTTGTTTACTGGCACGATGGTGCCCGTAGCCGAAGCAGATCGTTCGTTGGAACAGGTGGATGCCTATGCCTCCAACTTCCTGCGTCTGGGACGCTGGACGATAAACGCTGGCTTGCACTTGAGCGGATGGTCGCTCTCTAACGACTGGACATTGCAACCTCGCCTCTCGGCCGAATGGAAGCCGGCCGAGGCCCACACGCTGTCTGCCGGATATGGCATGACCACTCGCACCGAGACACTCGACACTTACTTCTCTGTGCCTGGCAACCAAGACCTCGACCCGATGCGCAGCCATCAGCTGGTGCTCAATTATAAGTGGCAGATAAAAGACAACCTCCACTTCAGCGCCGAGGCTTGGGGCGAATACCAGACCTCGTTGCCCGTGAGTCCTACCGGCACATTCACGAGCATCAACCGCCGGCTTTACTTCCTCACCGATCGTCTGGTGAACGAAGGAGAAGGTCGCGGCTATGGCATATCGGCCGGTGTAGAACAGCACATGCGAGATGGACTCTACTGGCTGCTCAATGCTTCTGTGTTTAAGAACGAGTATCGCGCCGTCGATGGCATCTGGCGTCCCACACTCTTCGATCGTGGCTGGGCTGTCAATGTGGCTTGCGGTAAGGAGTGGAGCTGGAAGCGTAGCATCCTCAGTGTCAACCTGGCTGCCAGCATCATGGGCGGCATGCGCCAGTCGCCATTCGACGAGGCCGGCTCTGCTGCCATGTATGCCGCAGGCTCTCCCTACGTGGCATACGACGATTTCCACGCCATGTCCGAGCGTACGGATGCTGTGCACGACCTCTCGCTCAACATCTCATATCGCCTACATGGCAAGCGCATCGACCACATCCTTGGCCTCGACTTCATGAACATCATTGGCTACGAAGAGCCGCTGCAGGACTATTATAACTATCATACGTTCCGCGTAAATACCATCACATCTTGTTATTCTATTCCGAACATCAGCTATGCAATCGTATTCTAAATATCTACTTATTGGCCTGCTGGCTTTCTCGAGCACTACCGAGCCGGCAGCAGCGAAGCCTAACAAATTCTTCCGTTCTTTGTGGGAATGGTTTACCAGTCCCAACGAAGACCTCGACTCCGCATACATCTTTCAGCCCACCACGTTGTGGACAGTCTCGCTCGAAGACGACCTTTCGCGCACCGGTGCACTCTACAAGACACATGGACACCTCGAGAATCTTGCTCATCCCTCGGGCAGCTACGACTATCTGTGGGACGTAAAGATGCAATCGGAGTACAGCAATGTGCTTGGCGCCTATGTCTCGCTGGGCGACATCAGTCTTGGCTGGGGAACCGAAGTCGGCACAAAATCTGCCGAGTCTAACAACAATCAGTACTTCAGCTTCCTCGATGCTGGCTATGGTCTGAGTTTCCGCTACAACTCAATCTACAATCCGCTGCAATCCACACTTTACAACTATACCACAGGCTTCCAGCGTCAGATTGGTTCGCGTGAGTTGAGCCACTTCAAGTCGATAATCATCAATGCATACTATGCGCTCAACCAGAATCGCTATGCCTACAACGCAGCATACGACGGAAGTTATCTGCAGCGGCGCTCCTGTGGCTCAGTGCTCCTGATGGCCAAGTATGCCTACGGCGATTTGAAGCTGCCGAAGAATGATACAGAGTTTATCACGTTCTGCGATGGAGACTATCGCTATTCCACCCACCAACTCTCCGTCGGTCCGGGTTACGGCTACAACTGGGTGCTCTTCCATCGCGACCCAGTCAATAGCAAAACCAAGGGACTGCGCAACCTTACCTTCAATGCCACTGTGGCTCCCATGCTGACGCTGATAAACCGACTGAACTCCTACAGCGGCGAGTACGACGTCACGGGCACGGTTTTCCACGAAACAGACAAGTTCAGCACCGCACAGAAGATGCACTTCAACGTCTTTGCACGTGCAGCTGCCAATTATACCGTTGGTCGCTACTCGATAAATGCTATGTTCGACTTCAACCGCTTCACCATTCACAACGAGGGTGTTACGGCTTCCACAGAAGAAATCAGTTCGTTCAAGAGCAACTGCCGCTTCTACGACTGGATGGTGAGCGTGATGCTGAACGTGAGATTCTGAGCAAAGAAACGTAAATTGAATAATTTTTAAATGTAACTATAAAGAAATGAAAAAGAACTATTTTTTCCAGGCAGCGCTTGTTGTTTGCAGCCTAGCTGTGACAATGATGACATCCTGCAAGGAAGACGAGAAGATTGTGCCTGCCACTACGGTCGAGACAGGCTATTACGTAAAAGTGAGCAAAGATGTGCTCGAGACCGCCACCGTGGAAGCTCATTACATCGACGCCACGGGCAAGATTTGCAGCGAGTTTATCATCTCTCCCGAATGGAAGAAACAGTTGCCCAAGGGCAGTTTGCCTTCGCTCGCTGCACTCTACATAAAGTTTACTCCCAAGAATCCCGAGACTGGTACTAAGTACAACATGGAACTGACATCGTGCGTAGCCTATCGTGTGGAGAATGGCACCGGCAAGCAGTGGTCCGATGCATGGACCACGGCAGAAAATCTGACTTCACTCGTGGAAGGCGAGAATGTAGCTGAGTGGTGCAACCAGTATTCCCTCGCAACGGCCATCGAGATTCAGACCGATGGAATTTCGGAACCCACCACCTGCGATTTCGGTGGCAATGCTGAGCTGGACAAGAATGCGATGAAGAAAGCCACAGATATGACGAAACTTTTTGGCTGGTAATTCCTTAGTATTAATCTTCAAAAGAAATAGAATGAAAAGCAAGAAATTCTTCCTGGGCCTTCTGCCCGCCATTTTCTTGTATTGCATGTCTGCCGCTCTGCTGTTGGCCTGCAGCGACGACAAGGACGAGGACGAAAACAAGCCGCAAAACTCCATAGAGACGCTGTGCCATGTGATGGTGTCGGAGGACGTGCTCAACGTGGCAGACGTCACTGTCCACTACCTCAACGAGAAAGGCGAGGAAACCACGGAGCCCATGACCAAAACAGAGTGGAGAAAACAATGGGTCACCACCACACTGCCTGCTCGCCTCGGTGTGTGGGCTCATCTGACGCCTAAGGCTTCACCCAAAACCACGAAAGATTCTTATAAGTTGAAGGCTATTGCTACCACAGGCTATTTGTTCCGCAGCGCAGATGGAGTGGGAGTTTGGAGCGATGGCTGGATAAATGTAGAAGACCCGTATGCCGAGGCTGAAAATGTGGCTGCTGCCGATGTCCCAGGCTGGTGCAGCAAAAACACTGCAGTGGGATGCGAAGTCGATGCCAAAGGAAAGGGAAAGTTAGCCGAAGTGACCTTCGGAGGAAATGTTCCCTTTTTTGGCTCTGCTTTTTGCGAATGGATAATGGAACTATTTGGGTATCATGATTATTGCGATTAAGAAGGAGATGTATTGTTGATAGCGGCCATTGAGGTGGATTCTTGAAGGACATCTTGGAAGGTATTAAGGGATAAGTACTATAATGCAGAAGTATTTCGTATGGCTGGCGGCAGCATTGCTGGCAGCGGCCTGTACGAAGGATGGTAACACCATTTTCGTACCCGACCCCAACGAGGAGAAGGCGAGCACAGCACCGCTGGTAACTGTTGTTTACGACGCCAACGCACTGGGCGACCACTCGTACAACGACCTCATTTATGAAGGCGTGGAACGTGTGGCTCAGGAGTTGGGATTGCGCACCATGCAATTGTCGCCACAATCGACAGAGGAGGTCTTGCAGTATCTGGAACTGATGTTCAGTCAGATGGAGGCTGCGCAGGACTCCGTGCGCAGACTTTTTGTCGTTACATCGCCCGGCTATGACGAATTCATCCGCAAGAACAACCACCGCCTGGAATCAAATCCGAATGCCGACCTCTTGTACCTCGAGACTCGAACGCCGCTTGAGGGGAAGGGTTCAACGCTATTTCTGTCTTATTATGGCGCGATGTACGAAGGTGGCCGCATTTTATCTGCATTAGAGGAGGCACACGGCTTGCTGATTGGTGCTAACCATCAGACACCGGCTGTCACAGATGCGATGCAGGGTTTCACAGACGGCTACGAGGCCGGTCTTAAACTTTTGACCGAACATCAGATTAGCCTATGTCACCTGTCATCAACCTATCTCGACGAGACTGGTGCCGAAGGCTTCAGTGTCTCCGACACAGTTGCCATGCGGCTGCTGCGACAGTGGTTGAAAGACACTGATTTGCTGATCCCCGTTTGTGGTGGAGCGTCGAAAACATTCTTGCGATTGATCGGTTCTTCGTTTTGGGGTGGCAATATCATTGGCATTGACGTCTTTCACGACAGCTACTACTCTCCGTATTCCATCGTGAAGCATATAGACCGCGCTGTGGCTCAGAGCATCCGCCAGTGGATTAACGATGGAGCGATGCCAAAGCACCAGCTGCTCGGAATTAAAGAAGGATACACAGAAGTAATTCTGAATTCCATTCGCGATCTTTATATTTGGGTACCAGAGGGCTACACGGGCACTACTGCACCTCGTCTGACGCTGGAAATGAAACAGGAAATGCACGAAGAAGCTGTGCGAAAGGAGGAAGAGTATGAACATTGATTCTCGATTCGTAAAAGTGCGTTTGACTGTCTTTGTCATGCTTCCGCTTTTGCTGCTCTCGGGCTGCAAAGGGGAGGAGAATGACACCATCGAATTTCGGCAGTCGCGCCGTTGGGTAGAAAAGACGATTGCCCTGGTGGCACCTACGAGTGCCGACGCTGCTACAAAGGCACGTTTCGAGCGGACTGCAGCATGGTTTCTCGACAATCTGCACCAGTCACAGCTTCACGACACGCTTTGCATCGACCTGAAACTGGAGTGGCACGACGAGCTGACTGAGGACCTTGCGCAGCTGGGCGAGGAGCTGGCCTCTCGCGAGGACGTGTTGGCCGTAGTCGGTCCCTTTGGCAACAACGCTGTGGCCAAGCTTGCTCCCGCATGTCAGAAGACACACAAGCCCGTCATCGCACCGACGGCCACCAGCGAAGATGTGATTCGTCGCTTCGCAGTCGGTACTGCTGGCGTGGCCAACAAGGAACCCTTCCTTTGGACACTCACCGAGACCGATATCACCTTCTGCGAAGTGCTGATGAGCATGTATGCCGCATATATACGAAGCATAGGAGAAGATCCCCGCAACAGCACTCCTGCGGCCATGTTCTCGCCCAACGACAGCTACGGCCGTACGTTCTACGACTGGGGACCATACCAAGCCGAAGAGATGGGCATACCTTTCTCTCACAACGAACTTTATACAGACGACGCCGACCTTCACAGCCGTCTGAAGGCGTATTACGACGAACTGAACCAACTGCCGGTTTTCGGCAGCTTCTCCATCGGCACTTTCTGCATCATCGAGTCCTTGCAACAGCTGCTCGACATAGCTCGGCTACGTATGGAGTGGTGGGATATGGATCCCGACGAACCGCTGGATGAGAGCAGTAGGGAGTTGGATAGACAGATGTTGGAATTCTGGGGCCGCACATACTTTGCTTTCAGCAACCTTAGGCAGGAGGACCTCGATGCACTCGGACCAGAGAAAGTGGATGTGCTGTATTATTATCAGGGGTTCTCGCCCTACGCCGACCCCACCACTGGTTTCGAATTGAGCTACGAGGTGAAGTTTGGTGACAAGCCCACCTTTGCCGAATGCAAGTTGTACGATGCACTGATGCTCGCTGCATTTGCAGCCTCATATGTGGAACACAATCCATCGGCTGCCGAACTTAATACTCGCTTCAATGATGCCATCATAAAGATAACGACGCCACAGGAACGTCAGCTGAGCGGTGCAGCCTGGAACACGACATCCATGGAACTCTATCTCAACGCTATGGAACGCGGAAAGCTGATGGACTTCAAGGGAGCGTCGGGCGACATTCGTTTCGACAGCGAGACTTTCACTTCGTCGATTCATACCACTTACGTCCACTGGCAGATTAAGAACGGACGCCTGACGCACCAGAATTATCTCAGCAGCGACGGTAGCCGACGCATAGCTCCAGCTCTGGCCGCATGGAACTGGCTCGTGCAGAATCCCGAGGAGGACTTCGCCAGCGAAGCCGATAACAAGGATGTGACCTTCACTTATCCCGCTCTCACAGCACAGTATGCTGTTTTGGTGCAAGGCAGCAACGGATGGAACAACTACCGCCATCAGGCCGATGTGCTGAACGTTTACCAGATGCTCAAGAAAAATGGATTTGACGACGACCATATCATTCTTGTCATTGATAAAGCGCTTGCCTCCGACTCGAGGAATCCCGAGCGCGGCGTCATACGCGCCGAAGATGACGGCGCGGATTTACTGGAAGGATGTGTCGTAGACTACGACAATGCCGACGTTGCACCTGCCGACATCTGCAATATCATGCTTGGTAACGCATCGGAAAAGACTTCCGTTGTGCTGCCGAAGGATGCGGAACAGAACGTGCTGTTCTTCTGGAGCGGGCATGGCAAGAATCGTTCAAGTGGTGGCGCAGACGAGTTGGTTTGGCGCAGTGCTGCCGCAGGTCAGGGCATGACGGCCGAACTGCTGCGCCAGACCATCAGCACGATGCAGACCGAAGGCCACTTCCGCAAGATGCTCGTACTAACCGAGCCGTGCTACTCGGAGACTGTTATTACGCCGTTGGTGGGCATACGTGGTGTACTTGCCATGTCGAGCGCCGGCCGCTACGAGCAGTCGTTTGCTGACAACTGGAGCTCGGAACTCGGTGTGTGGCGCTGCGACCGGTTCAGCCACAACCTTGTGGCTCATCTTACAGCGTCTCCCACGACCACTTACCGCGACCTCTATCTCTATTGCGCACAGCGCACACTGGGCTCGCATGTTCACGTTGTGAACTCTGCCAACTTTGGCAACCTTTACATCACCGGCCCGCAGGAGTTTTTCCACAAGAGATAAACGCGTTGTGATACGTCGGCCAGCGCCAACAACTCGTCGTCTCCGTGGCTGTTTCCGTAGGCATAGAGAGTGTATGCTTGCCGCTGCGGAAACACCTCCAGCAGGCGTCTTACTTTCTCCACGCCGTTGCAGTTGGGCGTCAGCAGGCGGCCGGATAGTCTGCCGTCGCTCGAGACTTCGACACGTGTGGCAATCACTGTTACTACGCCCAGTTTTTCACAGACTGGGCGTACCCATTCATCGATGCTCGCAGTCACCACACAGACCGTGTGTCCTGCTGCCTGATGCTCTCGCAGTTTCTCCAGCACCTCGCAATTCAGCATCGATTCTGCCACGTCGGCAAATTCTCTTCCCCACGTCACAAATTGGCTGTAAGCCGTCCCTTTGTAAAAGTGGCAGATGATTTTCTCCTTCACTTTTGCAGAAGGGTAGAGCCCGAGCCTCATCATCAGCAGCCAGTTCGCATGCCGCAGAAATCCCCACAGCATTCTTCGCCACCCGTGCGTGAAGCGAATGAAAGCTGTCAGCGTGTCGCCTCGGGTCAGCGTGCCGTCGAAGTCGAAAGCAACCACTGTTTTCTTTTCTTCCACAGCCTATACCTTATTTATAATATATAGAGGATAATCACGAACATGGCAATCCAGCCGGCAATGCACGTCTGAATAAAATTGTCGTGCAACAGAATTTTGGTGGGACTGCCGCTTTTCCCATCTACGAAGATGAGCTGCAAGTACCGCAGAATGCCGGCCAGCACGAAGGCAGACGTGGCGTACAGACTTTTGCTGCCAGTTCGCTCCAAGACCTCGTTCGACAGGGTGTAAAGTATGTAGCACATGATAGTTACGCTGCCTAGTATGGCAATGGCCGAAGCTAGGAAATCCCTGTTGTAACGCTCAATATTCTGTCGCGCTCTGATGCCAGAGTCCTCGTAGAGCGTCATATCGTCGCGTCGCTTAGCCAGCGCCAGAAAAAGCGCCAGCAGGAAAGTGGTAATTACAATCCAGTGCGACAGCCAGATGCCTGTGGCTATTCCACCCACTGCGATGCGAAGTACAAATCCCACAGCAATAACAAAGACGTCCAATATGGCAACTCGTTTAAGTCTCAGGCAATAGGCCACATTCATCAGCAGGTAGAGCAGTAAGGTGGACGACACCTCCAAAGCGACACTGCTGCCGCAAAAACTCAGACCCGTCAGCGCAAATGCTGCAACCCATAACACAGCCATCACGCCGTATGCCATCCGTTTGCTCACGGCTCCGCTTGCCACAGGACGCATTCGTTTCGACGGATGTCGGCGGTCGGCCTCGGCATCGCACACGTCGTTCAGACAATAAACACCGCTGGCTGTCAGACAAAATGCGGCAAAAGCCACGATGCAGGGCCACACGTAATTCCATTCCGTGGCGTGACGGTCGAAGAAAAGCGGCATGAAGACGAAGGCGTTCTTCATCCATTGGTGCGGGCGCAGCAGACGAATGATTTCTCTTATCATGTTTTTGAATGTTGTGTTGTAGTATCTGATTTTCTGCGTGTGGAAATTATATTCCCACCTGTAGCAATTTATTTTCTGCACGCGACAATTTCTTTTTCACCCGATAGATTTTCAGTGGCGGCTGTTCCAGGCTGTCTATGGCCGTTAACACCATCGTGGTGTCAGCCATTAGCTGCCTTCTGTAGGCCACAATCGGTTGGTCTGTCCTGTTGCCGTCCGTCGCTTCGATGATGTAATCCACCCGCTGCACGTACTCAGTAGGGTAGATGCCCACGAAATAGCATGTCTCGCACATGGGTTTCATCTCATAGAATAGCGCAAACGGGCATACCACAGCATCCGTCTGTTTTATGGACTGTCGCCTCACAAACTCACACATCCGACTGTAGTTCCTGTCACTGCTTGGAAGCATCGACCTGACGCCCGAGAACGAAAGCACCACAGCCGCCACAACGAACACCACGCGCCAAACACTACTTTTGCACGAGATGGAAACAACGACACCAAGCAATGGCAGGAACATCATCCAACGATAATATTCCGTAAATCGCCCAGCCAGATTCATTGCCACTGGTACGAAAGCGGCAAAAAGAAGCGTCAGAAATCCTGTGTCACGTATCAATTTTCTAATATGACGTTTGTATCGACAGAGCAATGCAGCAAGCGCTATTGAAGCCAGCACGTAGAAACTACGATATTCGGTGGCAGATGCGAGGCTTTCACAGATGCCTGCGTCTGTCTGCAACTCCAGCAATTTCGTTGTGTAACGTGCGACAGAGAACCCCAACACTTTGCCCATCCACGGCAACACATGCAGGGCAGCTCGTGACAGCGTAGAGGAATATGGCACGACGCTGCACACAAAAACCATCAGGCGGCCATGCGCAAACATGAAGAGCGAAACTATGATTCCACCCAGCAGAAAACCAGTCAACACATGGCAGAGCAGGCGTGCAACATCCCGTCTCCGCTCCTTCCATACTATAAATATATACGTCCAGCACGTCAGCAGGTAAACGCCTGCCTGCAGCCCGGCACAAACAAGTGCTGCCGAGCAGACAACGACAGCCATGCGCTTGACTTCCTGCTGCCCGCAATCGAATAGACAACTGTCGAGAGCCAAAAACGTAAGGACAGTCAGCAACGCGCACAGCACGTCTGGCCGCCCGTTGCGGTACATCCACGCCATCTCGCACGTGCCCCAAAGCAGCAGCGAGAAGACAGCCACGCTGCCGTGCGTAAGCCTCATCCCGCGACGCTTCAGCAGTCTCAGACTGGCTGCGCCCAATGCAAAAGTAAAGATCAGATTTAGACTCCTCGCAGCCACCAGACTGCCACCGAAGAGTCGCATCCAGACGGCGATGAGCCACTGATAGAGCGGCGGGTAGGTGGAAAACGGAGTCTGACCTGCCACTCTGTACCAAGCTGTCGTCTCCCACATGCCACGGAACGCTGCATTGTAAGCTGTGTCGAGCAGCATCACCTCGTCTATCCATGGCAGCAGATTTTTCAGCGTACAGAAGTTCAACGCCACGAACGCCACCGACAGCAGCATGTATGTCCACGTAGCTGACATGCGTCCGAGTTCATTATTCTTCACATTTCTTATAAATTCTTGCATAACACTTATCGACTTTATCGTCAGTCAGTGCAAAGTTCCGACGTTTTCGTTTTCCGGCCTACGTTGTGTTATGGAAAAATTTGAGTTGGGAAATATGGATTAAACGCATGCAAACAAGCGCTTTACACATTATATGTGCAGAGCGACCCGTGGAAAAGTTATTTCGGCAGGGGTGGAAAAAGGAATCAGAAGAAGCGAATGGCGCTGATGACCGTGCCGCCTACGTATTCGTTGAGTCGGCGTGTGAGGATGGTTTGCTGCATGGAAAGATTTTGACGTAGCGGCGCACTTTTAATCTGTACATACAACTGTCCGTCGCGCACAAACACCTGTCCCGTGTATCGCGAGATTGCTTCGCCAGCCACTTGCGGCCACGCTTGCACTACGCGATATTCCTGCAGCGGCGTCTCCAAGCCTTCCAACCGCAAGTATTGCTGCAAGAGAGACGAGAATGGTTCGGGTCTGTGGCGCCTCATCTGATTTCTCCCTTTTCGACGTGAAACAATTTGTAGTCCAGTTCTGCGGCGCTAAGTATCTTATCCAGATGGTCGCGGTTGGTATCCGTGATGAATATCTGTCCGAACCGGTTTCCGCCCACCAACTTTACGATTTGCTCCACGCGGTGCGCATCGAGCTTGTCGAAGATATCGTCGAGCAACAGCAGGGGAGTGGTGGCGCTGCCCGTCTGCTTGAGAAATTCGAACTGTGCCAATTTCAGTGCCACGAGGAACGATTTGTTTTGTCCCTGTGAGCCTTCGCGTTTGATGGGGTAGCCGCCAAGTCGCATCTCGAGATCGTCCTTGTGTACGCCGTGAAGCGAATAGCCCACCACGCGGTCCTTCGCACGGTCGCGGCGGATAACATCGAGCAGCGGCCCTCGCTGGCAGTGCGAGACGTACGAGAGCGAGACGCTCTCGCGCTGCATCGAAATATGTTCGTAGTACTGCTGAAAAACTGGTGTGAGGTGGCGCACATACTCGTCGCGAGCGGCAAAAATCCGCTCGCCCTCTGCGGCCATTTGCTCTTCGAGAAGACTCATCAGCGACGCGTCTGGCTCCGTCTCTTGTTTCAGCAGCGCATTGCGTTGTTGCAGAGCACGGTTGTAGCGCATCAGACTCTCCAAATAAAGCGCATCGTACTGCGAAATGACCACGTCCATAAATCTGCGACGCTCCTCACTGCCGCCTGCTATGAGCATTTGGTCTGACGGCGACACCATAATCAGCGGAATGAGCCCGATGTGCTCGGCCAGCCGCTTGTAAGGCTTTGAGTTGCGACGCACTATTTTTTTCTGCCCGCGCTTCAGACCGACGTGAATAACTTCCTCGCTTCCGTCCTCTTTCGTATATTCTCCGCGCAGGGCCATCATTTCCTCGTCGTGACGAATGGTAAGCGAATCCATGCTTGTGCTGGCGCTCTTACAGAGGCTCAGAAAGTAGATGGCATCCAACAGATTTGTCTTTCCTTCGCCGTTGGCTCCGATGAAGCAGTTAATATTGGGCGAAAGCTCGAGGGCCGTCTCCGCAATGTTCTTGTAATTGAGTATGGACAGACGTCGCAGTATCATTTTCACTTGCAAATTTACATTTTTTCGACGAAAAAAGGAAGTTCGCCTCAAAATAATGCTCCAAAATTTCACGTTGTGCAAATATTTCTGTAATTTTGCGCTGCATTTGGGCAGTGTGCCCATTTTCGTGATGGACTAAACAAATAAAAAAAGAAACATAAAACAATGGCAAAGAACACGAAAAAAGTAGAAAAGAACGAGTTCGACGAGAGCATTGCCGCTTCCGTATCGTTCTTCGAGAAGAACAAGACGAAAATCCTCACCTGCTGTGGTGTTGTTGTGGCAGTTATCATCTGTGCGCTGCTGGTTCACCAGTTTATTATCACACCTCGCAACCAGAAGGCTGAAGAATCAATTTTTGCAGCTCAAACGCTGTTCCAGACCGGCGACTACGAGAAAGCGCTGAATGGAGACGAGACGACAATGGGTTTTCTGGCTATTGCCGACAAATTCAAGTGCACCAAGACAGCTAACGTGGCTAAACTTTATTCTGGCATCTGTTACGCCGAGACTGGCAAGTATGAGGAGGCCGTTAAGATGTTGAATAGCTACGATGGCAAAGGTGACGCGCTGATTTCTCCGGCTGCTACTGCAGCTCTGGGCAATTGTTATGCTCAGCTCGGCCAAAACGAGAAAGCTGTGGAGTATCTCCTGAAAGCTGCCAAGCAAGCCGACAACGATGTGTTGAGTCCCACCTATCTTATCGAGGCCGGCCAGCTCTATGAGGCAATGGAAAAACCCGAAAAAGCCCTTGAGTGCTACAAGCAGGTAAAGGAGAAATATCAGCAGAGCCTGCAGTTTAACGAAATCGACAAGTACATCGAGCGTCTTAGCAAGTAAGAATAAACACACGAGGCGGGAAAATGTCGTGTTGACGCTTAGCGTACCGGCGTTTACCCGCCTCTTCTTTTTTATATTATAAGAAAAGAATATTATGGCCTCTAGTTTACATAATCTTTCGGACTACGATGCAAATACATTGCCTTCTACCGAGGGAATGCGCTTTGGCATAGTCGTTAGCGAGTGGAACAGCAATGTCACCGGCGCTCTGCTGGACGGAGCTGTCAGCACGCTGATGAAAAACGGAGTGGGAGAGGATAAAATCTTGGTGAAGTCCGTGCCAGGCAGCTTCGAGCTGGTGTTCGGCGCATCGCAGATGGTGAAAAGCGGACTTGTGGATGCCGTCATTGCCATTGGTTGCGTGATACGTGGCGACACGCCGCATTTCGACTACATCTGCATGGGTGCCACGCAGGGGCTGGCAGAATTGAATCTTCACGGCGAAGTGCCAGTAATCTACGGGCTGCTGACATGCAACAACATGGAGCAGGCGCTGCAACGATGCGGCGGCTCGCTTGGCAATAAGGGCGACGAGGCAGCCGTGACAGCTATCCGCATGGTGGACTACCGCCGACAGGTGGGACGATAAACTTCGATATCAAAAAAAGTAAGCGCCACGATTTTGTTTCGTGGCGCTTTTCTTATGCCTGCGACTCGTTGGAGGGATTCTGCTTTGGGCGGTGGTGACGATGGCGTTTCTTCCTCTTTTTTTCGCCTTCCGCAGCCGGCTGATTTTCGACGTGTAGCTGTGGCTGTTGCGACGCTTGGCTTGAGTCGGAGCCACGTGTAGATTTTTCCACGCGACGCGTCGCATTTTCACCCTTCGGCTTTCGGTCCCGACGACGATGGCTGTCGCCACCACGACCGCGACCTTTGCCGCCTCGGCCACGTTGCTTGTCCTTGCTGCCACCATTGCGTCCGGTGTACTCGGGTGCGTCGCCCAACTCGGCCGGCACCTCGAGTTTCTCCACTTCGTGCTCGAGGAAACGTTCAATCTGGCGGAAGTAAAACTGGTCTTTCTCGCTCACAAGCGTAATGGCACGTCCGCCCTTGCCAGCGCGTGCCGTGCGACCTATACGATGGACGTAGTCTTCCTCGTCGCGTGGCACATCGAAATTAATTACCAACTGAATGTCGTCAATGTCAATGCCGCGTGCCACGATATCGGTGGCCACGAGAATATCTATGGCATTGCTTCGGAACTGAAACATCACCTCGTCGCGCTCGGTCTGCGACAGGTCGCTGTGCATGGCGCGCGTGTTGAAACCCGCACGGATGAGTGACATAGCCACATCCTTGGTCTTTATTTTCGAGCCGGTGAAGATGATAACGCGCTCAGGCTTCTGCTGCGCGAAGAGATATTGCACGAGCTTGAGTTTCTGCGCCTCGTAGCAGATGTAGGCGCCTTGTGTGATATTGTCGGCAGGCTTGCTTACGGCCAGTTTTACTTCCACAGGATTTCGCAGAATGGTGCGCGCGAGGTCGAGTATCTTGTCCGGCATCGTGGCACTGAACATGATGGTTTGGTGCTCGCGCGGCAGATATTTCTCTATTTGAAGTATGTCATCGCTGAATCCCATGTCGAGCATTCTGTCTGCCTCGTCCAATATGAAAAACGAGACACGACTGAGGTCCACATTGCCGAGGCTGAGGTGGCTAATCAAGCGGCCGGGCGTGGCAATTAGAATGTCAGCGCCTTTTTGCATGCCGCGCTTTTCCTGCTCGTAGCGTACACCGTCGTTGCCACCATACACGGCAACGCTGCTGACATTCAGATAATATGCAAAACCTTGCATCGCTTGGTCTATCTGCTGCGCCAATTCTCGGGTGGGCGACATGACGATGCAGTTCACTGCTTCCGAAGGGAAACCGCCGTCCTGCAGTTTGCTCAGAACTGGCAGCAGATAGGCAGCTGTCTTGCCTGTTCCTGTCTGTGCGATGCCAAGTACGTCGCGTCCCTCGAGTATGGGAGGGATTGCGTGCTCCTGTATGGGAGTTGTCTCGCTGAAGTTCATATCGTCGAGTGCGTCGAGCACCAGGTCGTTCAGGTCTAAATCGTAAAAATCCATGCTGTGTTTCTTCGTTGATTCTTCTCTTTATGTAATCTGTCTTAAGAAATCTTCGTCACCGCGGCGCACGCCGGTAGAGATACCATGCAATGAAGAAGAAAAGTATGTTGGGCAGCCAGGCTGCCAAAGCCGGATGTAACCCAGCCTGAATGCTGAATGTGGCTGACACACCTTGCAGGAAAATGTATGCCGCACTCAGTGCTATGCCGATGCCAAGCGACAATCCCATTCCGCCCTTACGTTTGCGCGAAGAGAGCGAGAGCCCGATGGTAGAAAGAATGAAGGCGGCAAAGGGCGACGCATAACGTTTGTAATACTCCACTTGGAATGCCTTCAAGTTGCCGCTGCCGCGAATTCTCTGTTTCTCGATGTATTCGCGTAGCTCGCGTGTGGTCATCGTTTCTTGCTGATCGCGAATGAAAAGAAAGTCTTGTGGCTCCATCGTTATCACCGAGTCCAAACGGTCGTGATGTGTGATTTTCTCTCTCATGCCGCGCAATTCGCGTATGGTGACGTCGTGCAACTGCCATTTGT
Organism: uncultured Bacteroidales bacterium; assembly: GCA_902787575.1. Taxonomy (GTDB): domain Bacteria; phylum Bacteroidota; class Bacteroidia; order Bacteroidales; family Bacteroidaceae; genus Physcousia. The sequence goes on along the minus strand of CADAGX010000022.1, from coordinate 29,988 downwards.
AACGCACATCGCTCAGCGTGTCGTAAACCACCGTGCGGGCCGTCAGGTGGGAAACCAATTTCTTACTCTCAAACTTGTCGAGCGAAAAGTGGGAACCCGAGCGCGACAGGCCGTTGAAGTGCTCCATGAAGGCGATGACGCCGGTATCGACTTGCAGCTGCACGTTGTCGGCGTACGTGGGATTCTTCTTGGCGCGCTTATATTGATTTTCGAAAGCCAATCGCTTCACGCTGCCACGCGGGATGACTTCCGAGCCGAGGTAGAAAGACATACACGCAATGATAGCCGACGAAATCATGTAGGGGCGCATGAGCCTACGAAAGCTCAGGCCGGTACTTATCATAGCTATTATCTCGCTATTGTCGGCCAGTTTGCTCGTAAAGAAGATGACACTCAAGAAGACGAAAAGCGCGCTAAATAGATTTGTGAAGTATGGTATGAAATTTAGGTAGTAGTTAAAAATTATCGCGTGCCACGTGGCATGGTGCGTGGTGAAGCGGTCAACATTTTCGTTGAAGTCAAAAACCACAGCAATGCTGATGATAAGAATAATTGAGAAGAAGTAAGTTCCCAAAAACTTCGCTATCAAATATCGGTCTATGCGCTTCAGAAATGGAATCATACGCTTCGGATTATAGTCGTTCGTTCACGGCTTTCAGAGTTTCTTCCTTCCACACGCGGAAATCGCCGTTCAGTATGTGTGCGCGTGCCTCGCCGACGAGCCAGAGGTAGAAGGACAGATTGTGAATGCTGGCTATCTCGAGCGCCAGAAGTTCCTGCGACTTGAAGAGGTGATGCAGGTAGGCGCGCGAATACTGTGTGTCCACCGTGGCAGTGCCGAGCGGATCGATGGGAGAGAAGTCGGTTTCCCATTTCTTGTTCCGCATGTTCATTATTCCCTGCCGCGTGAAGAGCATCGCATTGCGACCGTTGCGCGTTGGCATGACGCAGTCGAACATATCCACGCCGAGGCTGATGGCTTCGAGTATGTTGGCCGGTGTGCCGACTCCCATAAGGTAGCGCGGGCGATCTGTAGGGAGAATGCCATTGACGAGTTCAATCATTTCGTACATAACCTCAGCCGGCTCGCCCACAGCCAAGCCACCTATTGCATTTCCGTCGGCTTGTTTCTCGGCCACGAACTCGGCACTTTCGCTACGCAGGTCGCGGTAGGTGCAGCCCTGCACGATGGGGAAGAGACTCTGCTCGTAGCCGTAGAGCGGTTGCGTTTGGCGGAAGCGCGCTATGCAGCGGTCGAGCCAGCGGTGTGTGAGGCCCAGGCTTTTCTTCGCGTAGGCATAGTCGCTCGTGCCGGGCGGGCATTCGTCGAGGGCCATCATAATATCGGCTCCGATGCTTCGTTCTATGTCCATCACACGTTCGGGCGTGAAAGTGTGCTTGCTGCCGTCGATATGGCTGCGGAAGGTGCATCCTTCCTCCGTGAGCTTTCGAATGCCGGTAAGCGAGAAAACTTGGAAGCCGCCGCTGTCCGTCAGAATTGGGCCGTCCCACGAGTTGAAGCGGTGCAGCCCGCCAGCCTGTTGCAACACGTCGGTGCCGGGACGCAAGTAGAGGTGATACGTGTTGCCAAGTATGATTTGTGCGCGAACCTCCTCCTTCAGGTCGCGAACGCTCACGCCCTTTACGCTACCCACCGTGCCGACGGGCATGAAGATTGGCGTCAGGATTTCACCGTGAGCCGTGGTAATCTTGCCGGCGCGAGCAGAGGTTTGCGAATCGGTATGTTGCAGTTCGAAGGTCATGCGTCGGATTCTTTTTTCTCGTCGAAGACGAATTGCATCGGATTCTTGACTTTCTCGTCCGTTAGTGCGAAGTCCCAGACGTCGAGTATGGTTTCCACATAGTGGAAGTGCAGTCCCTTCAGATACGTAGCCGGTATTTCGTCTATGTCCTTGCGATTCTCCTCGCACAGCATCAAGTCTGTGATGCCGGCACGCTTGGCCGCCAGAATCTTCTCTTTGATGCCGCCCACGGGAAGCACCTTTCCACGCAGTGTTATCTCTCCCGTCATGGCAACTCCGGCCCGCACCTTGCGTTGTGTCAGCGCGCTGGCAATGCTGGTGGCCATCGTAATTCCGGCACTTGGGCCGTCCTTTGGCACTGCGCCCTCGGGCACGTGGATGTGTATGTTGTAGTTTTCGAAAATCCGCATGTCGAGTCCGAGACGGTCGGCGTGCGACTTGATGTATTCAAGTGCAAGCATGGCACTCTCTTTCATCACATCACCGAGATTGCCCGTCAACGTCAGCTTGCCGCCTTTGCCACGACTCAAACTGGTCTCAATAAAGAGAATCTCGCCGCCCACACTGGTCCATGCCAAACCCGTAACCACGCCAGCATATTCGTTGCCCTGATATTTGTCGCGGCTGAAAGTGGGTTTGCCAAGCATCTCTTCCACCTCGCGAGGCGTGATGTTGAAGTTTTCCTTCACATCTTCGCGAGCAAAACGCAGGGCAATCTTGCGGAACAGCTTGTCGATTTGTTTTTCCAGGCTGCGGACACCGCTCTCGCGAGTGTAACGTTCTATGATAAACTCGATGGCAGGCTTGGAAAACTTAATGTTCTTACCACATTCGCCAAGTCCGTTTTCCTCTATCTTCTTAGGTATCAGGTGGCGGCGCGCTATCTCGATTTTCTCTTCCGTTATGTAGCCGCTCACCTCGATGAGTTCCATTCTGTCGAGCAGTGGCCGAGGTATGGAATTTATGTCGTTGGCCGTGGCGATAAACATCACGCGGCTGAGGTCGTAGTCGAGGTCGAGATAATTATCGTGGAACGCATTGTTCTGCTCCGGGTCGAGCACTTCCAGCATTGCCGAAGATGGATCTCCGTTTATGTTGTTCTGCGAAATTTTATCTATCTCGTCGAGAATGTAGACGGGATTGCTGCTACCGGCTTTGAGAAGGCCCTTAATTATTCTGCCGGGCATCGCACCCACGTATGTGCGCCGGTGGCCGCGAATCTCGCTCTCGTCGTGTACGCCGCCCAGCGAGATGCGGACATATTTCCGCTTGAGGGCTTTGGCAATGCTACGGCCAAGACTCGTCTTGCCGACGCCCGGAGGTCCGTAGAGACAGATAATAGGGCTCTTATGGTCGCTTCGCAACTTCAGTACGGCGAGATGTTCCAGAATTCTCTCCTTCACGCGCTCCATTCCGTAGTGATCATGATTCAGTATTCGCTCAGCCGCCGGAATTTTGATGTCCGATTCTGTGCAATAGTCCCATGGCAAATCGACCAGCGTCTGCAGATAATTGAGTTGTACGTTATAATCCGGACTTTGTGTGTTTGTCCGCGACAATTTGCTTAGCTCTTTCTCGAATGTCTCGCGTGCTTTGTCGTTCCACTGCTTTTGCTCCGCAGTTTTCTTCAGCTGCTCGATATCTTCCGACTTGACGGTGCTCTCGTCCTTATTGCCAAGTTCGGCCTGCAGGTTGTGAATTTCCTGATTTATGAAGTATTCGCGCTGCTGTCGGTCGAGGTCGCTCTGGGTCTTACGTTCGACATTCAGCTTGAGACGCGCCAGTTGAATAATATTATTGATGAGAACGAGCAAACGTTGTGCGCGCTGCAGCTCGAGACGGCACAAAAGCAGAGATTCCTTGGCTTCGACGTCCACGGGCAGGTTGCCGCAGATGAGATTTACCATGAAGGTCGATGGTGGCATACCCTCCACAAAGTGAACCATCTCCTCTGGGAAATTGTTTGCGATGCGTCCGAATTCTATTACGCGCTCCTTGATGAGGGCAAGCATCGTTTCGTATTCAGTGCGCTCGCTGTCGAGTGGGGGAATGTCGGTGACGGCTTCCACGTCTCCCTCGTAGCCGTGGCGGCCCTTGGTGAGGTTTTTCAGCGTCACCGTATTGAAAGTCTGCAGCAGCACGTTGTTATTTCCGTCCGGCGTCTGCATTGTGTGGACGACTTTCGCCACGACTCCCACATGCATGAGATCTTCGAACGTCGGGTCGTCCACTTCTGCATCTTTCTGGCAGAAGATTCCGAGCAGTCCATTCGTCTTTTCGGCGAATTGGACCGCTTTCATCGAGACGGGACGGCCGATAATGATGGGATTGATGGTTCCCGGGAAAAGTATGTTGTCGCGAATCGCCAGAATGTTCACGTGTCCCTCTTCGGAAGCATGAATCAATTTCGTGACGTCGCCAGCCACTTCTGCCACAAAGGAGAAGGAGGGTTTCTGTTTTGTCATATGGTATTTTGTTTATTACACTTGAAAACGGGTGCAAAGATACGAAAAAATGGGCAGAATCGCGCGCGAGAATACTTAAAATATGTATATTTGCAGAAAATTATGAGTTCGCCATCCTTCAGATTCAAGCGTTTTACCGTCTGGCACGACCGCTGCGCCATACGCGTCGGGACAGACGGCGTGCTGCTGGGCGCATGGGCTCCGGTTGACGGCTCTCGCATCCTGGATATTGGCTGCGGCAGCGGCCTCATCGCGCTTATGACTGCGCAACGCAACCCACGGGCCGAGATTGTAGGACTTGATGTGGACAGGGACTCTGTGCTGCAGGCGCAGGAGAACGTGTCGGCCTCCGAATTCTCCAGTCGCATCCGCATTCTGGAGCAGGATGTACGCACTTTTCAGACGGCCGAGAAGTTCGATTCCATACTCTGCAACCCGCCATTCTACACCGAGGATATCCTGCCGCCAGACGAGAATCGCATGAAGGCGCGCAACGCAGCCGCCCTGAGCTTCGAAGCGCTGACCAGATGTGCCGTGCGACTGCTCTCGGAGAGTGGGAATTTCTCGGTGATTCTGCCAGCACGTTCGGCCTCAAACTTTGCGGCCCTCTGCCTCACGCAGAATCTATTTCTTGCGGCGCGTTGCGATGTAAAAACCGTCGAGCACAAACCGCCAAAACGCGCACTCTTAACTTTTTCTCGCACAGAGAATTGCTGCGTGATGCCTGAAGTATTAGTTCTACAAGGCGCAGACGGCGAGAGAAGCCAGCAATATAAGAATCTGACGGCGGACTTTTATCTCTAAACTACACGTGGTTTTTATTTTGCCACACGTCGCAAATGAGAAAACTACACGTCGCATTTCGGATTACGACGCGTTGCATTTTTGAAGCCGGCTTTGCCGATAGAGTTGTATGCTGTTCCAGACATTGTGCCAAATGCTGTAGAAGCCACCGGCAAGTGTGGTTTCGGGCGACATGAAGGTGTAGGCTATCCACATGATAAGCACAGTATTCTTCTGACCGCAGGCCTGCGCTGCACTGACGGGCTCGGAATAGTGCGTTCCCACACGTCGACCGAAGGCAAACTGCAGCACGCAGGCAAGCAGCGACACGCCGGCGAAGCCAAGCAACGTGCCGTTAGAACAACTGGCATGGGCGATGCTCTTGGTCGTGACACTGATTGCCAACATCAGCGACACAGCCCAGAGGTAGAACGGGACGTCGCGCATCGAGGCCAACGCCTCAGTGAGTTTCGGAGACAGGCGGCGGAGAACGACTGACACCAGCAAAGGTAAAATCAGAACGGGGAATACTTTGTATGATATGCGCAAGCAGTTCTCGACAAACGACAACGAAGCGTTCGGATGAATGAGAGGTATGACGGCAGGTATGGCCAGCGAGGCGCAAAAGTTAATTAGCACGGTGTAGGCTGTGAGCGTTCCGGCGTTTCCGCCCAGACGTCTCGTTATCACGGCTGCCGCGGTGGCTGTAGGGCATATCATGCATAGTGCGGCACCCTCTAACAGCATGCTTCCGTGTAGCATGAAAATAACTCCAATCAGGGCAGCGAAGAACAGCATTTGAAATCCTAAAAGCCATAAGTGCCACACGCGGAACTGCATGTCAGAGGGTTTGACGCGACAGAACGTAAGCATCAGCATCATGAACAACAGCGTAGGCTGCACCACAGCGAGGCCACGTTCCAAAAGAGGTTTGTAGGGCGCCACGGGCTGGAAGTTAGCCAGCACAAGATAAAGCAGCACGCCGCAAGTCATGCTTGTGGGAAGTGTCCAGTCTTTTAGGAAACGCAGCAGTTTCATTTAGCTCTTTTTCGACGTACAAATGTACACATTTCCGCCGAGAACGGCGTTTTTATGCGTCGAAATTTCGCTATGTAAAAAGAAATATGTACTTTTGCGCGTCATTTACCGCATTTTATATGAATTTATACATTCGTTACTTTCAGAATGAAACACTTGTACATTCTGTAGAAGAAGCACTTGACTTTCTAAGTTCCATTACGGACATTGACGTGGACGAATTCTTGGAGCAAGATTTGCGACAGTTCGTGAACAGCGATTCACATTATCCCAAGCGCTACAAGGTTGGAACACGTTCTTATTTTATTGTGATAAAGGCGGACGTGGATACGTTGGAAGAATTCAAGGAACACGGAGCGCAGAAACAAGAGATCTTGCAGAAACAACAGGAACGCAAAGAGCGGCAGGATGTTTATGCCGAGGTGAATCCCGGGTGGTACGACGCATCGCTCACATTCAAACGTGTTATATCCATTCCGCAGACTTCGAAATTCCAGTATCGCGACGCCACTTTCCGTGCTCGCGTACGTGCCGAATCTATTCAGGACTGCTACAACCGGATTCTCGACCATCTGCGCTCGCGCCACGACATCGACCCGCGCAGCCAGTTCCCGTCAATTAAGGGACGCAACTTTGTGTGCGAATTCCTTGGCGAGAGCCCAGAATAAGAACATTGTGTGGGAAAATAAAAACCGCGTGTCACAGCATTGACTACGACACGCGGTTCTTTGTTTCTGACCCTCAGAATTTGTAATCCATATAGAGGTAACGCTTGATACTCTTCTTCGGAGTCTTCTCAAACTCCTCAGGCATAATATGTATGCCACATAGTTGTGCGTAGGATGGGAGCGAGGGATTCAAATCCTTGCGGTTCTGCTCCATAATTGCCTGCACATCGTCGTGCGACAGCCGCAGTTGCTTGATTTGCTCCGGGTCGGGATAAACCAACGCGAAGAGCTTTTCGTTCCGTTGCACTACGACACATTCGCTCACCAACGCCATACCGCTCAGTTTGTCCTCGATTTCCTCGGGATATATGTTCTGCCCGTTAGCCCCCAACAGCATGTTTTTGCAGCGGCCCTTTATGAATAAATTTCCTGCCGCATCGAGTACGCCAAGGTCACCTGTGTGATACCATCCGTCGACCAACGTATTGCGCGTGGCTTCTTCGTTTTTGTAGTAACCAAGCATCACATTGGGGCCCTGAGCCAACACTTCGCCAGGGATGCACTCGGGATCTACGCTGTTAATCTTCAGCGTCATATTCTTGGCTGCTTTTCCGCAGCTGCCGGGCACCACATCTTTCCAGTCGTTGTACGCAAGAATGGGCGCACACTCTGTTGTTCCATATCCCACGGTATAGCGGAAACCTATTTCGTGAAGCAGGGCTTCCACCTCCTGATTCAGTGCAGCTCCGCCAATGATAACTTCGTAGAACTGGCCGCCGAGCGCATTCGTCAGCGCGTCGCAAATTTTCTGCTTAATGCGCTGGCCAACAACCGGCAGGCGCATCATCATCCGTATCTTGGGATCTTGAATCTTGGGAAGCACGGATTTGCGAACTATCTTCTCTATTATTAGCGGTACCACGACTATCAGCACAGGTTTCACGTCCGCCAGCGCTTTTATGAGGATTGTGGGCGAAGCAGTCTTCGTGAGGAAATTTACGTGCATGCCTTTGAGGAACTCAAACAGAAACTCGTAGGCCATGCCGTACATGTGAGCCATCGGAAGCATCGAGAGAACGTTCATTCCCGGCCGCAGGTCGTTACCCAAAACGGACTCCGCAAAATCAGCGTTTGACCAGAGAGCACGATAAGGAATCATCACACCCTTGGAATTACTCGTCGTTCCGCTGGTATAATTGATGATAGCCAACTCGTCTGCCTTATCCTCGTAATATTTGATGTGTTCGGCTCGGAAATTGAGCGGATACTTCTCACCAAACATCCTGTTAAGGTTCTCACGCGCATGTGTCAATTTTTCATTGCGACTGATGTGAAGACTATGGTCGGTGAGCGAAATGACACCTTCAAGCGCCGGCATTTTCTCCGGGTCGAGATTTTTCCACACCGCGTCGCCGACAAAAAGTAGCTTAGCATCGCTGTGATTTACGATATCATGTATTTGTTCGGGATGAAACTCGTGAAGAATTGGTACGGCCACCGCGCCGTAAGACAAAACACTAAGGAAGGCGGCTCCCCAGCGACACTGATTTTTACCGCAAATGGCTATCTTATCGCCTGGCACGACACCACTCTCCTCGAAAAGAATGTGCATTTTCTCGATGATTCGAGCCACATCTTTGTATTGTAGCGTGAGCACGCCATAATCTGACAGGGAGTTGAGATTCCAATTAGCCTTAATCGTGTCGGCTATCATCTGGTTGTAAGACGAAAACTGCGTTTGATTCATTGCACAATTTCATTAATTTTGTGCAAAGTTACGTGTTTTATCCCGAATCGCCAAGCGTTTTACCGGAAAAATGCACATTTTAAGAAAAAATGAGCAAAAAGCGGGGCTTTTTGTACAGCAAGTAAGAAAAAAAGAAGCAGAAATGAAAAATTGCCTGCCGCGTCCCGCATTTTTTGGTACGGGACGCGGAGGATTTAATAATTACGTTCGCCAAAAATCTGGCTACCGATGCGAACCATTGTGCTGCCGTGTTGTAAAGCAATTTTCCAATCGTGGCTCATTCCCCACGAACGTTCGCAGAAATTGGGGTCAGCGGCAAAAAATTCTTTCTTTACCTTATTAAATAAGTTCTCGGCTGTCGAAAATTCGGCGGCGATTTGCTGTTCGTCCTCTGTGAAGCTTGCCATGCACATTAGTCCGGCCAGTCGAATACCATTCAACTCGCGCCATTCGCCAGAGGCAAGGTAGGCGAGACATTCCTGTGGCGTAAAACCGTATTTTGTCTCCTCCTGCGCCACATGAATCTCCAGCAGGCAAGGAATCTGCCGGCCGACGCGCTCAGCCTGCCGGCTTATCTCCTGCAGGAGACGAGGCGTATCAACTGCGTGAATGAGGTCGATATATGGCACGATGTACTTCACTTTGTTTGTTTGCAAGTGTCCGATGAAGTGCCACTGAATGTCATCGGGCAGGGTAGCACGCTTGGCTTGCAATTCCTGCACGTGACTTTCGCCGAAGATTCGCTGCCCGCAATCGTAGGCCTCACGTATCATTTCGGCTGGATGAAACTTGCTCACAGCCACAAGCCGTGTGGTGGCTGGCAGCTGTGAGGTGATTTCGCTTATAGCTTGCTTTACTTCCATTTCTTTGTGCACGAGGCAAATTTATTCTTCCGCGTTAGCCTTCGGATTTTCGTCTTTCACAACGTAGCGGTAGACGTCCATAATCTTGGTTTCTGCAATGGATTCTATCAGATAGTCGTCCAGCGTTCCCTTCATGTGCGCGTCGAGATTCTTCACGGCATCGCGCAAATCGATGGCCTGAACCATCATAGTCTGGCGGCTGCGCTTCTCTGTTTCGGTTTTATCGTCTATCGAGAGAAATGCCACGCGCGCCTTGAACCAGCGGTCGGCTAGGGAGTCGTTGCTCTCATAGAGTTCTGCGATTTTGGCACGCTTTATGTCGGTTACCACGAAGTCGCCACTCACTTGCGGCCTAATCTCTTCGATAAATCGCTTCTCGGCTTCAGTGAAACTGAGTGCGTCAACGAGGTAAACCTCGTTTGTGCTTTTGATTTGTCCGTCTTCTACCGTTTTATCGTAGCGGACTTTGCATTGAAACCATTCGGTCATAATTCTGATTTTTTATTGATTGAAAAGTATTTTAATGAGGTCGTGGCGGCCCAGTTGCTTTAGCCGCTGGAGTATCTTGCGTCGTTCTTCGGGTTTGTACCAGAAGAAATACATTCGCTGCGCCTGCTTTTCCTGTGGCGTGCGGGCGCTAAATATCTTTTCGCCCGTGTAAGGATGATAGCCGGTGGCCCAGCAGGTGGTGGCCAGCGTCATCGGAGTGGGTGTGAAGTCCTGCACCTGTTCCAAGTGGAAGTCGAGTCGTTTGGTCTCGCACGCAAGTTCTGCCATATCGGCTTCGGTACAGCCAGGATGACTGCTTATAAAATAAGGTATAATCTGTTGACGCAGTCGGTGCCGGCGGCAAATGTCGTCGAAGATGGACTTGAAGCGGTGGAAAAGTGCGAAGCTCGGCTTTCGCATGACGTTTAGCACGTGGTCGCTGGTGTGTTCGGGCGCCACTTTCAGACGGCCGCTGACGTGTCGCGTAATGAGTTCTTCGGTGTATTGACGCGACGATTCGTTCAGCACAGCATTGCCCGTGTCGTGCAACAGCAGGTCGTACCGGACGCCGCTGCCTATGAAACTACGCTTAACGGCTGGCAGAGCGTCCACAGCACGGTAGATTTCGAGTAGCGGGCGGTGGTCTACGTTCAGATTCGGGCAGACGTTTGGATGAATGCACGAAGGACGCCGGCACGCCTCGCACGCCTTACGATTCTTGCCGCCCATCATATACATATTGGCACTGGGACCGCCGAGGTCGCTGATGTATCCCTTGAAGTCGGGCATCTGTGTGATTTTCTCTGCCTCACGCAGAATGCTCTCCTTACTGCGGCTGACAATAAATTTCCCCTGATGCGCACTGATGGTGCAAAAGGCGCAACCGCCAAAACAGCCACGATGCAGGCACAGGCTGTGACGTATCATCTCGTAGGCCGGAATGCGTTTGCCGCGATACTTCGGGTGAGGCATGCGGGTGTAGGGTAGGTCGTAGCTCCTGTCGAGTTCGGTTTGTGTGGGTGGCTCGTATGGCGGCGTCACCACCACCCATTGTCCATCTGTCTCCTGCAGCAGGCGTTGCGCATGAATGCGGTTGCTTTCCTCTTCTATGTGCCGGAAATTCTCGGCGTGCAACCGCGGGTTTGCGAGGCTTTCGGCGTAGGAATGTAGTACGATGTCGTCTTCGCGTATGCCGTGCGGAATGTCGTTCTTCGGGTAGGCACACACAGTTTGTGGAATTTCCACGTGTCGTATCGACTGATGCAACGTGTCGCACGTGCAAAACGACGTGCCGTTTTCGTCGTAACCAAGTGTGGCGTCCGACGATTCCACGGCTTCCAGCAGTCGTCGCGCCACTTCGAGTGTAGGCTGCTCGCCCATGCCATAGGTAATCATGTCGGCTCCGCTCTCCACCAGCACGCTTGGTCGGAAGCGGTCTTGCCAGTAATCGTAATGCATCAGACGGCGGAGGCTGGCTTCGATGCCGCCCAAAATGACCGGAGCGTCGGGAAACAATTCCTTTATGATGCGTGTATATACGATTGTGGGGTATTCTGGACGCAGGTCGTGGCGGCCGTTGGGACTATAAGCATCCTCGCTTCTGAGCCTGCGGGCCGCAGTGTATTTATTGACCATTGAATCCATGCAACCGGGCGACACACCGAAAAACAGACGCGGGCGGCCCAACTTGCGAAAGTCGCGGTAGTCGCCGTGCCAATCGGGCTGCGGCACGATGCATACGCGGTATCCCTCGCTCTCCAACAGGCGGCCGATTACTGCGGCGCCAAAGCTGGGATGGTCGACATATGCATCGCCGCTGAAAATAATCACGTCGGCGCAGTCCCAACCGCGCAGGTCCATTTCGCGACGCGTCGTAGGGAGCCAATCCGATTGCTTGAGCTCAGACATCAAACTTCAGCTTCCGTTTCGATTTCGTCCTTCAGATCGTCGAGTTTCTTCTTCTCCCAATCGATATAGAGCAGGATGAGTTGGTGCAGGCCAAACGCCTTCATGTTCGGATGGAACAATACATCCTGGCAGAGACGTATCAGAGCTGCGTTGCCGCCTGTGCCGTCGAGTAGGGCGCGCACGTTGAGCCGCAATTTCTCGAGCACATTCTCGTCCACCAGCCCGTTGCTGTCGAGCAAGTCGCTGAAGAGTGAGAATTCCTCGATGGTGGAGAGATGCTTTTCATCTATGTCGAGGCTACGCGAGCCTTTCATATTGCAGATTATTTGGTACATATTTTTGTTTTTATGGTCTGTTCAGAATAAAACGAATGGCAGCAGAGAGCACACCGCGTCGCGTTTCCGTCTCGCGAATGCATTCCAGCGGAAATCCAAAGGACAGCGCACGATAGTCCTCGCCGCTGTATGCAACGGCTGCCGAATGGTTTACGCCGCCATAAAGCATGGTACTGAAGGCGCCGCCTGTGCCCTGAAGTATGTCGGCTCTGCGAATCCAATAATTATCCTCGTTTGGTTCGTTGTAAAGTGTGCCAGCCGTGTTCATGCCCTGTATGACGTTCAGACTGTCGAGTGGCAGCGAACCCACGTACTGATATTTCAGCACGTTGGCAGTAAAGGCACACTCTGCGTCGTCCGAAACCATATCACATCCAATGAAGGCGCCGCTCGTCAGCACGCTGCCACCGCGCTGTGTAAAGTCAGCCACTACACTCCGGAGCTCGGGCGTGAAGGTTTTGTAACGCCGCAGGCTGTATCCGTCGGCCTTCTGCGCTCCCATGATGAGGTCCATTGCCGCGTAGGCGTTCAGATTCAGTTGTCCGACGGCCGAGGATGTGCAACTGCTGATGTTGTACGTACCGCCTGCCAGTATGTCTTCGGCATGCCGGCTGCAGTAGTCGTGCGTGTTGCCAGCCAAAACTTTACCCTCCAGTTCGCTACCGCTGTATCCGAGGCCGTCGGGCCCCTCTTTGCCAAATCCTTCCTTGCAAAAGTTCAGCTGGTAGCCGCAATAGCAAGGCATCCGATTGTCGATGACACCCGGGTCGCTGCTCATGTCAAAGCCGCCCGTCGAATCTGTGTCAAAAGGCAGCGGACCAGCAACGCGCTGGAAACCGTCCACCAGCAGCAGGTTTGGCATTTCCGGGCCTGCGTAGTAAGCACACACCTCGTCGCTCAGCATACTACGACCTCCGTCGTTTAGTGCAGCCACACGGAAACGATAAAGTTTGCCGGCCTCCAACGGGATTCGGCACTGCGTGCTTTCTGTCAGCGTGCCGTTGTCGTATCCATTCTTACCCGCGCGCGTATAAATAATATAATGTGTGGCATCGGCAGCAGCGTCGGCCAAGTCTCTCTGCGGCGTCCAACTGAGTTCGCACTGGCCGTCGGCTGTCAGGCTGGCGGCCATATCCTTCACCGGCAACGGCTGAATGACGGTCTTCTGGCGGCCGTGAACTTCGGACAGATATTGTGCAATGCCCTTGTAAACAGAGCGCGCGAGCAAAAATTTGAAGTACGGATCGTGTCCCAACTTCAGGTCGGACCAATTCTGGTGGCTCAACGTTTCGAGAATCATGCTGGGCACCATCGGTTCGCGGCTCTCGCCGTAGTTGCGGTCGTACATGGCGCGCCGGTTCCAGTGGCCCAGGTGCTGTGTCATTTCGCGTGTCACATTCGTCATTACGATATCCACCAAGTCTCGACTCGTCAGGCGGCTTAATCCCGCCGACGTGACACCATCGTTGAAATCACTCGTGTAAATGCCGAGTGTGCCGATAAGTGTGCAGTCGCGCCGGCAGCCGGCATCGCTGTGCACACCCATGGAAAGTTCGATTGGCACGCACAGACCGCTGTCTCCCGGATTGAAGAACGAGCCACGCGACAGGTAGTTTGCAGCTTTCGGCCTTGCGTTTATGTCGTCGCCATAGTCGTCAGCGCTTTCTTTGGCCGAATAAACTTGATAAGGCAAGCCTGCCCATTGCGTATAGTAGCGGGCGCACTCCAAGAAACGAGGCATGCCGCTGCATCGCATCACCTGTGGTTGTGCGGTTGTGAGCTCGTAGCGCTCCACATTTCCCATGCCGCTGCCAAAGCGCACGGCGTCGGCTGTCACCACGCCTTTGCTGTGGCTGAGATTTGACAAAGAGACAAAATTATTCTCGCCGTCAGCAGCATTGAAATAGAACGTGCCAAGATAAACCCAAGTGCTGCCGCCCATCTGCTGATTCACGGCGTAGTAAGTATCAACGCCACAATGTCGCACACAGAACGTTGCATCATCGACGCTGTTCTCGAGGGTTTTGTATGAGACGTACACGGCGTAGTTTCCGGCCTTTGGAATGTTGGGCGTCCACACGGCCCGACTCACTTTCTCTGGGTCGTCTGTGGTTTTCACCAAGCGAGCCGTCCCGTCCTTGAACGGATTTTCCTTCTCGTGATATATACGACGGCGGGCGGCGAAGCCCGTATCGGCCGATTCCCAATGATGATGGCCGTTCGCCTCGCTATAGACGCCGGTTGTGGGCGGCATATCGTTGTCCACTATCACTTCGTTACGCTGCCAGTCGCGGTCGCGCGGCGAATACACAACGGCGCCGGCCTGCTCCAGCATGGGAATCAGATAGGGCAACACGATGCTTTGCGTAAAGAGGTCTTCGCTGGTGCAATATAGCCGCGGGCGCTGCCACAACCACTCGAGCTTTTTCTGATTGAAGTAGATGCCGTGGCTCGCCCACAGGCAGAGATGACGGCCCGTAAGGCCGTGTGGGATGGAGTAGGGGTTGCTTTTCGGCGTGACCCACGGCATAACCTCTGGAACCGAATGGGCGTGCCTTTGGCAAGAATCGTCAGGCGGTAAGTGTTGTAAGGTGCTGGCAGGAAAGCAGGGACCTCCTTATAAATTCTCTCTACCGACTGCGGCGTGAATGGTTGCCCCACGAAGACTTCGTTCAGATAAATGCAGAGCGAACGTGTGGCGGCGTCGATTGTGACGTTTTCCACCTTCGTTTTTTCGAGCGAACTGTATGCATCCGACTTATAGTTCTCGAAGTAGGCCGACAAACTGCGTTTCACATTTGCCGGACGTTGCGCACTAATAGATAAAGGTAGAAGGCAAAACAGAAACGCCAGCCAGAGAAAATATATTCCTCGCTTCATCATCTTTCTTCAGACAGCAAATAGCTCGGGATGTTTCCCTTTAAACGGTAGGAAATAAGCCTTAATTTCTTTCATGTCGGCCTCCACGTCGCCCGTGGGACGAAGCGTCTTGTGGCACACGATGCGCCGCTCGGCGTAATCTAAGCCGAACAGAAGGATTGGCAAGTTTGCCTTCAGCGCTATGAAGTAGAAGCCTTTTTTCCAATCGCTGTTGGCTTTGCGCGTCCCTTCCGGCGTAATGCACAAGCGAAACTCGCTACGCTCTATTGCCTGCTGTGCCAGCTGGTCTGTGATGCCCGAGCGACGCGTTCTGTCGATAGGAATTCCACCAAGCCGTCGCATAATGATGCCCAAAGGCCAGAAGAACCACTGCTTCTTCATCATAAAATTGCAGCGGCGACCTGTGGCAAGACTATATACCTGCCCGATAAAAAAATCCCAGTTGCTGGTGTGCGGCGCCAGCGCAATGATGTATTTGTCGGGCAGAGGTTCAGTAACGTCGATAGTGAACCCCATCCACTTGCAAAGCACTCTACGCCAGAAGGACTGCATCATGCCAGAGATTTTATTTGCTCCACGATTTCGTCCGTTCTCGTGATAAGTTCCTCCTTCATCTTGCTGAAGAAAAGTTTCTGGCTGCCGGGCTCCACATGCGAAAGACGGCAAATCATGTCGTTCTGCAGCATCAGAATGTTCTTCATCACGTTCTCTACGTCCTCTTTTGGTGCAGGTTTCTGATAATGCAACACCGCAACGCACTCGGCAAAAAGTTCACCACACAAAAAGTTGATAGTCTTTTTAAATTCTCTACGTTTCATTGGGACAAAAATTAAAGGTCGGTTTTCCTCTTACAAAGATAAGAGAAAATTTCCGGTGGCGCAAGTTTTGCAGGATATTTTACGCAGAAACTCCGTTTTTTACGCTTTTCTTTTCGCGTGTCGCCTTTATTTCGTATCTTTGCACAGAAAAGTTTCAGGCAAATCAACGTTTAACAAATCAATATTTAAGCTATGGAAAAAAGTGCATTGCAGATTGCTCGCGCTTCCTATCAGCCCAAACTTCCCAAGGCTCTGCAGGGACCGGTGAAGGCAGTCGAGGGCGCGCCGACGCAAAGTGTAGACAACCAGGACGAAATCCAACGTATGTTCCCCAACACGTATGGTATGCCAGTTATTCGCTTCGAGGCTGGAAATGCTACGGTGTGCGAACCATTCAATGTGGGCATTATACTTTCCGGCGGACAGGCTCCCGGTGGACATAACGTCATCAGCGGACTCTACGACGGCGTGAAATCCCTGAATCCCAAGTCGAAACTTTACGGTTTCCTCATGGGCCCCGGCGGATTGGTGGACCACAAATACGTGGAATTTACAGATGCTTTCATCAATGAATACCGCAACA
This sequence comes from uncultured Bacteroidales bacterium, assembly GCA_902787575.1. Classification (GTDB taxonomy): domain Bacteria; phylum Bacteroidota; class Bacteroidia; order Bacteroidales; family Bacteroidaceae; genus Physcousia. The sequence continues at coordinate 13,648 of CADAGX010000022.1, read as the reverse complement.
CGGGCGGATTCGACATTATAGGTTCTGGCCGCACAAAGCTGGAAGAAGAAAATCAATTCGAGAGCGGCATTCAGATACTGCGCGAATTGGGAATTAAGGCGCTTGTCATTATCGGTGGCGACGATTCCAATACGAATGCGTGCGTTCTCGCCGAATATTATGCAGCCAAGAATTACGGTGTGCAAGTCATCGGCTGTCCGAAGACGATTGACGGCGACCTGAAGAACGAGCAGATTGAAACTTCCTTCGGCTTCGACACGGCCTGCAAGACGTACTCTGAATTAATCGGCAATATACAGCGCGACTGCAACAGCGCGCGCAAATATTGGCACTTCATCAAACTGATGGGACGTAGTGCGTCGCACATCGCACTGGAGTGCGCACTGCAGACGCAGCCCAACGTTTGTCTCATCTCTGAGGAGGTGGAGCAGAAAGAGATGTCGCTCGACGGCGTTGTGACGTACATTGCCAAGATTGTGGCCAGTCGCGCCGCCGAGGGTAACAACTTCGGAACCGTGCTGATACCCGAGGGACTGATTGAATTCATTCCCGCCATCAAGAAACTGATTGCCGAACTGAACGATGTTCTCGCATTGCCGGAAGCTAAGTCGCTGGCCAGCGCCGAGGAACAACTTGCGTTTGTACGCAGCCACATCAGCGCCGACAATTTGGCCGTGTTCGAGAGCCTTCCCTCCGACGTGGCATCGCAGTTGGCCCTCGACCGCGATCCTCACGGCAACGTGCAGGTTTCGCTCATCGAGACGGAGAAACTGCTCAGCCGCATGGTGGCAAAGAAGTTGCAGACGTGGAAGAAGGAAGGCAGCTACAGCGGCAAGTTCTCTGCTCAGCATCATTTCTTCGGTTACGAAGGTCGCTGTGCCGCTCCCTCGAATTACGACGCCGATTACTGCTACAGTCTGGGCTTCAACGCAAGCCGTCTGATAGCTGCCGGCCGCACCGGCTACATGTCCGTCATTCAGAACACGACGGCACCGGCTGCAGAATGGGTGGCAGGTGGCGTACCCATCACCATGATGATGAATATGGAGCGTCGTAACGGCCGCATGAAACCTGTTATTCGCAAGGCGCTGGTGGAACTGGATGGTGCACCATTCAAGTTCTTTGCTGCACACCGCGAGGAATGGGCACAGAAGACTTGCTACGTTTACCCAGGCCCGATTCAGTACTGGGGCCCGAGCGAGGTTTGCGACCAGTGCACAAAGACGCTGGCATTGGAGAAAAAATAAATTCCGAAAAGCACACAGATGTGAGGACGGCCGTCGTGTCGCTCCTCACATCATTTTCTTTTCTACATAGGTGAGCGAGAAGAAAAAGCCATATGCCGTCACGGGCAAAAATGTGACGCGTCGCAATCGTCAACGCGACACGTCGCAATCGCCAACGCGACACGTCGCAAGAAAGAAAACTGCACGTCGCAAATCCGCCGGCACACATGGTATTCTCGGAAGCTCGGTTTTAGGTTTCCCCATGTGGGGTGTACTGCTGGGCGCGCTGCTCTTCGTAGCAGCACTTGTTGGCTTTGTCTGGTTCTTCATCGGCCCACAGAGTTTTCGCTGGCGCAGCATAATGGGCGAACCGCATTACCCCGAAGGATACAAAATTAGAGGTATCGACATCAGTCACTACCAAGGGAATATTTGTTGGGAAGAGTTGAGGAATGCCAGCATGAACGCAGATCCGGTCACTTTCGTGTTTATCAAAGCCACAGAGGGCGTGTCGGTGATAGATAACAACTTCAACGAAAACTTCTACCGCGCACGTCAAAATGATTTTGTTAGAGGCGCTTATCATTTCTTCTCTACCGACGTTTCTGCCGAACGACAGGCCAAACATTTCCTGCATCAAGTGCATCTCGAACCCGGCGACCTGCCACCCGTACTTGATGTGGAGGACAAGGGAAAACTCTCGAAGCAGGAACTGCAGCAGCGAGTGAAGAAATGGCTCGATATTGTGGGCGAGGCATACGGTGTGAAGCCCATTATCTACACCGGTTACAAGTTCAAATTATCGTACCTCAGCAGCCCGATTTTCGACGACTATCCGTATTGGATTGCGCATTACTACGTAGATAAATTGCAGTATCGCGGCAAGTGGGCTTTCTGGCAGCATACCGACCGCGGACAGCTGCAGGGAATAAAGGGACACGTGGACTGCAACATTTTCAACGGCTCGCGCGAGGAACTCATGGAGCTGACACTAAAGGAACAACCTGTGCCCTGAGGTTTCTCGTGCGCGTACGCGCGCAAACATTATTATATAGTATGATATTACAGCACATGAAAAAAGTTTTGACACCGCTCGCGCTTCTCGTCTTTACTGTCGCAGCGGCGCAGGAGGACGCAGAAATCAGCGAACGCATGTCCTGCACGAGCATTATGGTGGGGCGGAATGCCAGTACCGACGGCTCGGTGATGACCAGTCACACGTGCGACGGACGCTACCGCACTTGGATGCAGTGGGTCGAGGCAGCAGACTATAAAGACGACGCAAAGCTAAAGATTTATCAAGGCCGGATGCACACCGAGACGCCGCAAGGCATGGAAGGCGTGACGGTGAAAGGAGAGATACCGCAGGTGGCACACACATTCCGATTCCTCGACAGCTGCTATCCTTGCCTCAACGAGCGGCGGCTCGGGATAGGGGAGACCACGATTGGCGGTCGCGATACACTTCGCAACCGTAAGGGCATGTTTATGATAGAGGAGTTGCAACGTGTGGCACTACAGCGCTGCACCAGCGCACGCGAGGCTATCCGTCTGATGGGCGACCTGATAAAAACATACGGCTATGGCGATTCGGGCGAGTGCCTGACGATAGCCGATACAGCCGAAGTATGGATTTTCGAAGTCTTTGGCGAAGGTCCGAAACACGTGGGTGGCGTATGGGCTGCACAACGCATCCCCGACGACGAAGTAAGCGTCAGCGCAAACAACTGCCGCATCGGTCGAATCGACCTCGGAAGCGACGATTTCATGGCGTCGGAGAATGTTTTCGACGTGGCACGGAAATTGAAATTGTGGGACGGAAAGTCGGAATTCAGCTTTTGGAAGGCTTATGCCGGCTGTAATTACAACGACGAAGTCAAGAACTACAGCACACGCGAGCTGTTCATACTCAGCACTTTGGCACCGTCGAAGGGCTTTAGCGACGCGTTGGAAGAACTGCCCGTGAGCGTTAAACCCGACAAACAGGTCTCACTTTCAGACGTTTTCAAACTTCTCGGCACTTATTACGAAGGCACAGAACTCGATTATACACAGCGACTATACGTGCCTAACAAGTCGAAAAAGAAAGTTGGCGATTCGATTCCCGAGAAGATCATCTCGCCGCGAGCCAACCCATGGATGCGGTCGGACGAAACTGCTGTGTACGCTGCAGCTGGCGACACGACGTTTTCGAAATGGATTCGGCCTGTGGCAGTTTCATACTGTGCATACAGCACAGTTATTCAGCTAAAAGGAAATGTCAGTGAAGGCGTTGGCGGAATTGCATGGGTCAGCTACGACAATCCTGGCGAGAGCCCGCGTTTCCCGGTCTATTGCGGAAGTACGCGATTACCTAAGATTTGCGAGATTTGTGGCAATCACAGCTATCGCGACGACTGTGCATTGTGGCGATTCCGCCGCACGAACAAACTTGCCACGGTTCGCTGGGGGAACAGCCGTAGCTCGCTGGAACCAGCGCGTGATTACTTTTTGGAAAAAGCATTGCGCGAGCAGAAGCTTGTCGAGAATACATTTGCAAAACTAAACAGCGAGGATAAAGCTTCGGCAGAAGAATTTCTGAACAACTACACGTCAGATTTTCTGGGAGCCGCCATCCTGAAGTGGGACGAACTGTACAGAAAGTTTTGGGATGCTCACTGGAGTGGGTTCTGACAGGTGAAAAGAAGTTATTAAACATAATAGTGATTAGATACAAAAGCGTGAGAAATTGTTTTTCACGTGTCATTTTACGAAGAACAACATGAGCATTCTCTCAAATGCCGAGTACGCGGCGAAAAAATATTTTGAGCTCACAGTGCATGAGGACTGCACCCTGATGGATTTCCTGCTGAAGGAAATGCACGGCGTCAGCCGCAATCGTGTGAAAGATCTGCTACACGGCCATGCTGTGAGCGTTGACAAAAAACTTACGACGCAGTACGATGCCGAGTTACATGCCGGACAAACTGTGCGTGTTAGCCGTCATAAACGCAGCACGGAACTCGTAAATAAGTACGTTAAGATTGTGTATGAGGACAAATCGCTCGTCGTAATCGAGAAATCTGCAGGCATTCTCAGCATGGGCGTGCCCGGACAATACTGTGTGAAGGACGTGCTGGATGAGTATTTCCGCCGTCGCCATTTCAAATGTACGGCTCATGTGGTGCATCGCCTCGACAGAGACACGAGCGGCCTTATGTTGTACGCCAAAAATCTGGAGGTGAAAGACACGCTGGAGCAAGCATGGCACGAAATTGTCTTTGACCGCCGATACGTGGCCGTAGTGTCGGGAAAGATGGAACGCGAAGGTGGCACCGTGCATTCGTGGCTTAAGGAAAGTAAATCTTACGTGACATACAGTTCGCCAACAGACAATGGCGGAAAGGAAGCCACGACTTATTTCCGCCGAATCGACACGTCGGACAATTATTCGCTGCTGGAGCTACGGCTCGAGACTGGCCGCAAGAATCAGATTCGCGTGCATATGAAGGACATCGGACACCCTGTGGCCGGCGACGAGAAATATGGCGATGGACACGATCCCATAGGTCGCCTTTGCCTGCATGCCTACCGGCTCTTTTTTTACCACCCCGTGACAGGTGTACGGATGGAGTTCGAGACCCCTATTCCACAGGCTTTTCTGCGAATTTTCAAAAGCCGAAAGCCAACGAAGCCTGAAGAAGAGGCTGAATGAACTGCGTGAAGAAATAAAAATGCGACGTGTAGTTTTCGTTATTACTACACGTCGCATTCGCTCACGCCACACGTGATATTTCTACAGACACACGTCGCATGCGTAAACATGGCACGTAAAGACGTGAATCAAAGATTGAAGCACTACCCTATTTTTGTTTGATTTTCCGAGCCTTAACGCCTTCGAAAGTCATTTTCACAGGCTTGATTGTTCCGTCCTCGTTGAACTCCAAACGGTCTATGCAGGTGACGCGGCTGTTGCCATCCGTCTCGCTGAGTGGCCTGCGATGATAGACGATGTAATACTCGTCGCGGCCGGGAACTTTTATCACGGAGTGATGACCAGCGCCACGGGCTACGGTCTCGTCCTGCTCAAGTATCTTTCCGATGCGTTCGAACGGACCAAATGGATTGTCGCTTATGGCGTATGCTACACAATAGTTCGGACCGGTCCATCCGCCCTCGCTCCACATGAAGTAATACTTGCCGTTTCTCTTCATCATAAAGGGGCCTTCCACGTAGCGAGCCGGTGTAATTTCGCGATAGAGCGTGCCGTCTTCCCAAGGAACGACAGAAAGCAGGTCGTCTGACAGCTTGCAGACGTTGCAGTGCCGCCAGCCGCCGTAGTACATGTAATATTCTTTCTTATCCTCGTCATAGAAAACAAATTGGTCGATGGGCTGAGCGCCGTTCACAATGTCACCAATCAGCGGATGGCCGAGCGCATCGACATATGGACCTTCGGGACGGTCGGCCACAGCGACACCTATGCCGCCAACCTCACCCTGATGCACGTCGTTTGCACCGAAAAACAGATAATACTTGCCGTGCGCCGACAGTATGGCGGGTGCCCAGAGTGCACGCCTCAGCCACGAAATGTTTTTCTGCTCGAGAACCCGCTCATGCTTCGTCCAGTGGACAAGGTCGCGCGAGGAAAATGCATCGAAGTGCAGCTGCTGGTCGTACGGTGCGCTGAAGGTTGGGAAAACCCAGTACTGGCCGTCCAGCACTGCGCCCTCGGGGTCGGCATACCAACCGCTGAAGATGGGATTGCCACTGGTCTTCTTTTTCGCTTCGCCTGCAGCAGCGAGACAAAGGATAACGGAGAGAATGAGAATACGTTTCATAGTTATTCAGTTTTTGCTATGTGATATTTTTCGTCGAGCGTACAGGTGCCACCCACCCATTCGGTCTTTTCTTCTTCACCTTCAAGCCGATGCCACGATGTGGCACGTCCGTCTTCGTCGAAACGAACTGCCAACGGACCGCCTACACGTGAGCCGTCTGGCAAGACCAAACGATGGAATGCTTGCTGCTTCATCTGCGTCTGTTGCTGCGCTGTGTGTTGGGAGCACGTCGGCGTTGTGGCACGAAGGGTTGCTCCTTGCGGATGTTGACTTTATGCTCGCGCGGCTGTGCATCGCGAAGTTCCGAAGGCGAGAGTCTGACGCTCGAAGCATGTGGTTGCGACACGACAGAGGTGTCGGCCTCGAGCGTGTCGGCTTCGACTACATCGCTCTCCTCCCCTACTTGCGGCTTGTGGAAACGAATCAGACTCATGTCGTTGATGAGCATAAGATGGAATGCTTTCGACTCGTTCTTATCGAGCAAGGGAATGTAGATGAAGCCTGCAAGACTGCGGATGGCCTGCGAGTCGAGCGGTGCCTCGGGCTCGTAATGAAGTTCCGTCAGGCCGGTGCCCGAAACATATTGCGAGACAACGGCTGACGTGTCGGCATACGTGACAAAAAGCATAACTCGCGCCTCGAGCGAGGAACCTTGTCCGCGGAACACCTGCCTGAAGCGCCACAGAAAGCTGTCGCCCACACGGAAGGTGCTGTCTGCCGTAATGCCGAAACGGAACATGTTGTCGAGCCGGTTTGGCTTCATTGTAAGGAACTTACGCTCAACCCAAATGTTTGCGGTGTCGCCGTTTGCTGTCAGGTTGGCGTACTTGTCAGATGCCTGAGCGTCCACACCAACCAGCGTGGCACGCGTCTCCATCTTCAGCACCACGTGTTCGTAGATCTCGCGCATCTTCTCGGCATTCACACTATAGTAGACGAGCGAACTGTCGAACTGCGCTTCCGTAATGTGGTGCTTACGAAAGACAGATTGCACATTGCGATATCGCTCAATCTCTGTGCGGCCATCTTGCACGTCGGCCATTCCCTGCGCCAAATGATAGTCCACCAGCACTTTTTCCATCTTACGTTCCGACAGAACTCCATGCGGACGGCTCGGTTTGCAGGCCGAGACAGCCAGGATGGCAAGCAGCCACACGAGATTTTTCATTCGCGAAAGCGTTTGTTATAGAAGAGCACTAAAGCTATGACACCGCACGATATGAAGGCATCTGCCACATTGAAGATCGGGCTGAAAAAGATGAAATGTCTCCCGCCCAGAGCCGGCAGCCACGATGGCCAGTCCCATTCCACCAGCGGGAAGTAGAACATATCCACCACAAAACCGCGCATAATCTGACCGTAGCCTGTGCCCCACGGGACAAACGAAGCCACCGCCGGCGGCATCGGCTCGTTGAAAATCATTCCATAGAACACGCAATCGAAGATATTGCCAGCTGCCCCGGCCAAGATGGAGACGAGACAAATGAGGAAACCCCAGCTAACACCTTTCTTTATTTGCCGTGTCACGTACCAAGCCAACAGGCCGACTGCCACGATGCGAAAGGACGTAAGAAAAATCTTGCTGAACCATTCGATGCCAAAGGCCATACCGTCGTTCTCGGTGAAGACCAGATAGAACCAATCCGTCACACGTCGGCTCTCATGGAGGTACATGTGAGTCTTGACCAGCACTTTCGTGGTCTGGTCGATGGCCAAGATGAGAGTCGTGGCACAGACAGCGGTCCATGCTTGAAGTGCCTTTCGTGTCATTTCTTGCGGCCGTCGCGTTGGTTCTTAGCCTCAATGCTGAGTGTGGCGTGCGGCACTGCGCGCAGGCGCTCCTTGGGTATCAGCTTTCCAGTCTCGCGGCAGACACCGTAAGTTTTGTTTTCGATTCTCACCAGTGCAGCCTGCAGTCCCTGAATAAACTTCTGCGTACGGGCAGCCATATTCATCGTGGCCTCCTTGAATTGTGTGGCAGCGCCTTCCTCCAGCGCATGGAATGTGGGCGACGTGTCATCTACCCCATTTCCTTTTCGGTCGGCAAGCTGATCCATAAGGGTCTCGTAATCGCGCTTTGCTACTTCGAGTTTTTCGAGTATCAACTGGCGGAATTCCTCCAGTTCCTCGTCGGAATAACGGACTTTGACTTCCATAATTCTAAAAACTTTTATTTGTAATTATTCATTTTATACTTTCTTCACAGCGAGCGTGCTGCCCACTTCTATCTTGTCGGCCAGCACTTGCGATGCGATGTACTCGCCGAATGTTCTTAGGCAGGCACTGTTGTCGTCGCTCTCGGGTATGGTTACACAGATGCGGTCTGTGATTTCGAAACCGCTTTCCTTGCGCATCGTCTGAATGCTGCGAATCAATTCGCGCGCCACACCTTCGAGACGCAGATCTTCGGTAATCGTTAGGTCGAGTGCCACGGTGAGCGTACCTTCGTTTGCCACGCTCCAGCCCGGGATGTCCTCGCTGTAGATTTCCACGTCCTCTGCATCCACCGTCACCGTCTCGCCTTGCGACAGTGTCACGTTGAGGTGCTGCTGCGACTCCAGTTCGCTGATTTGCTCCTGGCTGAGTGCCGACACGACAGTATTGACGTCCTTCATCAGTTTGCCGAACTTCTTGCCCATCGTCCTGAAGTTGCACTTCACTTTCTTCACCAGCATACCTTTGGCGTCCACGAACTCCAGTTCTTTCACGTTCACCTCGTCGAGAATCAACTGGCGCATTGCAGAAATGCGCAACTGCTGCTCGTTGTCGATGGCGGGAATGGCAATTCTGCGCAGCGGCTGCTTCACCACAATTTGTTCTTTCTTGCGCAGCGACAGAATCATCGAAGTGATTTGCTGTGCCAGGCTCATACGTATTTCCTGCTCGCGGTCTATCTTGCTGTCGTCGGCCGTTGGGAACTTGGCCAGATGGACGCTCTTCTCAGCTGCACGGCCCGTGGCCTCGTTCAGATCGCGATAGAGGCGGTCGGCATAGAAGGGTGCTATCGGAGCCATCAGGCGTGCCACCGTCTCGAGGCAAGTGTAGAGTGTCTGGTAAGCGCTCAGCTTATCTATCGACATGGCCGAACCCCAGAAGCGTTTCTTGCTGAGGCGAACAAACCAGTTGCTCACGTTGTCCACCACGAAAGCCTGTATCAGTCGGCCTGCGCGCGTGGGTTCATACGTCTCGTAGCACTCTGTTACCTCGCGGATAAGTGTGTTCAGTTCGGATATAATCCAGCGGTCCATCTCAGGCCGTTCGCTCATAGGCACGTCTGCCTCCTCGTACTTCCAACCGTCCACGTTGGCATACATCGTCAGGAAGCTGTATGTCTGGAAAAGTTTGCCAAAGAAAGTGCGGCTGACTTCTATCACACCCTCCTCGTCGAACTTCAGGTTGTCCCACGGTGCGCTGTTCGTTATCATGTACCAGCGCAGGGCATCTGAACCGTAGTGTTCGATTGCGCCAAAGGGATCTACAGCGTTGCCCAGACGCTTGCTCATCTTCATTCCGTTCTTGTCGAGTACCAGTCCGTTGCTGATGACAGCCTTGTAGGCCACGGAGCCAGAAACCATCGTGGCGATGGCATGCAGCGTGTAGAACCAGCCTCGTGTCTGGTCCACTCCCTCGGCGATGAAGTCGGCTGGGAAGGCAGCATGCGTGTCCAACAGCTCGCGGTTCTCGAACGGATAGTGCAGCTGTGCGTAAGGCATGGCGCCCGAGTCGAACCAAACGTCTATCAGATCCAGCTCGCGACGCAGCGCCTGTCCGCTCTCGCCCACCAGCACTATATCATCCACGAATGGGCGGTGCAAGTCTATGCGGTCGTAGTTCTCCTGCGACATGTCGCCGGGCACAAATCCACGTTCTGCCAGCGGATTCTGCTTCATCACACCGGCAGCCACAGCCTTCTCTATTTCGTCGTAGAGTTCGGCCACCGAGCCGATGCACTTCTCTTCGCGTGTATCCTTGTTGCGCCAAATTGGCAACGGAGTGCCCCAATAACGGCTACGGCTCAGATTCCAGTCGTTCAGATTTTCGAGCCACTTGCCAAAGCGTCCCGTGCCGGTGGACTCGGGCTTCCACAGAATGGTTCTGTTCAGCTCCATCATCTGCTCCTTCACTGCACTGGCACGAATGAACCAACTGTCGAGCGGATAGTACAGCACAGGCTTGTCGGTGCGCCAGCAGTGCGGATAGTTGTGCACATGCTTCTCTATCTTGAATGCCTGCCCGGCCTGCTTCATTTCCATGCAAAGCACAATGTTCAGGTCTTCGGTCTTAGCTAGTTCTTTCTCGTCGAGAGCTGCATACTGCGGGTCGTATGCGTTCTTCACGTAGGCGCCTTCGTGCTTGCCGTAGGCCGTTTTATCTACGCAGGCCTCGTAGAACGCTGCGTCCATGTCTGCCGGCAGGAAATACTTGCCCGTGAAGTCCACCATCGGGCGTGGGTCGCCAGCCTTGTCCATCACGTAAAGTGCAGGCACGCCAGCATCTTTGGCCACCTTGGCGTCGTCGGCTCCGAAGGTGGGAGCAATGTGTACTATGCCAGTACCGTCTTCCGTCGTTACATAGTCGCCGGGGATGACACGGAAGGCATCTGCTTCTCGTTTCTCGAACTTGCCGTTTGCGATGTCTGTGGGTGCTATCCACGGGAAGAGCTGCTCGTATCTTTCGCCCACGAGCTCCTCGCCCGTGCCGCGCCACACGATGTCCTCGTCCTTTGCCTCAGGGAAATACACACCACGGCGGGCGTCGGCCAGAATGTAGAGCGCCTCTTCCTTCGAATAGGGGTTCTGACCTTTCAGTGCCACATAATCGATTTTCGGGCCCACACACAGGGCCGTGTTCGATGGCAGCGTCCAAGGAGTGGTGGTCCAAGCCAGTATATAGACGGGCAAGCCGTTGCTCTGAAGGTTCAGCTTCGAATTCTTAACCTTGAACTGCGCCGTTACGGTGGTATCCTTCACGTCGCGATAGCATCCGGGCTGATTCAGCTCGTGGCTCGACAGGCCAGTTCCGGCCGCCGGGCTGTAGGGCTGTATGGTGTAGCCCTTATAGAGCAAGTTCTTGCCGTAGAGCTGCTTCAGCAGCCACCAGAGCGTCTCGATGTACTTGTTGTCGTACGTGATGTAAGGATGCTTCATGTCCACCCAGTATCCCATGCGGCGGCTCAAGTCTTCCCACTCGTTGGTGTACATCATCACGTTCTCGCGACACTTCTTGTTGTATGCCTCGATGGAAATGGTCTTTCCAATGTCTTCTTTCGTAATGCCGAGTTCCTTCTCTACACCCAGCTCCACGGGCAGTCCGTGGGTGTCCCAGCCAGCCTTGCGCTTCACCTGGTAGCCCTTCATCGTCTTGAAGCGGCAGAAGGTGTCCTTCAGGCTACGAGCCAGCACATGATGGATGCCCGGATGTCCGTTTGCCGATGGAGGCCCCTCGAAGAAAATGAACGACGGACAGCCTTCGCGCTCCGTCATACTGCGGTGGAATACGTCCTCTTCGTCCCAAAGCTTCAGCACCTCCTTGTTCACATCGCTGAGATTCAGCTTGCTTCTTTCTGCAAATTTATTGCTCATATTCAGGTTTGTTCTATTGTTTACTTTATTACTCTTTTTCTTGTCCACTATATTCGGGTTGCAAAGGTACAAAAATAAGTTGATATGCCCAAAAATCTCGCGCGCGTAATTCTACAATATTATATAATTTTCAGTAATTCCCACCCGAGTGTGAAAATGCAACCTCTCGAGCGTCTTTTTCTGTCCATCACTTTGCAGATAGCACAAAATGAAGTAATTTTGTAGCAAGAAAACAGACATCGGACGTTGTTTAGTAAGAAACCAAAAACAAATACAGTATTAACCCAATTAAAAAACTACAGCTATGAAAAAAATCAATCTCAAGGTCATCGCTTTTCTGCTGGCCGGCTCCTTCCTCACCAGTTCGTGCATCGGTTCGTTCGCGTTGTTCAACAAGTACGAGAAGTGGCAGTGCAACATGACGAAGAATAAGTTCGTCAATGCCATCGTAGGCTTCATCCTGCAGCCCATCTGTGGCAGCATCACCCTGTTTGTCGATGCCATCATACTCAACACCATCGAGTTCTGGAGCGGCAACAATCCTGTGACCGCCAGCACACAGACCGTAATGGGAACGGATGGCCGCCTCTACACCATAAACAGCAGTCAGAAGGGCTACGAAGTGACGAACTCCGAAGGCGTAGTGGCCAACTTCATTCACGACTCAGAGACCGACGCATGGTTTGTGGAGCAGGCAGGCAAACGTCAGGAACTCGTTCGCTTCAACGAGGACGGCACCCTGCAGGTAACACTCCAGAGCGGACAGACCATGACCGTCAACGCCAGCCAGGAAGGCATGCAGCAGGTGCAGACTGCAGTGGCCTACGACAACTGCTTTGCCCTGAACTGACACCACGATGTGACCAGAAAAGCAGAAAGAAAGAATCCCGTTCCTTCCGGAGCGGGATTCATTCATTTCTGTGTCTTAGTACCATTCGTTTTCGTTCGGATAGCTGCCCGACTTCACGTCTGTGACATACTGACCCACAGCGTCGGTTATCTGCGTATAGAGGTCGGCATAGTGTCGGAGGAACTTCGGTTTGAAACCCTTGTTCATCCCCAGCATGTCCTGCAGCACCAGCACCTGCCCGTCAGCCGGTCCGGCTCCGATGCCAATGACAGGAATGCTCAGTTCGTCGCACACCTTAGCCGTCAGCCACGAGGGAATCTTCTCCAGCACCAGTGCGAAGCAGCCCGCCTTCTCCAGCATCATTGCGTCCTCCACCAGCTTGTCAGCCTCTGCCTGCTCCTTAGCCCGCAGTCCGTAGCCGCCGAACTTATAGACACTCTGCGGTGTCAGACCCAAGTGCCCCATCACCGGTATGCCAGTGTCCAGGATACCCTTCACCGTATCCATGATTTCGCGTCCGCCCTCCAGCTTCAGTCCGTCCACGCCAGCCTTCTGCATCAGTCTGACAGCATTCTTCACACCGTCCTCGCGCGATGCATGATACGTGCCGAAAGGCATGTCCGAGACGACCATTGCACGCTGAGCAGCTCGAGCCACACCGCGAGCATAGACTATCATCTCGTCCAGCGTGATGGGCACCGTTGTCAGATTGCCCTGCATCACATTGCTGGCGCTGTCGCCCACCAGAATGATATCCACGCCAGCCTTATCCACGATACCAGCCATCGTGAAGTCGTAAGACGTCAGCATGGCCACCTGCCGGCCCTGTTCCTTCATTTCACGGAGTCGCAAAGTAGTGACTTTACGCTCATCCTCAACAATATACGCACTCATTTCCGATAATTTGTTTTCTCTGTTTTCACTTTTCGACTGCAAAGGTACGAATTTTGCAGGCAATTCACAACAAGTATGTGGGCTGAAATTTCAGCCGACATGTTGTCTTTGACTCTGCAAAGGAGGAATCATCGATGAGAATTGCTAACCCAACGAACCGCTGAAAGGATGCTTCTGCCACACGTCGCAGGCGCCCACGCGACGCGTCGCATTCATCTCTGCGACACGTGGCAAAGTTACGACATTGAGTATGCGGTTTTCGAATTTTAGCGTATC
>CADAGX010000021.1 GCA_902787575.1 uncultured Bacteroidales bacterium | reverse complement strand
TCCGAACAGAGAAGTTAAGCCCGCCCGCGCCGATGGTACTGCCCGCAAGGCGGGAGAGTAGGTCGCCGCCGTCTTTTTTCGAGCGAGAGCCCCCGTGCAGGATGTTGCACGGGGGCTTCTTGTGTTTTGGTGGGACGGGGGAGTTATAGGAGTGCTCGGAAGACTCGGAAGACTCGGAGTCTGGGGTGTTGGGAATGGTTTGCAGGAAATATAATGTTAAAGTCGTAAAACGTGGAGGCGGCCGAAGTATTTTAGTTGTGGAACGAGGCGTGGCTTATTCCTTTTGTACTTCTTTTATAATCGTGCATAAAAAAAGTGGGGTTGCATTCTAAATGCAACCCCACTAAGAACGTTTCTTAGTTCTCGCATTATTCTGCTGCGGGAGCCTCGGCACATTCACCTGCACAGGTGCTGTCGCAAGCGGTGCTGTCGGTGCATGCGGAGTCACATACGCACTCAGTTTCCTCAATAGCGACAGTGTCGGTTTCTTCAGCTTGTGCGGTTTTGTTACCACAAGAAGCGAAAGATACAGCTACTACAGCTGCGAACACAAATGCTAACTTTTTCATTTTTTCGTTTTTTAAAAGTTGTAAAACAATCTATTGCTCATAAAAACGCTGCAAAGGTACGGCAATTTTTAATATGTTGTATCACTTTTTTCGATTTTTTTTAGGAAATTTTGTATTTTTGTGCCGTGAATACGCTAAAAGGGAAGAAAGCGGCCTATTTTACGCTGGGTTGCAAGCTAAATTTTGCCGAAACGAGCGAACTGGGTTTGCAGTTGCGTCGGCTCGGTGTTGAGCCCGTCGGTCGTGGTGAGACGGCCGACATTTGCATTGTGAACACGTGTAGCGTGACGGAAGTGGCTGACGCAAAATGTAGGCAAGCCATACATCGGATGGTGCGTAAGCATGCTGGTGCGCTTGTGGTCGTGACTGGTTGCTACGCACAGCTGCGGCCGGAACGGCTGGCTGACATTGACGGCGTGGACCTCGTGCTTGGCTCGGAACAGAAGGGCGAGGTGGTTCGTTACATCTGCGAGCGGCTTGCCATGATGCCCGAGGAGCGTGCGCTGGCGCGCCACGAGTTCCATACTTCGCGTACGGCTGACATCCGCACGTTTATGCCCAGTTGTTCGTGCGGAGATCGCACGCGATACTTCCTGAAAGTTCAGGATGGCTGCGACTATTACTGTACTTACTGCACGATTCCTTTTGCCCGTGGCCGCAGCCGAAACGGCAGCATCGCGTCGCTGGTTCGACAGGCCGAGGAGGCAGCTGCCGCTGGTGGCCGCGAAATTGTGATCACGGGCGTGAACATTGGCGATTTTGGCCGTACCACAGGCGAACGTTTCGTGGATCTGCTTCGCGCTCTCGATAAGGTGGACGGAATCCAGCGTTTTCGCATCAGTAGTATTGAACCCAATTTGCTGACGGACGAGGTGCTGGAATTCTGTGCCTCGAGTCGTGCCTTCATGCCCCACTTTCACATTCCGTTGCAGAGCGGTTCGGACGACGTCTTGCGCCTGATGCATCGTCGGTACGACACGCAGTTCTTCGCCGACAAGGTGTCGCGCGTGCACCAACTGATGCCCGATGCCTTTATTGGCGTGGATGTTATCGTCGGCACGCGCGGTGAGACAGATGCGTTCTTCAGCCAGTCGCTTTCGTTTATGCAGCAGTTAGACGTGGCGCAATACCATGTTTTCAGTTACAGCGAGCGTCCGGGCACGAAGGCGCTGCAGATACCGCTTTCCGTTTCGCCTGCCGAAAAGCACGCTCGCAGCCAACAGGTGCTGGCACTCAGCGAGGAGAAACTGCGATCGTTTTACGCTAAATACATGGGCTCGACGCGTCCCGTCCTACTCGAACACACGCGACATCCCGGCCTGATGCACGGATTTACGGACAATTACGTGCGTGTGGAGTTGCAGGTTGACAGCCGACAGGCCGACAACTGCATTGTGCCCGTAAGGCTGGGCGAGTGGAATGCCGAAAAAGATGCCCTGCGGGGCGAAATCTCAGATACATGACAGCAATTGTTATCCTCAATTGGAATGGCCTTCACATGCTGCAGCGTTTTCTGCCTTCGGTGCTGGCTTTCTCGCCGCAGGCCGAAGTGGTGGTGGCCGACAATGGTAGTACGGACGCCTCCATGCAGTGGCTCGAGCGCGAGCACCCGTCGGTGCGCCGTATCATGCTGGGCGAGAATCTTGGCTTTGCCGAGGGCTACAATCGCGCCCTGCAGCAGGTAGACGCCGACATGTACTTGCTCCTGAACAGCGACGTGGCTGTCACCGAAGGTTGGCTCACGCCGTTACTCTCCTACATGGAAACGCACCCCGAGGTGGCAGCCTGTCAGCCTAAGTTGCGCTGCGAGTGGCAGCCCGAGCGTTTCGAGTATGCTGGCGCGTGCGGCGGCTTCATCGACGCACTGGGCTACCCTTACTGCCGCGGCCGGCTGATGCAGTCGGTGGAGTGCGACGAGGGGCAATACGACGAGCCGCTCTCCGTCCTGTGGGCCACGGGCGCCGCACTGCTCGTTCGCGCGCAAGATTATTGGGCGGCAGGCGGTCTGGATGGCCGATTTTTTGCGCATCAAGAGGAGATAGACCTCTGCTGGCGGCTCAGAAGTCGTGGCCGAGGCGTGGTTTGCGTGCCGCAGAGTGTGGTTTTTCACGTGGGAGGTGGCACGCTGCCAAAAGATAACCCGCGCAAGACGTTTCTCAACTTCCGCAACAATCTGCTCCTGCTCTACAAGAATCTTCCCGAGCGTCGCCTCCGCTCGGTGATGCGCTGGCGCTTCTGGCTCGACGCGCTGGCCAGCGTGCAGTTCTTCCTGACTGGTCAGTGGGGCAGCTTCTGTGCCGTGTGGCGCGCGCGCCGTGCATTCCGGCACATGCGGCCCGAGTTCGAACAGAGCCGGCGCGAGAACTTGGCGGCCGCTGTTCTCTCGCCCGTACCCGAGCAGTCGGGCTTCTCGCTCCTTTGGCAGTATTATGTCAGGCGTAGGCGGCGTTGGAGCGACCTGCCGCAATGAAAAAACCGCGTGTCGCATCGAGTGTTGCGACACGCAGTTTTCTTTTTCCCACGTGTGGTAATTGCAGCACTGCGTGGCGAAATGCAGGAAACGATGTTTTTCGACCATAATATTTGCGCTTTTAGTTTAATTTTCCTACCTTTGTCGTGCTGAACATAAAGTATGACGTATGAAAAAGTATCTTTTCCTTTCCATCGTTTCGGTGCTTTGCATAGGTTTTTCTGCCTGTGGTGACGACGAAGACACCACTCCTCAAAAAGAACAGCCCACACCGCCGACTCCCCAGATCGTGCCAGAGGACTCAACTGTGGTCGTAACTCCTGTAGGACAGGCGCCCCAAAGTGTACAAAGCATAGATTTGGGATTGCCCAGCGGCACGCTGTGGGCCAGTTGCAATGTGGGAGCCGAGCAGCCTGAGCAGCCGGGCGACTATTTTGCTTGGGGCGAGACGTCTGGTTACACCGGCGGGAAGGAAACTTTTACATGGGAGAACTACCTTTTGTGCAAGGGAACGAAGAACAGCATCACCAAGTACACTACCTCCGACGGGCTGAAGGAATTGTCGCTGGCCGACGATGCCGCATGGATGAATTGGGGCGGAGAGTGGCGCACGCCGTCGAAGGAGCAACTGGAAGAGCTGATAAACACGGAATACACGGCGATGACGTATATTTCGGAAGGTGAAAAGAAGGGGTGGCAAGTGACGAGTCGTGCGAATGGGAACTCCATCTTCCTGCCTCTCTCGGGCTACCGCTACGACGACAAACTCGATGCCGGTTACAACGGCAGCTATTGGTCTCGTACGCTGGGTGCTGGATTCAGTGCCGAGGGTCTTGGTCTCTACGCTGGCTCGTTTAACATCAGCATGTACGAGCGCCGCGTCGGACAGACGGTGCGTGCCGTGGCCTTCAAACAGCCCTAAGCCTGTACCTTTTCAGAACGCGGGCAGCGTGAGCGACTGCTGCAGAATGGTGCGTGCTATGCGTTCGTGGCCGCGCTCGTTGGGATGGAGGCAGTCGCGCTCGGCGTTGAAAAAATATTTGCTATACTCCGGCAGGGTGGGCGAGAGCCCACTCAGTGCGTAAAGGTCAATGACGGGCACCGACCAAATGCGGCCCGCTTCTGTAATGGCACGTGCCACATCGCCGATAAACGTGCCGCGCGAGTTGCTGTACGACTCGTCGGGCTGCACATTACGCTCGCCGAACTCGGCAAAGCCGCGGTGCAGCGGTGTCAGCATCACCAGTTGCTTCTCGGGATACAGCGTTTTGATTTTGTGAATTATCAGGTTGATGCGTCCGCAGATGGTGTTGTCGCGGAGCACAGGCGTGCGCCGCAGCGCAAACTCCTTGTGCCGCGGTGTGCCTGTGGCGCGCTCCACCTCGGTTTCCTCCTGTACGTACAGCTCGCCCAGCGGCATGCCTGCGTTGAAGTCGTTCGTGCCCAGAAAGACGACAATCACATCTACGCTGTCGCCGCGTTCGGCATGCAGCCGGTCCACGTTCGAGAGTCCGTTCTTTAGCGTGTGCCCGTTGGTGGCGTACACCAGCGGAGTCGTGCTGAGCCATTCGGCAAGGAAGTCCCAGTAGTGCTTCATCCCGTCTGTCTGCTTCACATTTGGGTCGCTCACCGAGTCGCCGATGTAGGCCACGCGCTTGCCGGTCCACGGATGCGCGAAGGAAGCGGGCGCGGCGGCTTGCTTTTTCGCCGTGCCACCCATGCCGAGCAGTACGGCCACGAGCAGCAATAACAATTTCTTCTTCATCTCAGAGTCTGTTTCGTGTTGTTTTTACGAATGCAAATATATGAATTTTCCGTCACACGGCCGTTGCCGTTTCTTAAAAAATGCCAATAAAACGTAAAAGACACGCCTGCGCGAGCACCCTCTGCCGCAGAATTTGTAATTTTGACGTGCAAAAGTAAAACTCGTTACGTATGAAGAATCGTCGCCTACATTCTGTCGCTCCAGCCCTTGCGGTGTTCGTCTTGCTGCTGGCCACGTCGCTGACGGCTGCCATTGCCAGTTATCGCGCCCAGTTGCTCTGCATTCAGGCCGACGTGCGTTGCGCCTTGACCCAGACGCTTGCCGAGCATCAGTCGCACACCTTGGATGCCGACACGCTGCGCGTCTATCGCAGCCACATCAGTCAGCCGCTGGTGCGCGACACGGCATACATAGCCCTCCGGCAGGCAGCTGCCATGTCGGCCGACCGTGTTACGCTGGTGGCCGAGGCCGGCTGCTCCGCTGCCACCGTGCTGCGCCTTTCCGATCAGCGCATGTCGGGCTTGCTGGCTGCCCTCGCCTTGTTGTGGTGGCTGCTGACAGGGCGCACAGTGCCTCGCACTTTGCTGCCCACGATGGGCGGCCTTTCCTACGAGGCGTCCCAGCATTGCTTTTATGCAGCCAATGGCAGCGAAGTCACCTTCACACCCATGCAGCGCCACCTGATGGAAATGTTTTTCTGCTCTCCGAACCACCGGCTCACACAGCACGAAATCAGCGCATCGCTGTGGCCCGGAAAACCCGATGCCAGCGAGACACTCTATCGCCTCGTGTCGCGTCTGCGGCCGGTGCTCGACAAACACACCTCGCTCCGCATCGTAGCTCGCAACGATGCCTCCTACGAGTTGCGTGGCGAAGGTAGATAAGTGTGAAACGGAAAGAAAACCGCATTTTCTTTTGTTCTGCGCTCGACTTTCCGTACCTTTGTACACGAAAAACAGCAAGTGATGGAAGCAGCATTGTATCTTATTCCAGTGACGCTGGGCGACACACCGCACGAACGTGTGCTGCCGGCTTGGAACCGTGAGGTGGTGAGCGAGATACGGCACTTTGTGGTGGAGGAGATTCGCACGGCTCGGCGTTTCTTGCGCCGCATGGACCGCGAGTTTCCCATCGACGATTGTCGGTTTTACGAGATGGGCAAGCATGCCGAAGGGCAATTCTCGGAATGTCTCCGCCCATTGGCTGAGGGTCAAAGCGTGGGCGTCATCAGCGAGGCCGGTTGTCCGGCGGTTGCCGACCCTGGCGCGCTGGTGGTGGCGCTTGCCCAACAGCGTGGCTACCGTGTGGTGCCGCTTGTCGGCCCCAGCAGCATGATTTTGGCAGTGATGGCCAGCGGACTCAACGGGCAGTCGTTTGCCTTCAACGGCTATCTACCTGTGCCGCCCGACGAGCGGGCTTGGCGACTGAAGGCGCTGGAGTCGCGGGCGTGGAACGAAGGTCAGACGCAGCTCTTCATCGAGACACCGTATCGCAACAAAAAAATGTTCGATGCTGCGCTGCAGCACTTGCGGCCGCAGACACGGCTCTGTGTGGCGGCCGGTATAACGACGCCCGACGAGTGGATTCGCACCAAGACGATTCAGGCCTGGAAGCGCGACACGCTGCCCGACCTGAGCAAGGTGCCGGCCATTTTTCTCATCGGGAAGTAGTCGGTATTCGACAGCAAAATAGTGAGCCGGCAACCTGAGATGTCAGATTGCCGGCTCATCGTCTATGCCCTGCAGCGCTTTATTTTGTAGCTGCGCAGATGCCGCGGAAGTAACCCACGCTCTCGCAGATGCCAAAGAACGGGTCCTTCATATCCTTCTCGTACTCCAGACTGACAGAACCGACGTATCCTACCTTGCGCATCAGGCGTACGTATTCCGAAAAGTCGATGACACCGCGTCCCAGCTCCACCGAGCGGTCGGCCTTGGTATTGCCCGTAACGTCCTTCATGTGCATGTCAAAGACGCGTGTGTGGTATCGTTTCAGGTCGCGCAGCGAGTCGCTTCCGTAGCGCAGGTTGTGGCCGATGTCCAGGCACATGCCCATGCGCGGGTCGCGGTCCTTGATATTCTCCCAGATGTCGGTTGCATCTGGATAAAGGAAACGGTCCGAACCCTGCACCTTCATGTCGGGGCCGTGTAGATGGATGGCCAGACGGATGTCGTATTGCTTCACCGCTTTTTCTGCGTAGTCGAGCAACTCATAGTTCGGCACGCCGACGAGCAGGCTCACGCCCACACGTTTTGCATAAGCGAAGGCCCGGTCTACTTCTGCCTCGCTCTTCATGTAGATGGGTCCCACGCCGTAGCCCACCACTCCGGCCTCGGCCAGTTTCTGCTTGAAGGCTGCAATCTGCTCGGCTGAGGCTTCGAGCGGCAGGTGGAAGTCTTTAATGCAAAGATAGTGCACGTCGAGCCGCTTCATGAAGGCCAACGCCTGGTCGATGTCGAAGTGTCGGAATGTGTAGCCCGCCATTCCCAGATGGAACGGCTCTTGCCGCTGTCGGCGCTCGTAGGTGGAGTTCTTGCTGGCCGGGATGTCGCCGGGCGCGGCTGCCACCAAGTTCTGCGGCAATGCCAGTGCGGCGGATGCGGCCACACCTGTTCTCAGAAAATCTCTTCTTTTCATAGCTATATTTTTTTGGTCTGTTTTCTTATTTTTCGGCTGGGAGTTCCCAAATCTCGGCTGCCTCTTTGCGCTTCTTGGGCGTGGCCGTGTCTGCGGGATAGCCGATGGGAATCAGCGCCACGGCCTCGAATCCGGCTGGCACGGGAAACTCCGCCGCCAAGAGCGGCGCATCGAAGTTGCAGACCCAGCAGGTTCCCAGTCCCTGCTCAGCCGCCGCCAGCACCAGGTGCTCCGTGGCGATGGCCACGTCCACGTCCGCGTGATTTTTCCCGTCGGAGGGCCGCACCCAGGCAGCCGTCTTTTCGGCCAGACAGACAATGATGGCCGGCGCGGTGCGAATCCAATCGCGCGCATACGCCCGATAGAGAATCTGCAGCCGCTCGTCGTCCACCACGACGAAGCGCCACGGCTGGCGATTTACAGCGCTGGGAGCCAGCCGCACACACTCCATAATATACTGTAGTTTCTCTCGTTCCACAGGTTGCGACGTGTACGAACGGCAACTATAGCGTGCAGCACAGAGGTCTTTGAACATGGTTTCTGCGTTTTCTGGGTTTACTTGCTCTACAAAGTACGTGCTTTTTTGCGAAAACTGCAAGCGTTTGCGACTGAAATTGCGCGTGGCAGCACGCCGTCAGCAGTACAGGTCTTCGACGTAACGCTTCAAGCGTCGGAAGAACGGATGGCGGCAGAGTGTCTCGGGGTCGCCAATAAGAAATAGTTTCATGCGTGCGCGCGTGATTGCCACGTTCATGCGGCGCAGATCGCGCAGGAAGCCCAGTTCGCCCTGCTCGTTGCTACGCACCATACTGAGCACGATAATATCGCGTTCCTGCCCTTGAAATCCATCCACTGTGTCGATGGTTATGAGTTGGCGGAAGGGCTTCCAGAACGGGTCGCGCCGTAGCAGGTGACGCAGCAGGCGCACTTGTGCCTTGTACGGGCTGATGATACCCACGTCGATACGCTCGTAGAGAATGCGGTCGCGTCCGATCTTGAGGAAGTAGTCCTTCAGCGTCTGCAGTGTCAGCTGTGCCTCGGCGGGATTCACGCGCGAGAGCCCGTCCTCCGCTTCGCCCCATTCCTCGGTCGTCTCGCTGCCGTCTTCCAGCGGCGTGGCCGGAGCGGAAGAATCTATCCACTCCATACTGGTGTCCCAGTCGAGAATGCTGCGGTGGCGCACGCTGGGGTCGCTGGTTAGCTGGCCGTCGTAAAACTCGCGGTTGGGAAACTGCATGATGCCGTCTGTCATGCGATATTGCACGGTGAGCAGGCTGACGCACTGCGGCTTGGACTCGACAATCTGTTGCATGAGCGTGCGGTCGAGACCGCCGGCCAGCGCCTCGGGACACTTGACGGTGGGTGGCAACTGCCGGTGGTCGCCTGCCAGCACGACGCGGTCTGCCTTCTGCAGCGCTATCCAGCACGCCGCCTCCATGGCCTGGGCGGCTTCGTCGATGAAGAGTGTACCGAAATGACGGCCCATGAGCAGCCGGTTGGCGCTGCCCGTGAGTGTGCAGGCCACCACACGCGATTCGTTGAAGAGACTTTCGTTGATTTGGTATTCGAGTTCGGTGGCTCTCTCACGCAGGCGCGCAATTTTCTGATGTCGCGCCTCGCGGCTGCCCGACTGAGAGTAGAGCTGCCGGATGCTGCGGCGGATGGCCCACAGCTGTGCATACGAGGGATGCGCCTCGAAGCGCCGTTCGTACGTGTCGGCGAGCATCCGGTCGGTGACGCGTATGGGATTGCCGATGCGCAAAACGCTGACGCCGCGGTCGCTAAGTTTCTCGGCAATCCAGTCGACGGCCATATTGCTCTGGGCGCACACCAGCACCTGCACTTCGCGTCGCAGCGTCTCGTAGATGGCTTCCACCAGGGTGGTGGTCTTTCCCGTGCCCGGAGGGCCGTGCACCACAGCCACGTCGCGCGCCCACAATACTTCGTTCACTGCGGCTTCCTGCGACGGGTTGAGCCACGGGAAACGTGTGGGCAGGAAGGTGGACTTGCGAAGCGGCGCTCCGGCATGTATGATGTCGCGCAGCTGGGCCAGCCGCCCGCTGCGTGCCGTCAGCACGCGGTCGAGGGCGTCGAACATCAGGCGATAGGTGTACTCGTCGAGATAGAGCTGCACACCCACGCGCTCGGCATTCTGTATGCGAGTGGCTGCATCCGAACCGGGTAGCGCCACGACCATGCGGTCGCCTTCGACAAAACTGACTTGGGCCGTGAAACGCATGTAATGAAGCATCCCGCTGGCGTCTTCCTCGAAGAATACAACTGGTTTTCCCGGCTCGAACTGATGGTCCACATCGGTGGCCTCCGTTCGTTCCACCTCCACAACCAACTGCTCCAACGAGTTGTAATAAGAATGCCCCAGACGCAGCGGAAACCAGCACAGGCCACGCTTCACCTTGCGCGGTACTCCCATGTTTTCCGTCTGGCGTTGGAACTCCGCTTTCTCGTAGGCGTATTCTTTTTGCAACAGCGCCTTCTGCTTCAACAATTCCTGAATCACGGATGCAAAATTACGCATTTTTTTTCGCGCCGTGCCACATTTGTTTGCATATTTGCGGAAAGAACCTTAACTTTGTGGTGGCGCAAGAAAAAAACAGAGATGAACAGCCACCAGACATACATCGCCTTTGATGCTTACGGCGTGATAGACCCGGTGAACAGCAACCTGCACACGTTCAGGCAACTCGAGGTGTTGCAGCGCGACTACCCGCAGCGGTTCCGTTTCCTCAATACGCAGGAAATAGATTTCAGCGCGCTGTACAATGATATGGTGGTGAGCACGCTCAAAACGAAGTTCGTGGCCAAGCTTTCGCAGGCCGACAACCTGCTGGTTGTAGCTTCGCCCGTCACAAATGTGGATTCGGAAATCCTGAATTGGCAAATCAGCCGTG
This sequence comes from uncultured Bacteroidales bacterium, assembly GCA_902787575.1. Lineage (GTDB taxonomy): Bacteria > Bacteroidota > Bacteroidia > Bacteroidales > Bacteroidaceae > Physcousia. The sequence goes on along the minus strand of CADAGX010000021.1, from coordinate 36,832 downwards.
CCGTGAACCGCTTTCACCTGCCCGTTATCGTGTGTTATGCCGGTCTCGATGCCGTAGATGAGCAGACCATCGAGCAATACTGGACGTGGCTTCCGGCCAAGATTCGGAAATACATAGGTCGCGACAGTGCCCGCATGTGCCACATCCCGCTTACGAAAGACAAACTGGAGCGAGCCCTCAGCGCATATTCGCTGCGCGACGGCCTCTTCCCTTGGAGTTCAACCACAATATTCTAACCTACCCTATGAAAGAACACGGAGAATACATACAGAGCATCGAAATAGATTCGTTGTGGAACGGCCAGCGACACGTGGTGTGGACGCTGCGGCCAGACGTGAATATATTGAGCGGCGTGAATGGAGTGGGCAAGAGCACGATTCTGAGCCGTGTGGTGAAGCAGCTTCTCACCATCAGCCGTCTGGAGCGTCGCCTCGAAGGTGTAAAACTCACGTTCTTCCCCGAGGAGGCACGGAGCGTGGACTTCGATGTAATCCGTTCGTTCGACAAACCGTTGCTCTCGGACGAGGTGCTGAACAAGATAACGGATACTCATCTGCAGACGGAACTCGACTTCCAACTCTATACGCTTCAGCGGAAGTATCTGGATTATCAGGTGAACCAGAGCAACCGCATCGTAGAACTTTTCACCAGCCAGAATCCGCGGGCTCAAGAGATGGCTCACGAGATAGCACAGGAGAAAACGCATTTCCTCGACCTCGTGGATGACCTGTTTAAGGAGACGGGCAAGCAGATACGGCGCGACAAGAACGAAATATACTTCGAATCGCTTGGCGAGACCATCTCGTCCTACAAACTCTCCAGCGGAGAAAAACAGATGCTCATCATACTGCTGACGGTGCTGGTGCAGAACAGACATCATTGCGTGCTCTTCATGGACGAGCCCGAGGTGAGTCTTCACGTAGAGTGGCAGCAGCGGCTCATCGGACTGGTGCGCGACCTGAATCCCAATGCGCAGATAATCCTCACCACACATAGCCCCGCCGTAATTATGGACGGCTGGGCCGACTGTGTCACAGATGTGGAGGACATCGTGTCGTGAGGCATCCGGAGTTTCAGAACTTGTTTTTGTAATTGTAAGCAGTTATCACCGTGTCGCGTCTCCATGATAATCTGAACAGCGCCTACATCGCGTCCGCCAACCGCCTGCGTCCGAGCCGGGCGCGGCAGAAGATTGTGGCATACGTGGAGAGCTACGACGATGTCTTCTTCTGGCGAAGCGTCCTGCAGGAGTTCGAAACAGACAAAGTGTACTTCGAGGTGATGCTTCCCAGCCGCACAAATCTGACACGCGGCAAGAAGACAGCACTGATGAATAAGCTTGGCGCCGGACTTGGCCGCTACATGATTGCCTGCGTCGACGCCGACTACGACTGGTTGCTGCAGGGACAAAACGAGGTGAGCCGCTTCGTTTGCTACAATCCTTACGTCTTTCATACCTACGCCTACGCGATAGAAAACTACCAATGTTACGCGCCTTCGTTGCATACTACGTGCGTAATGAGCACGCTCAACGACCGCGAAGTGCTGAATTTCGAGGAGTTCTTCACCGAATATAGTGTCATCGTCTGGCCGCTGCTGGTATGGAGCGTCTGGTGCTACCGCTACGACCGCTACAAGGCATTCACACTTTCTGATTTCTGTGAGACGGCGTCGCTGAAAGACATCAATCCTTATCACCCGCAGGACATGCTGGAATACGTGCGGCGCAAGGTGAACAAGAAAATAGCATGGCTGCAACGCCACTTCCCGCAGGGCAAGAAAACTTATGCACCACTGCGGCAGCAACTTCTCGACCTGGGACTGACGCCCGAGACAAGTTACCTATACATGCAGGGACACACACTTTTCGACAATGTGGTGATGTGCGTGCTGGGTCCCCTCTGTACGATGCTGCGGAAAGAGCGTGAGAAAGAAATCACGCGGCTGGCCGTTCACGAAACGCAGCGCCAGAACGAACTTTCGAGCTACCAGCACAGCCAGTGCCCGGTGGACGTGATGCTACGAAAAGGGACTGGCTACAAAGACAGCGCGCCGTATCAGTTGCTCAGAGCCGACATCAGGCGGCTGATGGACGAAGTGGGCTTGCAGAAATAGCGGTCGAGCTTCTTGATGAGGCCGCTTATACAGAATACCACGACACTGTCGCCGGCTTGCAATTCTGTGTTACCATTTATCAGATAGCCGACGCCGTCGCGCACGAGACCGCCCAACGTTACTCCTTGTGGCAAGCGCAGATTTTTCACGGCACCCTGAGTGACAATACTTCCTTCGTTCACTATAAATTCTGCCACGTCAGCATTGGCGATTGTCAGGCACTTGACGTTTGCCACGTCCGTGTCGAGCATCATTTGGTAGATGTGACTGGCGGCAATCATCTTCTTGTTGATGATGGTTCCGATGTCGAGTTTCTCGGCCATCGTCACATAATCTGTGTTTTCCACCAGCGCCACGGTTTTTCTTACGCCCATGCGCTTGGCGGCCAGACACGCCAGTATGTTTGTCTCCGTTTCGGGTGTCAGTGCGGCAAATGCCTGCATGTCGCGTATGCCTTCGTCCACCAGCAGATGCGTGTCGCGCCCGTCGCCCTGAATGATGCGGACGTCATTGTCGTCCAGCAATTCAGTCAGCCGGATGCAGCGTTCCTCGCTCTGCTCTATGATTTTCATGGTCATGTAATCGGGTTTGCCGTGTACCACGTTCACGGTGCTGCGTCCGCCGCCCATAATCATCACGTTCTTCACGTCGGCATAGTTCTCCTTGCCTACCTGCTCGCGAATGTAGGTGATGTATTTCTTCGTTGTCATGAAGTAGACAATGTCCTGCAGCAGCAACATGTCGTTGCCGCCCGGGATAATTGTGTCGTCGTCGCGCTTGATGGCTACCACGTGGTATGGCGTCCCAGGTTTGCAAAGTTCCTTCAGTGGAATGTTGAGTATGTGGGCGCTTTCGCGAAGTTTTATTCCGAGCATGATGAGTGCGCCGTCGTGTACTTCCCAGTATTGGCGGACCCACGAGCGCTTCAGGCCGTCCAGTATTTCGAGTGCGGCCAGTCGTTCGGGATAGATGATGGAGTCGATTCCCATCTTTTGGAAGATGGTTACGTATTGCGGCTCCACGTATTCGGCGTTATCTACGCGCGCTACCGTCTTTCGGGCACCAAGTGTGTGAGCCAGCATGCAGCATGTCAGGTTTCGCGTCTCGTCGGGCGTGACTGCTATGAAGAGGTCGGCATGTGGTACGCCGGCTTCCTTCAGTCCGCTGATGCTGGTTGGCGAGACGTTGAGGGTGAGCAGGTCGTAGTTTCCCTCGTTGTTGAGTCTCGCAGTTTTTTCGGGGTCTTCGTCTATGAGAATTATGTCTTGGTCTTCCTTCGAAAGAAGCTTAGCCAAATGTGTTCCCACGGCTCCCGCTCCGGCAATTACTATTTTCATGTTTCTGGTTTTCCGTGCGCCAGCAGCGCGTTTATCGTATTCTGGATTCCGTCTTTGTCGATGCCGACGATGTGGTACAGCTCGTCGGGCGTGCCGTGCTCAACGAATCGGTCGGGCAGCCCGAGGCGTCGAACGGTGGGATGCATGTCGTGGTCGGCCATGTACTCGAGCACGGCGCTGCCAAGTCCGCCACGTACAGTGCCGTCTTCGACAGTGACGATGCAGCGGAAGCTACGTCCCACGTGATTGAGGATTGCTTCGTCGATGGGCTTGAGGAAGCGCATATCGTAGTGTGCCACGTGAATACCCTCGTCTGCCATCTCCTGTAGTGCCTTTTCCACCGTGTTGCCCACGGGCCCGAGACTCAAGACTGCGATGTCGCTGCCTTCGCGCAACAGCCGGCCTGTGCCCACTTCCACGCTCTCCAGTGGGCAGCGCCAGTCGGTGAGCACGCCGCGACCGCGCGGATAGCGTATCACGAAGGGGCCCACGCCGTCGCGGCTGGCTGTAAACATGAGGCGTCGCAGCTCGTGCTCGTTCATGGGCGAGGATATGGTGAGGTTAGGGATGGGTCGCAGCGCAGCCAGGTCGAATGCTCCGTGGTGTGTCGGCCCGTCTTGTCCCACCAGCCCGGCGCGGTCCCAGCAGAAGACGACGTGCAGGCGTTGCAGCGCCACGTCGTGTATGATGTGATCGTAGGCGCGCTGGGCGAAAGAGGAATAGATGTTGCAGAATGGGATAAGTCCGTCTTTGGCCATGCCGCCCGAGAAAGTGACGGCGTGTCCTTCGGCAATGCCCACGTCGAAGGCGCGCTCCGGCATCTCGTGCATCAGCAGGTTCATGCTGCAGCCGGTGGGCATGGCGGGCGTGACACCTACGATACGTTCGTCGGCGCGTGCCAGTTCGAGCAGCGTCTCGCCAAACACATCCTGATATTTGGGCGGCAGGCCCGCAGCCTCCGATTTTATTTGCTCGCCCGTCTCGGGATTGAAACGTCCCGGCGCGTGCCACTCGGTGGCGTCGCGCTCGGCAGGGCCAAAGCCTTTTCCCTTGACGGTGTGTATGTGCAGCAGTTTCGGACCTTGCATATCCTTGATGCTGCGCAGTGTCTCCACCAGTTCCACCACGTTGTGCCCGTCCGACGGTCCGAAGTAGCGGATGTCCAGCCCTTCGAAAATGTTGCGCTGATTGGTAAGCAGCGACTTCAGCGAGTTGTTGAAGCGGATGATACGCTTGCGGCGCTCGTCGTTCAGTACGCCCCAGCGGAAAAGTCGCTGTGCCGTCTGGAAGCGGATGCGGTTGTATGTGGGACTTGTGTGCAGTTGATGCAGATAATGCTTCAGGCCGCCGACGCTGTGGTCGATGCTCATGTTGTTGTCGTTAAGGATGATGAGCAGGTCGTTCGGCGTCGAACTGACGTTGTTCAGCCCTTCGAAAGCCAGGCCGCCACTCATGCTTCCGTCTCCGATGACGGCCACTACGCGTCGCTGCGTCTCGCCCTTTTGGTGAGCAGCCACTGCCATTCCCAGTGCGGCGGAGATGCTATTCGAAGCGTGCCCGCATGAGAAGGTGTCGTACTCGCTTTCGTCGGGCGAGGGGAATGGCCGAAGTCCGCCCAGATGACGGTAGGTGTGGAACTGCTTGCGCCTCCCCGTCAGTATCTTATGGCCGCTGGCCTGATGTCCCACGTCCCAGACGATGCGGTCGAAGGGCGTGTTGAAGACGTAGTGCAGGGCAACGGTCAGTTCCACAACGCCCAGAGAACTGGCGAAGTGGCCCGGGTTGTCGGACATCTCGCGGATGATGACTTGGCGCAATTCGTCGCATACCTGTGGCAGTGCCTCGACGGGCAACTGCCGCAGATCGCAGGGCAGATTTATCTTGTCGAGCAACGATTCCTTCAGCGAATCTTTATTTTCCATAGTCCATGGCTCCATTCACAAGCCCTTCTCTCGGGGAAGGACGGGGAGGAGGCTGCTTTTATGCCTCGGCAAATTGGTCCTTACCTACGCCGCAGACGGGGCATTCGAAGTCGTCGGGCAGTTCTTCAAACGGAGTTCCGGGCTCGATGCCTGCATCGGGTGCTCCTACTTCGGGGTCGTACTCCCATCCACACACTTCACAAACATACTTTTTCATAGTCTTTTCTGTTTTTGTGGTTAAAATAATTAATAGCGGAGTTGCGTCTCCACGCTCTCTCCTCTCTCCTCTCTATTTCCTAATCCAAATCGCCTTGCAGATACTGTCGGAACCACTGCGTAATCTGTCGGAACAGATGGTTGCGCGTGTTGCCGCCGAAAATGCTGTGGTTGCGGTTTGTATATGTCAGCTCGCAGAAATCCTTGTCGGCTTGCACCAGTGCCTCGGTGTACTCGGCCGTATTGCGGAAGTGCACGTTGTCGTCTGCCATGCCGTGACAGAGCAGCAGATGTCCGCTCAGTTTTGAGGCGCGGCCAATGGGCGAGTCGTCGTATCCCTCTTTGTTTTCTTTTGGGGTGCGCATGTAGCGCTCGGAGTAAACGCTGTCGTAGTAGCGCCACGAGGTGGGCGGTGCCACGGCTACGCCGGCAGCAAAGACGCCACGTCCCTCGCTCATGCTCATGAGTGTGTTAAAGCCGCCGTAACTCCAGCCCCAGATGCCGATGCGGCGGGCGTCGATATAGGGGAGCGACGCCAGATAGATGGCTGCCTCTGCCTGATCGTGGCTCTCAAGTCGGCCCAGATGCAGGTAGGTGCACTGCTCGAATTCCCGACCGCGTCCGCCCGTGCCGCGTCCGTCTACACAGACACAGACAAAGCCCTGCTGACAGAGATATTGCTCAAAGAGCGTTCCGCCCATGTTGCCCGCGTTCCACGAGTCGAGCACCTGCTGGCTGCCTGGTCCGCTGTATTGATGCATCACCACGGGGTATTTCTTCGCCTCGCTGAAGTTGGCGGGCAGCACCATGAAGCCGTTCAGTTCCACGCCGTCCTGCGTACGGAACGTGAAGAAGCGGCGCTCGCCCAGATTCTTCGTGGCCAGTTTGTCGCGCAGTGCCTTGTTGTCTTCCAGCACGCGCAACGTCTTGCCCTGCGCGTCGCAGAGGGTGGTGACGGGCGGCGTATTGATGTTGCTGTACTGATTCACGAAGTATCTGAATCCGTGGCTGAAGATTGCGCTGTTGGTGCCCGCTTCGGTGGAGAGCTTCGTCACGCGGCCTTTGGCGTCTGCTTTGTAAACAGCGCGGCGTAGCGGACTCTCCTGCGTGCTGGCGTAGTACGTGGTGCCGGCTTTGGCGTCGTAGCCATAGAAGGCGGTCACGGCGTATTCGCCTTGTGTCAGCTGGCGACGCATCGTGCCGGTGAGGTCGTACAGGTAGAGGTGGTTCCAGCCGCTGCGCTCGCTCATCAGGACGAAGCCGCCCGGCACGGTCTGGAAGTTCTCGTAAACGCAGTCCGGCACGTAGCACTGCGCTTCGTCTCGCACGATGAGGCGGCATTCCGTGCTGCGCGGGTTGGCCAGATAAATGTCGAGGCGATTCTGATGGCGGTTCTGCGTCAGGATGAGTAGCTTCTCCGGGTCGTCGGTGCTGAAGATGCGCGGCACGTAGCCGTCGGCATCGAGCGGCAACTGCATCTTGCGGATGACGCGGCTCTTGATGTCGAACGAATGCACGGTCGGCACGCTGTTTTGCGCGCCTGCTATCGGATATTTATACTCGTATGCGCCCGGATAGTCGGTGTACTGCTCCTTTTCCGGCGCGAGTCCCTTGAACCACGGGAAGGAGTAGAGCGGCACGTCCTTCTCGTCATACCGAATCCAGCACAACATTGTGCCGTCGGCATTGAAGTCGAACGCACGGCTGAGCGCGAATTCCTCTTCGTTCACCCAGTCCGGCTTTCCGTTCAGCACTTCGTTAAACTTGCCGTCCGTCGTCACTTGGCTCTCGCTGTTGTTGAAAAGCAGTTTCACGAGGAAGAGATTGCCCTCGCGCACGAATGCCACCAAGTTTCCGTCGCGGCTCCAGGCTGGCACCTCCTGCGGCCCGCCGTCGCTCAGCGGCTCCAGCATGTGCGACTTCACGTTGTAGATATAGTACACAGCCGTGTGGCTGCGGCGGTAGATGCTCTTCGTCTCTGTCTGAATGAGCATCCGGCTCTCGTCGGGGCTCAGAATGTAGCCGTCGATGCGCGGCAGGTGTATGCGCCCCTTTACGTTATCCACATCGAAGAGTACGCCCGTCTGCTCGCCCGTCTTGAAACTGTAAGTCACCACCTGCTTGCGGTTGTCGCTCAGCCGTGCGTACGATTCGCCGTCCAGCAGCGGCCGTAGTCCGCTCACGCGCTTGGCGGTGTACGTGCCGCGCGTCAGGTCGGTCAGCGTCAGGTTCTCGGCCGCCCTGCTGCCCACAAGAGTCAGGCAGAGCGTTATGAAAAATGCAATACGTCTCATCTCCTAAAATTCTTTAAGCATATATTTCTGTGCAAAAATACGACTTTTTTTCAGACGAACGCCCCTTTCGCCAGAATTATTTCTTTCTGCCCGTTTTTTGCACGCAGAAACTTCGCTGCCACACGTCGCGATGCTCAACGCCACACGTCGCGATGCTCAACGCCACACGTCGCAATGCTCAACGCCACACGTCGCAATGCTCGACGCCACACGTCGCTTCACACTTTCTCACGCGTGATAAAAACAAAAGTCACGTGTTTTTGCTGCCAAACCTACACGTTTTGGCCTAACCTACACACTTGCCTACACCATGGTAACGTGCAGTCATTCAGCTTACTAAAGGATGAAAGGTGTAGGATGTAGGTTTTTTCGTGAAAAAAACTTTAGGGAAGAAGATTCTTGCCTTATCTCTCTCATGCCTTTTGCAGTGCTTACACTGATTCTGCGAGAAGGAAAAACGCTGGATAATGTTGTCATTCGTTGGATTTAGGAAAGAGAAGGACCTTTATCAGCAGGATTTTTTGTAACTTTGCACCTGATTATTGAAACAGATAAATCGGAATTTATGTGTCATACAAGATTTGATTAACAGTATAAATACAATTAAGCATCCAATATGAAACGTTATCTCAAATCATTCTTATCAGATTCTCGCCTCCCTGATGCGAGTTTTGACCTAAGGGATTTCAAAGATAAAGACTTTAGAGCCCCTGTACGCCGGCATGAAATTGGCGTATATATAATATCTGCTACAGATGGTACAAAATACACCTATCCAAATGGTAAGCGAAGTCCGATTATTTACATCGGTATGTCAGAAGATTTATTTAGAAGGCTTAAAGATGAGCATTTCACTAAGGGTTTAAAGCGACTTTTGGACGATTCCGAATGGGGGCTTGATAAAAATTGGCAACTAGCTTCTCGTTATCAATACATGTACTATAATGGGAGTCATGTTGATGTGTTTAAGCGTAGAGGCCCTCAAGACGCCAAAAATTTAGAATCAATTATATTAAATAGGTTTTATCAGACATACAGAGCGTTACCTGTTGGTAACGGCGCTCGTTCTTTCGGAAGATAAATTCCAATTTATCGAGACGAATAACAATCGTCGAAGTTGTGACGTCTTGGCATGAAAAAGAAAGGTTTTTCTGTGCCTTGTCCCAATTCTTAGTAGTTTTGACGGCAAAAGGTCGAAGTTACTTTGTCTCAGAAATGAAGGAAATGGCTTTCTCTTTGCTTCTCTCTCGATTTTTCGTAATTTTGCCATCAAAATGGCGAACTTGCTCCGTCTCGGCAAAAAAAGAAACAGTTTCTTTGTAATGCTCTCGATTTTTCGTAACTTTGGAGGCTGAAAAGAGCGTATTTGCATGACACTGAAAGATACTTCCTTTGTGGACTTGATGCTGCGGCGCGTGTGCAACGTGCTGCTGCTGGCCAATCCGTACGACGCTTTCATGCTGGAGGACGACGGGCGCGTGGACGAAAAGATCTTCTCGGAGTACGCGCGGCTGGGACTGCGGTTCCCGCCTCGTTTCATACAGGTGAACACGCAGCAGGAGGCTGAGCAGCAGATGCGAATGGGCAACATAGACTTGGTCATCTGTATGCCCGCGGCCGAGAGCAACGATGTGTTTCACATCGCACGAAGCATCAAACAGGAGAACCCCGACATTCCGATTGTGGTGCTAACGCCGTTCAGCCATGGAATTACGCGCCGTATGCAGAACGAGGACCTGAGCTCCTTTGAATACGTCTTTTGCTGGCTCGGCAACACGGAATTGCTGCTGAGCATCATCAAGCTGATAGAAGACCGCCTGAACCTGCAGCACGACATTGAGAGTGCGGGCGTGCAGATGATACTGGTGGTGGAAGATAGCATTCGCTTCTACAGCAGCATACTGCCTCGCTTGTATAACTTCGTTTTGCAGCAGAGTCTGGCGTTTGCCACGGAGGCGTTGAACAGCAGCCTCGAGACGCTGCGGATGCGTGGCCGTCCCAAAATAGTATTGGCCCGCAACTATGAGGAGGCATGGACGCTATACGAGCAGTTTGGCGACAATACGCTGGGCGTCATCAGCGACTGCCGCTTCCCGATGCGGGAGCACGGCGAGAAGGTGGACGATGCAGGCTTCAAGCTGCTGAGTGCCATCCGCGAGCGTGACCCGTATATCCCGCTCATTATGAACTCGAGCGACCAGAGTAACAAGGAGATGGCGGCGCGCTGCCACGCGCACTTTATCGACAAGAACAGCAAGAAGACAGACGTGGACCTGCGCGACCTTGTGCTGCGGTACTTCGGCTTCGGCGATTTCGTGTTCCGCAATCCGGATACGATGGAAGAAGTGGCGCGACTGCAGAACCTGAAGGACCTGCAAGACAACATCATGACCGTGCCGGCACGCAGTCTGCTCTATCATATCACGCACAACAATGTGAGTCGCTGGCTGGCCAGTCGCGCACTGTTTCCCATCTCGGAATTCCTGAAGAACATCACTTGGGACAGCCTGCAGGACGTGGACGCTCACCGGCAGATTATCCTCGATGCCATCGTGGCCTATCGCCGCATGAAGAACCAAGGTGTGGTGGCTGTCTTTCAGCGTGAGCGTTTCGACCAGTACAGCAACTTTGCCCGCATCGGCGAGGGCAGTTTGGGGGGCAAAGGGCGCGGTTTGGCTTTCATCGGTCACCTGCTGAAGCGCCATACCGACTTGAACGAGATGGATGGCGTGCATGTGATGATTCCGAAGACGGTGGTGCTCTGTACGGACGTGTTCGACGAGTTTATGGACAGCAACGAGCTCTATCAGACAGCGCTCAGCGACCTTCCGGACGAGGAAATCCTGCAGCACTTCCTGCGCGCGCGTTTACCAATATATTTGTTGGACGACCTCGAGGCCTTCCTGCATGTGGTGGACAAACCCATTGCCATCCGCAGCAGCAGCCTGCTCGAAGACTCGCACTACCAGCCTTTTGCTGGCGTCTACAGCACGTACATGATTCCGTACGTGCCAGATAAGTACGAGCGGCTGGCTATGCTCTCGAGCGCCATCAAGGCTGTTTATGCGAGCGTGTTCTATCGCAGCAGCAAGGACTACATGACGGCCACGAGCAACGTCATAGACCAAGAGAAGATGGCCGTCATCCTGCAGGAGGTGGTCGGCGAGCAGCACGGCCCGCGCTATTATCCTACCATCAGCGGAGTGGCGCGCAGCATCAACTATTATCCTATTGGCGACGAGAAGCCCGAGGAGGGCACCGTGAACTTGGCGCTCGGACTGGGCAAGTACATAGTGGATGGCGGACAGAGCCTGCGCGTCTGTCCTGCACATCCGCACCAAATCCTGCAGATGAGTGAGATGGAAATTGCCCTGCGCGAGACGCAGACACATTTCCTGGCACTGGAACTGGCCGAGGAGATGCCGCACACCACGGGTGACGAACGCAGCAATCTGGCCTTCAAGGTGGACGACGGCTTCAACCTGCGGCGCTGGTCGGTGCGAGACGCAGAGCAGGACGGGACGCTGCAGTGGATTTGCAGCACTTACGACCCGACTGACCAGTGCATATATGATGGGTTCTACGAGGGCCGCAACCGCAAGATTATCTCCTTCTCCGGCGTCCTTCAGCACGGCGTTTTCCCTATGCCCGAGCTGATGCAGAAGGTGCTGCGCTATGGGCAGAACGAAATGAAGCGTCCGGTGGAAATAGAGTTCGCCGTAAACCTCCATGCTGACCGCACGGGCGAGTTCTACCTGCTGCAGATTCGTCCGATGGTGGACAACCGCATGGAGCTGGACGAGGACCTGACGAAAATCCCTGACGAGCAGTGCCTGCTCCGCTCGCACAGTGCTATTGGGCACGGTGTCTATACCGACATCCGAGACGTTGTCTATGTGAAGACCGAAGGCTACAGCCCCAACCTGAACCCGCAGATAGCCGAGGAGATAGAGCGCATCAACCGCACCTTCCTCAGCGCCGATAGCATTCCGAATGTGAACGGCGAGAAGACTGGTTCTAATACGGCTTATCTGCTCATTGGTCCCGGCCGGTGGGGCAGCAGCGACCCGTGGCTCGGCATTCCTGTGAAGTGGCCGCACATCAGTGCTGCACAGGTAATCGTGGAGGCTGGCCTGAAATCGTTTCAGGTGGACCCGAGCCAAGGCACCCACTTCTTCCAGAATCTCACCAGCCTGGGCGTCTGCTACCTGACTGTGGACGCCTTCCGTGGCGATGGCATTTACCGTCAGGAAGTGCTGGACGCACTGCCGGCCGTGCAGGAAACCGAGCATGTGCGGCACGTCCGAATGCCTCAGCCTCTGTCTATCAAGGTGGATGGCAGCAAGCGCGAGGCTGTGGTGATGCAAACCGAGAAAACAACTGAGTAGCGATGAAATCCATCATATTCGACCTCGACGGCACGCTCCTCGATACGCTTCAGGACCTTCATGACAGCGTGAATCACGCGCTGGAAGTCTGCGGAATGCCCGGTCGCTCGCTCTCCGAGGTGCGCCGCTTCGTAGGCAATGGAGTGCGTATGCTCATTGCCCGTGCCGTGCCCGAAGGCACACCTGCCGAGGCCGAGGAAGAGTGTTTTCGCCAGTTCCGCCTCCACTATGTGCAGCACTGTCTCGACCACACCTCGCTCTATCCCGGCATTGGGAGGCTGCTCTGCCAGTTGCGGCAGCAGGGAGCGAAGATGGCAGTGGTGAGCAACAAGCTGCAGGCTGGAGTGGATGAGCTGGCAGCCCGTTTCTTTGCCGACACCATACAGGTGGCCATTGGCGAACGCGAAGGAGTGGCACGCAAGCCGGCGCCCGATATGGTGCGGCTGGCCATTGCGCAGCTGGGCAGCAACCCGGATGGCTTCGTCTATGTGGGCGACAGTGATGTCGACCTCGAGACGGCTCGCCGTGCCGGTTTGCCTTGCATCAGCGTGCTGTGGGGATTTCGCGACCGCGCTTTCCTCCTTTCGCACGGAGCCACCGTCTTTGCCGAGCAGCCAGAAGATATCTTAGATTTGATTAACCAATAACCCCGTAACTATGAACTTCCTACCTTATCTCGACCGTCTGAATGACATTACCTGGACTTATGTGGTCATCCCCATGCTGGTGGGCTGTGCTGTCTATTTTACTTGGAATCTGCGCGCCGTGCAGTTTACGCATTTGGGCGAGATGCTTCGCAATCTCTTCCGTGGCGAAGGGCAGAACGTGGGCCCGCGGCACCACAAGCACATCTCCTCGTTTCAGGCCTTTGCCGTCAGCCTCTCGAGCCGAGTGGGTACGGGCAATCTGGCCGGTGTGGCCAGTGCCATTTATGTGGGCGGCCCCGGCTCCATCTTCTGGATGTGGGTGATGGCCCTGCTGGGTGCCAGTACGGCCTTTATGGAGTCCACCTTGGCGCAGCTCTTCAAGCGGACCGGCGAAGCCAGCTTCTATGGCGGCCCTGCCTACTATATGCAGTTTGGTTTGCACAGGCGGTGGATGGGAGTCCTGTTTGCTGTCTTCATGATATTCGGCTTCGGTCTGGCCAACCAAGTAGTGCAGAGCAATACACTCTGCTCGGCCATTAGCGACGGCTTTCAGATAGATGTCTGCTGGGTGGGCGCCGTGTTGGCAGTGCTGACGCTTGTCATCATCTTTGGCGGCATCCAGCGCATTGCCCATTTCAGTGCAGTGGTGGTGCCGTTCATGGCCATCGGTTACATCCTATTGGCGCTCTATGTCATACTTACCAACCTGCCACAGATTCCGGCCATGCTTTCGCTCATTGTCAGGAGTGCCTTCGGCTGGCACCAGGCAGCCGGCGGAGCCGTGGGCGTAGCCGTCATGCAGGGCATACGCCGCGGCCTCTTCAGCAACGAAGCGGGCGAGGGCAGCTCGCCTAATGCTGCAGCCACAGCCGCCATCTCGCACCCTGTGAAGCAAGGCTTGCTGCAGAGTCTGGGTGTCTTCACCGATACGCTGGTCATCTGCAGTTGCACCGCCTTCATCATCCTGCTGAGCGGGCTTTATACCGGAGGCGATGATGGCATCATCCTCACCTCGCGAGCCATGAGCTTCCACCTCGGTCCCGTGGGAGCCTGGTTCCTGACGGCTGCCATCATGCTCTTTGCCTACAGCACCATCATAGCCAATTATTTCTATGGCGAGTCTAATGTGCGGTTCATCACCAGCAAGCCTTGGGTGCTGACCCTCTTCCGCATTGCCAGTGGCATTGTGGTGATGCTGGGTGGCGTGATGACGCTCAAGCAGGCATGGAGCGTGGTGGACCTTGCCATGGCTCTGATGACCATTCTCAACCTCATTGCTGTCATCCTGCTCAGCCGCTACGCCTTCCGTCTGCTGAAGGACTACAAAGAGCAGCGCCGAGCCGGTCGCGACCCCATGTTCCATCGCTCCATGTTCCCCGATGCCAAACTCGATGCATGGACCGAAGGGACGGACTAGTTCATAGTCCATAGTTCAAGCCCCCTTCCCAGCCCTTGCCCACCTTCGGGCTGCGCCCTCACCAATCGCTTGAACGCATAACGCGCGATTGCCCGCGAGGGGAGGGAGCTGTCCATAGTTCATAGTCCATAGTTCGCTGTTGGCTATTGGCCAAAAGCTAAAGGCTAAATGCCAAAGTTCCATAGTTCATAGTCCATAGTTCGCTGTTGGCTATTGGCCAAATGCCAACGGCCAAAAGCCAAAGTTCCCCTTTAGGGGGTTAGGGGGCTGCCTTCAGGGGTTTGGGGCCACCCAGCGGTAAAGGTTGCAGCCCACAAAGTTGCCGGCCACCTCGGCTGCATACAACAGCAGCACGGGCCACTGCAGCACGTCTTGCCACGGAGCACAAAGGAAATAGAAAGCGTCGGCTATGGAGTGCGTGAAGCCGCACAGGATGAAGACGGGTACACCCAGCAGCATGGGCAGCACCTTGCCCTGTCGGGCAAAGAAGACGGCAGTGGTCATGATGAAGCCGCACCCAATGGCCAGCAGGAAGCAAGCCAGCGCGCCCTTCTGCATGCGAGCCGACAGGATGCCTCCGGCCTGCTCCACCAAGTCGGGGTGAGCATAGCGGATGGCCAGTGCCGTCAGCAGGCAGCCCATTATGTTGCCGGCCAGCACCGTGCAGAGCATTCCCCAGTCGCCTCGGCAGCGGATGAACCCTGCCGTGCCCGTGTAGAGTTTCAGACCGTAATAGACCACAGTGGTGAGGCCAAATGCAAATAATACGGCACCGGCCACGCCGCCCACACGCATGAATACTGTGCCACCAATGGCAATGCAGATGCCGGCAAGGATGGCCAGCGGAAACACTTTGCGAAACATACCTTCTATCCTTTTCCTGTTCGAACTGCAAAGTTACGAATAAGTGAGAGAAAAGCCAAATTTATTTTAGCTTTTCCGAACGAGAGTAACTTCGACCGCAGGTCAAAGTTACGAATAAGTGAGAGAAAAGCCAAATTTATTTTAGCTTTTCCGAGCGAGAGTAACTTGGGCCGTCAGGCCAAAGGCGCGAATAAGTTGAGAGAAAAGCCAAATAAAAATATCTTCTTTTTGCCTTTTCGCCCAACTTTTCGTAACTTCGCAGCGGAAATTGGAAAGATGATGGCAGAAACGGAAATGGAGTTTCGGACTCGAGTGGACTTGCCGCGGCTGTCGCGGCCGTTGTCGGCTGGCGACGAGTCGGTATTTCTGGGTTCGTGCTTTGCCGAGCACATAGGCGCGCGCTTTGCCTCGTATGGCTTGCCTACGCTCTATAACCCTGTAGGCACGCTCTACAATCCGCTGAGCATCTGGCAGGTGGTGAGCCGGGCGGTGGGCCTTCGGTCAGCGGTGGGCAGCGAGCTGCCGCTCTTCGAACACGACGGGCAGTGGTACTGCTGGCTGGCCAACACGAAGCTGAAGGCCGACTCGCGCGAGGGGTGTGCGGAGCTGATGTCCTCGGCTTTGCGACGTCTGGCCGAGGCTCTCTCGCGTGCGCGATACCTATTTATAACGCTTGGCACGAACGTGTGCTACAGATTGCAGGAGAGCGGGCAGCCGGTGACGAACTGCCACCGCCAGCCAGACCGCCTCTTCCGTGAGGAGGCGCTGAGCGTGAGCCAGTGTGCGGAGACGCTGCTGCGAGTGGTGGAGGCCGTGACGGCGCTGAACGCTGACATCAGGGTGCTGCTGAGCGTGAGCCCATACCGCTACCGCAAGTATACGTTCCACGGCAGCCAGCTGGCCAAGTCCACACTGCTGCTGGCCGTAGACGAGGTGTGCCGGAGGCGGGCTGAGGTGTGTACCTACCTGCCCATCTACGAGATTTTCGTTGACGAACTGCGTGACTACCGCTTCTATGCGGCCGACATGCTTCACCCCAGTGAGGTGGCGGTGGACTACGTGTGGCAGCGCTTCGTGGCTGCCTGCACGGACGCTTCCTTCCAGGCGTATCTGCGCCAGCAGGAGCCTGTGCGCCGGGCAGCCCCTAACCCCTAAAGGGGGATAACTATGAACTATGGACAGCTCCCTCCCCTCGCGGGAGGGCTGGGAAGGGGGCTTGAATTATGAACTATGGACTATGAACAACAGGCAAGACAATATGCCTCCCCTCGGGGAGGTCGGGTGGGGGCTTGCACTATGGACTATGAACTAAGTAAACCGACAGAGACGATGACAATACAAGAGATTACTACCCTGATAGGCGCCCGCTGCATCGCGCCCAGCGAGCGGCAGATAGACTGGCTGCTGACGGACAGCCGCAGCCTATGTTTCCCCGAGACGACGCTCTTCTTTGCGCTTATCACGCGTCGCGGAGACGGTCACCGCTACGTGGCGGAACTGTATGCAAAGGGCGTGCGCGCCTTTGTGGTGAGCCGTATTCCCGAGGGCGACTTTCCGCAGGCTGACTTCCTGTGCGTGCCTGATACGCTCGTGGCCCTGCAGCGTATCGGAGAGCGGCACCGCGAGTCGATGCGCATTCCGGTGGTGGGCATCACCGGAAGCAACGGCAAGACGGTGGTGAAGGAGTGGCTCTATCAGCTGCTCTCGCCCGATATGGTGGTGACGCGCAGTCCGCGCAGCTACAACTCGCAAGTGGGTGTGCCGCTTTCTGTGTGGGGACTGCACGAAGGCACCCAGCTGGGCATCTTCGAGGCCGGCATTTCTCAGCCGGGCGAGATGGCCGCCCTGCAGCGCATCATACAGCCCACCATAGGCATCTTCACGTGTCTGGGGCAGGCGCATCAGGAGAATTTCGAATCGATGGAACAGAAGTGCCGCGAGAAACTGCTGCTCTTTCGCGACGCAGAAGTGCTGTTCTATCCGGCCGGAGATGCAGTGGTGGAGAAGTGCGTGCACGAAATGGACTTCCGCGGGCAGCTGGTGCCCTTTGCACAAGGCAGCGATGCACTGCAGGCCGACCGCGCCGTCTGCGCAGCCGTGTGCCGCCATCTGGGCATGGACGAGGCTGTGCTGGAGCAGCGCCTGGCACGGCTTGAGCCCGTGGCCATGCGACTGGAGGTGCTGCAGGGACAGGGCGGCTGCACGCTCATCAATGATGCGTACAACAGCGACTTGGGCAGCCTCGACATCGCCCTCGACTTCATGCGCCGCCGCAGCGAGCCCCATCCCACGGTTATCCTCAGCGATATGGAGCAGACCGGACTGCCGCCCCAGACGCTCTATGACCGCGTGGCAAGCCTCGTGCAGAGCCGCGGCGTGGAGCACTTTATCGGAGTGGGACCCGAGCTCCAGCGCCACGAGGCACAGTTCAGCGGGCGCGGTTTCCGGGCTCAGTTCTTCGGCTCTACGGACGCACTGCTGCAGAGCGAGGCCTTATGCGCTCTCTCGGATGCGCTGGTGCTGGTGAAGGGCGCACGCTCGTTCCACTTCGAGCGGCTGGTGGAGGCGCTCGAGCTGCAACGCCACGAGACCATACTCGAAGTGAACCTCTCGGCCGTGGTGGAGAACCTCAATCGCTATCGCTCCTTCCTGCGCCCCGAGACGAAGATGGTATGCATGGTCAAGGCCGATGCCTACGGAGCAGGCGCCATACAGGTGGCAAAGACGCTCCAAGACCATCGGGTGGACTATCTGGCCGTGGCCGTGGCCGACGAAGGCGTAGCGCTGCGGCAGAGCGGCATCACCATGGGCATCATGATAATGAATCCCGAGATGGGCTGCCTGCGAACGCTCTTCGACTACCGACTCGAGCCCGAGGTCTACAGCTTCCGCCTGCTGGACGCACTCATTGCAGAGGGTGAGCGGCAGGGCGTGCAGGACTTTCCCATCCACATCAAACTCGACACGGGCATGCACCGCCTCGGTTTCGACCCCGAGCGCGACGTGCCTCAGCTGCTCGAGCGCCTTAGCCGGCAGACAGCCCTGCTGCCGCGGAGCGTGTTCTCCCACTTTGTGGGCAGCGACAGCGCCGACTTCGACGCCTTCTCCGCCCGCCAGGCGCAGTTGTTTGGCCTCGGAGCCGACGCTCTGCAGGCTGGCTATCGCCACCACATTCTGCGCCACATCTGCAACAGTGCAGCCATAGAGCACTTCCCTCAGCGGCAAATGGACATGGTGCGCCTCGGCCTCGGCCTCTATGGCATCAACCCGCTCGACGGGCAGATGCTTTCCAACGTCTCCACGCTGCGCACCACCATCCTGCAGATCCACCACGTGCCGGCCGGCGAAACCGTAGGCTACAGCCGCCGCACCACCCTCGAGCGTGACAGCCGCATCGCAGCGCTGCCCATCGGGTATGCAGACGGGCTAAACCGCCGACTGGGCAATCGCCACGGCTACTGCCTTGTCTGCGGAGAGCGGGCGCCCTATGTGGGAAACATCTGCATGGATGTCTGCATGATAGACGTCACGGACATCCCCTGCCGCGAGGGCGACGAGGCGCTGATATTCGGCCGCCAGCTGCCGACGGCCGAGCTGGCCGAGCAGATAGGCACCATACCATACGAGATACTTACCGCAGTCTCCAACCGCGTGAAGCGCGTTTACTTCCGTGAGTAAGCACTGCCTCCGGTCCCGCGAAACTATTTTTCTATCATTTGGCGGACGCCCACCAGCTGGTAGCCTCGCTTGCGCAGCTCGTCTATGAGCCAGGGCAGGCGGAGGTAGAACTTGTCGGTGCGCTCGGGGTGGGTGCCCAGATGCAGGAGCATGAAGTGTCCGGCCAGCGAGTGCTCGGCCTCGTAGCGGAGGATGCAGCGCTGCAGCGAGTCGCTGGAACGATAGTTTTGCATTGAGGGGATGGTGTAGTCGGCATTGCTGCCGCTGCCAGCCGTGTATGAGAGCACCTGCAGGCCCATGCGGCGTGCCCACTGCGAGATGGTGTCGTTGTAGTGCTCGTAGGAGGGTATGAAGTAGGGCGCTCGCCGTTTCCGGATGCCAAAGCGCCGCATCAGTGAGTAGCTCCGCTGCATGTCTGCGCGGAACTCCTTCTCGCTGACGGCCATCGGACCGCCTCCCCACGGGAAGTAGAGCAGGTGGGCGTAGCCATGGCTGCCCACATAGTGGCCCTCGCTGACGAGGCGGCGCACCACTTGGGGGTATTGCTCGCAGAAGCGTCCGGTGAGGAAGAAGCCTGCCTGCACGTTCTTCTCTCGGAGCGTGGTGATGACGGTCTCGGCTCCGTCGGCCCATGCGTCGGCCGTGAAGACCAGACAGACGCGGCGGCGCGACGGGTCGCCCTGCACAATGCCGCCTTGGCGGTAGAGGCAGCGCGTCTGTGTCTTGCGAGCGCCTGCCCAGCCCGAGGCGAGCAGCAGCGCGAGGCTGAGGAGGAGGAAGCGGCGCATCATCTTACCCTGAGTTTTCGTCCGGCCACTACATAGATGCCGCTTGGCAACTGTGGCAGGCGCAGTGTGCCGTTGGCGGCATGGGCCGTAGCCACGCGCACGCCCTGCAGCGTGTAGACGGGGTACCGGCCGTCCCGCAGGTCGGGGCGCACGGTCTGCAGTGCGGTGGGCTCGGAGGGAGTGTGGCCGTAGAGGTTGAACTGATAGATGCGTGCCGTGCCTGCTCCGCCCTGCACTGGGCTGTCCACCAGCAGGCGGAAGCGTTTGGCGCGCACGGGCGCAAGGCCGCGGATGATGTGGTTCTCTGTGTTTTGCGTCACTGCATCCACATCTTCCCACTTCGAGGTCTCGGCATTGAGGCGCTGCAGGCGCAGTGCTGCGGCCACGTAGCTTGTGCTCTCTATGCCTGCACAGAGCACCTGCCACTGGCAGACGTCCACTTCCGAGGAGAAGGTGTACTGCAGATACTTGGTGGAGCTGCTGGCGTCGCACCACTTGGTGTACGAGCAGCCGTCGGCTGCCATCTTGGGTGCCTCGGCTGCACTCGTATAGCCCGAGGCCGAGATGCTGCCGGGCACGAGCCACTGGCCGCAGGGTGCGGCTTCGGCCGGCACTTCCTGAGCCGTGGGGAACAGCTCGTCTGCGGAACTGAGTGCGACGAGCCGCTGGTCGCAGTTGCCCATCTCCACTGTGGCAGCCACAAGGTAAATCTTAGTGTTCTCGGGCAGGGTGATGGACTGCGTGCCCGGGGGCAGTGTCAGCGTCTGGTGGAAGAGGTGGAGATACTGGTAGGGGATGTCGCGCTTGCTGGTCTTCTCGTGGCTGTGCGTGGCGGTGAATGCCACGTTCTCGTTCCGGAACACGGGTGCGCTGAAGTACGTTCCGCGGTCGGCCACGTTGCCTATGGCTGACGGCACCCGGGTGGTGAGCGGCTGCCCGTCGGCCAAGAGGGTGAGCGTCTCGCCCGAGGGTGTGATGCTGAAGGCTGCGATGTGGAGCCTGCCGTGTGCGCCATCAGGCAGTTGGATGGTCTGTCCGCGACAGGTGAGGGCGTTCTTCTTCATTGCTGCGCGCGGCCCGATGACAAAGGGGATGCCATCGTGCCAGAGCGTGTCGGGCAGCAACTCGCCGGGAAAGAGCATCCCCAGCGTGCCGGTGTTGCCGTCTGAGCGGTTGGCATCGAGGCTCATCACGTCTGAGTTGTACTCCAGTTCGAGTGGCTGTTGGCTGTTGGCTGTTGGCTGTTGGCTGTTGGCTGCGGCATCAAACGTTTTCAGCCGTATGGCAAAGGTCTTGGGCGCAAAGGCTCCGATGCTGAACGTGAGGCTGCGGCCGCTGAAGGTGGCGTCGCCAATGCGCTCCTCCAGTCCGTTCGTCTCTTCGGCCCAGAGGATTTCTGTGGGGAACGAGAGCGTGACGCCTTCTTGCTGCTGCCCTGTGAGTTCGTGCAGGCGGACAATTATCCGGTCGTCGTCTTCGGCCAGCTTCAGTGCGCGGACGGCTACGGCAGGCGTGCTGTTCTGGATGAAACTGAACGAGGCACCGAGCGTTCCCTCGTGTGGCGTGCTCAGAAATGCACGCAGCGGCTGGTTGAGTCGGTCGCTCTGCCACTGGGTGTCGGCACCCACCTTGCCCGAATGACTGTAAATGGAGAACTGGAAGCGGTTCAGCCCGAGGTCTTGCTGTGCCTGATAGCTGTACGCGTCGGCCACCTCAGGCGAATAGATGAGGCTCATGCGCAGCCGGCCGGTGCTTGGTTTGTCCCAGCCGTACTTGCAGTCGTTCAGGATAGACACTCCGTAAGTGCCCGCCGTATTCGTCTGGTCGGCCCATTGGTGTGCCGGATATTCGTAGAAGTTCTCTGTGCTCAGTCCGCGTGAGATGAATCCCAGCGAGTTGTCGAATGTGGCCTTTTGGTTGGTGGCCCTAAGGTTGGCTTCCAGCTTCAGCAGGTAGCCTCTCGACTGCCAGTCGACCTCATTCCACACGTCCACTCGCTCGTTGGCTCCTGCGCTGCAGAGTCGCACGTACTGCACAAATGTGGAGCCGAGGCGTGTGCGCTCGATGCGCAGTGCCTTGCGCAGCGGTCCGTCTTCTGCCACCTCTATGCGCAGCGTGCCGTCTGCATTGTTCACGTAGTTGCTGGTGGCTCGTGTGGCCGAGTAGGGGATTTCCCAAGCGGGCCACGCAGTGGATTTGCAGGCCATCAGTGCCAGTCGCAGGTTGGCGCTGAGCAGTTCCTGCCCGAGGCGTTTGTCGTAGATGCTCTTGATGTCGCCTGTCTGCGTGTCGATGCTTACGCGGTATTTGTCGTTCTCCAGTCCGCTGCTGGTGACACTGAATCCCTCAGGATTGAGCGTGCAGGGTGCGTCGGGCTGCAGGTCGAAGACGGCGAATCCTGTGCTGGGAACGCGTGCCAGGAAGATGAAGTGCTGGCGGCCTTCGGCAAAGCGTGTCAGCTGTGCAGGCATCTCTTGGCCCGAGGCGTCCGTCACCCGGATGCCCGTCCAAGCCCTGTCGGCCTCCACCTCGGCCTCCACCACGTCCTCGCGGTCTATGGCCAGTGGGTTATAGACCACCAGAGGCGTGTGCTCCGTCTCTGTGTTGAGCTGGCTTGCCACGGCCGAGGCGGCCAGCGAGGTCGTTCGCGTGAAATCGAGCAGCGAGAGCACTTCATCGTTCTGGCTGTATCCGTATGCGCGCGGGATGCACGTGCCGGGCAAGTCGTCGTGAAACTGATGCCAGATGACGCGTTGCCACGCCTCCGTGAGCGTGCGTCTCGGATAGTCGTATCCGCCTAGCCACTGTGCAGTCACTGCGCTCCGTTCGGCCGCATCGCCGGCCTGCTCGTTTCGTCGGTTCCAGTATTTCATCATGGTCTGGCTCGTGTAGCAGCCCACTCCGTGTGTACGCATTGGCAGTTCGTGGTCCACCACCGGATACTGCCCGTGGTCGTTCTCGGCCATGTAGGCAAACATCTCGGTTGGCGTCACGAGCCGCACCTTCACCGGTCCGTCAGCCGTGATGCTCTTCTCGAGCCACTGGGCGTTCTCGTCGCTCATGGCTCCGCCGCGGTCGCCCGACTTTCCGGTATAGCGGAACGCGGCCGCCACTCCATATTGCTTCCGGTTCTCGCGTGCCGTGGCCAGCATGTCGCTGCTGAAGGCCAGATTCTCGTTCCAGGTGCGGTCGTAGGCTCCCATCTTCAGCACGCAGTAGATTTCGCTGCCGTCCACGCCTCGCCATTTGCCCATGGTGGGCAGCGAGCCGTAGTCGTAGGCCGAGCCCCAGCTGAGCTTCTGCGTGTGAAAGCCCGTAAATCCGCAGTGCGCCGCAATGCTGGGCAGCGCAGCCGAGAAGCCGAAGCAGTCCGGCACCATGATGTCCGTACCGCCCTTGCGTCCGAACTCGCGTTTATAGAACGTCTGTCCGTAGAGTAGGTTGCGCAGCAGCGATTCGGCGCTCGACACCATCGTCTCGTTGGCGTCCCACGAACCTCCGGCCGGGCACCAGCGCTCCTCGGCCACCAGTTGCTTCAGTCGCTCGTAGAGGGCAGGGTAGTACTCCTTCATCCACTGATACTTCACCGCGCCTTCGAAATTGAAGCGGAAGTGTGGGTAGGCCTTCAGCCGTGCCATGTTGTCGTTCAGCGTGGCCGCCACATACTGTTCGATGGTTGTCTTTACGTCCCAGTTCCACTGCGTGTCGAGGTGTGAGTTGTTTACCAGCATCAGCTGGCAGGCGTCGCCGAACACGTGGCCCGAGGCAGCCGTTACGGCCAGAATCGAGGTGTGCGCTTCGTTCCCCTCCGAGGCCTCGCACATCAGGCTTGCCACCTCCTTTGCCGCGCTGACCGGCAGGATGGCATCGAAGAGGCCGAAGCCCAGCCGGCTGTCAAAGCTGCCCGAGTTCTTGTCCATGCGGCCAAGCCCAGAGACGGCACTTGCCTCCTCTCCTCCGTACCAGTCGTGGAAGCTGATGGCCTGGACGCTCTCCTTCGAGCCGTCCGAGTAGCAAACGGTCACTTTCACGTCTTTCTGCCCGTTGGCCGATGCGCCCAGAACGAACAGCAATTCGGCGCCGACCGGAGTGCCGAAGCTGAGCGTGCCGCTCTTCAGTGCGTCGGAGCCTGTAGTCAGGTGCAGCATGTTGTTCGCGCCGAAGTCCGCCAACTGGTAGGGCACTCCGTAGAGCGCCGAGGCGAGCGTCTGCTTCAGTCCTCCACTCTCCTTCACGTCCGAGCCGTAGAAAATCCAGTTCGCATTGTCGAGCGGAGTGTGGGCCGAGCGCGTCTCGCCCTTCTGGTAGATGCCGTCTGCGTTGAATCCTGTCAGAGCCACAGGTGTGTATTGCTGAGCCTGCAGCGCCAGGCAGCCGAGCGCCAGCAGCAGGGAAGCGGTCTGAAATCTCATTTCTTTGTCTGTTTGGGGTGATGGTTCGCGCCGCAAATTTATCTAATAAATCCGAACTGTGCAAACTTTCTTTTTCCATTTTTTGCACTGGCTGTGCATATTTGTTTCGCCTGGCCCGAGGCGGGTCTCGGCCGAATACGTCTAGGCCCTGTTTTTGGGCGGGATGGTATGCATCGGGTGCCTTCTCGTAAAAAAAATCGGTGCCGCGTGCTGTTTTTCCGCCATAAAAGTGTATCTTTGCACCACAGAAAGTAAGACATGTCACATATGAAACCAAAAATCCTTCTTGCACTTGCTGGTGTATTTTTGTTTTCAATCCTTATCTCTTGCACCGAGGGCGACCCGGTGGTGATTTACAACAACAGCAACACGGACGCTCCTCAGGGGCCCGCCGGCACGGTGACGGCCTTGGAAGACACGGTGGAGGCAGGCGTGACGTTTGCCACGGTCAGCGGGCAAGTCCGCCTCTCGGACCAAGAACTGGCAGTGGTCTCGTGCGGCATCATCTGGGGCACAGATGAGGAGCTGATGTGGGACAACAAGGTGGCGGCTGCAGCGTGCAACGTGCAGGACGACAAGACGTACTGCGTAAAGATGACTCCGCTGCTGCCCGGCACGAAGTATTACTATCGGTTCTACCTCCATCACGGGCCTTCGTTCGGATTCGGGCCCGTGGAGTCGTTTTCCACCGAGCCTCTGCAGTTGGAGACGTGCGACGCGAGCAACATCGGGCCCACCGAGGCCTGCTTCTCGGGCCGCGTGAACTTGACGCCTGCCGAGATGGACTCCGCCGCCTTTGGCGTCCTGTGGAGCACAGACAGCGAGCCCACCTGGCTGAACAAGGCTTCGTATGCCATCTACAGCCCGAAGGACTCGGACTTGTTTGCGGCCGAGGCTTCATGGCTCATTCCTGACACGCGGTACTACTACCGCTCCTTCCTGCGCATAGACAGCCTCTACGAGTACGGGCCTGCGAAGTCGTTCACCACCGCTCCGGGCTCGGCCGGCACAGAGACGCTGACCGTGAACGGCGTGTCATATCGGCTGGTGGCCGTGGAGGGAGGCACGTTCTGGATGGGCTGCGACTCTACGTACGACAACGAGAAACCCATGCACCAAGTCACGCTGAGCAGCTATCATATCGGACAAACCGAGGTGACGCAGCAGCTGTGGGAGGCCGTGATGGGCACGAACCCCAGCGAGTTCAGGGGCGACAGTCTGCCCGTGGAGAAGGTGAGCTGGGAGGACTGCCAGGCGTTCATCCAGAAGTTGAACCAGCAGACGGGCAAGACCTTCCGCCTGCCCACCGAGGCCGAGTGGGAATATGCGGCACGCGGCGGCCGCCACAGCCAGGGCTGCATCTATGCGGGAGCCGATATGCTCTCGTACGTGGCGTGGTTCGGTGACAACAGCGGCGAGCAGACGCACAAGGTGGCCATTAAGGACCCCAACGAGCTGGGGCTGTACGACATGAGCGGCAACGTCTGGGAGTGGTGTCACGACTGGTACGATGCCGAGTGGTATGCAGTCAGTCCGCAGGTGAACCCTTCTGGTCCCTCGTCTGGCATCTATCATGTGGGACGCGGCGGCTGCTGGAGCAATGGCGAATCGTTCTGCCGCGTGACACGTCGCCTCTACGACTCGCCCGCCAAGAGTTTCTGTAATGTAGGATTCAGGATTGCCTTGTAAAGCCCACTCCCTCTGTCTTTTTTGAATGGTGAGAGGTGAGAGGTGAGAGGTGAGAGATGAAAGATTCGCTAACCTCTAACCACTAACCTCTAACCTCTAACCACTAACCTCTAACCACTAACCACTAACCTTTACTTTAAATGAAGTCTTGTTCTATGAGGTTGAGCATCTTGATGGTGGCCTTTATGGCCGCCTCTGTCTGGTCGGCATCGAGGCCGCGGGTGCGGAGCGTCTTGCCGTTCCAGTTCCATGTGATGGTGGTCTGAACGAAGGCGTCGGTGCGGCCGCCGGGCGGGATGGACACGGTGTAGTCTGTCAGCCACGGGAAGGGGCGCGAGAGCTTCTCCTTGTATATATGGCGTATGGCGCGCACGAAGGCGTCGAACTGGCCGTTGCCCTGTGCGCTCTCCTCGTAGGTGGCTCCGTTGATTTCGAGTCGCAGGCTGGCCAGCGGCTTCAGACTGTAGGCGGTGGTGACCACGTACGAGAGCAGGCGAACGTGCTCGTCTGCGAGCGTGCCGTGCCCCAGTACGTCGCTTACGATGAAGGGCAGGTCTTCCTGCGTGACGAGTTCCTTCTTGTCGCCCAGTTCGATGATGCGTTCGGTGACGCTGCGCGCCTGTTCGGGCGTGAGGCAGAGGCCCAGTTCCTCGAGGTTCTTCAGTATGTTGGCTTTTCCGCTGTTCTTCCCCAGTGCGTAGGCGCGCTTGCGGCCGAAGCGTTCGGGAAGCAGCGCGTTCTGATAGAGGCCGGCTTTCTTGTCGCCGTCTGCGTGCACGCCAGCCACCTGCGTAAAGACGTTTTCGCCCGTGATGGGCTGGTTGGGCGGAATGGCGATTCCGCTGTAGCTCTCTACGAGGCGCGAGACTTCGCCCAGGCGGCTCTCGCGGATGTGGGTGCGCGCTTGGAACTGGTCTTTCAGTATGGCTTGCACGCTGGCCAGCGGAGCATTGCCTGCTCGCTCGCCCAGTCCGTTCACGCAGGTGTGGATGCCTTGACAGCCGCTCAAGACGGCGGCCAGCACGTTGCTGATGGCAAGGTCGTAGTCGTTGTGAGCGTGGAAGTCGAAGCGCAGGGTGGGATAACGCTTCACCATGCGGCGGACGTAGCGGATGAGGTCGAGCGGGTTGAGGATGCCCAGTGTGTCGGGCAGCATGTAGCGCTGGATGCTGCTATCGCGCAGTGCATCAACGACTTGGAAGACGTACTCGGGGCTGTCCTTCATGCCGTTGCTCCAGTCCTCGAGATAGATGTTCACGCCCACGCCCTTTGCGTCTGCGTAGTCTATCACCTGACGGATTTCGCGTATATGCTCTTCGGGCTCTTTGCCCAGCTGCTCGCGGCAGTGGCGCAGACTGCCCTTGCAGAGGAGGTTGAGATGGCGGCAGCCTGCTTCGGTTATCCAGTCTACGCTCTTCGTCCCGTCCACAAAGCCCAGCACCTCTACGCTGTCCAGTCGCCCTGTCTGTTTGGCCCAGCGGGTGATGCTCTTCACGGCTTCCATCTCGCCATCAGAGACATGTGCACTGGCCACTTCGATGCGGTCTACGTTCAACTTGTGCAAGAGGGCCCTTGCGATGACCAGTTTCTCGTGAGGCATGAAGCTGACACCGCTCGTCTGCTCGCCGTCTCGCAGCGTGGTGTCCATGATTTCTATCAGCCGCTCTTTCATAGGAAATAGTTGCGTGCCACGGAGAGGGCACGGTTCATGTCTGGAATGGTTTGCATATCTTCATCCACGCGGCAGAGGTCGGAGAGCGCGAATACGTCCTCGGCTTCGTCCGTTGTCTGATGCGGGACGAGGCGGAACAGGTGGCAGCGGGCGTCGAGCACCCGCACGGCACCGCGCACGTACTCGCCATCTTGCTGCTGCAGCTCGCGAGCCACGAGCCGACAGAGCGCCTCGGCAAACTCTCTTATTTGTTCTGTCGTTCCCACGCTTCGATTTTGTCTTTGTTCTCCAGCAGGAAATCGATGTCATCGAATGCATTCATCAGGCAGTACTTCTTGTAGGAGTTGATGGCGAAGTGCTCGCTGCGTCCGGTGGCAATGTTGGTCACTGTCTGCGCTGGCACGTCCACTCGCACCTCTGCCTGAGGGTTGGCCGCGATGGTGCCGAAGAGTTCCTGCAGAAAGTCGGCACTCACCCTGACGGGCAACACAAAGCAGTTGAGCAAGTTGCCAAAGTGGATGTCGGCAAAGCTGCCGGCAATGACTACCTTCACACCATAGCCTGCAATGGCCCATGCTGCGTGCTCGCGACTGGACCCCGAGCCCCAGTTCTGCCCGGCCACAATAATCTCGTGGACACCCTTGCGAG
Source organism: uncultured Bacteroidales bacterium (assembly GCA_902787575.1). GTDB lineage: Bacteria > Bacteroidota > Bacteroidia > Bacteroidales > Bacteroidaceae > Physcousia. The sequence goes on along the minus strand of CADAGX010000021.1, from coordinate 8,745 downwards.
GCTTTTCGGAGAAGGCAGGCTGATTCATCACAAAGTCGGCCACGGGGCGGCCGTCTGCATCGAAGCGCAAATCGTGCATGAAGGCGTCGCCGAAAAACTGAGGGTCGCGTGTGGTGCTGGCCAGATAGCGAGCCGGTATGATGAGGTCGGTGTTGCAATTGTCTATCTGCAACGGGATGCAGGTGGACTGCACAATATCTATCTTCTGTTTCATAGTTTTCGTGGGTCTGTGATTACGCCTGTGACGGCACTGGCAGCTACGGTAAGCGGCGAGGCCAGGACGGTGCGCGCACCGGGGCCTTGACGGCCTACAAAGTTGCGGTTCGAGGTGGAAATGGCAAGCTTGCCGGCAGGCACCTTGTCGGGATTCATGGCCAGACAGGCCGAGCAACTGGGCAGGCGCAGCTCGAAGCCGGCAGCCTCGAGCACCTTGTCGAGCCCCTCGTCTATAATCTGTTGCCGCACGGCCCACGAGCCTGGCACCAGCCAAGCCGTTACGCCAGCTGCCTTCTGCCGCCCCTTCACTACGCTGGCAAAGGCACGGAAGTCCTCTATGCGACCATTGGTGCAGGCGCCGAGGAAGCAGTAGTCAACGGGCGTTCCCTCCAGCCGTTGGCCGGGCTGGAACTGCATGTAGTTGAGCTGCGAGAGGAAGCCTGCACGGTCTCCCTCAGCAACGTCTTGCAACAGCGGAATGCACTCGTCTATGGCAATGCCGGCACCCGGATTGGTACCGTAAGTGATGCGCGGTTTGATGTCCTCGGCTCGATAGGTCACCTCCTTGTCGAAAACGGCGTCTTCGTCGCTGCGCAGCTTCTTCCATTCCTCCACTGCACGGTCCCATTCCTCGCCCTTGGGCGCATATTCGCGGCCTTTCAGGTAGGCAAAGGTCACTTCATCGGGCGCAATGATGCCCGCGCGGCTGCCCATTTCTATGCTCAGATTGGAGAGCGTGAGGCGGCCTTCCATCGAAAGGCTGCGGATGGTGCTGCCAGCGTATTCCACCACGTAACCCGTAGCACCGCTGGTGGTCATCTGAGCCATGATGTAGAGCGCAATGTCTTTGGCCGTAACGCCCGGCTGCAGCGAGCCCTCAATGCTGATGCGCATACTCTTGGGCTTGCTCTGCAGAATGCATTGCGAGGCCAGCACCTCGGCCACTTCACTGGTGCCGATGCCCATGGCCAGTGCACCCACTGCACCGTGCGTGCTGGTGTGCGAGTCGCCACAAACGATGGTCATGCCCGGCAACGAAAGTCCTTTCTCGGGGCCGACCACATGAATGATGCCATTGTCGCGTGTGCCCATCGCAAAGTGGCGGATGCCAAATTCGGCACAATTCTTCTCGAGCGTCTCCACCTGCTTGCGACCGACCGGGTCGTGGATGACTTCCTGCTGGTCGCTGGGCGTATTGTGGTCGGGCATTGCAAAAATCTGTGCCGGCCGGAACACGCCAATGCCTTTGTCGCGCAGCGTGTCGAAAGCCTGCGGACTCGTCACTTCGTGAGCGTACAAACGGTCTATGTATAGCTGCGTAGGCCCGTCCTCCACGTTCTGCACCACATGGCGGTCCCAGATTTTATCAAAAAGAGACCCTCTCCGCCCTTTGGGCACCTCCCCCTCTATGGGGAGGATTTGTTTTGCTTTGTTAGGCGTATTCATCTAAACACTCTTGAATTTTCTTTAATACATTCTCTATTTCCATTATAATGCTCTCGTTGCGAAAGCGAATAACCTTAAAACCAAGTTTTTCAAGTTTCTCTGTCCTGTATGCGTCCCTTTCCATTTGCTCTGGACAATAGTGGTAGCCACCATCCACCTCGATGACAAGCATCCTCTCAGGGCAGGCAAAGTCGGCTATAAAGTCCTGTATGACAAGTTGCCTTTTGAACTTCACACCAAGTACATTGCCTTTCAACTGTCGCCACAGAAACTCTTCCTCCGCTGTTTGGTTCTTCCTATTTTCCCGAGCATAAGACTTAAGTAAGCCATAGAGGGAAGGGTCGGCCCACTCAAAGTTTCTTTTAGCAACCTCCTCGCGTGAAGAAGAGCTTGGTAAGTCCTCAAGGAGCGGAAAGCCCGTCCCCTTAGAGGGGGAAGGGTTTGGGAAGAGGGTCCCCTTTTTCACTTAAACTTATTTATACAGTCTATATAAGCCTCCACGCTTGCGGTGACAATGTCTGTGTTGGCACCGAATCCGTAATAGACGTGGCCGTCGTATTCCACTTGCATGTGCACTTTGCCCATGTCATCCGAGCCCTTCGAAATGGCCTGAATAGTAAACTCCTTCAGTGTCATCTCGCGCTTGATGATGGTCTTCAGGGCGCGGATGGCTGCATCCACGGGACCGTTGCCCGAGGCCGCAGCCTCGAACTTTTCGTTTGCGATGATGAGGCCGATGCTTGCCACGCTGCGCACACCCTTGCCAGTGGTCACCTGCAGGTAGTCCAGCTTCACGTTGTGCGTGGCGGCACGGTCGGCTCCGGCCAGCACCAGGATGTCATCATCCGTCACCTCCTTCTTCTTGTCGGCCAACCGCAGGAACTCCTCGTACACTTTGTCGAGGCGCTCACCATCCAGCTCCACTCCGTTCACGCTGAGTCGGTGTTTCAGTGCAGCTCGTCCGCTGCGTGCTGTCAGTACGATCGAGTTGTCATCGATGCCCACATCCTTCGGGTCCATAATCTCGTAGGTGCTGGCGTTCTTCAGCACGCCGTCTTGATGGATGCCGCTGCTGTGTGCAAATGCGTTGCGGCCCACTATAGCCTTGTTTGGCTGCACGGGCATGTTCATCAGACTGGACACCATGCGGCTCGTGGGGAAAATCTTTGTGGTGTTGATGTTCGTGGTGATGCCCAAGTCGGGATGCGTCTTGAATATCATTGCCACTTCCTCCAGACTGGTGTTGCCGGCACGCTCCCCGATGCCATTGATTGTCACCTCCACCTGCCGAGCCCCCGCCAGCACACCGGCCACCGTGTTTGCCGTGGCCATGCCCAAGTCGTTGTGGCAGTGCGTGGAAAGAATGCATTTGCCGGCGGCAAAGGCGTCTACATGCTCGTAGAGGTACTTAATCTTCTCGTGGTACTCGTTCGGCACTCGGAAACCGGTGGTGTCTGGGATGTTGCAGACCGTGGCGCCCGCCTTGCAGACAGCCTCAATGACGCGAGCCAGATACTCGTTGTCCGTCCGTCCTGCATCTTCTGCGTAGAATTCCACGTCTTCCACATATTTCTTGGCATACTTCACAGCGGCCACGGCGCGTTCGATGATTTCCTCCGGAGTGGAGTTGAACTTATATCGGATGTGACTCTCGCTCGTGCCGATGCCTGTGTGAATGCGTTTGTGCTTGGCGTATTTCAGCGCTTCGGCCGCCACGTCAATGTCCTTTTCCACGGCACGAGTCAGTGCGCAAATGGTGGGCCACGTTACGGCCTTACTGATTTCGATTACCGAATTGAAGTCGCCCGGACTCGAGATGGGGAATCCCGCCTCTATGACATCCACGCCCAACGTCTCCAACTGGCGGGCAACCTGAATCTTCTCCACCGTGTTCAACTGGCACCCCGGCACCTGCTCGCCATCGCGCAAAGTGGTGTCGAAAATAAACAATCTGTCACTCATATCTTTCTTTTAGTTATAGATTCTTCCTGAAATCGGCTGCAAAGTTACGAATAAACGAGCGAAAAGCAAAATTTATTTTAGCTTTTCCGAACGAGAGTAACTAAAACCACAGGTTAAAGTTACGAATAAACGAGTGAAGAACAAAAGAAAAACGGATTTTTCTTTTTCTGCCGAGACGAAGTAACATGGGCCGAAAGGCCAAAGTTACGAATAAGTTGAGAGCGAAAAGCAAAATTTATTGTGTCATCCCGACGACAGGAGGGATCTCACTCAATCGTGCCGGTTTGAGATTCTTCCTCCGCTTCGCTCCCTCAGAATGACACGAGAGGTGCGTGCCTTGTCGCATCTCTTGCCTGTCACGGGTAGGGTCTTTGCTTGTCAAAGACCGCATGGCGGTTGAAATGGTCGCTTCGCTCAAAATTGAATTTAAAATTCATATTTAAAATTCTATTTAACCGCCTTTCGTTTAATTTTAAATCCTAATTTTAAATATAATTTCAAGGCCGTAGGCCGCCCGAACAAACAACACGAGGCACATCACGCCTTGCTATTTTCGGAATTTGACAAGCAAATTCCCTACCCTTGACGTTCACAATAAAAACACGAATCGTGTTGCTGGGTGGTGAGATTCTTCCTCCGCTTCGCTCCGTCAGAATGACACGAAAGGCGCGTCCCTAGTGCCATTGCGATGTAAATCGAAATTCGATTTACATACTTTTCCCTCGGGTGGGGGCTAAAAGTGGGCCGCAAGGTCGTGCATTATGTATTAAAACTATTATATAATGTACTTTTTTTGCCGGGAATGAGTGGGGTTATATAAAATTTTCATATTTTTGCGCCAATAATTAACCTTTTTGGTATGAAAACGAGATGTCTCCTTCTGGTAATCCTTTGTTTGCAGCATGTAGTCGCAACAGTGCAGGCCGACACCTTGCGGGTGGTGACAAGTCCCGTGGAGGGCTGCTTCACGATTGCCGGTGCCGTAGTTTCAGACAAAGCCATCATCCTGTATGACGACCAGGACGCAGAGGTCGTGATGACGGTTGCAGACTGCCTGATGTCCGACCTTAAGGCGGTGACGAAAAAGACGTTCATGAAATACAAGTCCGAGCCGGCCTCGCTGAAGGCACCCATTATTGTGGGCACCATCGGCCGCTCGAAGCATATCGACCAGCTCATTTCCGATGGCAAGATAGATGTGAGCGATGTCATTGGCAAGTGGGAGGCCTACGGCTTGCAGGTGGTGGACAACCCGATGGAAGGCGTAGAGCGTGCACTCGCCATCTTCGGCTCTCAGCCCCGAGCCACGGCTTATGGCATGTTCGAGTTGAGCAGGATGTGCGGCGTTTCTCCGTGGATTTGGTGGGCAGACGTAGCCCCGGACGTCAAGACCCAGCTTTACGTCACGCCCGGCCGTCAAGTATTCGGGTCGCCCTCCGTCAAGTTCCGCGGCATCTTTGTCAATGATGAGGACTGGGGCTTGCGGCCTTGGGGAGCCAAGAACCTCGACACCAACCTTGGCAATTTCGGTCCCAAGACCTATGCTGCCATCATGGAGCTGTTGCTTCGTCTGCGGGCCAACACCCTTTGGCCTGCCATGCATCCGGGTTCGCGCGCCTTCTGGTACGAGAAGACCAACATCCCTCTGGTCATGAAGTACGACATTTACATGGGTTCGAGCCACTGCGAGCAGATGCTCTGCAACAACGAGTACGAGTGGGAGCGTTTTGGCGGTCATCGCGACGAAGACTGGGTTTGGCACTCCAACAAAGACATGATCATGCGTTACTGGGGAGCCCGCATCAGTGAGAGCAAGGACAAGAACGGCATATACACGCTTGGCATGCGAGCCGTACACGATGCAGGGATGAACGGATACAACACGCTCGAAGAGAAGGTGGCGGCCCTGACCGACATCATAGCCCATCAGCGCCAGCTCATTGCAGACAGCATTGGCGACCCCACCACCGTGCCCCAAATCTTCATCCCCTACAAAGAGGTGCTCCCCATTTACAATGCAGGCGTGCAGATACCGGAAGACGTCACCCTGATGTGGGTAGACGACAATCACGGCTACATCCGCCAGATGCCGACACCCGCCGAGCAGGCCCGCAGTGGTGGCAATGCCATATACTATCATCTTTCCTATTGGGGGACCCCCAGCGGATACCTCTGGCTTAGCACCATCTCGCCCTCGCTTTGCAGCTACGAGCTGAGCAAAGCCTACCACCAGGGCGTCCGCAGCCAGTGGATTATCAATGTAGGCGACATCAAGCCGGCCGAAGAGGAACTGGAGTTCTGCATGGACTTGGCGTGGGACATAGACAGTTGGCCGCCCGACCGCGCCCACCTCTACACCCGCCACTGGGCAGCCCGCACCTTTGGCGAGGCCTTTGCCGACGAAATCAGCCAGATTAAGCAAGTCTACTATCGCCTTGGCATAGCCGCCAAGCCCGAGCACGTCCACCTCTGCTACTTCGACCACTCGAATGCCCAGATAGACGCCCGCATCGAGGCGTACCAGCAGATTTACGACAGAGCCGTGGCGCTCCGTTCGCGCATCCCCGCCTCACTGCGCGATGCCTACTACGAACTTGTCGAGTACCCCGTGTGCGCCTGTGCCGACCAGAACATCAAAATCCTGCGCGGGCGCCAGAGCTTCGTCTATGCGTGGGCCGGGCAGGGCGAGAAGGCGCTCGCATACTCCTCTGCCGCACAAGCCGCTTTCGACGAGATTGTCTCCATGACCGACAAATACAACACCTCCATTGCCGGCGGCAAGTGGAACTACATGATGAGCTACAAGCCCAACAACATGAGCCAGCACCTCATGCCCAGTGTCGCCTCCGCATCCGACGTGTCCGACATCCAGAGCACCATCGTACAGCCTGCCGTCACCATACTGCCCGGAGGCCGCTTCCGCAGCAGCAGCGACGGCGTGGTCAGCCTCGAGGGCTTAGGCCTTGCCGGCAGCACCGCCACCGTTTGGCCCCTCCGTCTGACGGCCCACGCCACCTGTTCGCAGGCCCCCTATGCCGAATATACCGTGCCCGTGCAAAAAGGGCTCAATGTCATTCAGGTGCGCAGCCTGCCCACCTTCCCGCTCAATCCCTCCTACGACCTTCGGGTCGGCATCTCCGTAGACGGAGCCGTCCCCACAGTCCTCTCCGTCCAGACCACGGCCATGACCACGCCTTGGGACGAGACCGTCGTGCAGGGCTACCTTCGGGCAGCCGTCCATTACGTAAGCACCAAGGACCAGACCGTCCCCGTCCGCGTCTACTTCATGGACCCCGGCTCCACGGTCAGCGCCTTGGCCTCCATCCCCTTTGGCAGCGATGCCCAAGACCTCACCACCACGCTGCTCACGAATGCCGACTTCGAGTATAACGCATCCGGTGCCCTCACCCCGCAGGGCAGCACAGGCCGCGGCGTGCCCCGAGGGTGGACAGCCACAGGCACGATGAAAGGCAACTCGTGGGGCATCAATCAGGACGCCAAACAAGTCTATGGCATCAACGCCTATTGGGCCACCAGCACCCCCATGCCCGACGCGTACGAGCTCTCGCAGACCATCCCTGCCGGCCGGCTCCCGGGCGGCACCTATCTGGTCAGCTGCCTGCTGGGCGTGCTCAAGGACAAGCTGGGCACCTGCCGCCTCTTTGCAGGCGACGCCGTTCAGTACTACGGAAAGGAGAGCGACTACGCCTCCAGCGTCTTCGCCGCAGACGAGCAGCGCACCTTTGCCGGCTACGTAGGCTCGGGCGACGGACGGATGATACTCAAGCCCATGGAAGTCCTCGTCACCGTGGCAGAGGGCGAGAGCCTCCGGCTCGGCATCCGCACCAGCAACCACAGGAGCGACGGCTCGCGAGTCACAGGCAACAACCACGGATGCTTCAAGGCAGACCACTTCCGCATCCAGCGCATCGATGCCGCAGACGCCACAGCCCTGCGCCGCATCCCCCTCACATCCCCCGCCGCCGCAGACATCTACGACCTCAGCGGCCGCAAAGTCACCCACCGCCCACCGCTCCGCGGCATCTATATCAGGGGAGGAAACTATTGGATTAGTCCATAGTTCATAGTTCATAGTTCATAGTCCAAGCCCCCACCCCAGCCCTCCCGCGAGGGGAGGGAGCCCTTGGGATTAGTGCATAGTTCATAGTCCATAGGCCATAGGCCTGGACCTATAACCTATAACCTCTCACCTATAACCTAAAAAAATGGAAGCAATTCAAAGTTTTACCATCGACCACACGCGCCTGAAGCCAGGCATCTACGTGTCGCGTCAGGACCGAGGTTTCACCACCTTCGACCTGCGCATTACCGAACCCAACTGCGAGCCAGCCATGGCACCCGCAGCCATCCACAGCCTGGAGCACCTGATGGCCACGTGGTTTCGCAACTCAGAGGCCAAGGCCGACGTAGTGTATGTCGGTCCCATGGGTTGCCTCACGGGCATGTACATCATCATGACCGGTGCCTACACAGTCGAGGACATGCGCAGGCTCACCATCCAGTGCCTGCAGTGGATACTGACACAGACCGAGGTGCCGGCCACCCAACCCGAGACCTGCGGCAACTACCTGCTCCACGACCTGCCAATGTGCAAGTGGGAGAGCGCCCGATACCTCCAGCGCCTCCAGCACCACTTCCACAGCCAATACACCAAGCTGCACGTAACGCTCCCCGACGGCAAAGACTTTGCCGACGCATAAGGCGGTAGTGTGTCATTCTGAGGGAGCGAAGCGGAGGAAGAATCTCAAACCGGCAAGCCTTTCGCGTGAGATTCCTCCTATCGTCGGAATGACACATGAGGGGGACGGTCTTTGACAAGCAAAGACCCTACAGCGAGCCAGGTGCTTCGCGAATAGTAGACATCACGGGTAGGGAATTTGCTTGTCAAATTCCGAAAATGGCAAGATGTGATGTGTCCCGTGCCATGCGGTCTTTGACAAGCAAAGACCCTACCCTTGAAGCGAAACAAGTAGCAGGGTGAGGGCTTCCCTCCCCTCGGGCAATTGCGAGAGCAATTGGTGAGGGCGTAGCCCGAAGGTGGGCAAGGTTAGGAGGGGGCTTGATGTGTCCCGTGCCATGCGGTCTTTGACAAGCAAAGAC
>CADAGX010000020.1 GCA_902787575.1 uncultured Bacteroidales bacterium | reverse complement strand
AGCTTTCTTTGTCGCTTCAAGATGTATTATCAAATACAACATCATGCCAAATAAGATGTTAGTTTCAAGCTGCTTTTTTATTTATGCAATCCATGGAGTTGGTTTTCCATTAATAGGTTCTCCTTTGGGATTGACTAGAAGAGTGTTACACTATATCATCCCTGGCAATACAGGTATTGAAGAAGGCTTTTGTTATATTATATCCCCGATTGTGACTGCATTTCTGTGTATTTTACTTTTGATGTTTGCAAGACGATTGTCCCCGAAATTAACCCTATATTTTTCTGGCAATAAATAATAACTGACAGAAACTAAAGTGTGATATAGTGATGCGTTTGAGGTAACCATACTTCATCAACGCGAACGATACGATTGCGTTTCTTCTGAGACTAAGAATTTGCGAGATTCAACAGTAGAAGATTCCGTTCGTAAACGTCCTTTCACTCGGCCACAGGCACACGTGCCTCAGCCTCGTAATCCAATAAGATTCTTCGACCCACCGCCCTCAAAAAGAACGATTGGGCAGTGCAAAGATAGACTAAACGAGCAAAACATGCAAGAAAAGACGCGGGAATTTGCATGTAGCCCATCCGTGTCATTCTGAGGGAGCGAAGCGGAGGAAGAATCTCACGCATCGCGCAGCCTTCAAAAAAGAGATCCCTCCTAACGTCGGGATGACACGTGGCGAGGAAAGCTCAACGAACGGAATTTGACAAGCATATTCCCTGCACCGAATCGCGTAAAATATAATGTGTTATTCCACGCTGCAGGACTACAGAATTTCGCTCCCCGCTCAGTTGCCGGCAAGTATTATCAGCACAAGGCCGACAATAAAGAATAGGAACATGAATCGCAACAGGGCGTTTACTTGACGAGTGGCGCCCTTGAATTCCTTCCAAATGAAGACGCCCCACAGGGCAGCAATGAGTGGTGCACCCTGCCCCAATGCATACGAGATGGCTGGCCCGGCCTTGCCCGATGCGATGTAGCTGAAGGCTGTGCCGAGGCACCAGATGGCGCCTCCGAGCATGCCCGTCAGATGGGTGGCGGCACTGCCCCGGAAATAGGCTCCGTAGGAAACTTTCTCACCCACGAAGGGGAACTTCATGACCAGTGTATTGAAAACGAAGTTGCTGCCCAGCACGCCCAGCGAGAAGATGAAGATGGCCGAGTAGGGCGTCAGCATTCCTGCGGCAGGCTGTTGGAAGTTGGCCACATCCATACCCTTTACGACAAATCTGTAGAACAGACTCATCAGCACGCCGGCTGCAATGGCTATCAGCACGCCCTTCCGGTTCTGGCTCGGGTCTTTCTCCGAGTTGCTGACGCGGCCCGATGCCACGCCGTTGCATACGATGGCTATCACTATCAGCGCCACGCCTAGAAAGAGCAAAAGAGGATTGCCACTGGGCATGCCCAGATAATTGACGATGACGCCCAAGACGAGTGCAATGCCTACACCCAAAGGAAATGCGACGCTCATGCCGGCCAACGAGACACTGGCCGAGAGCAGGATGTTGCTGGCATTGAAAATGATGCCGCCCAAAAGGACCATCAGCACGCTGTCTTGGCTGGCTTGCGACAAGTCATCGAGGAAAGGACGGCCTTCGGCACCCGTGCTGCCCATTGTCAGGCCAAGCAGACCGGCAAAGAGCACCATGCCAATGACGTAATCCCAATAGAAAAGTTCGTAACGCCAAGTCTTGGCTGCCAGCTTCTGGGTGTTACCCCACGAGCCCCAGCAAATCATTGTGATGAAGCATAGCACCACGGCTAATGTGTAACTACTTACGATGTACATGTTTTCTTTCAGTTCTTGCGGTTTGGTTTTCTTCTGTTACTTGATTTCACTGATAAACGGAATGCTCTGCTGCGCTCCCATGCGAGTGACGGTAACGGCCGAGGCTGCACATGCGAAGCGGATGGCCTCGGTGATGTCTTTTCCCTGGCAAAGAGCAACGCACAAAGCGCCACAGAAGGTGTCGCCTGCTGCGGTGGTATCGACGGCTTCCACTTTATGTGCCGGCACGGTCCTGACTTCGCCATCCACAATGGTTGCGGCGCCTTTGGAACCCAGCGTGATGACTACTTGCTTCACACCGAGTTCGTTAAGCCTGAGGAAGCAGTGTTTCAGCGTGTCGTCGCTGACCTCTATGCCGCCAATTTGTTCCGCCTCCGTCTCGTTAAGAATCAGCAAGTCCACGTTCTGCAGAAGTTCCGCAGGCAGAGGTTCCTGAGGTGCCGGAGCAGGATTCAGCACTACGCGAGCACCATATGAATGTGCTTTACGAGCGGCATAAACCAGCGTGGGAATGGGAGTCTCGAGCTGCATCAGCACCAATGCTGCATCGCGTAACAAGCGGTCTGCCGCGTCGATGTCTTCGGGACGGAGCTTCCAGTTAGCTCCCGAATTCACGATGATGCTGTTCTCGCCATGAGCGTTGACGGTGATAAACGCGGTGCCGGATGACGTCTCCTCCGTTTGAGTCAAATGCGAAAGGTCTATCTGCTCGCAAGCCAGTTGCTTCAGCGTGTTGTCGCCCAACGCGTCCTTGCCCAGTTTGCCAATGAAAGCCGTTTCGCCGCCCAGACGCGAGCAGGCAACTGCCTGATTAGCCCCTTTGCCTCCAAGGTTTTGCATAAAGCCGTGGCCCATGATGGTCTCTCCGGGGCGAGGAAATTCCTCCACGCGCATCACCATGTCCGTATTCGAACTGCCGATGACTACGATTCTCTTCTTCATGTCTATTGTCTATAGTGTTGTTTGCCGTCCATAGGACAGTCAAAGCCCCTCCCTGCGGGGAAGGGCTTTGGAATGAAGGTGCTGCGGCTTATTTCAGCTTGTGCAGTTTCTTTTTCTTGAGATACTGGATGATGGCCTCGGGACGGTCGGTCTGGATGAGGGTGGCTCCGCGGTCGAGAATCCAACCCCAAGCCTCGTCGGGCTCGTTCATCTCCACGGCGCGGTCGTCGTCGTGATAGGCACAGAGCGAACCCCAGATGCTGTTGATCCACACTTTGACGCCTGCTTCGCGAATCTGGCGGAGGCGTGCTTCCACGTCCTGATTGTAGGTCTTGAAGCAGCATTCTATGGCCACGGGCTTCAGGGTGAGGTTTTCGTTGATTACCTTTTCTGCATCGGCGGCATCGACTTGCACGATGGGCATGTAGATGGTATTCTTCACCACGTCGGCATTCTCCTGCATTACCTGCTCGGCCGACTTGCCGGACTTGATGATTACCTGTTCGGTGGTGCCGGTGCGCTGCATGATTTCATAGGCTTCCTTGAAATAGTTGTATCCCTGGTCGATGTTGATTAGAATCTTTCCTTTGCACAGGTTGAGTGCTTCCTCCAGCGTGGGAACTTTGTGCCGCGTGAGGGATGCTCCGTGCTGGGGTTTAAGGAAGAGTTGCTGTATCTCGGCATAGGTGTGGTCGCTGACCTTGCCTTTACCGTTGGTGCAGCGGTCGAGTGTCTTGTCGTGCATGATAACGAGCACGCCGTCGCTGGTGCGCTTCAGGTCGAGCTCCACCATATCCACTCCCATGTCGATGCAGTTCTGGAAGGCCTGAAGTGAGTTTTCGGGTGCACTACGCCAGTCGCCGCGGTGAGCCACTACGGTGACGTACTTGGGGTTGTTGAACAGATTCTCGCGCAGCTTGGTGGCGCGGTCTGTGGCTTGCAGCATACCGCTGAGCAGCAGTGCAAGCATAAAGAGGAATGTCTTCTTCATTTTTTATTTCCGTAAATGTCCTCTCCCTCGGTCTGTGCCGAAGGAGAGGAACGAGATTACACAAATGTTTAAACTTCGCAACTCGGGTGCGACTTATCCACGACGCTCGAGATAGGGCAGGGAGTACGGACGACGATAGTCGTAATAGTAGAGACGATGTGCGAATGCTTCCTTGTCGTCGCCGAAGCTGAGCGTAGCTGGATTCCACTTCACAGGGCGCTTCAGCTCGCGAGCGATGTTGAAGAGGCAGCACAGCGTGTTAGTACTGCAACCGTACTCGATCGGTGCGATGGGGTCTTTGTGCTCGCGCACGGCGTCGATGAAATTCTGCATGTGCGGAGCGCTCACTTCGTACTGTCCCGCAGAGATTTGCTCTTGCTGCTTCTTCAGCAACTTGCTGTCGGAGCACTCGATGTAGCCGCGTGCCACCTTGAGCCAGCCCTTGTCGCCGATAAACTTGATGCCGCGAGCCTCCTTGTCGTCGGTGTAAGGACGCTCCTGCATGATGATGCCGTTGGCATAACGCATGGTTCCCCACTCGGCGCCGTTGTAGCCTTTCGGGATGAACTCCACCGGTCCCAGTCCGTCCATACCGATGGCGGCCTGAGCGATGTCATACATGTGAGCTCCCCAGTCGGCAGGATAACCGTTGCCTGTCTCCTCGTACCATCGCCATGCACCCCAGAGTTTCTCGTTCTGGTCGGGGTCGAGTGTCACCACGGGGCAGAGGTCGGAATGATAGTGAATCTTGGGATTGTTGAGCGGACCCATCCAAAGGTTGAAGTTCAGGTTGTCGGGCACGGGCATCTCGGGCAGGTCGAGTGGCTTTGGAGGATCGCCCACGCGGCAATAAATCTCCTTGATATCGCCCAGCGCTCCGCTCTGCACCAGTGCAATGGCCGTCTGGAACTCCTTGCTGCTGCGCTGCTGGCTGCCCATCTGCAGGATGCGGTTGTTGGCACGAACGGCGCGCTGCACGGCCAGACCCTCGGTGATGGTGTATGCCAGGGGCTTCTGCACGTAAACGTCCTTACCGGCTTGCAACGAGTGAATGGCAACGAGTGCATGCCAGTGGTCGGGAGTGGCTATCTCTATGGCATCGATGTCCTTACGCTCGAGCAGACGCTCGTACTCTTCGTAAACGTCGCAGCGGATAGGCATGGACTTCTCCTTCTGCCACTTGGTAACGTAGCGACGGAAACGTTCGCGCTTGATGCTGTCCACATCGCAGCAGGCTGCCACCTGCACACCCGGGCACTGTGTAAAACTGCGGAAATCGCTGCAGCCCTGCTGACCGAGACCCACAAATCCGAGTACCACACGGTCGCTGGGAGCCACGCGGACGCCATCTACCGTAAAACTGGGAAGAATCATAAAACCGGCAATGCCTGTGGCGGCAGTGGTCAGGAAGTCGCGACGCGACATTGTGTTCTTCTCGGCTTGTGAAACTTTGCTTTGCTTTTTGTTCATAAGGCTTAAGAATTTTGGTTTAGGGTTAATATTTAAGGTTTTTGTCACTTTCTGAAATACTTTCCTACCACGGGGAGCGACGAGAGCGGCAGGTCGCGTCTGACGATGTAAGCCAAGAAGGCTACGATGTAGGCGGTGTTGCAAGCCAACTGCGCCCACATGGGCAGGTGGTGCGAGCCATATAGCATCAGGGCCGTTAGGACGGCTGCCAGAGCAACGTAGAGTGCGATGTCTCGAAGCGGATAATCTATTTTGTAATAGTGCTGGCCAATGAAGTACGACAGTAGCATCGAGGTGGCATAGGCGGCAAATCCGGCCCACGCACAGGCCATGTAGCTGAAGCGTGGGATGAAGAGCACGTCGATGGCTATAAGCACCACGGCACCGATACCCGAGAAGTAGGCACCCCAGATGGTGCGGTCGGTGAGTTTGTACCAGAACGAGAGGTTGAAGAACACACCGAACATAATCTCAGCGGCCATGACGATAGGCACCACACGCAGCCCTTCCCAATAGCTCCGTCCGATGACAAACTTCAGCACCTCTATGTAGCCCATGACGCAGAGGAAAGCCAGCAGCGTGAAGATGATGTAGAACTTCATGGCCTGTGCATACGTCTCGCGGTTGTCCTTGTCCTTCGACTTGCCGAAGACAAAAGGCTCGTAGGCAAAGCGGAAGGCCTGAGTTATCATTACCATAATCATGGCTATCTTGATGCAGGCGCCGTAGATGCCCAGTTGTGTGCGGGCTTCGGCAAGCGGACCGTCGTAGAATCGCGGGAAAAGAATCTGCGAGGCGGCCTGATTGAGCTGTCCTGCCACGCCCATGACGAGCAACGGCCACGTGTAACCGAGCATTCGCCGGCAGGCTGCACCGTCGAAACCGAAGCGGAAACCGCGCAGTTCCTTCCAGAGAAGCAGCAGAGTACAGAGCGTGCAGACAAGGTTGATATAGAAGACAAAGGCCACATCAAGCGTGAACTGCTCGTCGTAGATGCCAAAGGGATTGAGCCGCAGTTTGGGCAGCACAATAAGATAGAGGATGTTAAGCAGGATGTTGAGCAGGATATTGAAAATCTTCAGTGTGGCAAACTTCACAGGCCTGTGCTGGTAGCGTAGATAGGCAAAGGGAATGGCCATGAAGGCATCCACGGCCACGGTGACGTACATCACGCCCACGTACTCGGGATGGTCGGCATAACCCACAGCGGCAGCAATGGGTTGCAACAGGGTCAGCACCACGGCGATGGAGGCCAGCGACGTGAAGGCAAGCATCCGCAACGTGGTGGAGTAGATGCGCTCTGGCTGCTCGCCTTCGCGGCTCATAAAGCGGAAGAAGGTGGTCTCCATGCCAAATGTCAGCAGGATAACGAGGATGGAGACGTAGGCATAGACATTGGTGATGACTCCATACTCGCCGCCCGAGGCAGCAAAACGGGCCGTCTGAATGGGCACCAACAGGTAGTTGATGAATCGGGCAACGATGCTCGACAGACCGTAGATGGCCGTGTCCTTGGCCAATGACTTCAGATTTGCCATTTTATTTATAATTTTACTCGTTATCTCGTATAAATCCTATACGCCTTCTTGGTTTGTCGGTCGAGTGTGACATCTGTAACTCTGCTAGTGCCTCGCTGATTGCATCAATCTGCGACCTTGTACTCTCATTTATGTCGTTTTGGTCTGCTAGAATTTCTTCAACCTCATGACGAAGATTCGTTAAACTGCGTTCTATCTCGTTCAACTTGACAGGAATTGCCAAAGTTGTGAGTGCTTGACGCATAGCAACAAAAGCACGTGTAACAATAATACTTGTCTCTATTGCGACATCACTTCTGAGAATTCCGGCCAAAGCCAATGCACCATGCTCAGTAAAGGCCAAAGGCAAGGCAGATTTAGGACGTTTGACCCTTGATGTCATCACAAATTGTGATAAGATTGTATCCCATTCCACCTCACTTAATTGAAACATAAAATCTTCGGGGAAACGTCTAATGTTGCGCTTTACCGATTGATTGAGTACACGCGTTTCGACTTGATAAAGTTCTGCCAAATCAAAATCTAACATTACTCGTTGTCCACGAATCTCGTATATTTTCTCTTTAATTGCCAGTTCGTTCATCTCTTTTATATCTTCCACCTTTTTACTTCTATCCGAAGAATAGATATGCAATTGCTATGGCGGTTACTATGCCGGCCAAGTCGGCCCAAAGTCCACAGGCCACGGCATGACGAGTGTGACGCACACCCACCGAACCGAAGTAGACAGCCAGGATGTAGAACGTGGTGTCGGTGGCACCCTGGAAGAGGCACGAGAGACGACCCACGAAAGAGTCGGCTCCGTACGTCTGCATGGCGTCCACCATCATGCCACGGGCACCGCTGCCGCTGAGCGGCTTCATCAGTGCTGTGGGAAGTGCTGCAACCCAGTCGGAGTTGAGATTCATGGCTTCCACGGCCTTCTGGATACCTTCGATAATGAAGGACATGGCACCCGATGCACGGAACACTCCGATGCTGACGAGGATGGCCACCAGATAGGGGATGATGCGTACGGCCGTTTCGAAGCCACTTTTTGCACCCTCTACGAAGGCATCGTAAACGTTTATCTTCTTGTACATACCTGCCAAAATGAACGAGGTGATGACACTGAAGAGGATGACGTTGGCGGCCACGGTGCTCCACGTGTTCATTGTCTCGCGCTCCACGTTTGTCCCCAACCACACGATGCCGCCCACCAAGAGGCAGAGGCCGAGTATCGTAAGGAGAATGACACGATTGAAGAGGTTGATGCGCTGATAGATGCCGGTGATAATCATGCCAGCCAAAGTGGCCACCGTGGTGGCGATGAGAATGGGGATGAAGACATCGGTCGGCTGAGCGGCTCCCATCTGAGCGCGATACACCATCACGCCGACCGGAATAAGCGTCAGTCCGCTGGTGTTGAGCACAAGGAACATAATCATGGGATTGGTGGCCGTGTCCTTCTTGGGATTGAGTTCCTGCAGGCTCTCCATAGCCTTGAGGCCGAGCGGCGTAGCCGCGTTGTCGAGCCCCAACATGTTGGCACTGAAGTTCATAAAGATGTGCCCGAAGACGGGATGCCCGGCTGGTATGTCGGGAAAGAGTTTCACCATAAGCGGCGAGAGCCACCGGGCCAGCACGTTCACCACGCCGCCACGTTCGCCAATCTTCATCACGCCCATCCAGAGGCTCAGCACGCCCGTCAGTCCGAGCGAAATCTCGAATGCAGTCTTGGCCGAATCGAAAGTGCTGTTAATGACAGCAGGGAACACCTCGGTGTTACCCATAAAAACTAACTGCACCAACGCGATGATGAATGCAGTAAGAAAGAATCCTATCCAAATATAATTCAGTACCATAAAGCCTCACCCCCAACCCCTCTCCGAGGAGAGGGGAGATTATTAATCATATATGTTTTCATTGTCTCAAAGCAGTTCTTTTCTCCCGTAGTACGCGTTCCACCTCATACAAGACCTCCTCGTTAGAAAAGCGGATGACGCGAAATCCCAAGTTGTTCAGTTGCGCTGTTCTTATACTGTCTTCTATTTGTTGTTCACCTTCCGAATGATACCCGCCATCAACTTCGACAATAAGCTTCTTGTCGATGCAGACAAAGTCCGCAATAAAGTCGAATATTATATGTTGGCGACGGAATTCATCTCCCAAACTTTTGTTCCTCAGATGCTCCACAAGACATTTTCTGCCAAGGTTGCATTCCGACGATTCTCCCTTGCAAAGTTCTTAAGCAGTTCGTACCTGTCCGAAGCCGCCCAACGGAATCGCGTGGAAGTCGTCTTTTCCTCCGTCATAAGCCAAGTTCGCCTTGTACGTACTCCCCTCTCCTCGGAGAGGGGCTGGGGTGAGGCTCTCTTCCCAGATGAGAATATGCCAGTTCGGTTACTTCACGGCCACGGGGAGTACGTTTGATGAAGCCCTCCTTGATGAGGAACGGCTCGTACACTTCCTCCACGGTACCGGCATCCTCGCCAACGGCTGTGGCTATCGTGGTAATGCCCACCGGGCCGCCGCGGAACTTGTCGATGATAGTAAGCAGAATCTTGTTGTCTATCTCGTCGAGACCGTATCGGTCTATGTTCAGTGCCTCCAGCGCGATGCGTGCAATGCGCAGGTCGATGTTGCCGTCGCCCTTCACCTGTGCGAAGTCACGCACACGGCGCAGCAGGGCATTGGCGATTCGTGGCGTACCGCGACTGCGGCTGGCTATCTCGGCAGCAGCCTTCGTATCGATGGGTACACCCAGTATGGATGCACTGCGCTGTATGATTTTCTGCAGCGTGGCAGACTCGTAGTATTCCAGGTGCAGATTGATGCCAAAGCGTGCACGCAAGGGTGCCGTGAGCAAGCCGCTGCGTGTGGTGGCTCCCACCAACGTGAAGGGGTTGAGGTCTATCTGTATGCTGCGCGCGCTGGGACCCTTGTCTATCATAATGTCGATGCGGTAGTCCTCCATGGCGCTGTAGAGATACTCCTCCACGACGGGCGAGAGGCGGTGAATCTCGTCGATGAAGAGCACATCGTTCGGCTCCAGACTGGTGAGTATGCCTGCCAGGTCGCCTGGTTTGTCGAGCACAGGGCCGCTTGTCACCTTGAATCCTACGCCCAACTCGTTGGCAATGATGTTGCTCAGTGTGGTCTTTCCCAGTCCGGGAGGTCCGTGAAGCAGCGTATGGTCGAGCGGTTCGCCACGATAGCGTGCCGCCTCCACGAATACGCTCAGGTTCTCCACCACCTTCTGCTGTCCGCTGAAGTCCTCGAAGCGGAGCGGACGCAGGGCGTTCTCGAACTCTTTCTCGCGCTGGCGAGCTTCCTCGCGTATGTTGAAATCTGTATCGTTCATGCGTTCTTGCTGTTTTATCTCTTTATACCTCCAGCAGCGCCAGAGCTGTGTTTTCCTCGGCCTCCATCACCTCGCGCTCGCCAGGTCCTTTGTCGTTAATTCCGCACAGGTGCAGAATGCCGTGTATCACCACGCGGTGCAACTCCTGCTCGTACGTCACTCCCAGCCCTTCGGCGTTCGTCCGCACCGTGTCGAGGCTGATGAAGAGGTCGCCCTGCAGGATGTCGGCCTCGCAGTAGTCGAAGGTGATGATGTCGGTGTAATAGTCGTGACCGAGAAACTGGCGGTTGATGTCCAGAATGCGCTCGTCGGACACGAAAATGTAGTTCACCTCGCCCACTCGCCGGCCGTGCGCCTGAGCCACGCGCTGCACCCAGTCGCGGATGCGCTGCGGCTCGATGTCGGGCATCGCCACTCCGTCGGTGTTGAACGTGATGTTCATTCGCCCTTCGCGGCTGCCTCCTTCAGCAGCTCCACAGCCTTCTTCACCACCTCGTCCTGGTCGTACACAATGCGGAAGTACTCGCTCATGTCCCACAGGTCGCGTGCCACCAACGCTTTCAGCATCAGGCGCAGGTTCTTCTCCGTGTGTGCCTTTTCGGCCTCGTCCTTGGGTTCTATCTTCTGCTTCTTGCCTTCCTCCAGTATGCCGTCGAGGACACTCTGCGGCACCTCGAACTTAGCCACGAAGGCATCGAACGTGGGATACGACTTTGTCAGGCGTTTGCGGTTCTTGTCCATGTATTTCAGCGAAGCGTTGATGACGAGGCTCTTGGCCGACAGCTCGCGGTAGCACTTGCTGTACTTTGTAGTGTCGAGCGGCACGAAGTAGTCGGGCATGATGCCACCGCCGCCATACACCACTCGTCCCTTGCGCAGCGTCTTGTAGCGTAGCGAGTCAGGGAAATGTATGCTGTCGGCATTCGTCAGCTCGCCCCGGTTGTAGCGGTTTATCACGTCGTGCGCATAACCCTTTTGGTCGCCCTTCGTGTAAGGCTTCTGAATGCAGCGGCCCGAGGGCGTGTAGTAGCGAGCCACCGTCAGCCGAATCATGCTGCCGTCGGGCATGGGCAACGGACGCTGCACCAGTCCCTTGCCGAAGGTGCGCCGTCCCACCACGATGCCGCGGTCCTGGTCCTGAATGGCACCGGCCAGAATCTCAGCCGCCGAGGCGCTGTATTCGTCCACCAGCACGGCCACCCGTCCTTCGCGCATCAGGCCACTGCCCGAGCTGTGAAACTCCTGATTGGGCACGCTGCGGCCACGGGTATAGACCACCATATCGCCCTTGGGCAGGAACTCGCTGGCAATGTCGGCCGCTGCCTGCAGATAGCCGCCTCCGTTCTGCTGGAGGTCGAGCACGAGGTCCTGCATCCCCTGCTCGCGCAGCTTCTTGATGGCCTCCGTTATCTCGCCGTGCGTGGTCTGTGCAAAGTTGTTGAAGCGGATGAGCCCGATGGTGGGCGTCACCATGTAGGCCGCATCCACCGAGTTGACCGGAATCTTGTCGCGCACCACGTCGAACGTCAGTTCCTCCTTGATGCCCGGACGCCGCACCTTCAGATGTGCCACGCTGCCCTTTTTGCCGCGCAGCCGTCGCATAATCTCCTCGCGCTGCATCTTCACGCCCGCAATGGCCGTGTCTGCCACACTGACGATACGGTCGCCAGCCAGTATGCCCACCTTCTCGCTCGGTCCTTTCGGCACCGGCTGTATCACTATCAGCGTGTCGTCCAGCATGTTAAACTGCACACCGATGCCCTCGAAGCTACCCTCCAGCGGCTCCGTCAGCCGCTTCGTATCCTTGGCATTCGTGTACGCCGAGTGCGGGTCCAGCTTGTTCAGTATACCGTTTATGGCGTCCTCCGCCATCTTGTTGGCGTTCACCGTGTCCACATACAGCGACTTGATGGCAATGCTGGCATTCACCATCTTGCGCATCGCCTCCTGCATCGCCTTCTCCTCGTCGTTCGGAGCATGGTTGCTGAACGTCTGCCCCATTGCTCCGAGGCACGCGCTGAGTCCCAGCGCGCAAAGCATGTCTTTGAGTCTCATATCTTACTTCTCTCTTTTTTCTCCCTGCAAAGATAACCAATAATGGCGTAACGACAAAGCGAAGCACCTCTTTTTTTCTTCCACACACGCCAGCCGTTATCTGCGAAAGGAAAATGGAACACATCACGTTGTAGGGTCTTTGCTTGTCAAAGACCGAAAAAATATTCGTGTCGCGCGGAATTTGACAAGCAAATTCCCTACACCACGTCGTGTACAATATATAGCTTCCCCAATTTTTTTCTCTGAAAAAACCTACATCCTACACCATTTGCACATCAATTCGCTATATTTCATATTGTTACCACAGTGTAGGTTCGGGTGTAGGTTCGTGAAAAGCGTGTAGGTTTTACTGCACGACACGCAACATTTAACATTTCACACGCCAAAAAAGTCGTGCAACACGTCACACCGAACTCACCACCTGACAAAGCAGATTTTGGAAGAAATGCAGCCAAAACGACCCCGAACCTACACATTTTCGGCTTGCCTACACCCGAACCTACACCCCTATACTGCGCAGAAGTTCAACCAATTACCACGCAAAAGTGTAGGTGTGTAGGTTTTTTCGGAGAAAAATTTTTAGAGGGGTAGAATGCATGTTTTTCTTTGCTTACGCATCACAAATAGAAAATTTGCTTGTATCCCATCCGTGTCATTCTGAGGGAGCGAAGCGGAGGAAGAATCTCACGCATCGCGCAGCCTTCAAAAATGAGATCCCTCCTAACGTCGGGATGACACGTGGCAGGAAAACTTGATGTGCGGAATTTGACAAGCAAATTCCCTACACGTAGGCTTTTTTCGCGGAATATCGCGCCATGCTGTAGGGCATTTGCTTGTCAAATGCCGCTTCTCTAACTACTTGTATTCAAATCCGAAGAAAGAAAAATGCCCTTTGCTTTTTTCAATAAAATCGCTTGCGCGGAAAATAATAATGTATATCTTTGCAGCGGAAACACTTAAAAGATGAAATTATGAAGAGGACTTTTTTTATTTCAATCATAGCATTGGCCGTTTTGGCAATGCCGATGTTCAGTTCGTGCAGCAGCGACGACGACAATACGACGTTTGCTGTGCAGGCTTTGTATAAGAGTACATGGTATTGGGTCGGTTACGCCGAGGACGGCGAATACACACAGGTGGGAACCGGCGAGGGCGACCCGCTATATCGGGTGTCTTTCAGTGAAGGACGCATGGACGGCGCCGCTCCGACGGCAGGCTTTTATGCAGATGATGTAATTATTTCTGGCAACAAAATTCACTTTAAAAACTTTGTGTGTGAAGAAGGATATTGCACAGATCCAAAATGGAGTAAATACTTGAACATGATAAGTCGTATTAGCAGTTTTGACATTCGCGAAGACGGTCTCCTTCAGTTGTCTGTAACAGAGGACTCGTATCTTCTCTTCACCGCAACGCGTGGTAGCAAGACAACATTTTTTGACGAAGAACACTTGAAAGAATTAGGGCTGGAGTTGACCAAATAAATCGCTTCAAAAGAGTTAAACGCTAAATTCGCCGCGGATAAATTCATATAATATATTCAATTATGAAAAAGAATCTGTTTATTACAATCATGGCGTTGGCCGTTTTGGCCATGCAGATGCTTAGTTCTTGCAGCAGCGACGACGAAAATGCTGCGGTTCAGCAGACAGACCTCGAAAATCCGTCTCCGCTGGACGATGCTGTGCAGGCTTTATATAAAAGCACATGGTATTTGGTTGGATATGCCGAGTCTGACAAATACACGCAGGTGGGAACTGGCGTGGGCGACCCGTTGTTCAATATTTCTTTCGACGAAAGCGGACAAATGGAAGGGAAATGTGGATTTAATTCAATGCATTCTGATTTCACGATTGATGGCTACAAGATAGCAATCGGTCAAATAATCATTACTTTTAAGAATGACACAGACCCGTTTGGCGGCAAATACCTTAAAAAGGTAGGTTTGACGAAGACGTTTGGCATACGTGAAGATGGGCTTCTGAAGTTGGCGGAAAGCACAGGCACATACCTCCTTTTTTCCACTACGCGCGATACTAAAACGGCATGGAATGGCCCAGATGAATTGTTGAATGGAATGGGGCTGGAGCGGGCCGAGTGAATTTCCTGTTGTTGAGACAGAAAGTTTAGGCGGAGGACACGTATGTGTCTTCCGCTTTGTTTTGTAGCCCGCAATTACCTACACGGAGCCATCTTTCACGGCTTGTCAAATGCCGCCATCATCCCGTGTCGTTTTGTCTTGCACCGTCGGACTGTCGGCAGAGGTACGAAACAAGTCATCGTCCAAGTTTTCGACCAAAAAAAAGACCAAGTTTGCGTCCAATGTTTCGGGTGGAAAACAGCGAGTTAGGTGTCTAAGGCGTGCAAGTTGTGCGCCAAATAATGAGCCAAGTTTTCGGCCAAGATATACAAGATATTCAAAATACTCAAAGGAAAGAATAAAGAAATAATAAAGAAAAAGAAAGTTTTTAGAACGCTTTTTTTCGGGTTGTAACAGCCATCGGCATACGGACATCTGTCATTGCTTATCATTTGGCGAAAAAAAGTGCCGATTTCGTTGGAGATTTGAAAGAAAAAATGTAATTTTGCGCCCATATTGCCACACTTTGATAGAACAAAGTTACACTAACATTTAAACAAAAAGGCCGGAGCCTCATCCCTGCCTCCCTTCCCGCTCTGTGGCAAAGCGGAAAAGTGGAAGGGGAAAGGTATCTGATGCCTCTCGAACACAATGAAAAAGCTGAGAGTGGCCATTGTTGGCTATGGAAACATAGGGCGATACACGCTGCAGGCACTGCAGGCTGCGCCCGACATGGAGATTGCAGGCGTGGTGCGCCGCAAGGGTGCCGAGGACTGCCCCGAGGAGCTGAAGGAGTATGCCGTGGTGAGCGACATACGCCAGCTGAAGGATGTGGACGTGGCCGTGCTGGCTACACCGACACGCAGCGTGGAGAAGTACGCGCTGGAGATGCTGGCGCTGGGCATCAACACGGTGGACAGTTTCGACATCCACACGGGGATTGCCGACCTGCGCCGCACGCTGGATGCCGCAGCCAAGAAGGCCGGCCGAGTGAGTGTGATAAGTGCAGGCTGGGACCCGGGGTCGGACAGCGTGGTACGCACGCTCATGGAGAGTCTGGCACCGCGCGGCATCTCGTACACGAACTTCGGGCCGGGGCGCAGCATGGGTCACAGCGTGGCAGTGCGTGCCATAGAGGGAGTGCGCGATGCGCTGAGCATGACCATACCGCTTGGCACGGGCATACACCGCAGAATGGTGTACGTGGAGCTGGAGGAGGGTGCCGACCTGAAGAAGGTAGAGGCTGCCATAAAGGCCGACCCGTACTTCGTTAACGACGAGACGCACGTGCAGCAGGTGCCGTGTGTGGACGCGCTGAACGACGTGGGTCACGGTGTGAATCTGGTGCGCAAGGGTGTGAGCGGCACGACACACAACCAGCTCTTTGAGTTCAACATGAAGATAAACAACCCGGCACTGACGGCTCAAGTGTTGGTGAACGCAGCGCGTGCCAGCATGAAGCAGCAGCCTGGAGCATACACCATGATAGAGATTCCGGTCATCGACTATCTGCCCGGCGACCGCGAGGACATCATTCGACACTTGGTGTAACACAGCCTGAGAACTTTGAACAACAAACTAAGAATACAATATGGAAAAAGTAATTACAGAGAAGTCGCCACTTACGGATGACGATTTCTTCTATCTGGTAGACCGAAACAAAGAGTCCTTCACCTATCCCCTGCACAAGCACGAGGAGATGGAACTGAACTTTGTGGAACACTGCGAGGGTGCGCGACGCATCGTGGGCGACTCCATCGAGACGCTGGGCCGCTACGACCTGGTGCTGCTGGGCAGTGGACTGGAGCACAACTGGAGTCAGCACAACTGCGAGAGCAACTCCATACACGAAATCACCATCCAGTTCTCGCGCGAACTGATGGGTGAGCAGTTCCTGGCCAAGAATCAGCTGACGGGCATCCGTGCCCTGCTGGAGAACGCCAAGCGTGGCATCGCTTTCGACCTCTCGGCCATCATGAAGGTGTACGACAAGATTACGCGCATCACCGAGGGGCAGCCCGGCTTCTACCGCGTGCTGAAGCTGATGGAGATTCTGTACATCCTCTCGCTCGAAGAAAACTACCATCTGCTAGCCTCCAAGTCGTTCGCCAACGTGAAGAACACGCCCGAGAACCAGCGCGTGCGCAAGGTGGAGGAGTACATCGACGCTCACTTCCAAGGCGAGGTGCGACTGAAGACGCTCTCTGAGATAGCCGGCATGACGCCTGCTGCCTTCAGCCGCTATTTCCGCATGCAGACGGGCAAGACGGTGTCGGACTACATCATCGAATTGCGACTGGGCTACGCTGCACGCCAATTGGTGGACACCAGCACCAGCATTGCTGAAATCTGCTACGACTGCGGATTCAACAACATCAGCAACTTCAACCGCATCTTCAAGAAGAAGAAAGGTTGCTCGCCTTCGACGTTCCGCGAGAACTATCACAAGAGCAAAATTATTATCTAAAAGACAAGAAAACGGGAGTTGGCAGGAAGGCTGCCAGCTCCCGTTAAACTTCGAAACTATGAAAAAACTTTTCACGGCAGGCCTGTGCTTCTGCCTCTCACTGATTTTGTCGGCACAGAAAACACAGCCCACAGGCGGAGCCGACGAGCAGACACCCTCGCGCTCGGAGTACTTCTCGTGGATAAATAACACCAACGAGGGAGCCACTGCCGCACAGACGGCCGTCAACCTGCGCTTCTTCGACTGGCTACGACGCACCTACGGGATGCAACTGGACATTTACGCCTTCGACGCTGGAGCCATCGACGGAAAGAACCGCTACGGCAGCACCAGCAGCGACCTGTTCAAACGTCAGTTTCCAGAAGGCTTCGGTCCGCTGGCCAAGCAGGCAAAGGAGATGGGTACACGGCTGGGAGTATGGGGCGGTCCCGACGGCTTCGGCGATACCCCCGAAGAGGCAAAAGAACGCACCGACATGATGGTGGGGCTGGTGCGTGACTACAACTTCGGCCTCTTCAAGATGGACGCCGTCTGCGGTCAGTTGCGGCCCGAGAAGTATGCCTACTTCGACTCGATGATGACCGAGGTGCGACGCCTCTCGCCCGACTTCGTACTACTCAACCACCGCCTCAACCTTGGCCCGGGCACCAAGCACAGCACCACCTTCCTGCTGGGCGGAGCAGAAACGTATATCGACGTCTTTATGACCAACGACATGACGGCTCCGCACCACCGCGCGCAAGCCATCAGCCGCAAGGCACCCGACAACCTGACCCGTCTGACTGAGGACCACGGCGTGTGCCTCTCGTCGTGCCTCGACTTCTGGGAAGACGACCTCGTGCTGCAATCCTTCGGCCGCGAACTCATCCTTGCACCCGAAATCTATGCCAACCCGTGGCTGCTGCGCGACGACGAGTTTCCCACGCTGGCCTTCATCTTCAACCTGCACCGCGACTATCGCGACATCCTGCCCTCGGCCAAACGGCTGCCAGAGGCACAATACGGTCCTGAAGCACTGAGCCGAGGAAGTGCCAAAACGCGTTTCCTGACGTTACGTAACCTTTCGTGGAACCCCGTCCGCTATCGCATCACGCTCGACGCCGAGACGGGTCTTGCACGCACCGGAAAGAAAATTCAGGCTCGGCTCTATCATCCCTACGTCCAAGACTTGGGGCAGCACGTTTGGGGCACGTCGTTCGAAGTGGAGGTGCAGCCTTTCCGCGCTGCACTGCTGAAACTCACCGCCGAGAAAGAGAAAGACCGCGTCCTGCTGTCGGGCATCCCATACCGCATCATCAACGACAGGGTTGGCAAGGAGGCTGAAGTGGAACTGCTAGGCGAGCCCGGCCAGACGTACAAAGTGAGGATTGAACGCTCGGTACTGAAACTGCGCAGTGCGCAACTCGACGATGAAAATGTCGCGGAACTGGCCGCCGGCAAGACAGTGGAACTGACGTTCCCCGGCACACAACTTCGCGAGAAGTGGCATCGCCATGTGGCCGACTTGCAGCCGACCGAGACACCCGCCGACGCAGCCAGCCTCTACTACGCCACAGCCTTTGCGGCCGACAACAATGCCATGGAAGTGCGTTCGCTTCGCCGCTCGGGAGAGACCAGAATCCCGGAAGTGGCTGCCGCACGCAAAGCATTCTTCGAGCAACCTATCTTCATCGAACGCGAGATATGGGACCGTCACCTCTTCGACGGCAATCCCGCCACAGGCTTCTTCATTTCCCAACGCATAAAAGACATGCGCACCGACCGCGAGTCGTCTTTCTGCCTCGACTTGGGCCGCCCGACACAGGCCGACAGCCTCGTCGTCTGCGTGCCCCGTGCCACCGACTACCTCTCGGCACAACCGCTCGACGGCACGCCCGTTTGGGTGTCGGCCGACCTTGCCAAATGGCAACGCATCGACTGCATCATAGGTCCGCGCATGAGGATAGACCTGCGCCGTGCAGGAACAGTGCGCTACGTCCGCTTCAACCCCTGCCCCCTACGCATCACCGAGGTGGAGGGTTACAAGAACGGACACCCGATGGACAGAAGCCAGTGGCGCGCATCGAACCTCTTCCGCACCTTCGACCGCGGCAATTGCAAGGCGACGAAAACGTGGAAAGGTACGTTCCGCATCGACGAAATTGTGCCGGGTGCATATCTCTGCGTAGCCATCAACGGCAACCACGGCAAGGAGGGAGCCTGGGCTGCCCTGAAGATAGACGGGAGATACGTGGGCTGTCCCGACCGCGCGCCTTCGTTCAACGCCAATCCGTGGGAGCACCTTTGCAATACTGGCGACAAGAATTATACTTACTATCTGCCCCTGACGCCCGAAATGAAAGGCAAGACCATAGAGGCCTACGCCATGAAACTGGGCAAGGAGGGCTCGGAAGAGCTGAAACCTGAGGTGTGGCTGACAGCCTACCCCATCCCGTTCGAAAAGAAGAAGCTGGTGCTGAAAGGTTTATAAGACGCGAATCAGCGTGAGGCCGTCACGCAAAGGCAGGATGACTTTCTCCACCCGAGTGTCGGCGGCCACAAGGTCGTTGAAGGCCTGAATGCCCCGCGTCTGAGCATCACTCTCGCGCGGATGCTCCTCGGCCACATGACCGTACCAAAGTGTGTTGTCGGCCACGATGAATCCGCCACTACGCATCCGAGGGAGCAGCATCTCGTAGTACTCCACGTACTGCCGCTTGTCGGCATCGATGAATGCGAAGTCCCACAGCGTGTCCGTCATTTGCGGTACGAGCTGCAGGGCATCTCCAATGTGAAGGTGCAGGCGCGAGGCGTACGGACTACCCTCGAACCAGTGGCGGATAAAATCTTCCTGTTCGTCGAAAATCTCAAATGTGTGAAGTTCGGCGTCGCCCTCCAACGCTTCGGCCATACATAGCGCACTGTAACCGCTGAAGGTGCCCAGTTCCAGTACACGCCGCGGACGCACCATGGCCACCAGCATCTTCAGCAGACGACCCTGCAGGTGGCCACTGGCCATCTGCCCGTAGGACGTCTTCAGTTGCGTGTCGCGCCAAAGCGCATGAAGATATTCGCCTTCGGGGTCGATGTGCCGAAGGATATAATCGTCTATCGTCATCGTTCTGTCTGACGGGAGATTAGGGATACGGAGCGACAAGGGAAAAAGCCCTCGCACCTCTCTGCCCTAATTCCCAATCCAGAGTATCACGCCTTCTTGGCAGCTTTTTCCTTTTTAGCCTTGGCGTTCAGCGCCTTATCAACAAGCGCTTCGATGGCCAGTCGGTAGCTGTCGAGCCCGAAGCCGCCAATGAAACCAAGACAGCCCGGGCTGATAAGGCTGCGACGACGGAACTCCTCGCGCTGGTGAACGTTGGTGATGTGCACTTCCACCACTGGCGAGGTGACACTCATGATGGCATCCAGAATGGCTACGCTCGTATGGGTGTAAGCTCCAGCGTTCAGCACAATGCCGTCGCGGTCGAAACCAATCTCCTGAATCTTGTTGATAATTTCGCCCTCCAAGTTACTCTGGAAGTAGTCGATTTTCACTTTGGGGAAGCGTGCGCGCAATTCCTTCAGGTACTCTTCCCACGCCTTCTTGCCGTAGATTTCCGGCTCTCTGACACCCAAAAGATTCAAATTTGGGCCGTTGATAATTTGGATTCTCATAATAGTTTTAGTACCTTTGTCACTTGCAAAGATAGGAAAGTTTCGTGAAAAGCAAAAAGAAGAGGCAGGAAAATTACATGAATTTGTCGAATATCGGAAATATTGACCCCAAAATACTGAAACGTTACAGGCAATACCTGCGCTTGGAACGCTCTTACACGCCCAATACGCTGGCCGCGTACGAAGACGACTTGCAAAAACTTCTTTCCTTCTTTGCCGACGAGGGAATCGACTTCCGCACCGTTACGCTGGAACAGCTCGACCGCTTTGCCGGCACCCTGCGCGATCTGGGCATTCAGCCGCGCAGTCTCTGCCGCATACTAAGCGGCGTTCGCTCATTCTACCGCTTTCTTACGCTCGAAGGCGAGGTGCAGACCGACCCCACCGAGTTGCTGCAGAGTCCACAAATAGGAAAACACCTGCCCGAAGTGCTCAGCCTTGAGGAGATAGAAGACATACTGGCGGTTGTAGATGTCAGCAAGCCCGAAGGCGTGCGCGACCGGGCCATCATAGAGATGCTATACAGCTGTGGCCTGCGTGTGAGCGAACTTTGTCAGTTGCAGATGAACGACCTCTACCTTGAGGAAGAATACATCCGCGTCCACGGCAAAGGCCGCAAGGAGCGGCTCGTGCCCATCGGAGCGCAAGCCATCCACCGCCTCAGGGAGTGGTTTGTGGAGCGACAAGGCACCGAAGTGATGCCTGGCGAGGAGAATTACGTCTTTGTCTCACTGCGGCGCAAGAAACACCTGAGCCGCATCAGCGTTTTCTGCCTCATCAAGGATTATGCCAAGCGTGCCGGCGTGCAGAAGAACATCAGTCCGCACACCTTCCGCCACAGCTTTGCCACTCACTTGCTCGAAGGAGGTGCCAACCTGCGTGCCATACAAGCCATGCTGGGCCACGAAGGCATTGCCACCACCGAGATTTATACCCATATCGAGCAGAGTCGCCTGCGCGACACCATCCTGCACCACCATCCCAGAAACCAGCAAGACGCCTGAAGACTTTCATTCACAGACCAACAGCAGGCCATTCGGAGAAACTTTTGCTTTGCAAATGCGGATTTTGAATGGCGGATTTTGTTATTTTGAATATTCTGTGTAACTTTGCGGCCAAATTCTGAGAGACAGTATTCTAAAAAACAAAAATATGAAGACAACAAAACTCCTTTTGATGGGCACCGCTGCAGCGCTGGTGCTGACATCGTGTGGCAAGTTGGGCAACCTGAGTGCCGACAATTTCAAAGTAACTCCCACGCCGCTGGAGGCTGTGGGTGGACAAGTGCCTGCAACCATCAACGGCACCTTCCCCGAGAAGTATATGAAGAAGAAAGCCGTCGTGACGGTGACTCCCGTGCTGAAGTACGAAGGCGGCGAGGTTGAAGGCCAAAGCGCTACGTTCCAAGGCGAGAAGGTAGAAGGCAATGCCACGACCGTACAGTACAAGGTGGGCGGCACCTACTCGATGAAAACCAACTTTGCCTACACCGACGCCATGATGAACAGCGACCTCTACGCTCGTTTCGACGCAAAGAAAGGCAAGAAGAAAGTTTCCATTCCTGAGGTAAAGATTGGCTACGGCGTTGTGGCCACCAGCCAGCTGCTGAACCGCTGCAACATCACGGCTGCCACAGCTCCCGATGCATACCAGCGCATTATCGAACAGAAGCAGGAAGCCAACATTAAGTTCCTCATCAATCAGGCCACTCTGCGCAGTAGCGAACTGGGCACCACCAGCGTGAAGGACCTGAGCAAGATTCTGAAAGAAATCAATGACAACCAAGAGGAGCGCGCACTGCAAAGCATCGAGGTTAGCGCATACGCCAGCCCCGACGGTCGCTACACGCTCAACGAGAAGTTGGCCGAGAAGCGTCAGAACGTGAGCGCCGACTACATGAAGAAGGAGCTGAAGAAACTGAAGATGAAGGCCGACGTGGACACCAAGTTCACCGCCGAGGACTGGGAAGGCTTCCAGGAACTCATCTCGAAGAGCAACCTTCAGGACAAGGACGTGATACTGCGTGTGCTCTCCATGTATCAAGATCCCGAGGAGCGCGAGCAGCAGATTAGCAACATGAGCGAAGTTTACACCGACATCAAGGAAGGCATCCTGCCCGAGTTGCGCCGCGCACGCCTTATCGTGAAGTACGATGTCATCGGCCGCAGCGACGAGCAGATTGTGGCTCAGTATAAGCAAGATGCCAGCAAGCTCAGCGTAGAAGAACTGCTCTACGGAGCCAACAAGCTGGCTGGCTCTGAAGAGGAGAAGGCTCAGTGGAACCAGACAACGCTGAAGCAGTATCCCAACGACTATCGCGCTCTGAACAACCTGGCTCAGCAGGCACTTACCAAGGGCGATGTGGACGCTGCCAAGAATTATCTGAACCAAGCCAAGAACATCAGCAAGAGCGCAAGCGAGGTGAACACCAACTTGGCTCTCATGGCACTGAAGGACGGTGACATCACGGCTGCCGAGACATACTTGGCACAGGGTAGCGGCGCAGACACCTTCAAGGAGGTGATGGGCAACCTCAACATTGCCAAAGGCAACTACACACAGGCTGCCACCGATCTGGCCGGTACGTACACCAACAGCGCTGCTCTGGCACAGATCTTGGCTAAGGACTATGTGATGGCCAAGAACATTCTGGCTGGCATTAAGAACCCCGATGCTACGACAGACTACCTGAAGGCTGTGCTGGCAGCTCGTACGAATGATGCCACCACACTGGTAAGCAGCCTCAAGAGCGCCATCGCACAGGATGCCACGCTGGCCACACGCGCAGCCAAGGATCTGGAGTTTGCAAACTACGCCAGCACCATCAAGAACCTGCTGAAATAAGGCCACGTCTGTGAGACATGTAAGCCAAACGCTATACTGCATAGCTTTTTTGCTCGCCCTGCTCAGCTGTAGCAACCACCCGGGCCAAGTACGCATACGGGGACGGTTTGCTCACCTTGAGCAGGGTGAGTTCTTTATCTACAGCAGCGACATCGGGCTCGACCGCATCGACACGCTGCACATTCAGGAGGGACGCTTCGACTACATGCTGCCGCTCGACGGAGAGGCCACGCTCCACATCCTTTACCCCAACTACTCACAACTGGCCGTCTTTGCTGCTCCGGGAGAGGACATCAAGGTGGAGGGCGACGCTCAGAACCTCAGCGAGGTGAAAGTGAGCGGCACGCGATGCAACGAAATCTACACGCAGTTTCGCCGCGAAGTACGTGAACTTTCGCAGAAAGACGCACGTGCCTTGGCTCGCAGGTACGCATTGGAATACCCCGAAGAAACTGTTGCACGCTTCCTCTTCAGCCAATACTTTCTGCTCTCCGACAGCAGCACTCACCACGAGACGAAGGAAATCTACGACAGTCTCTGCCGTGCCCGCCCAGAGGACGTGCTGCTGAGCCAACTGGCCAGTGCAGTGCGTCACCATGCCATATTGCGACCAGGGGCGCCACTTCCCGACTTCACTCTCGTCACGCTCCCGCATCCCGACTCCAAGGAAAAGGACAAGGAAAAAGCCGAGTCCGACACCATACGGAGAAAGGACTTCAAGGGCAGCCACACGCTCTTCATCTTCTGGGCCACATGGAAGAGCGGCTCGCAGAGCGCCATCTATCGTGCCCGTCGGCTGCGCCGCGAGATGAAACAGGAACTGAAGATTGTCAGCTACTCGCTCGACTTCGACCGACAGCGCCTGCAGGATGCTGTGCGGCGCGACAGCGTAGACTTTCCCAACCACTGCGACTTCCGCTGCTGGAACAGTCCACTCGTTCGCCAATGGGGCATACAGAATATCCCGTTCTTCATCCTCATTGACCCCGAAGGCCATATCATTGCCAGCGGCTCGGACTGGAAAGACGACATCGAACCCAAAACAAAAGACTTGCTAAAAGAATAAAGACAGGGCACCTTCTGCAGGCGCCCTGTCTTATTTCATCAGCATCGGTGCCTGTTCGGCACGCTGCTCCCCTTTACTTAAAAGTCCTGAACGAATCGGGATAGCGCAGTTCCTGCTGCACCACACCGCCGTACAAGCGTACCCACGAACGGAAGCCCGGCTCGCCCTCGGTAAGCTGGATGATACGTGCGCCGTTGGGCTTCAGGTGATTGTACACTGTATCGCCGCCACTGTATCGCCCGTACATGAGAAACATGCCGCGCCACTTCATGGCGTAGTCGTTGTCGTGGTCGTGGCCGCAGATGATTGCTTGCACGTCGCGCTGCTCCTTCATTGCCACAAACAGACCCGAGTTCACATTTGCCGGACTGGGGTCCTCACCCAAGTTACCCTTCATGTCGCGATGCGTATCGTAGCGCAGGCCGTATGTAAATTCGGGCACAGGGATGTGGAAAAACGCCAGCGAGGGCACGGGCTCGCCGCCGTTCATCTCTTGGAAAGCCTTGCTTTGGCGGCGATACCAGTCAATCTGGTCGTAATGAATGTAGTCGTAGCCCTTCATGTCGGGATCTGAAATGCTGTCGCCCGAGTCGAACAGATAGAGAACCCACTTGGGACATTTCTCTCCGCCCTTCGATGGCAGAATAGAGATGATGTCGTTCGTGTCGCCATACAGACCCTCGACACCCTGGTTGATGTTGTAGGGAATCGTCTTGATGACATCGAATACCTCCTTGCGGCTGAGTTCGTACTGCCCGTCGTGGTTACCCATAGCCACGGCAAACGGAATCTTGCGTTCAGCTATTGGCGCCAGTATATCGCGCAGACTCTTCTCGGTCGGCTTGCCGAAGATCACGTCGCCCGTGTGGATTACCAGGTCTGGCTTCTCCATCTCGAGCATCTCTATGACGTTCCGCATGGCACGTGCTGCGTGCGCGTTGTCAGCTATGTAATGAGTGTCGGTAAATTGCAAGATCTTAAACGTCCCGTCGGGGCGGAAACGAAGGCTCCGGGGTTCGTAGGTCTTTGCCGTCGACGTGGCAGCGTGTGCCGGGATGGTGGGCAATACAGCAGCAACTCCTGCGGCTGCTCCGCTACGGATAAAATCTCTTCTGTCCATTTGTTGTCTTGTGTTATTAGAGTGTTATTAGTATTTTTCCAGTCGGCGCGCAACCGTTTCAGTTGCAACCCCGCTTGCAAAAGTAAGCATAATATTTCAGAAAAACTCTTTTTACACGATATATTTCATTCCTCATTCTCATTTCTCCATGTATTTCTACTCTGCATACGTGCCATTTGCCTATACGAGTTCGTCGTAGAAACACATTTTAGGCGTGTGTATTTCACAATTCTTCTGAAATTTCATTAATTTTGTAGCCAAGAATCATTGAAAACAAAAGATCCATGCTCGTAAAGACACTCAGCGCCTGCGTGCAGGGGCTTCAGGCCACTGCTGTGACAATAGAGGTAAACGTCACCTCGGGAATGCACTTTGTGCTCGTGGGCCTTCCCGACAATACTGTGAAGGAAAGCCACGAACGCATCACCGCAGCCATACAGAACAGCGGATTCTGCGTCCCGCCGCGCAACATCACCATCAATCTGGCTCCCGCCGACATCCGTAAGGAAGGCTCCGGCTTCGACCTCCCTATGGCCATTGGCATCCTTGCCACCGAAGGCATCGTAAGCACCGACCTGCTCGATCGCTACATGATGGTGGGCGAACTCAGTCTCGACGGCTCGCTGATGCCCATACGCGGAGCACTTCCCATCGCCATCAAGGCCCGCCAGATGGGTTTCGAAGGCCTCATCGTGCCCGAAGCCAACATCTGCGAGGCCGCCGTAGTGGACCGACTGAAAGTGTACGGCGCCAAAGACATACGCCAGATTGTGGATTTCCTGAACGGACAGCCGGCACTCAGCCCCACACTCATCGATACGCGCGCCGAATTCTACTCTCGGCAGTCGCAATTCGAGTTCGACTTCGCCGACGTACGAGGCCAAGAGCAAGTAAAACGCGCCCTCGAGATAGCAGCGGCCGGTGGCCACAACCTCATCATGGTAGGCCCTCCCGGCAGCGGCAAAAGCATGATGGCCAAGCGCCTGCCCAGCATCTTGCCGCCCCTCTCGCTCCACGAAAGCCTCGAGACCACACAGATTCACTCCGTGGCCGGCACGCTGCCCGACAAGTGCTCGCTCATCGCACAGCGACCTTTCCGCTCGCCGCACCATACCATCTCACAAGTAGCCCTTGTAGGCGGCGGACAGAACCCGCAACCCGGCGAGATAAGCCTCGCACACAACGGAGTCCTCTTCCTCGACGAGCTGCCAGAGTTCTCGCGTTCCGTGCTCGAAGTACTTCGCCAACCGCTCGAAGACCGCATCATCAACATCTCGCGTGCCAAGTATTCCGTCACATTCCCCGCCTCCTTTATGTTCGTGGCATCGATGAATCCCTGCCCATGCGGCTATTTCGGTGACCCGCTGCATCACTGCACCTGCACGCCCGGCCGCATCCAGCAGTACATGAGCAAGATTTCTGGGCCGCTGCTCGACCGCATTGACATCCACTGCGAAATCCAGGCCGTGCCCTTCGCCCAGCTCAGCCAGATGCAGCCCGGCGAATCCAGCGCCTCCATTCGCGAGCGCGTCATCCGAGCCCGCGAAATCCAAACCGAGCGTTTCAGCCATCTCCCACTCGGGGGAGGCCGGGAAGGGAGCCGCATCCATTGCAACGCACAGATGACAGAGAAGATGCTCCACCAGTTTGCCGAGCCCGACGCCAAGTCACTCGAGATGTTGCGCCTTGCCATGGAACGTCTCAAACTCTCCGCTCGTGCTTACACCCGCATCCTCAAGGTTGCCCGCACCATCGCCGACCTCGCCGGCTCAGAGAAGGTAGAATCCACACACATTGCAGAGGCTATTGGCTATCGCAACCTCGACCGCAGCGACTGGGCAGAGAGAGGACTTTGAAGTATTTATAATAAAAGAGTCCACCTACTTGCACTAGTTAGAATGAATAATTATTAGTGTATCGGCGAATAAAAAACATCACATGAAGAAACTGATATATACCATCATGCTGGCACTCGCCGCGACTTCTGGTGTATCAGCACAGCAGGCAACAGAAGAGGGCAAAGCTTTGGCAGACTCTTTCATTCGCATGCGTAGCTGCAGGGGTGGAACGCCTAATCCCCAGTTTGTAGCACGCCGTGCGCCATCGTCGCAAGGCAGGGAGAACCCTTATATAGGCAACCAGCGTCAGTTGGTGGTGTTAGCATCGTTTCAGGACCAGGACTTTGCGGAAGACCACGAGGCCGCATTGCAAAAGTGGAACAAGATTTTCAATAAGGAGAATTATGCCGAGGAAAGATTTGTGGGCTCCATACACGACTACTTCATGTCACAGAGCTACGGGCTGTTTAACTTGGCGTTCGACCTCCTTTTCGTAGAGTTGCCGGACGGGCGCCAAAAGTATCGTAGCACGGAATCTCATGATGAGTACTCTCAGTACATGGTCGATGACATCGTGGATGTGCTGCAGAAACAGGTTATAGACTGGAGCATCTACGACTGGGACGGCGACTCGTTCATCGACCAGTTGCTAATCATCTATGCCGGCCAAGGAATGAATGCCGGTGGAGGTTCGAATACCATTTGGCCGCACCAGTGGTGGCTGAGCCAGCATCTGAACATGGAGACGGAGGAACCGACCGACTACCGCAGTTTCCGCACCGTTATGCAGGGAGACAAGGAGTACTACGTCGATTGCTATTGTTGTCTGCAAGAATATATAGCGGATAAAACGCCGAGAACACCGTTTGGCACCATCTGCCACGAATATAGCCATTGTTTCGGTTTTCCCGACTTTTACTATGGCAGCACAAAGGTGGTAGGCAACTGGGACTTGATGGACAACGGCAACTACAACGGGGACGGGTATCGCCCATGTAGTTATTCGGCTCACGAACGGATGCTGATGGGATGGCTCACGCCTGTCGAACTCAGCGGCACGGTCGATATCACCGACCTGCCGGCTTTGGATGACGAGCCTGTGGCTTATCTCATTCGCAACAACGACGCGGAAAACGAATACTACTTCGTCGAGAACCGCCAGCAAAGGGGCTGGGACGAAGATTTGCCTGGCAGTGGCATCATCGTTTTTCATATTGATTACGACAAAGATGTCTGGCAAAGTACAACTGACTACGCTAACAGTATTAGCAGAAAGCGCTATCAAATCTTCCCTGCCAACAACAAGCCCAAGAGTAGTGCTTCGAGCGGCTGGGCATACCCGTATGTGACAAAAGACATCCATGGCAACGATTCGATTGCCAACGACTGCCTGACCAACACCTCTGAGCCGGCAGCCACGTTATACAATCCGAATACCAATGGCGAACAGCTGATGTCGAAGCCCATCACCCACATGGCTGTCGATGCTAACGGACTTGCTTCGTTCGAATTCAAGGATGAAAACGCTACGTCTGTACGCGAAGTGCCCTTCACCCAAGAGCGGAATCATAATTCCTCTGCTCCCATCTTCGATTTGCAAGGGCGTCGCCTGTCGGCACCTGCCAAAGGCCTATATATATCAGGAAATAAACTGAAAATAATGAAATAAGTATATGTTTTAACGCTTACTGCATTTTAAATACTAACTTAAACAATAGGAATATGAAGATGGAAAGGATGTTTTGCGGCAATACGTGGAGAGGCAGCGGCATGTGGATGCTGGGAATGCTGCTCGCAGTTTTGTGCGGCGCATGCTGTGAAAAAAAAGAAACGACGTGCGACATTACCCAAGACAGCAGCCAGTTTGTGACGCTGACGGACGCTGTGCCAGATGCGATTCTGGAAATCCGCTACTTTGGGACGTACAACTTCGTGGGTTGTCGAATAGACGGATACGAGGAGCCGACGGCACTGATGACCCGGCAGGCGGCAGACAGCCTCAGGGCGGTGAGCGACGACGTGATGCGCCAAGGCTACCGACTGAAAATCTACGATGCTTATCGTCCGCAAAGGGCTGTGGATCACTTCGTGCGATGGGCTGCCAACTTGGGTGACACGCTGATGAAGCCGTACTTCTACCCCAATCTGGCGAAGAGTGTGCTTTTCGAGCAGGAATACATCTACGAAAAGAGTGGACACACACGTGGCTCGACCGTTGACCTGACGCTCTTTGACATGAAAACGGAGAAGGAACTCGATATGGGCGGCACATTCGACTGGTTCGGCCACGAGAGTCATCCCGACTTTGGTGGCAACCCCGAAACGATGGAGTTCACGGGTGCCGGCGACAGCATCACTGCCCAACAGTTTGCCAACCGCATGTTGCTCCGCCGCGCCATGATGAGCCACGGCTTCAAGCCGCTGACCTCGGAATGGTGGCACTTCACGCTCGCCGACGAGCCGTTCCCCGACACGTATTTCAACTTCCCCGTCCGACAACTCAAGTGATATGAGACGCATCACACTCTCCCTCGCACTACTTCTCTGGCTGGCATTGCCCACGCTGGCAAGGGATCGGAAAAACAACGACCTCGTGGTGGTGGGCTACGTGACGTCGTGGACGCAGTCCGTGCCCGACCCGTTCACCATGACGCACCTGAACTATGCCTTCGGCAAGGTAAACCAGACGTTCGACGGCGTAGATATCAGCCGTCCCGAACGACTGCGTCAGATGGTGAACCTGAAGCAGCAGAATCCGCGCCTGAAGGTTGTACTCTCCATAGGCGGTTGGGGAGCAGGACGCTTCAGCGAGATGGCCGCCAGCACCGAGAAACGGCATGCCTTTGCGGCCGACTGCCAGCGCATCGTACGCGAGTTTCACCTCGACGGCATCGACATCGACTGGGAGTACCCAACGCAGCATTCGGCCGGCATCTCAGCATCGCCCGACGACACGGAAAACTTCACACAGCTGATTAAGGACCTGCGCAAAGTGCTGGGCCGTCAGGCACTGCTTACCATTGCCACAGTCTGCGACGCCAAGTACATAGACCTGCGCGCCTGTGTGCCGTATCTCGACTTCGTAAACGTGATGTCGTACGACATGAGCAACGGTCGTTCATCGCACCACGCAGCACTTCGCCCATCGGCCATCTCGGCCCGTTGCACCTCGGAGGGAGCCGTGGAGGCCCACCTGAAGGCCGGCGTGCCACGCGAGAAACTGGTCATGGGCATCCCCTTCTACGGCAAAGGCCAGACCGACGAGCCGGGCGTGAAGTCATTCCTCCGGACACACACGCTGCCCGAGGGCTACGAGAGCCGGTGGGACGAAACTGCGCAGGTGCCCTATCTAGTGAACCCGAAAGGCGAATTTCTCTTCGGCTACGAGAACAATCGCTCGCTGATGGCAAAATGCCAATACATACTCGACAAGAATCTGCGCGGTGGCATGTACTGGGACTACGATAGTGACAACTCGCAAGGCGATCGCCGCACCGTTTTGGCGCTGAGCCTGCTGAAAAACAAACGCGCCACATGCCCGCCACGCCGCGTGCTGGTGCTGGCCGAACGGGGAGGCGCACACGAAGGCTTTACGGCGGCTGCCCTGCACTGGCTCCAGCAACAGCGCGAACGATTCGGCATGGACATCACCGTTCTCAACTCGGCCAAGGAACTCAAGGCAGGCCAGCTGCAGACGTTCCACCTCGTGCTACAACTCAACTATCCGCCCTACGCATGGAGCCCGGCGGCGCAAAAAGACATGGAGGAATACATCGACCGCGGACGCGGCGCGTACATCGGCTTCCACCACGCCACGTTGCTGGGCGAGTTCGACGGCTATCCGCTCTGGCCGTGGTTTTGCGACTTCATGGGCGGCGTCCGCTTCAAGAATTACATCGCAGAGAAGGCTGACGCCACCGTCTGCACCGAGAACGCTGCACACCCCGTAATGAAAAATATTCCGTCCACCTTCCGCATCAGCGAAGATGAATGGTACACCTACGACCGCAACCCACGACCTTCGGTACACGTGCTGGCCCACGTAGACGAAGCCAGCTACAGTCGGCAAACGGACGTACGCATGGGCGACCACCCCGTCATCTGGACAAACACACGTAAGCCGGCCCGAAACGTCTATTTCCAGTTCGGACACAGCGCCTCGCTGCTGCAGAATCCGACGTTCGTGCAACTCCTGGAGAACGCACTGGAGTGGACGCTGGCCGAAAACTAACAAATAAAGAATATGAAAAGACATCTGCTTCTCCTCGTTGCCGCACTTGCCATGCATTGCGGCATGGCGCAAGACGAGTATCCGGCCAACTATGCCCGTGTACCGCGTTTCAAAGCCCTGCTGCACTACGAGCCACATGCTGAGCCGGCACACGTGCAGTTCGACGAACAGGCCATTCGCTTCTTTCAGAAACTGACCTACGGCGAGGGTTGGACGCTCGACGTCACGACATCGCTGGCCGATTACTCGTACGAGCGACTGAAGGCGTACTCCATTCTCATCAGCCTGAACGCCATGCCGGGCGGCGAGGCACAACGCGATGCGTTCCGTCGGTACATGGAGCACGGTGGCGGCTGGATGGGATTCCACGCCAGCGGCTACAACGACGGGCATACACAATGGCCGTGGTTCAACGACTTCCTGGGCTGCGGCACTTTCTACTGCAACAACTGGCCGCCGCAGCCTTCCCTTGTGGAATGCGACACGACGGAGCACCCCGTAACGCGCACACTACCCGCACAGTTCGTGGCTCCGGCCAGCGAATTCTACCAATGGAATCCGTCGCCCAGGCTGAATCCCGACGTCACGGTGCTGCTCTCCATCTCGCAAAAGATGTATCCCTTTGGCATAAAAGACGTGGTGAAATGGGGCGACTTTCCCATCGTATGGACGAACAATAAGTATCGAATGATTTATCTCAACATGGGACACGGCGACGAAGGCTTCATCGACGCCACACAAAACCTGCTGTTCGTGAACGCCTTCCGCTGGATTGTCGAACGCGACCCGTCGGGAAACCCTTTTGAGAAGTAACATTTCAGGATTAGAGCCTCTAATCTCTAATTCTGTTACTTAACTATTTTTGGAAAACGTCGGGATACTGGTGAATGAAATAGACCGGTGTGCATCCCCACGCGTGGCACGAGCTGTTGAGCGGATGGAAACGATAGGGCGAAATGCAGTCGTCCTTCGGGTCGTAGGCCTCCCAATAGGTGTCGGCTCCCTTGCGTACCATGCCGCCCCAATAATCTATGAGATAGTCGTGCGCCTCCTGCTTCATGTCGCACAGCAGCATGGCGTCTATGAGGTAGTGCGTGCCGTATGGCGTGCCAGGCATCACGCAGCCGTCTGTGGCAAGGGCAGTGCGTAGGGCACGCGCTCCCTCCTTCTTGCTCAGTATGCCCGACTTTATGAGCCACGTCTGTGCCAAGACGCTCACCTGCCGGTTCTTTCCGCTCTCCACCACACCGCGTTTGGCGTTGTAACAACGGCCGCGAATGGCCTTTGTCATCTTTCGGATGAGCGACGGATAAGTCGCCACCTCGCTCTCACGTCCCAGCATCTGCGCCAATTCGTAGGTCTGCCGCAGGGCAAAAACCGTAGCACCCTGTATGAGCGCGTAGTCGTCGAGTCCGTTTCGCCAGTCGAAAAAGAGCCACAGATTGCAGCGGCCGCGGTCGAAGAGTCCGTCGTCGCCCACATACTTCAGTGCAGCCTCCACCTGCCGAACAGCCACGGGCCACAAGTCCTGCGCCGTCTCGCGGTCGTCTGTGTCCTTCAGGTATTCCAGCAGCGATGAGTTCCACAACAGACTATACGGCAGGCAGATGGAGACATCCTGCGCGTGCGGCTCGGGTTCTTCGAAGCAGTTGGATATCGTCACACCGTCTGGCGTCGACAATCCGGCAAAGAGATAGAGGCAACGCTTCGTCATTTGGTGACAACGGAAGGAATGCCTGTTGGCCAGTGCCTCGAGGTACATATCGCCTATCCACAGCCGGTGGTCGCGCTTTGGGCCGTCTTCGTAAACCGTCTGCATGCATTCGCGCAACGTCTCCACGCCCACGGCATTAATACGGCGCACAATGTCGGGACACGTGGGCAGCAGCGTCTCTTCCACCTTTCCGGCCGAAGTCTGTGCGCGGCACCAAAGGCTATCGATGGCAAAGCCAAAATTGCAGCGGCCCATCAGTTCTATCTTTACGTAGCGGAAGGCCAGACGCCGCGGAATGATGATGGGCTGGTCCACACGTGTCACGGTGACCACTTCGTCCTGCATCCATGCGCGGTTGAGTGTGCCTTTCCACGGGTCGAAAGGCGTGTTCAGCTCTGCCGGCACCTCGCCAAACGTGAACTTCAGCCGCACGGGCGCATCCTGGCAGCGTCCTCTTTCCGAGATGTGAAAGCCGAAGTATCCCACCATGTGCTGCCCGAAGTCCAGCGTCACCGTCTGTCGCTGATTGAAAGTGGCTTTATAAAGTTCGGCTGGCTCGGCCTCCGGCTCGTAACGCCATCCTTGGTATGCCAAGCTGTCGGCCACGGCACGCACCAGTGCCACGGGCTTCATCGTTCTGAAAATCAGTTGGGGTTTGGCCTCCTCAGCCTTGCGCATCCATGCGGCTCGCTTGTCGGCGAAGATGTCTGCGGCACATAGTTGCGTGGCAAACAACATTGCCGCCAGCACGAAACATACTTTTCTCATCTTTTCGCTCCAATTAAAGTTCTGTAAAAAAGAAAACCGACGGAACTACGAGAGACACGTGCCGCCCTGCCCGTCGAGATGGTCAGCTCGCGTGATAACAACAGAGCGGACACCTCGCCGGATGGCCTGGAATGCATTCTCGAGTTTGGGAACCATGCCGCCGGAAACTACCCCTTCAGCTTTCAGCTGTGCGAAGTCCGCCTCAGAGACGAATGGGACGACACTCTCTTCGTCGTCGGGATTGCGTAGCAGGCCACGCTTCTCGAAACAGAAAGTAAGCGTGACGTCGAAGAATGGCGTCAGCGCACAAGCCACCTCGCTGGCAATGGTGTCGGCGTTGGTATTGAGCATGTGGCCTTCTCCGTCGTGCGTGAGCGGTGCCACCACGGGCACGATACCCTGACGGATGAGTGTGGCAAGCAGGTCGCCTCGCACGCGGTCTACGTCGCCCACCCAGCCATAGTCCACCTCGCCCACAGGGCGACGGTGACTGCGTATAAGGTCGGCATCGGCTCCCGTCAGTCCCAGAGCCTGCACGCCCAAGGCTTGCAGACGAGCCACAACGTTCTTATTTACCAGCCCGCCGTATACCATCGTTACGACACGCAGCATGGCCTCATCCGTTATGCGTCGGCCACCCACCATCTGGCTTTCGATACCCAGATTGGCAGCCACCTGCGTAGCACTGCGCCCGCCGCCATGTACCAGCACCTTTGCACCCGGCAGCGCCGAGAAGTCAGCCAGCAGTTGGGCCAGCGTGTCGGCGTTCTCCACTACTGCGCCGCCCACCTTGATGACATTCACCTGCTCCATATTCTCTAATCTCTATTCCTTTCGCCTTACTCCAAATATGTGTAACCGTAGAGCCCGGCGCGATAATTCGAGATGAATTCTTTGCCTTCCTCGGGCGTTATCTTGCCGTCCTTAATGGCTCGGCTGACCCATATTTCGAGTCGGCGCACGAGTTTCTTGGGGTCGTACTGCACATATTCGAGCACGTCGGCCACCGTCTCGCCGTCGATAAGTTGGTCGATGGTGTAATCCTCGTCGCTCACCGAGATGTGGACGGCATTCGTGTCGCCAAAGAGATTGTGCATATTACCCAATATCTCCTGATAAGCACCCACCAGAAAGACTCCGATGTAATAGTGCTCGTCGGGTTTAACGGGATGCAGTGGCAGATAGCTCGTTTGCTGCCCGCCGTTCACATACGTAGAAATCTTGCCGTCGGAGTCGCAAGTGATGTCTTGCAGCATAGCACTTCGCGTGGGCTGCTCGTTGAGCCGCGCAATCGGCATGATGGGGAAGAGCTGGTCGAGCGCCCACGAGTCGGGCATGCTCTGGAAGAGACTGAAATTGCAGAAGTATTTGTCGGCCATCTGCTTGTCGAGTTTGCGCAGTTCGTCGGGCACATGCTTCTGGTGATGTGCCAGTTCGGCTATCTCGTGTGTGATGGCCCAATAAAGCGACTCTATCTGAGCGCGCGTCTTCAGGTCGATAATTCCATGGCGGAAGAGGTCGAGTGCCTCCTCTCGGATGTCTTCGGCATCGTGCCAGTCCTCGAGCATGGAACGGCTGCTCAGTTTATCCCAAATCTCCGTCAGGTCGTGCACCAACTTGTGGTCATCCTCACCGGGCTGGAAGTCTTCGGGCATCTGTGGAGCGGTGACGCTCTCCAGCACATCCACTATCAGCACGCTGTGGTGTGCTGTCAGCGAACGTCCGCCTTCGGTGATGATGTTGGGATGTGGAATATTGTTGCGGTTAGCTGTTTCCACCAACGTATAGATGCAGTCGTTTACGTACTCCTGAATGCTGTAGTTCACACTGCTTTCGCTGTTGCTGCTGCGTGTGCCGTCATAGTCTACTCCCAATCCGCCGCCGCAGTCTACAAACTCGATGTTGAAACCCATAGCATGAAGCTGTACGTAGAACTGAGCCGCCTCGCGCAGAGCGGTGCTGATGCGACGAATCTTGGTTATCTGGCTTCCAATATGGAAGTGAATGAGTTTCAGGCAATCGCGCATACCCATCTCTTCAAGCATCTGCAATGCGGTGAGCAGTTCTGACGAGTTGAGTCCGAACTTGCTGGCGTCGCCTCCGCTCTCTTCCCACTTGCCAGCCCCACTACTGGCCAAC
Source organism: uncultured Bacteroidales bacterium (assembly GCA_902787575.1). Lineage (GTDB taxonomy): Bacteria > Bacteroidota > Bacteroidia > Bacteroidales > Bacteroidaceae > Physcousia. Next base: position 11,740 of record CADAGX010000020.1, on the reverse strand, counting down.
TTGATGCGGATGCCCAGATTGGGGCGCACATTCAGTTTGGCGGCTGTCTCAGCGATAATCTTCAGTTCGGGCAGTTTCTCGATAACGAGGAAAACGCGCTTGCCCATCTTCTGAGCCAGCAGTGCCAGTTCGATGAAGTTCTGGTCCTTGTGGCCGTTGCAGATGATGAGGCTGTCGGAGTCCATATTGGTGGCCAGCACTGCGTGCAGCTCGGGCTTCGAGCCAGCTTCCAGTCCCAGGTTGTAGCGTTTGCCGTGACTGATGATTTCCTCCACTACGGGCCGCATCTGATTCACCTTGATTGGGAAGATGATAAAGTGCTCTCCGCGGTAGTCGTATTCCTTTGCAGCCTTGCGGAAGCACTCGTCGGTCTTCTCGATGCGGTTGTCCAGAATGTCTGGGAAACGCAGCAAGACGGGAGCCGTCACGTGACGTGTGGCCAGTTGGTCCACCACCTCTTTGAGGTCTACCTGCACACTGTTCTTCTTGGGCGTCACATAGACATGCCCCTCTTCGTTGATGCCGAAGTAGTTCACGCCCCATCCCTTGATGTTATACAACTCCTCGGAGTCTTCGATTCGCCACTTTTTCATTTTCGTTTATGTGTGTTTGTCCGTGTCTGCTTATATCCCCAGTTCCTGACGGAGCAGCGTCACGCTGGTTTGTATCTTGTCGTAATTGTCGAGCAGGCTCACATCGAGCACGTGTTTTGCTTGCAAGTAGTATTTCTCTCGCTCCTCGAGCGACTGGCGGATATACTGCAGCAGCTCGTCTTCTGTCTTGCCTTTAATGAGCGGGCGTTCCACCTTGCCCATCTTCAAGTGCATGGCCAGAACCTCGGGCGTGGCTTTCAGGTAGACGGTTTCGGCCAGCGAGTTCATGTATTCCATGTTGTCGTAAAAGCAGGGTGTTCCACCGCCGCACGACAGCACCACATCCTCGAACTCGGCTGCCTCGTGCAGCATGTTGCGTTCAATCTGCCGGAATCCTTCTTCGCCTGACTCAGCAAAGATGCGAGCCACGGAGCGATGGAACCGCATCTCGATGTACCAATCCAAATCGTAAAACGAGAGGCCGAGGGCCATAGCCAGCTGACGGCCGACTGTGGTCTTGCCCGAACCCATGTAACCGATTAGGATGATGCGTTTCATTCTGCCTTTTTCTGTCTCGGAACTCTCTTGCTACGCGTGGCAGGCTGAGCGTCCACCACGGCCATGCACTCCTCCAGCGTCAGCTCGGCAGCACGTGTCTGCATCGACTTCGGCAAGCGGTAGTTGGTGCCTTTATATGCAATGTATGGGCCGTAGCGGCCTTTCAGTATCTCCAGTTCAGGCTTTTCGTCGAATGTCTTCAGATGACGTTCCTCCTGCTCGCGCTGCTTCTCTCTGATGAGTTCGGTGCCTTCTTCCAGAGTGATATCCAGCGGGTCGACACCCTTGGGCACCGAGACGAACATACCTTTGTAGGCAATGTATGGACCGAAGCGACCTGCACCCACGCTCACAGGCTCGCCATCCAGCAAGCCCAACTCGCGAGGTAGGCGGAACAGCTCGAGTGCTTCCTCCAGCGTGATACTCTCCAGCGTCTGACCTTTCTTCAACTGCGCGAAACGTGGCTTCTCGTCCGACTCCGTCTGTCCAATCTGCGCCACGGGGCCGAAGCGGCCTATCTTCACGCTCACGCTCTTGCCAGTCTTGGGGTCGGTGCCGAGTATGCGTTCGCCTATCTTGTGCTCCGTATGCGTCTGCACGGTCTTCTCGAGCTGCGGTTCGAAGTCCTTCCAGAAGTCGCTTATCACGCGCTTCCACTCCGTGTTTCCTTCGGCGATGTCGTCGAACTGCTTCTCCACTTCGGCCGTGAAGTTGTAGTCCATAATTCGTGGGAAGTACTCCATCAGGAAGTCGTTCACCACGCTGCCGATATCCGTTGGCATCAGCTTGCCGCGCTCGGCTCCCACCGTTATCTTATGCGTGGCCGAGGTTATCTTTCCGCCTTTCAGCTTCAGTGTTTGGTAGGTACGCTCTTCGCCGAGATTATCACCTTTGGTCACGTACTCACGCTGCTGAATGGTGGTGATGGTGGTGGCGTAAGTGCTGGGGCGTCCGATGCCCAGTTCCTCCAGCTTACGTACCAGACTGGCTTCGTTGTATCGAAGCGGCCGACCGGCAAAGCGCTGCGTGCCAACCATCTCCGCCAGCTGCAGTTTCTCGCCCACCTGCACCACGGGCAACTGAGCGTTCTCGTCTTCGCGCTCGTCTTCCTGCTGCGTCTCTCTGTAGAGGCTCAGGAAACCGTCGAACTTCACCACTTCGCCGTTGGCCACGAAGCAGTCTTCCGTCTCGCCCACTCGTATATAAACCTGCGTCTTCTCCACCTCTGCATCAGCCATTTGGCTGGCAATGGTGCGTTTCCAGATGAGGTTGTAGAGGCGGCGCTCCTGAGCCGTACCTTCGATTTGCAACTGGTCCATATACGTGGGACGTATGGCCTCGTGAGCCTCCTGCGCTCCCTTCGAATGGGTGTTGAACTGACGCGTCTTTACATACTGCTCGCCCATCTGCTCGGCAATGACTTTCTTGCTGGCAGCCAGACAGAGCGAACTCAGGTGCACGCTGTCCGTACGCATGTAGGTGATGCGTCCGCTCTCGTAGAGCCGCTGCGCCACCATCATCGTCTGCGCCACAGTGAATCCCAGTTTGTGGGCTGCTTCCTGCTGCAGGGTGCTGGTGGTGAATGGCGGTGCCGGAGTGCGCTTCTGCGGCTTCGTCGTTACGGTCTGCACCTCAAAGCCTGCGCTGCTGCACATCTGCAGCCACTCGCGCACCTCGTCTTGCGTGGCCAACCTGCGGCCCAGTTCAGCCTTCAGCTCGCTGCCGTCGGCAGTCAGGAAAGTGGCTGTCAGCCGGTAGCTGTCTTCGCCCGAGAAGTGCTGAATCTCACGCTCGCGTTCCACTATCAATCTCACGGCCACGCTCTGCACGCGACCAGCGCTCAGCGCCGGCTTCACCTTCTTCCAGAGCAGTGGACTCAACTTGAAGCCCACTATGCGGTCCAACACACGGCGCGCCTGCTGCGCATTCACCAGGTTGAGGTCAATGCTGCGTGGCGTCTCAATGGCACTCAGTATAGCGGGCTTCGTAATCTCGTGGAAGACGATACGGCGCGTGTGGTCTTCCTTCAGTCCAAGCACCTGCGACAGGTGCCAGCTGATGGCTTCTCCCTCGCGGTCCTCATCGGAGGCCAGCCACACGGTCTCTGCCTCGCCGGCTGCCTTCTTCAGCTGAGCCACCACGCGCTGCTTGTCTTGCGGCACCTCGTACTGCGGCTCAAACGAATTCATATTTATGCTGAAAGCCCTCTTCTTCAGGTCGCGGATATGTCCGTAGCTCGAGAGCACCTTGTAGTCTGCTCCCAGAAACTTTTCTATTGTCTTGGCCTTGGCCGGACTCTCCACGATAACCAGATTCTGTTTCATCTGACCTATATCTTTTTTCCTTGTTACAATCGTTTTGTGGCCGCAAAGGTAGTGCAAAAATTCATTCTACACCTTATTTATATAGAATTTTTTTCTTTCCGACCCGTTTTCCGACGGCTCGCGGCTCGTTTTGCATTGTTTCTGCTTTTAGTCCTAACTATGCTCCGATGGGGCGTCACACTGTGGCTGTTCTACCTCATCGTAAGACTCTTCATCAGTGTCCGCCGGGGCGAAATCTTCGTCTCCCGCGTGGCTCGCTACCTCGAGACCACGGGCTGGCTGCTGGTGGTACTGTACGTCTCGCAGTACCTTATAGCATACATATCGGCCAAACATCTGATGCATTACCTCGTGCTGGCCGACTATGCCGTCGTCTTCCAAAACAACTGTAACAATATGTACATCTTTACCGGTCTGGCCCTGATGATTGTCTCTCAGATTATCCTCATGGGCCGCGAACTCAAAGACGACCAAGCATTAACCATCTAACACACTCGCACGCACACATGAGTATCATTGTTAATTTAGACGTTATGCTGGCCAAGCGCAAGATGTCGTCGGGCGAACTGGCCGCCAGAATAGGCATCACGCAGGCCAACCTCTCTATCCTGAAGACAGGCAAGGCACGAGCCATCCGCTTCTCCACGCTCAATGCCATCTGCCAAGCGCTCGACTGCCAGCCGGCCGACATCCTGGAGTATCGGGAGGAGTAAGGATTAGGGATTAGAGATTAGGGGAAGTTCTTGCAGCAGGCGCTCCACACCTTGCCGCACGGAGGTGAGCCCAAAGTCCTCGGGACGCACTTGCTCCAGCGGCAGCCACATCAGCTGCGCAGCATCGTCTGCAGCCTGCCCACCGTCGGTCTGGCGGAGGCGACAGAGGAAGAAGAGGTCCATCGTGTGGATGTCCATGCCTCCGTAGGGATAGATGTTGGGGATGGAGAAGAGATAACGCGTCTGACACACGCTGAGTCCCGTCTCCTCGAGCACCTCGCGGCAGACACCCTGCTCGGCTGTCTCGTAGCAGTCGCAGAAGCCACCGGGCAAGTCGAGCGTGCCGCGTGCGGGCTGCTTGGCGCGCCGCACCACCAGCAGTTCGTCCCGTTCGTTGAGGATGACTGCCACCGTGGCAGCACTGGGATTGAAATAGTATGTAAATCCGCACTGCGGACACTGCTTGCTCTTCTGGTTGTGCGGCTCGAAGCGAGGCGAACCGCAGGCGGGACAGAAGCGGAAGTGCTCCAAAAGGTGATGTTCCATCATGTCTGCTCTGTAAGTTAGGCTTTGCAAAAGTAGCTGTTTTCGGCACTTTTTGCAATTATTCACACGCTTTTTCGCAGAAATACGAAGAAAATGTTTTAACTTTGGCACTCAAGACTGCAAAACCAAAAAAGAGAAAACAAATATGGTACTTCTAACTATTTCTTCTTGGCTCGGCGGCATGGAACCGCTGCAGCGCGCCTTTTGGGTGATAGCCTTGCTGGCAACGCTTGTCTTCGCCATTCAGATGGTGCTTACGCTGGTGGGTATAGGCGACACGGATGCCGACGTGGACACGGGTGGCCTGGACGCTGATGCCACGGGCGACACGATGGACACCGGTGGAGCCATCCAGCTCTTCACCATCCGCAACATGGTAAACCTGCTGCTCGGCATCGGCTGGGGCGGCGTGTGCTTCTATTCCAGCATCCCCAGTCGTCCGCTGCTACTGCTGGTGGCTGTGCTTTGTGGCATTGCCATGGTGGTAGCCTTCCTGCTGATGTTCCGCCAGCTGATGAAGCTGGAGTCCAACGGCGCCTTCCGCATCGAAGACTGCGTGGGCAAGGCCTGCGACGTCTATCTGCGCATCCCGGCTGCCCGCTCGGGACAGGGCAAGGTGCAGGTGAGCTTCGGCGGCTCGGTGCAGGAGTTGGATGCAGTGACCGATGGCGAACAGCTGCCCAGCGGTGCCAAAGTGCGTGTCGTACAGCTCATCGAGGGCCGGCTGCTGCTCGTAGAGAAAATTTAAAACCAGAGAGAGAACAAAACCGTATATTAATTATAGTAAAGCGAAAGAACTATGGGAATTCTATTTTTCGGAGTGATAGGAGTCATCGTACTGGTGTTCCTGTTTATGGCACTGATAAACCGCTACCGCCGCTGCCCCAGCGACAAGATTCTGGTCATCTACGGCAACAAAGGCATGAGCCGCAGTGCCAAGTGCGTACACGGCGGAGGTGCCTTCGTCTGGCCCATCATTGAGGACTATGCCTACATGAGCCTGACACCCATCAGCATAGACGCCAACCTCACCAACGCGCTGAGCCGTCAGAACATACGTGTCGACGTGCCGTGCCGCTTCACCGTCGGCATCAGCACCGAGCCCGAAAGCATGCTTGCAGCCGCAGAGCGACTGCTCGGCCTCTCGGCACAGCAGATACAGGAACTCGCCCGAGACATCCTCTTCGGACAGCTCCGTCTCGTCATCGCCACCATGAGCATCGAGGAGCTCAACTCAGACCGCGACAAGTTCCTCGAGGCCATCAGCGCCAACGTGGAAGTTGAGCTGAAGAAAATCGGCCTCCGCCTCATCAACGTAAACGTCACCGACATCAAGGACGAGAGCGGATACATCGAAGCCCTCGGACAGGAAGCCGCCGCCAAGGCCATCAACGAAGCCAAGGTCCGCGTGGCCGAGCAGGAGAAGATTGGCGAAATCGGTAAGGCAGAAGCCGTCCGCGAGACCCGCATCCGTACAGCCGAAGCCAATGCCGAAGCCGTGCGCGGAGAGAACGAAGCCAAGATAGACATCGCCAACAGCGAGGCCAACCGTCGCGAGAAGGAAGCCGAAGCACAGCGCAAGGCCACAGCTGCCGAGAAGGTGGCACAGGCCAAGGCACTCGAGGAAGCCTACGCAGCCGAGCAGAAAGCCGAGGAGGCACGTGCCGACCGCGAGCGCTCCACACAGACAGCCAACGTCATCGTAGCACAAGAGATAGAGAAGAAGCGACTCGTCATCTCCGCCGAGGCCGAAGCCGAGCAGAAACGCGTCAACGCCAAGGGTGAGGCCGACGCCATCTTCGCCAAGATGGAAGCCGAAGCCAAGGGACTCTTCGAAATCCTCACCAAGCAAGCCAGCGGATACGACAAGATGATACAGGCAGCCGGCGGCGATGCCACCAAAGCCTACACCCTGCTCCTGCTGGAGAAACTGCCCGAACTCGTCAAGACGCAAGTCGAGGCCATCAAGGGCATCAACATCGACAAGGTAACCGTTTGGGACAACGGCTCGGGCGACGGCAAGACCAGCACAGCCAACTTCCTGAGCGGACTTATGAAGAGCGTTCCTCCGTTGGCCGAGCTCTTCGACCAAGCCGGCATGGCACTGCCCGAATACCTGGCAAAGAAGAAAGACGACGCGGCAGAAGATACTGCCAACCAGCCCGCTAAAGACTGATTTTTCAGACACTTTATCCAAAAAAACGCTTAAAAGTTTGGTGCATTGGCCGAAAAGCCATACCTTTGCACCCGCTATAAGCGCCCAGATGGCGGAATTGGTAGACGCGTTGGTCTCAAACACCAATGCCGCAAGGCGTGCCGGTTCGATCCCGGCTCTGGGTACGAGTCATACCACTCGGAACAAATCGCTAAGTCCCACACGGGATTTAGCGATTTTTCTTTTCCATTATTTCACATTATTCATAGTTTCTTCTTACCTTTGCGGCAGAATTTTGCATCAAGAGTGGCCTTTGTGCCCACCAACCAGCCTGAAGATCGTTGGCAACGGTGGTAAAAAGATGCGAGTGAACGAGACCCATCTATTCACTAAACAGTAAACGATATGGAACGCAGAAAATTTCATGTAGATTGTATTCAACTGTTCCCGCGAACCGTGGAGCGTGGCCTTGCTCCGCAGCACGTGGAGCAGACAGATTTCGTGGCCGAGTGTCGCCACATAGAAGGCTATGGCGAGGCTTGGCTATTGTACCAGCAGAAGCCGCCGCACCTGGTAGCCCATGTGCAGTTTACCAACGGCGAGGCAGACTTCGATCTCAAGTTGGGCACCGTCCTCGCCATGCAGAAGCTGCATGCATACATAGATGGCGACCTCACCTTCTTCTGCATGCTTGCCCGCATCAATCACGACGAAGTCCCGTCCTCCTGGCCAGACCGCATCCAGGTTCCCGTTCGCGCCGTGGGAGCAGCCGCAAGATGGTGGCACGAATACGGACGCGCCACACTTGCCGCAAAAAACACGTAATTTTACGTAGAAATTCACCTGTTTTATAAAAGATTTTGTATTTTTGCAAAAATATATTTGGCTTCACCAAAGCATTAGGATAGGCCAAATTAGAACTAACTGGAACTTAAATAAACAAAGACACAAAAGGAAATAAAACCATCCCACACTAGAAGATTTTTCAGAATACCCTGATGGACGTATGCGTATTTGATATCGTAAGGGATAAAAGAAATATAAAAGGGGAATATGACAGAGCAAGTAAATATATTAAATGTATTAAAAAAGTCTCCGAGCATAGCTTTGCTACGTTCAAAACATTTTGATATCATAATAGAATTCTTTATTAAAGTATTTAGAGAAATAAATGTTGTATCATACGAGAGCATCCATAATCAATTGACTGATTTTCTTAACGATTATGGTGTAGATATTGATGAAGAAAATGACATTCTTTTTTCGGATACATACGAAGAAAAAGCGGCTAAATACGTCAAGAGCTGGACTGATAACGGTTTCCTTACGAACTATAGGAATGAAGATGGCGAGATTTATTATGAGCTATCATCACATTCAAGTAAAGTTATTGATTGGCTATCCAGTTTAAAACGTGAAGAATATATTGGTACAGAATCAAAATTCAAGTCAATCATCACGCAATTGCGCGAACTGGTTGAATATACTAGCGAGGACAGAGAAAAGCGACTACAGATTCTTGAAGACAAAAAGTTGGAGATAGAGCAGCAGATACAGCGCTTGCAAATGGGTGACGACGTTAAGATATTCGAAGAATACGAGATTGTGCCACGATTTCAGCAAGTTAACAAATTAGCAAAAGAATTATTGTCTGATTTTAAGGACGTAGATGATAACTTCAAAAATATCATCAAAGATATCTATCAGAAACAAATTGACCCAACATTGAATAAAGGTGGTATTCTGCAATATACCTTTGACGCGCTGGATGAATTGAAATCTAGTTCACAAGGAAAAAGTTTCTATGCCTTTTGGGAGTTCCTTTTATCACGTGACATGCAGAACGAACTGGAGCAACTAATTAACAGTCTATTTAGTACACTTCAGGAGAGAGAGATAGCGAGTGATGACCGTTTCCTGCAGAACATGGTTTCTCACCTCTATGAATCTGGACGCAAGGTGTATCAGACTAACGATAAGATGGCAGACAAACTCAGTCATATCATACGTGAAAATGATGCTGCCCGTTCTGATGCTGCCAGACTTATCGTTCAAGAAATTAAAAATTCACTTATAGAGATTTCAAAGGCTAAAGGTAAACCAGATATATCACTAACCGTCGAAGATGGATTGGATATCAATATTCCATTTGAAAGAAAAATCACTTTTGAACAAAGTGAAAATACAGAATATAACCAGCAGCCAGAGAACTATGTGTTAGATTTTGATAGCTTAAATGAGATTGGCAAAGTTTTTAGTAATGTTGTAATAGATCGAAAAATTATTGAGCATAACTTGAGAGACGTATTGAAAAATAAGGGGCAGACGACCATCGCAGAAGTTGTAGGTCTGCATCCGTTGAATCAAGGACTTCCAGAACTTTTTGCATACTTCAGTGTCTTAAACCATTTCTCACATAAGACAATCAATGAAGACAAACAAGAGGCTATCATTTTTGATGAGAGCCAAAAGAAACGAATAATAATCCCAGAAATTATTGTGTCACAATGAACGAGATAAAACCATATTCTAAAGCAATTGTCTATCTTTTAAGAAAGACGGCAGAGAAGTCCTCTCCTGTATGGAACGACATACTTCTATACCAAAGTGAAATACAGGAATACCTATCTGTGATAGGGTTGGAACTTATAGTAAAGAAAGACGAAGGTTTTGCTTTCGTTAAGCAAGTGGTATATGATGATGATACCACCATGAATCTCGTAACTCGGAGACAATTGGGATTTGAAGTTTCTATAGTGGTTATAGTACTCAGACAGTTGCTTGAAGACTACGACAGCAATCCTACCGAAACACAATCCTTAGACCGAATAATAACAACAAACGAGATAAAAGATGAAGTACGACTATTCCTACCTGAAAATTATAATAAGGTGAAGCTGGAGAAAGATTTGGACACCTATATTCAACGAGTTGCCGAACTTGGGTACCTAAAAGAAGTAAAGCGAAACGGTGATGATGTGCGTTATAAGATACATCGCATTATCAAAGAAAAGGTGACGATAGAAGATTTGGATTTATTCAAGAAAAAACTAGATGAGTATGCCGGCACAATTTGATTTATTTACAACCAACCCTGGCACTTCCGGCTATCGGTTGAACTATATGGAGTTATTCAATTGGGGAACATTCCACAATAAGGTATATCGAATTGAACCACGAGGAAATAATTCATTGCTCACAGGAGCCAATGCTTCTGGTAAGAGCACATTGATTGATGCATTGCTGACACTGCTAGTTCCTGCGAAGAAAGATAGATTCTACAACCAATCATCTGGTAATGAGAAGAAAGGTGACCGCACAGAGGAAACATACGTGCTTGGCAATTATGGTAACATGCAATCTGAAGGTGAGGCATCAACAAGGAAGCAACAACTTCGAGACAAGAACACCTATTCTGTAATCCTCGCTTCTTTCACCAACAACTTTAAAAACGTAGTAACTCTATTTCAGGTGCGCTGGTTTGTAAATGGAGAATTAAAATGCACATTTGGCTTTTCCACAAAAGCTTTGCATATAACAGATGACTTTTCTACATTTGATGCAAAGGGCTATTGGAGGAAGACATTGGATAGAAAATACAATGTTAATGTGCCCAAGAAACAGATTGAATTCTACGACACCATTAAGGACTACAAAGACCGCATAGTACACTCCATGGGCCTACGTTCAGACAAAGCCCTGACGCTATTTAATCAGATTGTTGGCGTTAAGGTACTGAATGATTTAGATGAATTTATTCGCAACAATATGCTTGAGCAACGGGATACAGAGGAAGAGTATAATCGTCTCAATGATAGTTTTGCGAGATTGATAGAGGCAAGAACAACTATTGAGAAAGTAAGTGAGCAGATTAGGCAACTTAAACCGATTGATGAGAAAGCCCGACAGCTGGAAAATATTGCAACGGCACTCAATGAGTTGCAGACGACACGAGAAATGGCCGTGTATTGGTTCGCCCAGAAAAATATGGAGCTGGCAAATGCCAAGTTGGTGGAATTGAATGAAAAGTTATCGAAACTAAAAGAAGAACTCAAAAAGCTTAACGATGAGAAAGAGAATTTAAAAGGTAAAGAGCGTGATTTGTCTTTGGCTATTGAGAATGACAATGTTGGCCAACAGATAAAAACCTTAGAAAAAGAGATGCAAGGGCTTGAACGGACAAAGCAAAGTCGTCAGAATAAGCTTGATGAGTATAACAAAAAAGTAAGAGAAGTCGGATTTTCAGAGAACCCCGCTGAAGTTCTGTTCTTAGAGAATCGTGAAAAGGCTCGAACAGAGAGGGATAATTGTGAAGTCACGTTGAATGAGAAGAACGAAGAATGGCGTCTGGCAAAAAACGAAGAAGAAAGAATTGGCGAAGCAATTACATCAAATATTGAAACGCTTAATACCCTACAAAAAAACAAGAACAACATTTCTAGTCGTGTGGCAGAAATAAGAGAGATGATTTTGCAGGAGGTTCATGCTAAACCAGAAGAAATACCTTTTATTGGAGAACTTATCAGAGTTAAAGATAGCGAGAAGGTTTGGGAGAATTCCATAGAGAAGATACTACACAATTTTGCACTACGACTGATCGTTCCTGAGAAATTCTATCGACAAGTAAGTCTTTTTGTGAATGGTCACGATTTGCAGGGCAGAATTGTATATCAACGTTATGAGAACACGACTTCATTAACCAGTTTCCAGTTCAGAGAATATAATGAGAACAGCCTAATTGAGAAGATTGAGTTCAACCCCAAAAGCATCTATTCGGAGTGGGTTAAAGATGTAATTATAGAGAATTACAACTATATCTGCGTGGATGATTTGGATGAATTCTATCGCTAT
>CADAGX010000019.1 GCA_902787575.1 uncultured Bacteroidales bacterium | reverse complement strand
AAAGCATTTTGAAGGTATAGGACTCAAACTAAGTAAGTACGATGAATTGAGCTGGGCATATATCAACAGTTTACAAACATGCGACTTTATTATAATTCCAGGACTTGGAGATGAAGTCACAGATGCGGAAACATTGGCCCAATACAAGAAACTGTATCCTGAGTATGAAGGCGATATCTATCAAGTGCAAATGCGTGATTTCATCGCAGAGAATGGAGGCGCATTGAATTGCTTAACATGGACAATCTATCAGAATTATCTGAAGTTATTAGCAAAATGTGCACACATTCCCATAGTAGATTATGAAGATTTAAAGAAAGGTGATGTCAAAAATAAGATTATGGACAAGCTTAAACTCACTTGTTCATAACAGATATTACTCTCATAAACAGGGCCAATGCCATTATTATTTTGTATATTTGCAACAGAAATCAAAATAAAATTGAATTATGGAAAAGATAATTGAGTTATTGAAGAATCCGTTTGATGGATTATCAGATTACGAGAGCATAAAAAAGAAATGTGGAGTAATTGCACAAAAACTGTTTAATAGTTATGGTATAAAATGTGGTGACAAAATATTACGTTTTGCAGAAATCGAATTCTATTATTATGATAGAGAAAAATATTTGGAGAACCCAAATCTATTTAAATGGCAAGAAGTGACATATCCTCGTGATGGTTACGAAGCAGGGCAGCTGTTCTATCATCTTAGCGGAATAGATATTTGCTTTAATAGTCAATATAATACGGATTTTTGGAAATTTGGCGGCATTCTTATTCGAGCGCTAAAAGATGAGAAAGATATTATAGCAGGTCCTCTGAACTGTAAGGACGAAATTTTGAATGCATGCAAGAATGGGAAAATGCCTAAGTTGATAGAGGTAAAGGCTTCTGAAAAGCAAAACATAGAGCTTAAACAAACTTATCGTTCATTGGGTAAGACCGGAACAGATAAGGACCATGACAGACTGTGTTATTTTGATTATAATAGTATCAAGAAAGACGATTGGAACCCTCTTAAGGAAAGGTTTGTTACGAAAACAGGAAACATAGAATCAAAGAAAAGTTCATACAACACATCAAAATTCACGAGCGTGTAAAGACGTGCAGAATGTGTCGAATATAGGTGCCACTACTTTACACTAAATCTGACAATCACTGATACTCAACATCCGTTAAAGGTTCAACCTCCATAAGTTTTTTCTCTTAAAAAACCTACATACCTACACTCGAGGCACCTATCCGATTGTGCTACAGCGCGTTTGGGTAGTGTAGGTTCGGGTGTAGGTTCGCGAAAAAGGTGTAGGTTTTTACGCAAAATGCCTATTATTTTGTAATTTCCACACGTTTTTATGTGAAATGCAACGTGTGGCAGAGTGCAATGCGACGTGTGGTAATTTAAAAAAGGAAAGGCGACTTAAAAAAAAGAGGCGAAAAGTTTCAGTGAAACTAAATTTCTTTCTATCTTTGCACCAAATTTGAGAAAGGAAACGTGATGCGTTTTCTATGGAAATGAATAAAGGAAAAAGAAATATGAACTCAACGATGAAACATTTATGCCGTGGTTTACTGCTCATTGTGTTTGGTTTGAGCCGTAGCACAGGTGCTTGGGCTTACGACTGCGAGGTGGACGGCATTTTCTACTACCGTATTTCGGCAACCGAACTGGAAGTAGCCAACAAGGTGTTCTCTGACCAGAATAAATCGGCCTATTCCGGCGCCGTTACGATACCTGCCACCGTTACTTACAGCGGCAAGACTTTCAACGTGGTATCTATCGGCGAGTACGCTTTCCGCGACTGCACCGGACTTACCTCGGTTGTCATTCCCAATAGCGTAAAGTCGATTGGCGCATATGCCTTCTACAATTGTTCGCAAGTGAACGCAATTAATCTTCCTTCGTCAATCACAAACATTGGAATGGGCGCGTTCGAAGGTTGTTCTTCACTGGCGTCAATGGTTCTTCCAAACGGCATTCCCGCCATTGAGGACGAGACGTTTTTCGGTTGTACCGCGTTGCGTGCTGTGGTGATACCCGCCAGCGTTGCATCTGTCGGCGAAGAGGCTTTCTCTCGCTGCTCGTCGTTGATTTCAATCTACTGCTTCCCTACTGCAGTGCCCTCGTGCAGCGCCAACGCATTCACCAAAGTGGACCGCACATGGTGCACGCTCTATGTACCCAAAGACGCTAAGGCTTATCAGGAAGACAAGGCGTGGAAAGAATTCTTCATCGAGGAATTCAACGGAAAAGCAGAGGACATCAAGCTTGCGGCGCCCGCCAAATAAACGCGTCAAAGCAGACACATCGAGGAGCAACCTGTAGCAAGGTTGCTCCTCTCTTTTTTATTAGACAGTCACAGCTGCAGGATAAAAATTGCGCCATTTCGTAGGACGGAAAACTATTTTTGCGTAAATTTGCACGTACATTCAAGAAACCGAAAATGAAGAGACTTTTCTTTCTTGCCAGCCTGCTGTTGGCAGCAATTTTAAACGTGAACGCCGAGCGCACATACGAACGTGCAAAATTTTCCGACAATTGGTTCGTGGGCGCCCACACAGGATTTAACTCCAAACTGACGCACAACACTTTCTTCACGCATCTCAATCCACACGCTTCCGTGCGTGTAGGTCGCGACTTTGTACCCTCGTTTGGCATCATGGCTGAGGGCGTAATGTATTTCAACGACCAACGTTTCGGTCTGAGTCGAACAACGATTAAAGCATTCGACGCCGACCTGCTGGCATACCTGAACATGATAACCCTCGTTCGAGGCTTCACCGGCAAGCCGCGCAACTTCGACGTTTCGATAATCGGCGGCCTGGGACTGAACCATCAATGCGGCATGGAACTGAAACGAAAGAATGATTTCGTGACAAGGATAGGTTGCGACCTCAACTACGTGCTCGACAAACAGGCCGCGTGGCGCATCTTTCTGGAGCCAGCGATTAATTATAATATGACGCGCCACACATCGAAAGTTCAGTTCAACCCGCACTATGCAGCTTGGCAGCTGTCGGTGGGCGTGTCGTATCGCTTCCGCAATTCAGACGGCACGCGTACTTTCCGCAAAAAAGCGCTCTCATCCGCTCAGACCGTCAGCAAGCAGCAACAAAGTTCTCTGCCCAAAAAAGAAAAGACCATCGAACATCTGCCGGCCGAGCAGCCGAAAGAGATAGAAACGACGCTAAAGCCAGTTCCTGCCACCACCGCCACCGTGGAAGAGGCATCCGTGCCGATGAAAGTCACCACTACGGTGGACATGCACAACATGCTGGAGCCACAGAAAGAAGAGCCAGTGGCAGAACAGCCAAAGCCAGAATCTGCAGACACCACGCGCGTTGCAGTAAAACCCATCGCACCAAAACCCGTAGCTGAAAAGGCTACAATACAAAAGCCTAAGCCTGCTACCACTCCCGCTGCAGCCAAGAAACCAGTCGCCAAGCAGTCGACCACAGCAAAACCAAAGCCTGCTGCTGCAAAAACCGCTACGGCCGCAAAGAAAACTACGGCCACAGTAAAGAAGCCGTCGGCTCCCGTTAAGAAAACGACGAGCACACAAACGACGAAAAAGCCCGTTGCCAAAAAGGCACCAACTGCCACCACCAAACAGCCTGCGCCAACCGTTAAGAAGCCGGCTGCAACAACTGCAAAGTCTACCGCCACAACGACAAGACCTGCTGCCGCCGTCAAAAAACCGACCGCTCCCAAGACTAAGCCCGAAGCGCCACAGACGCAGAAACCTACTGAGCCCGAGGCATTGCCAAGCATCAACCTGACCGACGAGAGCGTTGTGCTCGACAATCGCAACGTCAGCCTTGCAGCTGTGGCTTTCTACATGCGAAACCATCCGCGTGCAGTTCTTCAGGTCACGGGCTCAGCATCCAATGCCAACGCAGTGCGAACCGCACTGATACGACACTTCGGAATAAACGGCAGTCGCCTTGTTGTCAGTGAAGACGCGTCGGCCAAGTCGGTTACCTTCAAGGAGAAATAAAGTCATTCCAGCCTGACATCGCGGATGTGACGTATGTCGGGCTCAGAGCCGAAACGCCCCACCACGGCTACAATGTCAAACCGTGTTGGGCACGACAGGTTGTTGTACTTCATATAATGTGCGATGGCTCGTTTCAGGAACTGACGTTTCTGGAAGTTCACGGCCAGTTCCGGTTCGCCAAACAGGCGATTTCGCCGCGTCTTAACCTCCACAAAGACCACTGTCTCGCGTTCTTTTGCCACCAAGTCGATGTCGCGATGTCCGGAATGCCAGTCGTTAGTCAGTATCGCGAAGCCTTGTCGCCTCAGATAATGCGCTGCGATTTCCTCACCCCAACGCCCCATCTGCCAGGTTGTCACCTCGGCTGAACATTCTTTCACGGCTTCTGTGAGTCGTACGTTGGCATACTCCATAGCGCGCAACGCGCTGCCGTCTTTATCGTCCATGTCAGGCAGAATTTCCATCATGCTCTTCCCCACCCTCAGCGCGTCCTCTACGCGGCGCTGGCTGAGGCGCAGCAACAACAAGTCGTTGCACGCAAAGAATGCTGCTGCGCGCGTCTTCTTGTTGACTTTCTGCGCCAGCAATTCTGCGGCTGCCTCGTAGGCTTTCTCCGTCCAGCCGAGGCGTCGCCACTCTTCGATATCCTTGATTTTTGCGGCCACCCGTATTGTTTGTCACGCAAAAGTACGAATTTAATCCGAGCGACGTATGCCTATGTCGCATAATTTTCGTATTTTTGTGCCATGACACGTCTGATTCTCCTGTATCTGCTGTGCCTGAACCTGCTGACATTTCTGGTTTTCGGCATCGACAAGTGGAAAGCGCAGCACGGCCGCTGGCGCATCTCAGAGGCATCGCTGCTGACACTGGCCGTCATAGGCGGCAGTCTGGGCGCGTGGCTGGGCATGAAAACGTTTCACCACAAGACGCTTCACCGCAAGTTTGCACTTGGCGTGCCGCTCATTCTGGTTTTGCAAGTGGCGTTGTTCTGCCTCTGCTCTTGCAGAAGTACGGCAAGAAGCGCAGCCCGCCTGGCTCCGATACCCACCGAAATGCCTATCGAGCATTCTCCCCACACATTCCTCGTGATGTACGACAAAGCCGTGGGCAAGAAGCCACTGTTGGAAGCCATAAAAAAGCTTAAAGTAACCATCGTCTACGACTACGGACTCATCACAGGCATGGCACTGCGCAAGCCGGACAACCTCTCGCTCGAGGAAACGATGCAGCACTTTCGCGGCGTGAAGGGTGTCACCAGTGTGGAGTACGACCACATCTATCGCCTCACAGACCCCGTGCGTCCTAAACTTTATACGAAATGATAGAAATCCGACAGGCCACCGTCGCCGACATTCCGTCGCAGCTGCGCATTGCCGAAGCAGCCAAACAGATTATGCGTGCCAGCGGCAACCTCCACCAGTGGGGCCCGGGGTATCCGTCTGCCGACGTGTTCCGGCTCGACATAGAGCGTGGCGGCAGCTACATTGTGGAGTGCGACGGCGAGCCTGTGGCCACGTTCGCATTTCTGCCACAACCCGAGCCGACCTACGAAACGATAGTCGGCGAGTGGGAAACCACGTCTGAGCCCTATCATGTGATACATCGCATTGCCAAGTGCGGCCAGCAGCGAGGCATCATGCGGGCTATCATGGAATTCTGTATGGAGCGCTGCAGACACCTACGCGTCGATACGCACCGCGAAAACCACATCATGCAACATCTGCTCCTGAAGTTTGGTTTCCATTATCGCGGCATCATCTATCTGCAAAACGGCGACGAGCGTCTCGCCTATCAGCTCATTCTTCCACCTCGCACGTCCTGAAGCCCATCGCACGCGAGCGGTCGTTGTCCATCAGGAAATACATGGCTTCGCCCGTGGTGCACACATCTTCGCCGTCGCTCAGTTCGGCATCTATGAAAACGAGGTTTCGCACCTGACGTTTCACCCTTGCGCGAATCGTTATTTCGGACGTCACAGACACTTTTTTCTTGTATCGCAGGTTCAGCGCCGTGGTGAAGCCTGCCGTCTGACACTTGCGCGTCACCACCCAGCCACACGTCTCATCTATCAGCGCGGCCAGTATTCCGCCGTGCATCACATTCACCCAGCCTTGAAACTGCGCTTGGGGCGTCCAACGGCAGACCACGTCGTCTCCGTCTTCGAAGAATTGCATGTGCAGTCCCATCGGGTTGTCGGGCGAGCAACCGAAGCAGTTATACTCCTTGATGCCCGTCCACGGATTCAGTATCCGCTTCATTCTCTCGCCCATCATCGCTCCGTTTCCTTTCCGGCAGCCTGCCAAGCTAAGATTCCACCCTTCAGATTCACCACTTTGTAACCGAGGGCTGCCAACTTCTCTGCCGCAGCAGCACTGCGTCGTCCGCTACGGCAATAGACTGCCACGTTAGCATTCGCAGGCAGTGCCTCTTGTGCCAGACTCAGGAAACTGCTGTCTTGCACGTCCAGAAGCGTCGCGCCAGCCAGATGACCTTCGGCAAACTCCGCCGCCGTGCGTACATCCAGCAGTACCACGCCTTCCTGCTGCATAACGACGGCAAACTCTTCCACATCCACCGACTGGTAAGTCGCCTTACGGCTGCACGCCCACAGCATCCAAAGGCCGAGGCACAGACAAAGACAAATCATTGCTTTCATATCTACACAATAGTTTTTAAAATGCCACACGTCGCGTGAGCTCACGCCACGTGTAGTTTTGCTTCACGCCACACGTCGCATTTTTCACGCCACACGCGTCGTTTCCGTCCGTCACATTTCAGTGCTTGCGAAACGGCGGCTTACGACGGACAAAGATACATTATTTATTGGTTTGTCCCAAGTTTCAAAAATATTTTTTGTACTTTTGCAACACGAACCAATAACTTTAAAACTTACAGACTATGAACTTCAAAAACATGCTGCTGGCTGCCGCAGTCGTCTTCTCGCTGGGCACCACTGTTTCGGCCAAACGAAACGTCAGACTTCTATACTGGAATGTGCAAAATGGCATGTGGGACGGCCAGACAGACGACTACCTGCGTTTCACCGACTGGGTGAAGCAGCAGCAGCCCGACGTGTGTGTCTGGTGCGAAGCGGTGAAGCTATACATCACCAATACGGCCGACCGCGAAGTTGAGACCGAGGAACAGTGTCTCCAGCGCTGGCAGCGACTGGCGGCGCGATACGGCCACAAATATATTTACTTGAGTGCTCACCCCGACAACTACCCGCAGTTGATTACTTCGCGCTTCCCGTTCGAACCCGTCAAGCTCATCAGAGGCAACCAGGACACCATCGTCTGCCACGGTGCCTCGTGGTACACCACAAAGATTGGCCGCAAGCGCCTCAATTTCGTCAGCCTGCACACATGGCCGCAAGCCTACGGCTACAATGTACCAAAGGAACAGCGCGAGCAAAGCGCACGCGAGCGTGGCGGCGACACGTTCCGCCGTGCCGAGATGGAATACATTTGCCGACAAACCATCCTGACACACAAAAATGCCGAGAAGGAGCTGTGGGCCATGATGGGCGACTTCAATTCCGTCTCACGCGTCGATAACACAAAATATCAGTTCGACGAGGAGAATTCGCGCTTTCTCGTGCACGACTACATCAGGCAGCAGACGCCGTACATCGACCTCATAAAGACGTTCTATCCCGACAGCGTAGTCAGTTCCACAGGCGGCGGCGCGCGCATCGACTTCATGTATCTGACGCCGGCACTCAACGAAAAAGTGGTTAACGCAGCCATTGCAAGCGACAAGTACACGACGCCAGTGCGAAATGCGCAGAAGATTAGTAACTTCTGGCACCCGTCGGACCACTTGCCTATCATCGTGGACTTCCGTCTCTAAGCTCACGCCCGATGCTACTGACCGAGATAACAACGCTTTCGCAAGGCGGCGTCGAGATATTCGGCACACTGACCGAAGCGCAACTGCGCAACCGACTGGAGCCGGAGAAGGGCATTTTCATAGCCGAGAGCCCCAAAGTAATCAAAGTGGCGCTCGATGCCGGCTACGAACCCGTGGCGCTGCTGTGCGAACGGCGGCACATAGAAGGCGATGCGGCACCCATCATCCGACAAATCAGCGAGTGGGAACAACGCTCGCAACGTCAGCTGCCGCTCTACACGGGCGAACGCGATGTGCTTTGCACGCTCACCGGCTACACGCTCACACGCGGTGTGCTCTGTGCCATGCGGCGACCGCACCCACTCTCGCCCGCTGAAATCTGTGACGGAGCACGTCGGCTGGTGGTTATCGACGCTGTGGTGGACTCCACCAACGTGGGCGCAATCTTCCGCTCGGCTGCGGCATTGGGGATAGACGGTGTGCTGCTGACGCCAGAGTCGTGCGACCCACTGAACCGTCGCGCCGTACGAGTGTCGATGGGAAGTGTGTTTCTGGTGCCTTGGACACGCATCGATTCGCCATCCGAGCTGCAGCAATTCGGATTCCGCACGGCAGCAATGGCGCTGACAGAGCGCAGCATCTCACTCTCCGATGCGCGACTGAAAACAGAACAGCGCTTGGCGCTCATCATGGGAAACGAAGGCGACGGACTACCTGCTGCCACCATCGAGACGGCGGACTACGTCGTACGCATTCCCATGAAGCACGGAGTCGATTCGCTCAACGTGGCAGCAGCCGCGGCAGTTGCATTTTGGGAACTGCGCAGCGAGTAAACCGTAAAAACTACGCTTAGATCTTCGATTCGCGCTGGCGCACTGCCTCAAAAAGCAGTATGGCAGCGCTCACCGACACGTTCAGCGAGTCGAGTCGTCCCAGCATGGGGATGCGAATGTGCGCGTCGGCCGCTTGGCGCCAAACGTCGGTAAGTCCGGTGGACTCAGTGCCCATTACCAGTGCCGTGCCTCGCCGCATGTCTGTGTCGTAATACAAATTAGAATCCTGCAGCTGCGCCGTCAGAATCTGCACGTTGTGCTCCTTTAGGTAAGCTATGGCATCGCCACTGCTGCACGCCACAACCGGCACTGTGAAAGCCGCCCCGAGCGATGCTCGGATGAGGTTCGGATTATACAAGTCGGTCAACGCATCGCAGACAAGCACGGCGTCCACCCCTGCGGCGTCCGCACTGCGCAGCACCGCACCCAGATTACCCGGTTTCTCCACGCTCTCCAGCACAACGACAAGTGGCGATTCACCCAGTTTCAGGTCCTCTAATATAAGGTATCGCGCGCGAACCTCGGCCATCACACCTTCGGTGGTGCCGCGATAGGCCATCTTTTCGTAGACCTCGGGCGTCACCTCGTAGCAGTCCACGCCTGCACACGACTGGAACAGCGTGTCGAGCACCTCGTCGCTAAGCATGGCGCGACAGAAATAGAGCGTGACAATCTCAAAGCCACCCTCCACACAATGCTGCACCTCGCGCAGTCCCTCGGCTACGAAGAGACCACTCTCGCGACGCACGGCCGACTTCTGCTGCAACTGCACCAGACGCTTTACTCTCTGATTCTGCAAACTTGTAATTATCTCAGCCTTCATTCTTCTATCCTCATTGCCCGTCGCAACGGCGATGCGTAATTTCTATTTTCTGCCAAACACTTTCTCCTCTGCGTACTGGAAGACGACAAACAAAGCGGGCACCACAAATAGCAAGGCAAGCGTGCCAATGAGCATGCCGCCTATCGTTCCCACTCCCAGCGAATGGTTGCCGTTTGCACCGACGCCTGTGGCAAGTGCCATTGGCAGCAGTCCCAAAATCATTGTGAGGCTTGTCATCAGAATCGGGCGCAGGCGAGCACCAGCAGCACTGACTGCCGACATCACGATTGTCATGCCTTGCCGCCTGCGGGCCGACGCGTATTCGGTGAGCAGAATGGCTGTCTTGGCCAACAATCCGATGAGCATTATCAGTCCGGTCTGCATGTAGATATTATTCTCCAGCCCCCACATCCTGACGAAAACAAAGCTGCCAAGCAAACCAAACGGCACACCCATGATGACTGCCACGGGTATGAACAGACTCTCGTACAGCGCACAGAGAATAAGATAAACGAAGACCAGGCAGACAATGAAGACCAGCGTCGTGGTGTTCGACGCGTTGGCTTCTTCGCGCGTCATGCCGCCAAACTCATAGCCATAGCCCTCGGGCAGAACTTCGGCTGCAGTTCTGCGGATGGCGCCAATGGCCTGACCGGCGCTGTAGCCGTCGGCTTGCGTGCCACTGACGGAAATCGATGGGAACAGGTTGAATCTCGACAGCGTTTCCGAGCCATAAATCCGCGTCAGCTTGAGGAACTGCCCTATCGGTGCCATGTCGCCCGAACTGGTGCGTACAAAAATATTGTTGAGCGACTCCGTATCGAGGCGATATTGCGGTGCGGCCTGCACCATCACGCGATACAACTTTGTAAACCGGTTGAAGTTAGAAGCATAACTACCGCCCACATATCCCGAAAGCGCACTTAGCACCTCCGACGGGCTCACGCCGCCACGTTTGCAACGGGCCGCATCAACCTCCACGCGATACTGCGGATAGCGTGTGCTGAAGTTCGTGAAGGCGCGAGATATCTCGGGGCACTTGTTCAGGGCATCTATCATTTCGTTCGTATGACGCTGCAACTCCTCGATTGTCCCACCTTTCTTGTCCTGAATATGCAGTTCGAAACCGTTGGTACGACCGAAGCCGGGAATCATGGCCTGCGTGTTTACCTGAATCTTAGCATTTGCGATGTCGGACGTTCGCCTGTAGATTTCCTCCATGACGCTCTGCACATCGTCGCCTTTGCCATGCCGTTCGCTCCACTTTTTCAGCTTGAGAGTGAAATTTCCATTCGAGGAAGACTGGTCGAAACCCACACTCACACCCGCCATCATCGAATAGATTCTTAGCTGCGGCAGGTCCTTGATGCGTTTCTCCACTTCCTGCAGTATCGATTGCGTTTCGCTCAGGCTAGTTCCGGGCGCGGCTTGAACGTTCACGAACACGGTACCCATATCTTCGGCAGGCACCAGTCCGGTTTTCGTGGTCCGCATCATCCAATACAATCCGCCACCGGCCAGCACGACACTCAGCGCCACGAGGAAACGACGGTGGAAAAGCACGGCCACGCCACGCTTGTATTTACGTGCCATGCGTTGGAACGCGGCATCGAAAGCGAGGTGGAAACGCGAAGAGAACGTCATGTTCTCGCCTTCTTCGGCATGCGGCGTCATTATCAAGGCACAAAGTGCGGGACTCAACGTCAAGGCGTTCAGACAAGAGATGGCCACAGCCACGGCCATCGTGAGTCCGAACTGTGTATAGAACGTGCCGGTGACTCCGCCAATGAAGCACACAGGCACGAAAACGGCCATGAAAACCAGCGATGTCGTGAACAGTGCCGCCGTTATGCCATGCATGGCGTCGATGGTCGCCTCGTAGGAAGAACGATAGCCGGCGTCGAATTTCGCCTGCACGGCTTCCACAACCACGATTGCGTCGTCCACCACCGTACCGATTACAAGCACCAAAGCAAAGAGTGTAAGCATGTTAAGACTGAAACCGACAGCATAAAGGAACGCAAACGTGCCGACGAGCGACACGACAATGGCTATGGCGGGAATCAGCGTGGAACGCATGTTCTGCAGAAACAGGTACACCACCAGAATTACCAGCACCATGGCCTCGAAAAGCGTTCGCAACACGCTCTTGATACTGGCGTCCAGAAAATCTTTCTTGCTCTCCAGGTCTTCGATGACTACACCTGGCGGCAACGACTTCCGTATCGTCTCAATTTCTTTGTCGACGGCCATTATAATCTCGTTTGCGTTGCTGCCGGGCGTCTGATTAATCATAATGTTTACTCCGGCGTGTCCGTTCGTCTCTCCGATTACGTTGTAGTTCAGCGAACCGAGTTCCACACGCGCCACGTCACGCACGCGCAGCACGTCGCCATTGGGCAGCGAACGGATTACCATGTTTTCGAAGTCGCGCTCCTCCTCGTATCGGCCACGATACTTCAGCACATACTGAAACGTATTCTCCGACTCAGCGCCGAGCGTACCTGCTGGCGCCTCCACATTCTGCTCATCCAGCACGCGTGTGACGTCCGACGGCACCAGTCCGTAACGTGCCATCTTCGTCGGGTCCAGCCAGATTCGCATAGAGTAGTCGGCGCCGTGCACATTTACTTCGCCAACTCCCATGATACGCGACAGCTGCGGCTCGATATTAATCTTCGTATAATTGGCGAGAAAGCTGCGGTCGAACATATCATTCGGACTATATACGGCGAGTTGCTTGATATTGCTGGTCTGACGTTTACGAACTGTCAGGCCGCCCTTCACTACGTCGCTTGGCAAGCGTCCCTGCACGGTGGCCACACGATTCTGTACATTCACCATGGCCATATCGGCATTTGTGCCCTGACGGAAGAATACTGCAACACTGGCAGTACCGGTATTCGACGCGCTGGACGACATATAAATCATGCCCTCCACTCCGTTGATGGCTTCCTCCAGCGGCACAATGACGCTCTTCTGCACGGTTTCGGCGTTTGCTCCCGTATAGCTGCACATGACGCGCACCGTGGGCGGAGCTATCTCGGGAAACTGTTCAAGCGGCAGACGCGACAGTCCGATGCATCCCACTATCACTATCAGGACAGAGATTACACCGGCCAATATGGGACGATCTATAAAAGTGCGTATTTGCATAATTTTCTGACAGGCAGGAATTTTCTATTTAAACGTTAAATCTTTGCTGCGATGTGTGAAAACTATTTTCCGACGTTCACTTCCACACCTTCTCGCATCAGTCCGGCACCTTCTGCAATGATGATGTCGCCGGCATGCAGCCCATTCTCTATGATATAATGCTTGCCGTCGTCAGAGGGATACACATCCACGGGCGTGGCAACCGTCTTTCCATCTACTATCTTATACACGAAATACCGGTTCTGCAGTTGCATGGTAGCCTCCTGCGGCACGACGATGCAATTCTTCCTCTCCGTAGGCAACACCACAACCGCACTGCCGCCGTTCCTGAGCAGTCCGTCAGGGTTCTGGAACACGGCGCGAATGCTCACAGCACCCGTGCTACCTTCCACCGTGCCGCTCACAGCGTCGATGCGACCCTTCAGCGGATAGAGCGTTCCGTTGCTCAGTTCCAGTTCCAGCTCCGGCGAATTCTTTATGAAGTTGTCTATCGTCCCATAACGCGTCGTTAAATCGAGCGCCTGACTCTCGGTAATCGAGAAATAGACCCACATCTCGCTGTCGTCGGCCACCGTAACCAGCGGTTCGGCAATCGAGCTGCTCACCAGTGCGCCCACATGATACGGTATCATGGATGCCGCACCGCTGACGGGACTTTGCACCTCGGTGTACGAAAGGCTATTCCGTGCGTTTGCCTCCTCAGCCTCGGCCAGACGAAGGGCCGCCTCCGCCTCGCGTAGCTTGTTTTCGGTGGTACGGACCGTGAAGTCCGAAACGATGTCCTGCGACTGCAGCGACACCTCGCTTTCGTAGTTCAAGCGCGCCGTCTCCATCTGTGCACGCGCGCTGCCCACCTTTGCCGATGCCACCTTCAGCGCCATCTGATATGGCACTTGGTCTATCACGAACAGCGTCTGACCGCGACGCACCCGTTCGCCTTCGCGAATGCAGATGCGTGTGATACGGCCGGAAACTTGAGGTCGCACCTCCACAATCTGTCGTCCCGTCATAGTTGCTGTGTAACGCGAGTGGAGCATAAAGTCCGAAGTCTCCACCTGCATGGTCTTATATTCGGCGTGGCCTTCCTGCTTCTGCGTCTTCTGGCCGTTGCAGCCACAGAAGAGGAACGCAGCAAGGGCAGCACAAAGCATAATATTTTTCATAACGTATGCATATTTTTCGACGCAAAGTTACGTCATTTAATTCATAAATCAAATATTCTTCGTAAATTTGCCGCAATTCTAAAATACTATTCGATGAAAACCAGACACTACATGCTGCTACTTGCAGCACTTGTGCTGCTGACGAGCGGCACCACTCACAGAAAATTCCGCATCGCGGGCCAGAATCTAACACGCTACACCATCTTCTACGACTCGGCGGCCGAACCAGAGGAAGGTATCGAAGCCGCCAACGAACTAAACCGCCTGCTGACAGAGACCACTGGCACAGCCCTCAAGGTGGCGCCCGACACGTCGATTTCCGATGTCCCATACATCCTTCTGACCAACAAGAAAGGTACCGACACGTGGGATTACAGCCTGTGGGCAGAGGAAGGAGCTCTCGTTATCAACGGCGGCGGAGCCTGGGCCATGAAGAAAGCCATGCAGACTGTGGCAAAACGACTTGCCGAAAAGGGAGAAATAGCACGCGGATACTCCACGAGCGGCAGCGTGATGGGAGAAAAACTTTTCCCGATGACCGGCGGCGCCAACCTACGCATCCTCGACGACAACATATGGGACTACTCGGCCGAAACCATCCCACCAGCATGGCAGACACTCGGTGTAGATCCGCGCGACGACACGCGCGCTCCGCTTTTGGCGCAGTTGGTACACGCCTATGCGCCCGATGTGGTGACGCTGCAAGAATACAACCACCACATGCACACGCGTTTTTATCCGCGCATCAAGAACGAATACCAGCTGTCACACGCCGGCGATAAGAATTGGAACAACACGCCGATTTTCTACCGCCGCGAAACGGTGGAACTCTTGGACTCGAACTATGTGCTTTATACGCCCAAAAAGTGGAGCAACAACGGCAGTAAGTCGTTTGCCTCGACTGTGTTTCGCCACAAAGCAACGGGAAGAATCTTTGCCGTCATAACCACGCATCTGTGGTATCAAGGCGACCAAAAGCAGCCCGGAAGCACGCAAGCACGGGCTGCGCAAGTACGTCTAATGCTGGCCGAAGCTGACATTATCAGCGCGCAGCACGCGTGCCCCATCTTTGTGACAGGCGACATGAACTGCTACGAGAGCACGCCGCCCATGAAACAATTCTTCGAAAACAGGTTTGAGCCGTGTTACAAGTTGGCCACCGAGTATGCCGACCAGACAAATGGCCATCACATTTGCAGCCCGTCGGAGGGCTTCTCGCGAAAAAGTCGCCGTCCCAGCCCAACTCGCCAGCTTGGCGCCATAGACCACTGCCTACTGCGCGACGGAAAGAACGTGGAGGTAAAGCGTTTCGAATGCGTGCAAACCAACTTTACCATACGTCTTACCGATCACTATCCCAATGTGATAGACGTGCAGCTAAGCGCCGCAGAATAGTCCCTGACGGCAACGACGGCCAAGTCAGAGCACGGTTTTCGTCTCGCCGGCACGCAATGTCAGCACCTGCTCCGTGCCGTTGAAGTGCAGGCGCGTAGAAGCAGCTTTAACGGCGCGCACACTAAGCGACGTCACCTGCCCATCCTTCCACTGCATCGACACTTCAAAACCGCCACGCGCCCTCAGTCCGCTGACGCTGCCGTCCTTCCATTTCTTCGGCACGGCAGGCAGCAGGTAGATATCCGTGGGCGACGACTGCAGCAGCATCTCGGCAATGCCGGCACAACCGCCGAAGTTGCCGTCAATCTGGAACGGCGAATGTGCGTCCCAAAGGTTCGGATACGTGCCGCCACCACGTAGTGCGTCTGCGCCCTTGTACTCGTCGGGACTCACGAAGCGCAGCAACTTCTGCAGCATCTCGTAAGCTTTCTCTGCATTGCGTAAGCGCGCAAACAGATTCACGCGCCAACCCGCACTCCAGCCTGTTGTCTCCGTTCCGCGTATCTCCAGCGTCTTGGCTGCGGCCTGTGCCAACTCGGGTGTCTCGCTCGTAATCTGGTGGCCCGGATAGAGTCCGAACAGATGCGACTGGTGGCGATGACGCACCTCGGCGTCCTTCCAGTCGTGATACCATTCCTGCAGTTTCCCGTCGCTGCCAATTCTATAGGGCAGCAGGCGCGCCAGTGCTCTTTCGGCCTGTTGCCGGAACGACGCGTCCACGCCAAGCTCCTTGGCAGCGGCCGCAGCATCCGACAGACACTCTCGCACCATCGAGATATCGGCGAATCCTCCATACAGCACTGCGCCGTGGTAGCCGTCGTCTGTGATGTAAGTATTTTCGGGCGACGTGCCGGGCGCCGTCAGCAGATGTCCGTCTTTCTCCACGAGGAAGCCCAGACAGAATTGTGCCGCGCCTTTCAGATACGGATAATACTGCCGCAGGAACGAGCGGTCTTGTGTGAAGAGAAAATGCTCCCAGATGTGCGTCGACACCCACGCGCCACCCATCGTCCAACCGGCCCAACTGGGACTGCCACTGCCCTTGCCCACAGGATTTGTCATGGCCCAGATGTCCGAATTGTGCGCCAGACACCAACCCTCTCGCACGCCGAAATAGTGCTGCGCCGTCTGTCGTCCGTTTACGCTGGCCGCTGCAATAAAGTCGAAGAGCGGTTGATGCATCTCCGGCAGCGCAGCCACCTCGGCCGCCCAGTAGTTCTCCTCGAGGTTGATGTTCGTGGTATAATTGCAACTCCACGGCGGCAAGATTTTGTTGTTCCACAAGCCCTGCAGGTTGGCAGGTACGCCACGTGTTCGCGAGCACGAAATCAGCAGGTATCGCCCGAACTGGAAATAAAGTGCTTCGAGCGCAGGATTATCCTCGCCCTGCTCCGTGTAGCGCCGCAGTTGCGTATCTGTGGGCAGTGCCGACACAGCCGCGTCGGTACGGCCAAGGTCGAGTTGCACGCGGTCGAAAAAGTATTTGTAGTCAGCCACATGCGACTGTTGCAGCGCATTGTAGTCCTTCCCCAACATGGCACGCATCCTGCGCGCAGCGATGCCACGGAAGTCGCATCCCTCTCGCACCGGATTTTTGTCGTATCCGTTGAAGCTGGTAACGTTCACCACGCGCAGTATCACCTCGCGGCAGCCGTCCAGCAGCAGCCCGTCGCCGTCGGTTCTAACGGTGCCACTCGTAGACTCGGCGTTGATGAGCGTACGGAAGTGGATGCCACGCTGCGGGTCGTAGAGGTGCGACTGTCCGTTTTCTATGTGGTAGCTCGGATACGAGAAGTAGGCGGCATAGCCCTCTGCGCAAATCTGCGCTCCGTCGGCCGTGGCCACACAGGGCAGCAGCGAGCGAAACCCGATGCGGGCGTGTATGCCTGTCGGACACACGAGTCGCACCACGATTCCCGAGTCCGGTGCCGTGGCCATGTACTCCGTTTCACTCCAAGCGCCGCCTCGCCGGTAGCGAGTATGCAGCGTGGCGTCCGAGATGTCGAGCCAGCGGCTGTAGTCGGTAACAGCTGTATCGCCGAGATACTGAATCGAGATTTCGCCCAGCGGCTGATAGTTCTGGCTGTAGTGGCCCTGAAACTTGCGCGACAGCGTGTTGGCCGCCCGATAGTCCTCGCCGAAGAGCAGACGCCGCATCTCGGGAAGGTGGCGGTACGCGGTGCTGGTGTCGGGCCGCTCGGGCTCGCCCGTCCAGAGCGTGATGTCGTTCAGCTGCAGCACATCCTCCTTCGTGCCGCCATACACGGTGGCGCCCATCGTGCCGTTGCCGATGACCAGTGCCTCCTCATAAAACTGAGCCGGCCGGTCGTAATGCAGGGTCAGCGACTGCGGTGTCTGAGCAGCCTGAGGCTGCGCCAGAGCAAGAAGGCAAGCGACAAGGAGCGTATGGCATTTCATATCGATGCGGTGTAAGAAAAAAGTCAGTCTATTACGTTAGAAATCGAGTCTGTAGAGGCTGCCCTGCGCCTGTATGAGCAGTGCCGAGCCAAAGGCGGCGCAGTCTTCCAGTTCGCCCTGCGTGGCTTCGCGCAAGTCCAGCACGGTGTGCATTTGGCGCGTGGCGAGGTTCCAGACGTAGAGATACGACGGAGCGCTCTCGCGACCGAAGCCCGTGGGCATATACAACAAGCCATTGCGGATAAAGAGGCCCTGCCCTATCGGATTATACGGCAGGCCGTAGGTATCCTCGATAAGGTAATTCTCCAGCAGGTCGGCGTCTGTCAGCCGCACCAGCGAGTCGCCGATTTCCGGGATGCGGAACTTGACGATGCGATGGCGGTTCTTCGAGTCGGTGTTGTTCACCGTGTTGCCGTAGCCGTAGAGAAATCCGTTTTCGGTGTCCAGCACCCACTGCAACGCGTAGCCGAAATTATGATTCACATCGTCGTAGAGTATCGTCTGCACCAGCTCGCTGCGTTTCTGGTCGGGCAAAATCCGCTCCACGAAGCAGACATCCTTCATGCCGCGGTATCGGCCCTTCGAGCACTGGCTGACGTAGAGCAGCGGCAGCGGGTCGGACTCGGCAAAGAACTTGCGGCTCAGCGAGGCCACATTCGAGTGATTTTCCTTGTCGTGGCTGGCCAGTGTAAACGAGTCGCCCAGCTTGGTCAGTGTCTGCCCGTCGTAGTGATAAAGCGTTGCGACGCCCGAGTTCTGCAGGCTGACAACCGTCTGCCCGTAAACGTCCATGCCCTGGTAGCCCTGTTTCTCCACTCCCTGCAGACGGCTCACAAGTTTGCTGCTGAACGTATTTTCAGACAGATTAATCCGTCCACCGCTATAGGTGAACGTGTTCTGCGCCGTGGCAGCTGTGGCAATCAGCGCAGACAAGAGTAATGTTTTGGTTCGTGACATAGTGTATATTTATTTTAGTGTAAGGTTTTTTCAGTTTCCAATCGTCACGGTCAGCTGTGCCGGGAAGCAGAACGACGGGTCGCGCCGTTCCTCCATGGTCCGTCGCAGGCAACTTTCGGAGCGCTGCACGCGACCGCTGTAGATTTGCCGCCCGTGGTAGAACACCTTCACACGGCGGTCGAGGTCCAACAGCTGGTCGTTCAGGTTCAGCGTCAGATGCGAGTAGTCGCACTCGGTGATTTCCACCCTGTTACCGTCCTTGATTTGCACCTCCACGCGACGGCCTTTCTGTCGTTCGCTGGGCGGCACACTTATCCAATAGAAATACTGGCGAACCTCCTCTTCCTGCTGCCAGATGACGTGCTTCGGATAGGGATTTCGTGTGTATCGCTGCATCCACCGAAGCGCTGCAGCATCCTCGCGGTCCATCCAATGTCCCTTGCCCGGCACGATGTGCGTCTCGTGCACATAGCCGGCAGGCTCGATGCGTTGTAAGCTGTCCAACTCGCGACCCTTCGCAGCACAGAGCCTGGCACGGTTGTAAGCATGGTCCTGCTCGCCGCACCAAATCATATACGGCAGGTTCAGCAGGTTGCGCAGTCCCACGATACCCGGATGTCCGGCCATCATCGAAGCTGCGGCAAAGTGGTCCGTCATGCGCGTAGCCATTCGCCACACGCCGTCGCCGCCGGCCGAGTAGCCCATTAGGAAAACCCTGTCGGGGTCCACGCCCTGCGTGCAGACCATGCACTCGATAAGTCGCTCGTAAAGCGAGTCTATCTCTGGCTTGCACCACATATTCCAGGCGTTCCACGGAGCGCGTGGCGCCACGTACACACCCTCGTCGGGTCTGTAGAGTCGTTTCTGGTTCTCCCACTGCTGGTTGTTCACCTCCTGCGTTGTGCCGCCACCGCCATGCAGCGAAATCCAGAGCGAGCGACGCCCGAACGGCGTGTTGCCATACACCGCATACCATAGAGGCATCGTCGCCTCGCTGCTGCTCACCTGCAGCTTAGAAGCGTCGCCCGACCACATCATATCTGCGTACTGCAGCCGTACACGTTCCCGCCACGACGAAATTATTTTTTCACGCACACTTTCTGCCGTCTCACGGCTCAGCCCGCGACCAAACGCACGTGGCATCAAAAGCGTCGTAACGGCAAGAAGAATTATCCGATATTTCATTAATATTTCCTTACGAGGTACAAATATAAGAAGAAAAGTAAGATTAAGCAAAAAGAAACGTCCTTTTTTCTTATGTGCCCCTTGCCATGCGGTCTTTGACAAGCAAAGACCCTACCCGTGATGGACTGCAACTAAAAAATACGCTTCTCTCTGTAGGGAATTTGCTTGTCAAATTCCGCATAGCACGAGGCGCACACCACTTGTGTCATGCTGACGAAGGAAGCATCTCAATCAATGCGCGGTGCATAAGATTCCTCCTTTCGTCGGAATGACACGTGGATAAACGGGACTACAAAATCCATGGAAAATTACAAAATTCGCACAAAACCTACACCTTTTGGCAAAACCTACACACTAACCTACACCCCAATAACCAGCTGGCAAACAAAACAATAAGTACCAAAAAGTGTAGGATGTAGGTTTTTTCGCGAAAAAAAATTTAGGAGGGAAGAAACGAATTTGTTGTGTCGCAACAAAAAACGATAACATTTCTCGAAAACGAAAGTGATTCTGCGAAAAATGTGTATATTTGCAGCGTGATAGACTATGCATCGACAGAAATAATATATAAATAGGTATCAGATATGAGTCGAACGACCAGAATTCTACACAAAGTCCTCGGCGCGGTGCTGACAATTGCGGCACTGGCAACGGGGCAACAGGCATGGGCCGAAAGTACGTGGACCGTCGAAGCCAGCTACAACGGCAGCACCAACAAGACGACGTTCACCATCAAGCGTAGCGATAAGACCTACGACCAGAAGGTGCTCTACCGCACGGTGGGGCTGACAGCCTATGAGGGCCAGCACTTCACCGCCGTAAGCGGCGAACTGAACTTCCCGGCCAACGAAGACACCAGGACGGTGGAGGTGACGGAGAAGACTCCTGCCAACGCCTACAAGTATCAGAACGGCGGCACCAACCGCAGCTACAAGCTGGAGGTGACCGACCGCGCCGGCTTCCTGCTGGGCAGTGCCACACGCACCATGACCAATGGCACCAGCTTCAGTACGGCCAAGGTAAGCCAAAGTATCGTCAATCTGGTTTATTTCGACAGTAACGGCAACTACGCCAGCAACCTCAGCAGCAGCAAGTACGTGGATGTCAGCTACACACCGCCCACCAGCCAGGTGGAGACCAGCGGCACGCTCATCGGCTACGTACTCATCGACGACAGCTACGACTACGCACAGAAGGCAGCCACCGTCAGCACCGCCACGCTTATCAACACCACGGGCGCTGATGCCACCTACCTCAACAGCATCGGCTACAAGATTTACGCCACCGTCTGCTTCACCGAGAAGGAGAGGGACGACGGCTACCAGTATATCCAGATCGTCGAAGGCAACAACAGCGCCTCCTACGACACCGGCGCCGACCCTAGCGGGAGCGTCAACGACCTTGTAAACTCGGTCTATAAGACCTGCTTCGAGCTTTCCGATGGCAGCAACGCCGAAGGCAAGCAGTACTTCCCTCACCGCTACGACTACGCCAACAAGACGCAGGAATCCTTAGCAGGCATCAGCATCACCGAGTTCTCGCAGGCCAACGGCCATCTCTGGCAGCAAAAGTTCAAGGCGGGCTATCAGGGCGCCTGCTCCCTAATCTTCAAAGCCAGCACCGGCTACATCACCACCCGCTTCGATGCCGGTGGCGACAACGACGACACATGGGGATACAAGGACCTCTTCGTCCGCATGGCCCTCTGCGACAACACCGCACCGTCCATGAGTGCGGTCTGCGTCAATCCCGGCCGCCACGCCAAGGGTAATACCGTCTATGTCAGCGTGGCTTTCAGCGAGATTGTCACCTCCAGCTCCCCCAAGCTGACCAGCAACTGGGGCAACCTCAGCTACGTGGCGGGCTCCGGCACCAACGTGCTCACCTTCAGCACCACCATTCCGCAGGATGCCACGGACGCCCTCAATATCACCGGCCTCAGCGGCACCGTCACGGACTTGTCAGGCAACAGCCTCGCGGGCGGCTCTGTCACTGCCAGCAGCCTCTGCACGCTCGATGACGACTTCGCCTACACGCTCAGCGACTTCCAGACGGATGGCAGCGGCAATTACCTTATCCAGACGCACGACGACCTGCGCGGCCTGGCCAGCTACGTGAACGGAGGCAACAACACCCGCGGACTTAACTTCCGCCAGGTGGCCGACATCGCCTTCCCCCACGCCACAACGTGGAACAACGCCTCCAGCACGGAGAACAACTACACTGCCATCGGCACAGGTGGTACGACTATTTATTTCAACGGCACGTACGACGGCGGTGGCCATACCATCAGCGGCATCCGTATCTATAGGGGCGGCAATGATGACGCCAATGAACGCCAAGGCATTTTCGGTAAGGTCTTCTCCGGCACCGTCCGCAATGTCAATATTACCGACACCCGCATCACCGGTTACGATATGAGCGGTGGCATCGCAGGCTACTTGTACGGCACCGTGGAGGACTGCACCGTAGCTGACGACGTCTGCATCCATGCCGTAAAAGATTGCATTCAACACGGTGGCATTGTGGGCTACAACGATGAAGGCCACGTAAACCGATGCATCAGCCGCGCCGCCCTAACCACCAAGAGTGGTATTACGTGTGGTTCTTCTGGTGGCATTGTGGGTAGTTGTACTTCCGCTACCATCACTGACTGTATTGCCGTCGGCGCTGCCATCCCCGACGCCAACGGCCGTGGTGCCATCATCGGTTTAAATGAAAAGAACACCATCCTTACCCGCAACTACTACAGCGCCTGCACCGTGGCTGGCGTGGCAAACGCCACCAATGTAGGTGTGGGCACAGCTTCCAGCACCGCCACCAGCGACGTGGACGGAGCTCGCGCACTCTACGCCCTCACCCTGCCAGCCGACGTCACCCTCACACGCACCGCCTCGCCTTCGGCCACACTGCCGGGTACGGGCAACGCCACCTACACCACCGGCGCCGACATCGACGGCACGCCCTACGCCTTCAGCGGTGCTCAGCTCACGCTCAGCTACAGCGGCGAAGCACCAGGCGAAGGATACGCAGTGACAGTTAGCGTGAACGGCACTCGAGCCACAGACAACGGCAACGGCACCTTCTCAGCCACCATGCCCGCAGCCGACGCCACCGTGACGGTGAACACAGGACCCGTCATCGCATACATCGATGCCGATGGCAACGAGCAAAGCGTCGTCACCCCCACTGAGATTGTCAGCGGCACCAAGAACTACGGAAATAGCCAAAACGATGAAGCCTGGTACTACGTGAGCAGCGATGTGACCTTTAGCTCAATTATGTACTTCCGGGACAAGGCTGTAAATATCATCTTGTGCGACGGCGCGACGCTTACCATCGACGACATGTACAACAACAGTTCTCCCCTTCAAGCCACAGATGGCTCCCTCGCCATCTACGGCCAGAAACTCGGCACCGGAAGCATCGTATGCATATCCAACATATCAGGTATCAGTGCAGAAAAAGACATCGAACTGAACGGTGGCTCCGTCACTGCCACGGGCTACGGGGGAATGGGCATAAATGCCGGCAACGGAACCCTCACCATCCGCCGAGGCTGCGTCACCAGCACGGGTTCAAGCACTGGCCTCCGTGCCAAAAACGGAATCAGCATTCTGGGCGGCACCGTCACGGCTACCGCCACCGGCAACACCGGCATAGGCATGTACACCCCTTATACCACCCCATACGCCGGCAACATCAGCATTCTGGGCGGCATCGTCACGGCTACCGGCACCGGCGGCGGCATTAAGGCGGGCAATGGCAACAACGCCATCACCCTGGGCTGCAGCAGCGCCGCCGACCGCATCACAGCCAACAGCTACGTTTGCAGCACGCTCACAGTGCAGGACGGACAGACGCTCTGGGACGGCACGGAGCCGCTGAGCGGCGTAATCGCCGACCCGTCGCAGCTGAACGAAAAGGAACTGCTGGGCGTGGAAGTGCTGCTCGACGACGACAGCGCAGAGCCTGCCGGCAGCAAGAACACCGACCGCATTGCAGCCCTCAAAAGCAAGCAGGCCAACATCGTGCTGCTGGGACGCACACTCTATAAGGACGGCGAGTGGAACACGCTGTGCCTGCCCTTCGGACTCCACTTATTGAATGACATCCGGCAGAACGAAAGCAGTCCCCTGCATGGCGCCACCATTAAAGTATTGCAAGAAGAAAACTGGTTTGATGAAAACGAGTATATGACTCCATACTATAACGAAGGCTTCCACCGCAGCGGACAGATAGAGAACGGCCTTCTGTATCTCTATTTCTTTACCATAATAGATAGCAGGGGTTCATTTACCGATTTATACGAA
Organism: uncultured Bacteroidales bacterium; assembly: GCA_902787575.1. Taxonomy (GTDB): domain Bacteria; phylum Bacteroidota; class Bacteroidia; order Bacteroidales; family Bacteroidaceae; genus Physcousia. The sequence continues at coordinate 25,947 of CADAGX010000019.1, read as the reverse complement.
GAAGGCTGCCCCATAATTGTCAAGTGGGACGCAGGCGGCACGGACATCGTGAACCCCGTCTTCACCGGTGTTACAGTCTCCGCAAAAACTGACTATATGGAGCAGACAACGGAGGAAGGCAGTGAAGAAGGGACCCACGATGGCAACGTCACGTTCTGCAGCACCTACTCCACCACACCCATCTTCACCACGCCAGCCACCAACCTCTACCTCGGCGGCGGCAGCACACTCTACTACCCGACGGAGAGCGATTTCGCCGTAGGTGCCTTCCGCGCCTACTTCCGCCTCGGCAACGGCTTGACGGCCGGCGACACTTCGTCGCCCGTCAAAGACTTCCGCCTGAACTTAGACGGCAATGGAAATCAGACAGCCATACAGCGCCTCACGCCCGACACCTCAACAAAGGGCGAGACTTGGTATTCGCTGGACGGCGTGCGCCTGAGCGGCAAGCCAACGGCCAAAGGCATCTACGTGAACAACGGACGAAAAGTAATCATTAAATAAAGGAGGACACGGCCATGAAGAAAATATATTCGAGCCCCACGGTGCGCAGCATTTCGCTGCATACGGAATCGCATCTGCTGACAGGCAGCGGCGACACTGTTCGCTCCATAAACGGACCGCTCAACTACGGCGGTGGAGGCAGTGGCCCGGCCCGCTCGCGACAGCGCGGCGGCAACGACGCCACACCCGATCGTCGCAGTGGCGGCATGGAATGGGAAGAATGGTGAAAGAGGATTTAGCGATTTCTCGTTATAACGAAATAGCGACATAACGAGAAAACGAAAAACCGATTTGCCGAGGCTGTGAAATGCCACGCGTGGCAATGACATTTGCGACGCGTGGCGTGAACGATAGCGACGTGTCGCATGAACGCATGCGACGCGTCGCATTTTTATGTGCCTCGCATGACACTTTCGGACGCGGGAAGGAGACAAACACTATTTTTGCAAGAAAAACTTGGCGAGATACGAAATATTTGCTAACTTTGCAGGCGAATGACATAAAAACTTCAAGAAAACGTATGACTATGGACACACAATCGTCGCAAAAAATGACTCGTTACAGATGGACCATCTGTGGCATGCTCTTTCTGGCAACTACCATCAATTACATGGACCGTCAGGTGCTGTCGCTGACATGGAAAGATTTCATTGCTCCCGACTTCCACTGGACGGACGCCGACTACGGCAACATTGCCGCCATCTTCGGTCTGGTTTATGCCGTGGCAAACTTGTTCTCCGGCAGGTTTATGGACTGGATTGGAGTGAAGAAGGGCTACATATGGGCGATTGCCATTTGGTCGGTGGGCGCATGTATGCATGCGCTGTGCGGCCTGGCCACGATGTGGCACCTGGGCCTTGGCAGCATGGAACAGATGATAGCTGCCACGGGCGACGTGGCACTGGCCATCTCGACGGTGAGCGCATGGTGTTTCATCGTCTCGCGCGTGGTGCTGGGCATCGGCGAGAGCGGCAACTTCCCCGCTGCCATCAAGGTGACGGCCGAATATTTCCCCAAGAAGGACCGTGCCTTTGCCACCAGCATCTTCAACTCCGGCTCCACCATCGGTGCACTGGTGGCTCCGCTCTCTATTCCGCTGCTGGCTCGCTACTTCAAGAACCAAGGCATAGGCGGCGGATGGGAAATGGCGTTCATCATCATCGGTGCACTGGGCTTCATCTGGCTGGGGCTGTGGCTCTTTGTCTATAAACGTCCTGAGCAGAACCCACACGTGAACGCTGCCGAGTTGGCATACATACAGCACGACGCAGACGAGGCCGCCCAGAGTGAGCAGACGAGCGGCGAGGACAGCGAGAAGAACATCCCACTGAGCCGCTTCGTGCGCCTGCCTCAGACGTGGGCCATCTTCCTGGCCAAGCTGGTGACGGATGGTGTGTGGTGGTTCTTCCTGTTCTGGACGCCGGCCTACATCTCGGATGTCTATAAGTTGCCGTCCGACAATCCGGTGGCCATCATGCTCATCTTTGTGCTGTACGCAATTACGATGCTTTCCATACTTGGCGGCAAGCTGCCCACCATCATCATCAACCGCACGGGGCAGAACGCCTACGACGCCCGCCTGAAGGCAATGCTGGTGTTTGCCGTGCTGCCGCTCTTCACGCTCTTCGCACAGCCGCTCGGCACGCTGAGCTACTGGTTCCCCATCGTGCTAATTGGCATCGCCGGTGCGGCACACCAGTCGTGGTCGGCCAACCTCTTCTCGGTGGCCAGCGACTTGTTCCCAAAGAAAGCCGTTGGCACGATGACCGGCATCAACGGACTGGCAGGCGGCGTGAGCTCGTATATAATAAATAAGGTGTCGGGCAATCTGTTTGACTACGCAGCCGAGACGAATATGCACTTCCTCGGCTTCGAAGGCAAGCCCGCCGGATACTTTATCATCTTCTGCTACTGCGCGCTGGCCTATATGCTGGGCTGGTGCTGCCTGAAGGTACTCGTGCCGCGATACAAGCCAGTGAAAGAAGCATAGACCCCCACCCCTGTCCCTCCCCGAGGGGAGGGCGTATGGGACGAGCGAACAGACATATTTCACAGTAAAAAAAACAGGATAACAATGAAAAACTTATTTGACATTCGGGGCAAAGTGATTGTCCTGACGGGCGGCTGCGGTATTCTGGGCCGCAACATTGCTCACTATCTGGTGGAGCAAGGTGCAAAGGTGGTGGTGCTGGACCGCGTGGCCGAGCAAGGAAAGCAACTGGAGGCAGAACTCAACGAGAAGGGCGAAGCGCTGTTTCTGGAGACCGACGTGCTAAAGAAAGAAACGCTGGAGCAGAACCGCGACGACATCGTGGCTCGTTTCGGCACCATCGACGTGCTGCTGAATGCGGCCGGAGGCAACATGGCCGGTGCTACGATTGCTCCGGACAAGACGTTCCTCGACCTGGACCTCGACGCCTTCCGCAAGGTGGTGGAACTGAACCTCTTCGGAACCGTACTGCCGACGCAGGTATTCGTGCCTGTGATGGCCCAAAACCAGAAGGGCGCCATCGTGAACTTCTGCTCCGAAAGCGCATTGCGCCCGCTGACACGCGTGGTTGGCTACGGTGCTGCGAAAGCTGCCATTGGCAACTACACCAAGTACATGGCTACGGAACTGGCTACGAAGTTCAGTCCCGAGCTTCGCGTGAATGCCATCGTGCCCGGTTTCCTGCTGACCAACCAGAACCGCGCGTTGCTGACCAACGAGGACGGTTCGCTGACGGACCGCGCCAAGACGATTATCGCACACACGCCGGCCGGACGTTTCGCAGAGCCCGAAGAACTCTTCGGTACGATTCATTACCTGATAAGCGACGCCAGCAGCTTCGTGACGGGTGTCCTCTCGGTGGTGGACGGCGGCTTCGATGCATTCAGCATTTAACAGTCCATAGTTCATAGTGCATAGTAAATAAGAAATAAATATGAAAGCAAAATATTTATGCGAGCAGAGCTTCCGCTGGTACGGCCCAAACGACCCAGTGAGCCTGCAGGACATCCGGCAGGCAGGAGCCACCGGAGTTGTAACAGCGCTGCATCACATTCCCAACGGTGAGGTTTGGACCAAAGAAGAAATCGCACTGCGCAAGAAGACGGTGGAAGACGCCGGTCTGAAGTGGGTGGCCGTGGAAAGCGTGCCGGTGCATGAACACATCAAGACGCAGACGGGCAACTTCCAGCAGTACATCGAGAACTACAAGCAGAGCCTCACCAATCTTGGCGAACTCGGCATCAAGGTGGTGACGTACAACTTCATGCCCGTGCTCGACTGGACACGCACAAACCTCGCCTATGAGATGCCCGACGGCAGCCGGGCACTACGCTTCGAGCGTGCCGCATTCGTGGCCTTCGACCTCTTTATCCTGAAACGACCCGGAGCAGAAGCCGATTATACGGAAGCGGAGATACAGAAGGCACGTGCGCGCTTCGAAAAAATGGATGCCGCAGAACAGGCCCTCATCACGCGCAACATGATAGCTGGCCTGCCAGGGTCGGAAGAAAGCTTCACGCTGGAGCAATTCCAGAAGGAACTGGATCGCTACAAAGGCATCACGCCCGAGCGCCTTCGCGAGAATCTGATTTACTTCCTTCGCGAAGTGTGTCCCGCAGCCGAGCAGGCAGGCGTTACGCTGGTGATTCATCCCGACGACCCGCCATTCTCCATCCTTGGCCTGCCGCGCATACTCAGCACAGCCGAGGACTTCCAAGCCCTGGTGGACGCCGTGCCCAGTCCCGCCAACGGACTCTGCCTCTGTACAGGCTCATTCGGAGTAATTGCGCAGAACGACCTGCCGGCCATGATGCGACGCTTCGCAGACCGCATTGAGTTCGTACACCTCCGCTCGACGCAGCGCGACGCCGAAGGCAACTTCCACGAGGCTAACCACCTGGAAGGCGACGTACCCATGTACGAAGTGATGAAAGCATTCCTCGAAATCCAGCAACAGCGCCAGAAAAGCATCGTCATGCGGCCCGACCACGGACATCAGATGTGCGACGACCTGAAGAAACGCACCAACCCGGGATACAGTTGCATCGGACGCCTGCGCGGACTGGCCGAGCTGCGCGGACTGGAGCTTGGCATTGCGATGAATATGGACTGACAGTCCCCACCTTGCGCACTCTCCGAGGGGAGGCAAAGCCCGAAGAGTGGCAAGAACTGGGGACGAGGCAAAAAAATTATAGAATAGAATTATGAAGGCTTTCATGGACAAAGATTTCTTGCTGCAGACGGAAACGGCAAGAAAGCTGTATCACGAGGAGGCGGCACAGTTGCCCATCATAGATTATCACTGCCATCTCGACCCGCGTCAGGTGGCCGAGGACTATCGCTTTCGTTCCATCACGGAATTGTGGCTTGGCGGCGACCACTACAAGTGGCGCGCGCTGCGGTCTAACGGCGTGGACGAACGCTACATCACGGGCGACGCCTCGGACTGGGAGAAGTTTGAGAAATGGGCCGAGACAATGCCCTACTGCATGCGCAACCCGCTCTACCACTGGACACACCTCGAGCTGCGAACGGCCTTTGGCATCCAAAAAATTCTGAATCCGAAGTCCGCACGCGAGATTTACGAGCAGTGCAACGAGATGCTGCAGCGGCCCGAGTTCAGTGCACGCGGACTGATGCGACGCTACCGTGTGGAAGTGGTATGCACGACAGACGACCCGGCCGACTCGCTGCAGTATCATCAGGCCTATGCCAAAGAGATTGCTGCGCAGGAAAACAAAGATGGCAAAGCTGAAAACGCTACATTCACCAAGATGTTGCCCACATGGCGCCCCGACAAAGCGCTGGCCATTGACGACCCCGTACAGTTCCGACAGTACCTGACTCGTCTTGGCACGGCTGCCGACCTGGAAATCAGCTCGTACGACACGCTGCTCGAAGCGCTACAGCGCCGGCACGACTTCTTTGCGTCGCTGGGCTGCCGCCTGTCCGACCACGGACTCGAGGAGTTTTATGCCGACGACTTCACAGAAGCAGAAGTGCGGCAAATCTTCAGTCGCGCGCTGGACGGCCAGCAAGTCAGCGCGACGGATGTACGCAAGTATCGCAGCGCGTTGCTGCTGGAGTTTGGCCGTCAGGACCACCGCGCCGGTTGGACGCAGCAATTCCACTACGGTCCCATTCGCAACAACAACACGCGGATGATGCAACAGCTCGGTCCGGACTCGGGATTCGACTCCATCGGCACGCCAAACACAGCGCGACAGATGGCTCGCTTCCTCGACCGCCTGTGCTGCGAAGGGTCGCTGCCGCAGACGATACTCTACAATATCAACCCGTCGGACAACGAAATGCTGGCCACGATGGCCGGCAACTTCCAGGAAGGCCCCGTGGCAGGAAAAATTCAGTTTGGCAGCGGATGGTGGTTCAACGACCAGAAAGATGGTATGGAGCGTCAGATGAACGCACTCTCCACGCTGGGACTGCTGAGCCGCTTCGTGGGAATGCTCACCGACAGCCGCTCTTTCCTCTCCTACCCGCGTCACGAATATTTCCGCCGCACGCTGTGCAACCTTTTGGGACAGGACGTAGAAAACGGCGAACTGCCCGAAGAGGAAATGCCACAGATTCGGCAAATGGTTCGCGACATCTGTTACTGGAATGCGAAACGCTACTTCCGATTCTGATACGCCCTTCCCTGTTTACATTCCCTAAATAATTTTTTAGGAGCAGAACTTGCAACCTACGAAACAAAGCGAGGAACTTTTACACGAGTGCCTCGTTTTTTTTCTTATTTTCTTTGTTTTCTGAAAATTAAAGAATAATTTTGTAGCCGCAACACTCGAAAAACGTGGAAAGAAACCAAGAAATCATCCGTACGAGCCTTGTTGGCGTGGTAGCCAACGTGCTGCTTGCCGCCTTCAAAGCATTTGTAGGACTGGTTTCTGGTTCCATTGCCATCCTTATGGACGCTGTGAACAACCTCACAGACGTGCTCTCATCCGTAATCACCATTGCGGGAACCAAGCTTTCCGAACGTCCCGCCGACCGCGAACACCCGTTCGGCCACGGCCGCATCGAGTACTTTACGGCCATCGTCATTTCGGTGATTGTGCTCATGGCCGGCGTGGCTTCGATGGTGGAGTCGGTACGTAAACTTCTCACGCCCTGCAAACCGGAGTACGACCTGCCGGCGATTATCGTCATCGTCGCAGCCATCGTGGTGAAACTCCTGCTGGGTCGCTACGTGAAACGCACCGGCGAGCGGCTCAAGAGCGACGCCCTGAAAGCAAGCGGTGCTGACGCACTTTTCGACGCGCTGGTAACATTGTCCACACTCGTCTCAGCCGCCATCATGCTCATCTGGAAGGTGAATATCGATGCCGTGCTGGGTTTTTTCATCTCTTGCGTCATTCTCCGAGCAGGTTACGAAATGCTGCTCTCGCCCATCAACGAACTTTTGGGCAGTCATATCTCGCGCGACTTCGTGAACGACCTCAAAAAGGAAGTGCTGAGTTTCGAGCCGGTGATGGGCGTCTATGACATTATCATGAATAATTACGGCCCCAACACGTTCATCGGCTCGCTGCACGTGAATGTGCCCGACACCATGACGGCCCGAGAGATACACCGCCTCACGCGGGCCATCAGCACGCGCATCTACGAAAAATACGGCGCCATCGTAACCGTTGGCATCTATGCTGTCAGCCAAGACGAAGAAGGCGACGGATTGCTGCAGCGAGACGTGATAGCTTTCGCCAGCAGCCAACCGAACGTAACGCAGGTGCACGGATATTATCACTACGAGGACACGCACGTCATCACCCTCGATGTGATTCCCTCAGACGACGTGACGGACGCCAAGCTCTTTGCCGATAATCTGTCGGAGGCACTGCGCAACGCATTCCCGCCACACAAGTTTTCCATCGTCATCGACCACAATTACAGCGAATAAACAAACAGGAAAATATGAACTCCATTTACGACTTCACCGTACTCGACGCCAAAAAACAGCCTGTGCGTCTAGACAAGTACAAAGGACAGGTGCTGCTCATCGTCAACACCGCCACGGGCTGTGGTTTCACGCCTCAGTACGAGGGACTCGAAAGCCTCTATCGCAAATACAGCGAGCAGGGATTCGTGGTGCTCGACTTCCCTTGCAATCAGTTTGCAGGTCAGGCGCCCGGAACGGAAGAAGAAATCGTCAGTTTCTGCCAGTTGAAATACGATGTTTCGTTCCCACAGTTTGCGAAAATCAAGGTAAACGGCAGTGAGGCCGACCCGTTGTATAAATTCCTCAAAGAGCAAAAAACAGGCATTCTGGGCAGTGCCATCAAGTGGAACTTCACAAAGTTTCTCGTCGACCGCGAGGGGAACGTGCTGAAACGTTACGCCCCGACCACCAAGCCGGCCGACATAGAGAAAGACATCGTCAGCCTGCTCTGACCATTCCACCCCACCAAACTACTACTAATGAAAAGAGTATTTCTGCAGTCGGCCAGCATAATCATCGGATTGGCTGCCATCGTACACATGGCCTCGTGCGACGATTCGTTTCCACCGGTCGTCACGCCACAAGCCTCTGCGTACATCTACGAATTCACAGTCCAATCGCTCGACGACGCGCCCGACCAGTCTGTAATGCTACGCACCGAGGTGCAAGGCCCCAGCCAGAAAGGAGAAACCCACGAGGTGTTCTACGACGAGCGCGACACGTTTTTCACCACGACGCCCCGTTCCATCACCACCGACTTCCCCGCGCTGGGCGAAATCACCATCGTGCAGTCGCTCCGCGACGAGCTGAAACGGCCCAAGAAAAGCGAGTATCAAGTCGGACTCCAGTACAAACTCAGCATTATCACGCTCGACAGCCAGGGACGGCGACTGGGACATTGCGAGAAAACGTACGACAAAATCTTCTATCTGCACGACGAAGACCTGAAACAGCTCTATCCTAGGACGAAAATCTTCAAGTACATTATCTATAGCAACGGCGCCGTCGATATCAAGTAGCGGCAACACGACCAGAACAACAAACAATATTATTTGTGGAAATCAAGGCAATCAGAATGTTCGACGGCGGATTCATGAATCAGCCGTTTGCTTTCGGAGGTGAGGAAGGCAAGGAAAACTTCGACGAACAGATTATTTATCGCAGCAGCCTGCAGAATTTTCTCATCGACACGGGCTCGGAGGTAATCCTCGTGGACACGGGTTTCGAAACCGGCGCTCCCGTGCCGCCCAAGAAACTCGGTGCCCCGCTTTATATGGGCGAGAAAGTGCAAGACTACATGTCTGGACTCGAGGCGCTGGGTTATACGCCCGAGCATGTGACCAAGATACTCGTCACGCACAAGCATCCCGACCACACCGGCGCCCTGAAGTTTTTTCCAAACGCCAAGGTGTATATTGGCCCCGAGGACGCCGACGCCATGAAGTTGGAAGGCGACAACATTGTTCGCGCCACGTATTCCGATGGTCCGCTTGGCTGCTTCCCTAAGACACAACGTGTGGCAGACGGAATTTGGTTCGTGGAAGCGAAGGGTCACACACGTGGCAACAGCATTATCATCGTGCAGAAAGACGACATCTACTACATGTTGCACGGCGACGTCACGTACTGCGACGCAGCGCTGAAGGCCAACAAACTCAGCATTGTGTTCGAAGACAAGGATGCTGCACGCCAGACGCTCGACCGCGTGCGCGAATTCATCACGGCCTACCCCACGGTTTATCTTTCCACGCATTGCCCCGAGGGCTATGAGAACCTGGAGATGAACCGCATCATGAAACTCTGACTGTCACACACACCACAATGACGCTACTGGCCGGACTTCTCATACCGCTGCTGGGCACAATGCTGGGCTCGGCTTTCGTATTCTTCATGAAGGACGAGATGTCCGAGCCACTGCGCAAGTCGTTGCTCGGCTTTGCTTCGGGCGTCATGGTGGCGGCCTCAGTATGGTCGTTGCTCATTCCCGCCATGGAAATGGGTGGCGATGGCATCTCCGCTGTCGTGCCAGCCGCCGTCGGTTTCATGCTTGGCATGGCATTTCTGTTGGGCATCGACGAACTGACTCCGCACCTGCACGCCGGTTCCGATGCGCCCGAAGGCCCACGCTCGCGTCTCTCGCGCACCGCCATGCTCGCTCTGGCAGTGACGATACACAATCTGCCCGAAGGCATGGCCGTTGGCATCGTCTTTGCGGGCGCCGAAAGCGGTGCTTCTACACTCTCTTTGGCCAGCGCCATAGCCGTCTCGCTTGGAATTGCCATACAGAATATTCCCGAGGGCGCCATCATCTCCATGCCCATGCGTGCCGAGGGCAATTCCCGCCGTCGCGCTTTTCTTCTGGGCTCGCTCAGCGGTGTTGTGGAGCCGTTGGGTGCGTTGGCCGTGCTGTTGTTGGCCTCGTGGCTCACGCCATTTCTTCCGTACATGCTCGCCTTTGCTGCCGGTGCCATGTTCTACGTTGTCATCGAGGAACTGATTCCCGAGGCAAGTAGCGGCCGGCATTCCAATCTCAGCACCGTCGGCTTTGCCATAGGTTTCGTACTGATGATGGTGCTCGACGTGGTAATGGGATAACGGCCTGAGGCAGCCCCATAACAACAGGTGAGAAAAAATCGACAAACGCCAAAGAATCATATTAGACAAATAGCTTTCGCAAATTTTGTTCAAATTCGACAAAATTAGAAAGTTAAAATAATTTTTTGGCTCAAATAAAAGTGCTAAAATTATTTGTAAAAATAAAAAATCTACATACCTTTGCCGCAAAACTTTTAAACAGTATCTATTATGAGACACGGTTACTTATTTGCTTTCATAGCAACATTATTCAGCCTCGCACTGAATGCCAAAATTGAGATGCAAGGCGAGCTAAAAGTCGAAATGGGAAAAAGCATCGAAGCTATTGCCATAAACACAGAGCATAACTTCCTGTACAAACTTTCCACGTATGAATGGCCCGAAAACAGAGGCCCGCAGTTCCAGTTGGAAATCATGCCACTGAACAGCAAGATGCCCGCCGCCTTTACTGCCGACGACCTGCAGGACGAAAACTACTGGGAGCCGCTCTTCCGCAACTTTACGAAAAATATGGCCGGCCAAGAGATGGTGATGGATGATAACCTGAAAAAGCTTTTCGTGCAGGACGTAGAATTGGTGCCAAGTCAGTTTGCCAGCTACACTGAACTCCATGAAATTACTATCACCTCCACGGGAGACTTTACGATTCCCGACAATTGTTTCATCGGAGACCGTCATCTGGATAAGATGGATTGCCTGGTGGCCGGCAACCTGTCGCTGGGACAGAACGTCGTTCCGACAGGAATAACTTTCCCCATTAACACATTTGTGGAACAGAACGCACAGACGTGGAACACGTATCGCGAGCAGAATAGTTGCAAATACACGGTGTATCTGAACGGCGAGCCCTACAAAGACATAACGCCAACGGAGGTAAAGATAACTGCAGCAAGCCTCAATCTGACGGGCATCAAAGGCGACAACTTCCACCTCGACTTGCCGGCAACGGGCTTCGCGCCAGTAAATGTAGGCAAGATTAAGCAGATGACGCTCAACTCCTACACCATGACAGTCGATGGCAATGCCTACAGCGCCGACATTCAGTATCGCGTCACACGACAGGGCGAAGAACCCAACGACTGGTGGGACCACATGCCGCCTGCCGAGCAAAAAAGTGATGGCACATGGCAATGGGTTGCCGAGGAGGAATTCAACTTGCTCAGCACGCTCAATCCGGGCGATACGTACACCCTGGAATTCTGCTTCGTCGCCTATCACGAAAGAGGCATGGCAAGTTACAACAATAACGGCGAGAATTACAAAATCACGTTCACCGTGGATGGGGCCATGACAAAATTCTCCGATGACGTAAGTATCTACTATACAAAGAACGGCACGCAGGAAGTAGTGACATACTCGTATTACAATTTGGGACTTGTGTCGGATCTGGTGCTGAACTCATTCTACATCAACACCAAGGGCGACAACGAAGCCAAAAGCGTTACGATGTACTATACGATGGGCGAAAACTCGGAATGGAAGACGCTGCCATTCAGCCTGACAAGCGAAAAAACGTGGTCTGCCACTCCGAATCTCGACTTGGTGGACTTGGGAGGAATCACCGACTCGAATAACAACTTTGGTTTCTACTTCGAGGGCGTAGCATCCGACGGCACGAAATTCTATTTGGGAAGTGAAGAATTGTACGTGTCGATAGCCTACTATCTGACACCCTTCACCAACATTCTGGTAGATGCGACGGTGAACGGCGAGAAAATAGACGTCGACAACCTCGCTCACACGGGCTACTACCTCGATGTCAACGAAGTGACGGCTCTCATGCTGAACTCCATTACCGTATCCACACGCGCAGAATGGAAGATTCAGAACGTGAACCTGCGCTATTATATCGCCGAAGAAGGCTCGCCATACGTGGAAAGCGAAAACTGGCCTTCTGTTCCACTGAAGTCAAACGGCGCTAACACCTGGACGCTGTCGGCAGACGCGAATCTGTTGCAGGGACTTAAACAAAACACGAATTATTCCATTGCTCTCGCCGTTTCGGCCAGCGATGGCATGCGCGAATACTGGTCGGGAGAGGCATCGGGCTTTTTCTCCATCCCAGATCCCAACGCCAGCGGCTTTGCAGACCGTATGTATTTCGACTTGACACTGAACGGGCGTAACGAACAAAAATCAATGCAGCGTGAAGATAAAATCGATTTGACGGTTATGGACCCGCTCACCAGCTTTGTGCTGCGCGCTGTCAGCGTAGAGACGACGGGAGCCGAAGCGCCGAAGAGCGTTACGCTACGCTATAATCTCTACGAACAAGGAATGGCGAGAAACGAATGGAAGGCCATAAATTTTGTACAAGTGGAGACAAATAAGTGGAAGGCCGAGCCGAACATAAATCTGCTGCAGGGACTTACGCCAAAGACGAGATATAACCTGGAATTGCAACTTGTCGCCACAAACAAGAACGACCAGGAGTTCTATTTCAACAGGTCGTCAGACTCCTACAACGCACTGTACTTCGACGCCGGCATCCCAACGGCCATCGACGCCCTGAGCGAAGGCGAGAAAGCAGCTGCGGTATATGACTTGCAGGGACGACGCGTCGCAACGCCGAAGGCCGGCATCTACATCGTAGGCGGCCGCAAGGTGCTGATGACACGTTGAGACTGACAGAGAGACATGCAGGAAGCGGAGTCGGCACAGGCCGATTCCGCTTCTATTTTGTTCGTTTCGGCAGTTCGGAGCAGACTTTCTCAGGAAACGTTTGGCCAAACGACAGAAACGGCATAACTTTGCACAGTTTTCCGAACGAGACATATACAAAATATGAAGCACAATATCATCGCTGCCGCCTTCTGCTGCATTTTTTTCGCGCTCACTTCCTGCAACAACGAACCCCATTGGGCCGACCCCGAAGCGCACGCCCGCACAGAGGAACTGAACAAACTCTACGCACCGCTGCTCGTTGGCACGTGGCACACACAACGTTTCTACGCCTCTCGCCGCTATTTTGAGCAACTGACGTTCGCCGGCGACGGCAGCGTGAGCGGATATCGCAAATGGCACCAGCGCAAACTCGTGACAATAAACGGCGAAAAGGTTTATACCGACTGGGAAGAAATCTCAGAGATGACCGGTTCGTTCACCGGCACGTGGAAACTCCGACACTGCCAACCCGCGGGATGCGAGAAAGCCGACTATCTTCACATACATGCCGACTACGACGAGGAGCATTTCTCCCACGCTTATGCTGAAAACATGCTCTTCGGAGAAGTAAACGACACGCTGCTGCGCATCAGCGGCAAGTATGCCAAGGACGAAACGGGCTGGACAATCTTCCGCCGCGGCGCTGCAGAGCCCGATTTCTGAGGCCTACAAGTCGCATTCCTCCTTCACCTGTTGCAGCACCTCGGCTGCCCACTGCGCGTCTACGCCCGTGCTGACGTGGATGAGACGCGTGGGATTCGAAAGCGTAAACACAATCTGATAGTCATTGACCATGTAAGGCGTGGATGCATTGTTGAAAGTGACGTCTGCCACGTCCGAAATCTTCACTTCCTGCCCACCGATTATCATCATGTCGCGCCCGCGAAAGACCACAATGACGCTCGCCACCTCGTTGCCACGCGTAGGATCGGCTATAATCAAGGCATCGGGCTCTACGTCGTAGCGAGCCAGCAGTTCGTCCACATTCTGGGGCACGGACGGTCCCTCGGGCGACTTCACGAAATACGTCATCAGGAAATACAGCACAGGCACAAAAACGAGGCACAGCAGGATGTACCAATTGCCAAAGAGACCATAAAAAATCAGAATTACGACGGTAATAAACAGGAGTAAGAGGTCGCGCGTTTTCATTGTCACATGTGGTTTTGAAGTTAACTACGTGCAAAAATAAATATTCCACGTGTCATACACAAGGAAACGACACTTAATATTTATGAAATCTGAATTAAAAATCGTAACTTTGCACGCGAAACATTACAGAAACGAATCGAAAATGAGAAAAATATTCCTCGTGGCGCTGCTCTGCGCATCGGCAGCCGGCGCAAAAGTGAAGTACAACGTACAGATTCTGCAGGCACCGTCTGTGGATATGGCCTATCTGGTGGATGCCGAGGCAGGCGTAGTGCTGGACAGCGTAGCACCCAACGAGAAGGGCGACCTGCTGTTTCAAGGCACTGCGACCGACGAAGTGATTGCCTGCGTGTCGCGCACACCCAGTACGCAGGGCAGTTTCTGCTTTTTTGTGCTCGACGACACAGATTTTGCCCTGCAGATGCATAACGGCAACCAGTACACCGTGCTCCGCGGCTCGGACGTTAACCGCCGCATGGAGGAGGCACACCACGGACTGGGCATATTTGCGTTGCAGAATGCACACATCATGAACGAATACAACACGCTGAAGGAGAAATACCAACAGCAGATTCCCGACTCCACCATGGAGCGTCTGATAGCCGAAAACAAGAAAGTAGAGAAAGAGCGCGCTGCATACTTCAAAACCGTGCTCAAGGAAAACAAAGACAACCTGGTGTCGGTCTTCTACCTGCTGACGCACGCACGAAACATAGGCTACGGCGAGATTGGCAACTACATGTACGACTACAAATACGCCAAGCGTCCGTCGCTGGCACCGCTGAAAAAAGCGCTGCAAGCCGAGGCAAGCAAGGCCGTGGGCGCCAAGGTAACTGACCTCGAGATGAAAGATCTGAAGGACAACACGGTGCACCTGACCGACTGGGTGGGACGTGGCAAATACGTGCTGGTGGACTTCTGGGCTTCGTGGTGTGGCCCCTGCCGCGCCGAGATGCCGAACGTGAAAGCCGCCTACGAGAAATACAAGTCGCGGGGCTTCGAAATAGTCGGCGTCTCGTTCGACAACAACAAAGCCGCATGGCAGAAGGCCGTCACCGACCTTGGCATCACGTGGCCCCAAATGAGCGACCTCAAAGGGTGGCAGTGCGCAGCCAGCGCAGCATACAACATCAAAGCCATACCGGCCACCATACTCTTCGACCCCGAGGGCCGCGTCGTCTGCACCGACCTGCGAGGCAAGGAGATTGAAAGCAAGCTTTCGGAGCTGCTGAAGTAAGAAACAGAGACAACACACTAAAAACAAACTAAGATGAAGATACAGATTTCTGACTCTATACGCTACATCGGCGTAGACGACCTCGACCTCGACCTTTTCGAAAGCCAATACGTCGTGCCCGAAGGCATGAGCTACAACAGCTACCTCATTCTGGACGAGAAAGTGGCCATCATGGACACAGCCGACGCACGCAAAGGCGACGAGTGGCACGCCCGACTCGAAGAGGAACTGCAGGGTCGCACACCCGACTACCTGGTGTCGCACCACATGGAACCCGACCACGCAGCCCTGATAGCACGCGTGGCAGCAGAGTTCCCCACCCTGAAGATTGTACTTTCTGCACAGGCGCAAAAAATGCTGGGACAGTTCTTCGATGCAGACCTGACAGGTCGCACGATGGTGGTGAAGGAAGGCGACACGCTCTGCCTCGGCCGCCACACGCTATCCTTTATCGCCGCACCGATGGTGCATTGGCCTGAAGTGCTGATGTCGTACGAGGAGACGGAGAAAGTGCTCTTCGCAGCCGACGGTTTCGGCAAGTTCGGCGCACTGCAGAACGAGACAGACGACTGGGCCTGCGAGGCGCGTCGCTACTACTTCAACATCTGCGGAAAATATGGCGTGCAGGTGCAGAACGTGCTGCGCAAGGCAGCCACGCTGGACATACGCACCATCTGTCCGCTACACGGTCCGGTGCTGAGCGGCGACCTGACACCCTACCTGAAACTCTACGACACATGGAGCCGCTATGAGCCCGAAACGGACGGCGTATTCGTGGCCTACGCCAGCATTCACGGCGGCACGGCACAAGCCGCGCTCCGACTGGCCGATATGTTGCGCCAGAAAGGAATTAAGGTGGCAACATCCGACCTGACGCGCGACGACCAAGCCGAGGCCATCGAGGACGCATTCCGCTATCCGCGCCTCGTTGTCTGCGCCAGCAGCTACGACGCCGGTGTCTTCCCGCCGATGCACGATTTCCTCTACCACCTGCAAATCAAAAACTACCAGCGCCGCCGTGTCGGCATCGTGGAGAACGGTTCGTGGGCTCCCTCGGCCGGCAAGACGATGCGCGCCATGCTGGAGCAGATGAAGGACATCACCGTGGTGGAGCCCGTAGTGACGCTGCGCAGCCGCATGAAGGAGGCCGACGTTGCCACGCTGCAGACGCTGGCTGACGCAATGCTGGCCGAATAGGACGCGTCGCACCAATGGATTTCCAACAAATTATCGCCGCTGCGCTGAGTCGCGGCGGACATTATGCCGACATCTACATCGAGCACACCGTGCTGCAGAACGTGGAACTGCAGGACGGACGCGTCAGCCAGGCGCAGCAGAGCGTGCTGCACGGTGCCGGAATACGCGTAGTGTGCGGCGAACAGACGGGCTATGCCTACACAATGGACTTGTCGCAGCCGTCGCTCATGCATGCCGCCCGCTTTGCGGCCAGCATCGGCGACGGAAACTTTTGTGCGCCACATTGCACCGTCTGCGCCGACGAGATATTGCCACGGCCTGACACGTCGGAACCGCAGCAACTGGAGGGCTGCGAGGCGGCAGCACTGCTGCTGAAAATCCAGGAGCGCGCGTGCGCCACAGACCCACGCATAGTGCGTGTGAAAGCCTCGCTGAGCCAGCGCACACAGCAGATACAGTTTCTGAACAGCCTCGGCGAGGAATACACAGACCTAAGGCCGCGCACTTCGCTCTTCGTGAGCATTGTCATGGAACAAGGCGAACAAACGCAAATGGGATTTGCCAGCCGCATGATGCAGCACGGCGCAGAGATGCTGACAGACGAACTGGTGGACGAAGTGACGCACGAAGCCATCAGCCGCACGGCTTTCCTCTTCGACGCCACACGTATCGACGGCGGCGAGATGCCCGTGGTGATGGCTGCCGGCGCCAGCGGCATACTGCTTCACGAGGCAATCGGACACGCCTTCGAGGCAGATTTCATCCGCCAAGGCACAAGTATTTTCTCCGACCGTCTGGGAACTGAGATTTGCGACCCGAGCATCACCATAGTGGACGACGGAACGCAAGAAGGAGACGCAGGACGGCTGCGCTGGGACGACGAAGGAACGGCGGGACAAAGGACAGTGCTGGTGGAGAAAGGGCGGCTGGTGAGTTTCATGCACGACCGCATCAGCGCGAAGCACTTCGGCGTAGCCCCCACAGGCAACGGCCGCCGTCAGAGCTTCCGCCACACACCACAACCACGCATGCGCTCTACCTACATGCTGGCCGGAGAAACACCGCCAGACGACATAATCCGCAGTGTGCGCCGCGGCATCCTGGCGCAGACGTTCACCAACGGGCAAGTGCAGATAGGTGCCGGAGATTTCACGTTCTATATGAAACAGGGCTACCTGATAGAAGACGGACGCCTGACGCAACCGCTGCGCGACCTAAACATCATAGGCAACGGCCCACAGGCGCTACGCGACATCTGTCTCGTGGGAAACGACCTGAAACTGGACCACAGCGCAAGTATGTGCGGCAAGGGCGGACAAACGGTGCCCGTAAGCCAGGGATTGCCCACGGTGCTGATAAAAAAACTGGTGGTGGGATGAAAGAAACGACAAACAGACAGATACTGCACACGGCCATGCAAATGGTCTACGACGAGGGCTGCCACGAGGCGAAGGCCGTGCTGATGCAGAATCACGAAGACACCATTCAGGTGCGAGGCGGACGCGTGGAGAAATTGCAGCGTGCTGCGCCCACGTCGCTGGCACTGAACCTGTTTATCGACGGGCGCGAGGGATTTTTCTACACCAACGACCTCGCCATCGACTCGCTGCATCGCTTCGTCCGGCAGGCTGTAGCCACCACGCGAATGCTGGAGCCAGACGCTGACCGCACGCTGGCCGACCCGCAACGATACTACAGAGGCGGCGGTCCGGAACTTAAGAACTACGATGCCACGCTCTCTGACATCGAGCCGGAACGAAAGATTCGGCTGGCCACAGGCCACAACACAGACGCATCGCTCTCCCACCCTGCAATTATCAGCGCAGAGACGCACTACAGCGACCGTCAGCATCGGGCGGAATACCTGATAAGCAACGGTTTCGAAGGCAGCGAGGCGAGCAGCTACTGCACGCTGACGACCATCGTCACAGTGGAGGGACGCGACGGGCAGCACCCAATGGACGGCTGGGGCGAGACACGCATTTTCTTTGACGACATGCCGACGACGGGCATTGCTGACGTGGCTCTGCAGCGCACGCTGCGGAAAATCGGACAGCGGCCAACGAAGAGCGGCACGTACACGATGCTCGTGGAGTCGCCCGTGGCAGGAAATCTGCTGCAGCCGCTACTCAGTGCCATGAACGGTCAGGCCCTGCAGCAACGCATGTCGTTCCTCGAAGGAAGACAGCACACACAAGTGGGTTCGACACTGCTGCATCTCATCGACGACCCGTTGCAACCCGGTACTCGAGGTGCATGCCACTTCGACTACGACGGCACGGCCACCAGCAGGCGCACGCTCTTCGACGAGGGAAGACTGCAGACCTATTTTATCGACACGCTGTATGCGCGCAAACTACACATGACGCCCACCACACAAGGCACGCATCATCTGATACTGCGGCCTGGAGACAAATCGCTGAACGAACTGATGCAGGCCGCGAGCAATGGCATTCTGGTGACTGACTTCAACGGCGGCAACTGCGACCCGAGCACGGGCAACTTCTCATACGGCATAGAAGGATTCGTGCTGCGCGACGGAAAGCTGGCGGAGCCCGTAAGCGGCATGAACATCACCGGAAATATGCTGGAGCTGTGGCAGCGCCTTGTCGGCGCAGCCAACGATGCAGACCCGTGGGAGACGGAACTCATCCCGAGCCTGATGTTTGAGGGCGTGCACTTCGCCGGAAACTAAATCCTACTTGGCAAGAAATTTACGGCCTTTCTTCACAAAGACGCCCTTGGGTTGCCGACTGGCAATGGGACGCCCTGAAAGGTCGTAGGTAGCGGCCGACACGGCTGGTGCCAAAGGCTCCGAGACAGAAGTGGCAACACGCACTCGGGCATTCACAAGGACGGGGCGATGGTCGGAAGCCAATGGTTCGTCGATAACTGACGAGTTCAGCTTCATTGCGGTGCGTCCCAGCGTAGCTACGTAGTCGATGCACGCCGTCGGCTTGTCGGCAGGATAAGAATATCCCTTGGAACCAGTCTCGCTCAGAATGGTGAAATTCTTTTTCATCTGCGTGATAAGTTCGCTTGTAGGCTTATCGTTCCAATCGCCGCAGATGAGGAACGGCTTGGTCCAACGCTTGGCCTCCGCAAGTATGATGGGTACGGACGCAAGGCGGTTGCTTTCGTCCAGGTCCAAATGCGTGCAGGCGAAGACAAACTGCTCGAACTCGCATACAAGCAGCGTGCGCTTCTCCACGCCAGGCAACGGTATATTCGTGACGCTGAGCGGCTTCTCCTTACTCAGCACAGCCACGCCATACTTGCCGTTGCTCAACGGAATGGCAGGACCAAACGTGGCATACAGGCCACAGAGTGTTCCCAGTCGGCCGGCCTCGTTGACATAACCCGAACGCGGCACGATGCTGTCCACCTCCTGAAGGCCGACAATGTCGGGTTCGCAGCCATTGATGACAGCCGCCTGTCGCTCGAGGTTCACAACGTCGTCCATCCCTGCACCATGCTTAATGTTGTACGACAAAATCCGCAGGGGCATAAGTTCGGAGGACTGGGCACGAAGCAAGTTACTATAGGGCAGCGTAACTAAAAGCAAAAGAAGAATTCGACAGAAACGCATCGCAAGTTTAATTAAAAGAGGTTTACAGAAGCAAAGATACGCTAAAACAGCGACGATGCCAAAGGAAAGAAAGAAAAAAGTACACGCAGAATTGCAGATTTCTGATTTAATTCACTAATTTTGCACACGTAAAACCAAAGTATAAACCTTTAAAGACAAAACTATGATTAGACTGAATTGTTTCTTCCAGGCCAAGGCCGGAAAATATCAGGAGGCGCTGGAAGCCGCCATCGCATTGGTTGCAAAATCGCAGAAGCACGCTGGCTGCATCGCATACGACGCATTCGAGAGTGCCACGCGTAAGGATGTGTTCAGCATCATCGAGACTTGGGCCGACCAAGCATCGCTCGACGCTCACAGCCAGACACCCGAGTTCATTGAATACGTGGGAATCATGCAGAAATGCGGCACACTCTCGGTGGAGAGCTTCAACAAGTAGCCGATTAGCGGAAGAAATAGTAATACCAATACGTGTGGCCAAAGCCATCACGTAGCCGTTCAGCAGGCTGGCGCCCATCGGTGTCGGCCTGCATTGCTTGTTGGAAACTATGATAAAGCGTCTCGGTCTTGGTATCAACACGTTGCTGCAGCGATTCGTCGCACAGCATGAGCGCCTCGGCATAGTGACGCGGCAGCGCAACCGAGTCGGGGAAAGAAGCCGCAAGCACTTCCGAGAATGCATCGAGACGACGATCGAGCAGATAAGCGCAAAGCAGATAATCGCGAAGCACCGGCGATTGTAATGTGTCGCGTCGATGAGCCACTTCGAGGAATCGCGTGACGGTGCCAGAGCATCGTCTGGGCGGTGCGAAACGCAGATGACGATAGACCTGCGGACCGAAATCGAAGACAAACGTGGAGTCACTTCGGGCAGGAAGCATCTGTTCACTACCACCACAAGGATAGCAGAAAAGTTCCTCGCCCAGTTGTCCGAGTTGGCTCAGCGCATAGCAACGGCTGGCAAAGAGCGTAGGAGAAACAAGCCCAGCCCGCTGCCCGACTGAGAGCGCGTCGAAATAACGATGCTCGCAGACGAGACGAGCAGCACGCAACTCGGCATGACGCATCGTAGCTGTGTCGGAGTAACGGTCAACCACGAAAAACATCAACGCCAGCACAAAGACATTGGGCGTGAAGAGCACGGAGAAAGTACTGCGCTCGAAGCGGCTGTCGGGCCGCGCGTGAGCATAAAGGAGAACGCACACGAAAAAGATCGGAACCACACCAAACAGACAGACACCCTCCAGCATGTGGTCGGCAATTCCATCGCTCAGAACATGACTTGTGACGAGCCAAAGCAACCACAACGAAGGCAACCATGCAAAAGCCAGCAAGCGAACAGGGAAACGGATGACACGACGGACGAAGACTCCCAACAGCACGAGAAGCGAAGTGCAAAGCATGGCACCGACGAGTGGATGGTACGTAGTCTGTCCGCCGGAGTATCGCCACTGCAACTGCGACAGCATGTCGGCTTGCATCACATAGAGCGTAAGGAAACAGAACACGGCAAAGAGAACACCGGAGACAATGGAAATTGTCCGCGCGGAGCTGCGAGTATGCCGGTTTGTATAGTTCATATTTCCCGTGCCTAAGGTTAAAGTCTTAACGCGATGCGTTTTTATCTGAGGCGCAGGGAATTAAACGGATTCTCCTGTAGTTCCGCATTAACTCCCTGCGCGTAGATATTATTCTCTGACGTGGCGCAAGACGCAAGCAGTGCGCGCCGGCAGATACAGCTTCAGCCAACCCTTGTTCTCGCGCACCAGCGCGGAGTCGTAGTTGGTGAAGTGGATCATACGGTCATCGTTGAATCCGTTGCCGCCAAACGCCACATCGTCGGTATTGAGCACGTATTCGTACGATCCCTGGTGCACCATGAAGCCATAGCCCGTGTAGGACTTGGTGGGACTGAAGTTGAAGAAGAACAGCAGTTCACCTCGCTGGAACGCCAGCACCTGGTCGCCATCGTTGTGCCAAAGCTCCACAAACGGAGTTTTCTGGAATTGTTTCTGTCGTTTGATGACCTTGAGCATCGCCTGGTCGAAGTCGCCGAGGAAATGATAGCAGAGATGTTTATTGTCCACCAAGTTCCATTGGCGACGTGCGTACTTGTAGCTCCAACCGTTCGACTCGTGCGGGAAATCAATCCACTCGGGGTGACCGAACTCGTTGCCCATAAAATTGAGATAGCCGCCGTTCATCGTCGAAAGCGTGAGTAGTCGAATCATCTTGTGCAACGCGATGCCACGCTCCACGGTGCTCGTCTCGTCGCCTATCTTGAAGTGCCAATACATGTCGGAGTCAATCATGCGGAAGATAATCGTTTTGTCGCCCACCAGCGCCTGGTCGTGGCTTTCAGCATACGAAATGGTCTTCTCGTCCTGCCGGCGGTTGGTCATCTCCCAAAGCATGGAGCTGGGCTTCCAATCCTCGTCGCGCAACTCCTTTATGATCTTAATCCAGTAGTCGGGAATGTTCATGGCCATACGATAGTCGAAGCCGTAGCCGCCGTCGCGCACAGGAACAGCCAGTCCTGGCATGCCGCTCACTTCCTCGGCAATCGTGATGGCGTTCTTGTTGACCTGATGTACCAGTTCGTTGGCGAGTGTCAGGTAGCAAATGGCGTTGTCATCTTCGTGGCCGTTGTAGTAGTCGCCGTAGTCGGTAAACGACTCACCGAGTCCGTGACTCAGATAAAGCATCGACGTGACGCCGTCGAAGCGGAATCCGTCGAAGTGAAACTCCTCCATCCAGTACTTGCAGTTCGAAAGCAGGAAGTGGAGCACCTGATTCTTGCCGTAGTCGAAGCACAGGCTGTCCCAGGCGGGATGCTCGCGACGGTCGCCCTGATAGAAGTACTGGCAGGGATCGCCGGCGAAATTGCCCAGACCCTCATTCTCATTCTTCACAGCATGGCTGTGTACGATGTCCATGATGACGGCCAAGCCCTGTTCGTGAGCAGCGTCGATTAGCGATTTCAGTTCGTCGGGTGTACCAAAGCGGCTGCTGGGTGCGAAGAAGTTGCTCACGTGGTAGCCAGCACTGCCGTAGTATGGATGCTCCTGAATGCCCATTATCTGCAGGCAGTTGTATCCATCCTTTACGACGCGCGGCAGCACCTTCTTCTCAAACTCAGCGTAAGTGCCAATTCCCTCCTTATCCTGCGCCATACCGATATGGCACTCATAGATGAGCAGCGGGTTCGTTTCGGGTTTGAACTTCGTCACCTTCCACTGATATGCCTCTTCGGGGTCCCAAACTTGCGCGCTGAAGAGATGCGTCTCGGGGTCCTGCACCACGTAAGTGCTCCACGCCGGGATGCGCTCGCCCTGACCGCCGTCCCAGTGCACGATAAGTTTGAAATGTGTGCCGTGGTGGAACGACTTGTGCGTAATCTTCAGTTCCCAGTTCTCCGTGCCGCGAATGCGCTTCATGCTGCACGAGCTCGTCTCCTTCCAGTTGTTGAAATCGCCCACCACGTAGATAGCCGTGGCGTTGGGCGCCCATTCGCGTAGCATCCACCCACCCTCGGTCTTGTGGAGGCCGAAGTAGAGATATCCGCTGGCGAAATCGTTGAGCGACGACTTGCCGCCCGTCAACTCGCGAAGCTTATCGAGTGCATACTGATGCCGCCCTTCGATGGCTGGCGCGTAAGCTGCCAGATATGGGTCATTCTTTAAGAGTTTCAGTGCCGGAGCGGCAACTTGCGCCGTCTGCACTTTCTTGTTGGCTGCCTTCTTAGCCTTTGCAGCGCTCTTGGCCGAAGCCTCTTTGGTTGGTTTCTTTTTCGTCGCCATTATTTATCGTGTATATGTTTTCACTTTGAAGATGGCCTTGCGAAGTGGCTTGCCGGTGATGGCAGGCGAGTGGCCGTCGGTGGGGAAATAGATGACAAACTGCCCGGGACGCAGCTGGATGTAGTTCTGCGCTTCCACATTGTAGAACTCCACGTCCCGCTCTGCGTCGTACTCCGTCGGAGCCAGCGATTCGCGCGGCGAGAATCCATGTTCCTCAGCGTCGCTGATGGGAATCTGTATGTCGGTCATCACGCGGTGTGTCTCCATGAGCGTCTCGGTGCGCGTCTTAGGCTCACAGTCCTGAATGTTCACGAACACGTCGTCGCCCACTATCTTTGTTGTGCCGGTTGGCAGGTCGGCCAGCTGGTGTGTACGCAGGAAGTCCACCACGTGGGCGAACAGCGGGTTCAGCGCCACGTACCTCTCCAGATTGTCCAGTGTGTCAAATATCATTTTTTCGATTCTAATATGTAATTTCTCAATAATCTATTTCGTTGCCTGCCGCGCTTCGTCTCATTGCGAGACGGATACGGCCGCACTCATCCTCTCACTTCACCAACTCGCCCTTGTGGAAGTTGCCCTCTGTGCGAACACCGGCAGCATCCACCATCACGCCGTGGCCCTCTTTCATTCCTCTCTCGAACGAGCCACGAAACTTTGTGCCGTCAGCCTGCCGCAGGATACCCTCGCCATGCATCAAACCATCCTGCCACTGGCCCTCATATACATCGCCGTTGGCCCAGGTGTACTTGCCTTGCCCGTGCTGACGATTGGCATGCCACTCGCCGGTGTACGTGGCGCCGTTATGCCACGTGAAGGTGCCTTGCCCTTCTTGCTCGCCGTTGGCAAAATGTCCCACATAGCGGTCGCCATTCGTGAAGCGATAGACTCCCTCGCCCGTACGCTCGCCGTTCTGATACTGGCCTTCGTATTTATTGCCGTCCGAGAAGGTGTAGATGCCGCGACCGTGCTGACGGTCGTTGCGCCACTCGCCGGTGTAGACATCTCCCGAGGCGTACGTGAAGGTACCCCTTC
This sequence comes from uncultured Bacteroidales bacterium, assembly GCA_902787575.1. Taxonomy (GTDB): domain Bacteria; phylum Bacteroidota; class Bacteroidia; order Bacteroidales; family Bacteroidaceae; genus Physcousia. The sequence goes on along the minus strand of CADAGX010000019.1, from coordinate 1,230 downwards.
CGCTCTTCTGGTTCTCATGCCACTGTCCGTCGTACTTATTGCCGTCGGCCCAGTCGAAGACGCCCTTGCCGTCCTTCATGTCGTTGCGCCATTCACCGCGATACGAAGCACCGTTGGCATAGGTGTAGACACCCTGCCCCTCGCGCTTGTCTGACTGCCAGTTGCCGTCATAGACATCGCCGTTGTAATAATACATCGTACCGCGTCCCTGCTGCAAGTCGCGAAACCACAGGCCCTCGTAACGGTTGTTGTTGGCGAAATAATACGTACCGCGTCCATGCTGATGGTTCTGATACCATTCGCCCTCATACTTCTCGCCGTCTGCAAAGATATACGTACCTTGCCCCTGGCGCATCCCCTTTACGTACTGTCCCTGATACGTGTCACCGTTCTGGAACGTGGTCTTGCCCTGTCCGTATGGCTTGCCCCTGAACATCTCGCCCTGATACTCGCTCCCGTCCGAGAACGTATAGACGCCTATTTTTATCTGTTGGGCCTCGGCTATGACGCCGACAACCGCGAATATGCTCAATAAAAAGAACTGCTTCAAACGCATTTCGTTTCCTAACATACATTCTTCGGCTGCAAAGATAGCGCAATTGTGCGAGACGGCAAAGAAAAACAAAGTTTTTTCTTTGTGAGCGCCATTACGCGCACCCGATTGCAGCCCGCCCAAAGACGTGTACGCAAATTTTGACACACGACGTATTTCATACGCCACACATCGCATCACCCGTGCCACGCGTCGCAGCCGCGAAAATGCACGTCGCTGCTGCCAACGGAAGTATGCCGTCCTCGATGCCGTCATCTCACCAAAGGAAGTTATCAGGGTTGTTAAACTTATCCTCCAAATCCAGTTCTTTTTCTCTTATATATAAATTCTCTTTTTTCTTATAATTGCGTATATTTGTATTTCTTGTATATCTGGACGAACTGCTGGCCGAATTGTTGGGCGACACATTGGACGCCATGTTGGACGAACCAAATGATTCATCGTACTGATTCACAGCTGAGTTATTGGACGCCACGTTGGACGCCGCATTGGACGACTTTCTGGTCGAAATGTTGGACGTGGAAGTACAGAAGGAACAGACGCGGATTCGCGTGTAGAGCCGTGAAACAGACTCCCGCTCCACCAGTCCGTCGTTTTGCAACTGTACGAAGAACGGCTTCAGTTCCCAATGTTTCATGCCCCAGCGTTCGCACAATGTTTTCTTCGAGAGTAGCGCC
>CADAGX010000018.1 GCA_902787575.1 uncultured Bacteroidales bacterium | reverse complement strand
GCCCTCGTGGTAGAGCAGTATTTCCGGCTCCGAAAAGGAGAGCGTCAGTCCGTCCGGCCCGGGCACCTCGGTGCCCAGAGAGCACCACACAGGGTTGCGCCGGTCATAGGAGCGCAGTCCGTGATTGTTGAACCAGTACAGGTATCGTCCTCCGCCCAGCGGCCATATGAAATTGGCGGCCCGATTGTGCTTCATGGGGCGTCCGTTCGAGTAGCGCATATACTGCGCGCTCTGGAAGGTGCGGCCGCCGTCGCGGCTGAGGGTGCAGGCGGAGCAGCCGTCTACCGTGCGGAAGGTCACAAATATGGTGCCGTCGGACAGCTTCACATAGCACTGCTCCTCTGCGATGGGTCCGCCGCCCGCCGGGGTCCGGATACCGGTGCGGCCTTCAGGCAGTGTTTCCCACCGGGCGTGCTCCATGTCCCTGTCCAAGCCCTCACAGCGCAGCAGGACGCCCTCGGACCGGTGGAGGATGTCGCTGGGATCGTACTGATATTTGATCAGCGCGGAGTAAAACGTGTCGCCGTCGAAGAATATGCGGGACACGTTCCAGAAAAACCGCAGAGGCTTTCCGTTGTACTGGGCGTATTCCCGGGGCTGGCTGTCGTCGATATCGAAATCCCGCACGGGCACCACGCGGCGCTCCGACCAGGTGCGGCCGCAGTCCTCGCTGAAGCGGAAGCAGTAGTAGCCTCCCATGTCGTAGCGCCTGAGAGGCACTGCGCGGATATCGACATGATCCATGTTGTAGCAGTAGAAGCAGTAGATCCTGCCGCTGGGGGCGACGGCCAGACTGGAATAGGCCGATTCCCACTGCGGATCCTCCAGCGCCACAGGCTCGGTCCAGGTGTGTCCTCGGTCGGCGCTGCGGGTGATGCTCACATACTGGCCCTGGGCGCCCTCGATGCCCTTGCCGGTGGTGACGGAACAGACCCATGTGCCGTCCGGGGCCTTTACGATGCTGGGCTGATCGCTGTATCCGGCTTCCGACGGTATGATCAGGCCATTGCTGAGCCACCGCCAATCCTGATTGATCATGGTATCACCTCCGTTGTGTTCTGGGCGGGGTCATCGCGTGGAGATCATACGATGGCGCCCTTGCTGATCATGATCCTGCTCAGTGACGCTCCGTCGACGGCGGAGGGCGTGATGCCTTCCCTGGCGCAGATGGCAGCCGCCACGCCAGCCGCCTCGCCCATGGCCATGCATTGGGCAGTGGGGCGCAGGGAGCCGCTGGCCATGCGGGTGGCGGAGACGCATCGGCCAGTGACCAGGAGGCCTTGCACGGCTTCCGGCACCATGATGCGGTAGGGGATGTGGAAGCGCCAGTGGTGCATGGGCATGTGCTCTACATCGGGGGGCAGGGGATGGATGTCCACCGGATGTCCGCCGCAGGCGATGGAATCGGGAAAATCGGCGCTTTTGAGCACGTCCATACCCGTAAGCACATACATGCCCCGTATGTGCCGCGTCTCGCGCACACCGACATCCGGCACATACGTGATGCGGGCCGACTCAAATCCTGGACAGGAGGAGAGCAGGGCCATAAGCCGGCGCGCGCCAGCCTGGAGGGTCTCCTGCCCACGGCTCAGATCCCGCGTGTCCAACCCACTGCCGGTACAGCCGCAATAGGGCCCCAGCAAAATCGCTTCGTCCTTGGCGGGCAGATTATATACCTGTACGGGGCCCGTCCTGCCGTCCGGCAGGTCGATCAGCACCCGGAACACGCACATCTCGCCGTGCTCATAGCTCTCTGTCACGTTCTCGATGGACATGACCCCGAATTGATGCTCCACAAATCGGTGGGGAGCCGCCTTGAGCCATGTGAAAAGGCGGTGAAAATCGACTCCCCGGACGCGGAACATGGTGCCGAAGGCGTGCATCTGGCCAAGTTCGGCGGCACAGCCCTCGGCGATGTCCGCCTCCGATGCGCCAACGTGGAAGGTCACGCCGGAGAGGGCTGCCACGTCTGCGTCGCCCGTAGCATCCACAAAGCATTTCGCCGAATATTCCACAAATCCTTCTTTGTTGACCGCCACGACGGAGGTGAGCTGGTTTTCTGTTTTGACGGCCATAATCTCACTTTGCTCGCGTGAAAATACGGTTCACATTGGCCTCCGTCTGACAATCCACCTCGTCTTCGCTTACCTTATATATATAGGAAAGAGTTTTGCGAACTTCAGCCACGTAAGCGCTCTCGTTTCGTTTTCCACGATACGGCACGGGAGCGAGATAGGGAGAATCTGTCTCGAGTACGATTTTGGAAAGCGGAATATGAGAAAGCACCTCGGGTAGGTGTGCATTCTTGTAGGTGAGAACGCCGCCGATGCCTAGCATAAATCCTTCGAATGCCAGCAATTTCTGTGCTTCCTGCAAGGAACTGCTGAAACAATGGAAGACGCCTGTGAGATTATGGCCTTTGAAATCCTTCAAAACTGCGTGCAGTTCTGAAAATGCGGCACGTGAATGAATCATAAGTGGCAGGTTGAATTTTTCGGCCCACGCCACTTGCCGGCGAAACGCCGTTTGCTGTTCGGAATAGTACGTCTTGTCCCAATAGTAATCGAGGCCCACTTCTCCGATGGCTATATACGGATGCTGCGGATCTTGCAGACGCTTTTCCATTTGGTCGAGCACGCTTCCGAAGTCGGCACGCACGTCTGTGGGGTGAAGTCCAAGCATGGGATATAAATACTTCGGGTACTGGCGACAAAGGTCGAGCATAGGCTCCACCGTTTCGGCATTTATGTTGGGCAAAAAGATGCGTCGCACGCCTACTTGCTGCGCGCGAGCGATGCATTCATGCACGTCGTCGGCAAATTCCGGCTCGTAGAGATGACTGTGTGTGTCGGTCACGTTCTGCTGTTAGCGTTCAAAAGTTAGGATTTCCGGCCAAGCAAAGACTTGGCGAACTGCCAAAGCAGTTGCTTGCGTTCCTCGGCAACAGAAACGCGACGAAGACATTCGAGTGCGGCCGCATAATATTCGTCGATGCGTTTGAGCGCCATTTTGTCCACGCCGACCGCAGTATAAAGGCGTGTCACAGCAGCTATTTTCTCCTCCGGCACGTAATCAGTGGCGTCGAGCCAGCTTTGCAGTTCACGTCGCTGGGCGTCGGAGGATTTCTGGAGGGCATTGATGAGCATAAACGTCTTCTTGTTGCAAAGGATGTCACCGCCGATACGTTTGCCGAACGTGCGGAAATCGCCATAAACATCGAGATAATCGTCTTGCAACTGAAAAGCGAGGCCGATATTCTGCCCGAAGTCGTAGAGATGCTGCATGTCATCTAGCGAGGCGTCAGCCAGCATAGCTCCCATTTTCAAGGCACACGCCAGCAGAACCGACGTCTTTAGGCGAATCATCTCTACGTACTCAGCCTCGGAGACATCGTTTCGCGTTTCGAATGCCAAGTCGTCGTGCTGCCCTTCGAAGACTTCGAAAGCGGTCTGATTAAAGAGGGCAAGCATGTCGGCTAACTTCGACGGCTCGCACATGGCCAGTCGTTTGTACGAGAACAGGAACATGGCATCGCCACTCAGAATGGCAACCCGCTCGTCCCAACGCTTGTGGACACATGGTTTTCCACGCCGGAAATCAGCGCGGTCCATCACATCGTCGTGCATCAAGGTGAAGTTGTGATACATCTCGAGTGCCACGGCTGGCATCATGGCGCGATCCACATCGTCGCGGTACAGGTTGTATGCCATCAGCAGTAGCGTCGGGCGCAGACGTTTGCCGCCCAACGAAAGAATATACTGAATGGGAGCATAGAGTTCCGGTCGCGTCTTTTTTTCATTGGCTAGGGCGGTTAGCGTATTCTCCACCCTCTGCATCAGTTCCTCGCTCGTGTACATATTATATATACTATTGAGGCTGTCCACTTTTTGAGAGAACAGCCTCGAATTATGTTACTTGCTTTTAGTTCAAACGGAAGAGGACAGGCAAATTGAAGCGTGAGCGCACCGTCTTGTTACCTTGGCGAGCAGGTTTCCACTTGGGCATCAGTTTTACAACTCGCTCTGCTTCCTTCGAAAGGTTCGAGTCGGGCGAACGCAACGTCTTCACGTCAACGATAGAACCATCCTTATTTACCACGAACGACACGATAACGCGTCCCTGAACTCCCTGCTCCTGACAGATGGAAGGATACTTGATATGCTCGCTGAGCCACTTGAAACAAGCCTCATCTCCACCCGGGAACTGAGCGTTCTCCTCTACGATATCAAAAATACGATCGTCGTCGTCAGCTTCCACAACGGGGCCAACCGGGCCGGTAGCCACCATAGCGCTGGGGGCACCTGTACCCACCACAGTTGTGATGGCCTGATTTACTTCCTCCGTCGTTTCAACTTCTTCCTCGGGAAGTTCGGTATCGTCTTCCACCTCATTGATGATTTCCATCACCGTCGGGGCGGCAGCTGGCGGGGGAGCCACAGTTTCCTGCTGTTGCGTGATAGGAATCATGTCTTCCTCCATGCGGAATTCATAGATTTTGTCCGTCTCAACCACCTTTACCTCGCGCTGCGTGTACTCAAAGGCCACAAACATTGCAGCCAGCGCAAGCACGTAACCCATCAAGAGGTTCGTGGATTTTTGTGCACGAAGGTCCACATTTTCTGTCTTTGCTGTATTATCCATAGTTTTTTGCTTTATTTTCTGAAACGTTTAGGGCTTGTATTTGGGGCAAAATTACCACTTTTTTTTTATTCCGCTATGCTTGGAGGCTTTTTTTTTCCCATTCTCTTATTTTTTTGCATGCGACAAGGAGCATTTTGCGAGAAATTGCACTATCTTTGAAAGCGAAATGAGAAAAAAGATGAGAAAAACAAGAATCTGGCTACTGGTGGCAAACATTTTGGCGGCGGGCGCATTTGCGCAAGCTCAAGAGGCCACCAGTGTTTTCAGTTTCCTGAATCTTCCATCCTCGGCCCATTCCACCGCCTTGGGCGGGCGAAACATTTCGCTCGTTGAGGACGATATTTCGCTCACATTCCTCAATCCCGCTCTTCTGGCAAGTGTCAGTGACAAAACGATGGGCCTAAACTTCCTCACCTACATGCGAGGCTGCAAGGCCGGAAGTGCGTCATACGCACAAGTGGCCGGAGAACGCGGCACGTGGGGTGCGAACGTGCAGTTTGTCGGCTACGGTTCCATCACCGAAACCCTTGCCACCGGCGAGGCCGTGGGCAACATCAGTCCCCTCGACCTTTGTGTCAGCGGTATGTACAGCTATTCTCTGAGCGACCGCTGGGCAGGCGGAGCTGCCGGCAAGATGATTTATTCGCACTACGGCGAGTTTACTTCCTGTGCGCTGGCCGTAGACTTGGGCGTGAACTACTTTTTAGAGGAAAGTGAGTTCTCTTTCTCGGCTGTGGCACGCAATCTGGGTGGACAAGTAAAGGCGTTCGGCGATCATCACGAGCGTCTCCCCTTCGACCTCGAAGTGGGGTTTACCAAACGACTGGCGCACGCACCGGCCAGTATCTCGCTCACTATGTTCGATCTCACAAGGTGGAGCAAAAAAGACTACTACACGGCAGGCAAGGAAACCAGCAGCGGCAAGATTTTTATGAACCACTTCAACTTGGGTGTAGACATTCATCCGGCACAAATCTTCTACGTGTCGGCCGGATATAACTTCCGCCGCGCCAACGAAATGAAGGCCGCCGGCTCGTCGCACGGAGCGGGATTAAGTTTCGGCGCTGGCCTGAATCTGAACCGCCTGAAGGTGGGACTGGCATATGCGAAGTATCACGTCAGCTCACCCACCCTATGCGTCTCGCTCTCCTACAGCCTGCAAAAGAAACAACAATAAATCATTCGTACAAAGATGAAGAAGATAACCATCGCTATCGACGGCCATTCCTCGTGCGGCAAGAGCACGATGGCTAAGGACTTGGCGCGAGAAATAGGATACGTCTATATCGATTCTGGCGCTATGTACCGCGCCGTCACACTTTTTGCCCTAAAGGAAGGAATGCTCACAAAGGACGCATTCGACACCGAGGCACTTCAAAAGCGAATGGGCGACATTCGGATATCCTTCCGACTGAATGCCGAAACCGGGAAACCAGACACGTATCTGAATGACACCTGCGTCGAAAATCAGATTCGCACCTTGGAAGTTTCGCAGCACGTCAGCCGGGTAGCAGCAATAGGATTCGTCAGAGAAGCAATGGTGGAGCAACAAAGACAAATGGGCGAAGCCAAGGGCGTAATAATGGACGGGCGAGACATCGGCACAGTGGTCTTCCCAAATGCAGAAATGAAGGTCTTTGTGACAGCCAGCGCCGAGGTGCGCGCAAAAAGACGCTACGACGAACTGACGGCAAAGGGCGAGACATGCAATTTGGACGACATTCTTCAGAACGTGGTGGAGCGCGACAGAATAGATTCCACGCGCGCCATCAGTCCGCTGCGCCAAGCGCCAGACGCCATCGTGCTTGACAACACAAATCTCACCATCGCAGAACAGAAGCAGTGGCTGCTGGATTTATATCGCCGCATCGCAGAGGCAGATTGAGATGCAGATAGAGATAGACCAACACTCGGGATTTTGCTTCGGCGTCACCCGTGCCATCGGAAAGGCCGAGGAGGAATTGCAGACGGAAGGCACACTTTTCTGTTTGGGCGACATCGTACACAACGGCCGCGAGTGTGAACGTCTGCAAAAGATGGGACTAAAAACCATCAACCACGAGCAGTTGCACGCCATTTCGCACGCAAAGGTTTTGCTTCGTGCCCACGGCGAGCCGCCATCTACCTACGAGACGGCCGAAAAGAACAGCATAGAAATCATCGACGCCACGTGCCCTGTGGTGCTCCACCTGCAGAAACGCATCAAGACGGAGTACGAGACGGGCACGCCCGGCCGTCAGATTGTCATTTTCGGCGAGCGCGGACACGCCGAAGTGCTGGGACTTGTGGGACAGACCGAGGGGCATGCCATCGTCATCGAAACGTTGCAGGAAGCCGAGACACTCGACTTTTCGCACGACATCTGCCTTTATTCCCAAACCACCAAGCCGTTGGACGAATTCCGTCTCCTCGTCGCATACATAGAACAGCACATGCTTCCGGGAGCGCGATTCACCTCATACGACACGATCTGCCGTCAGGTGGCCAATCAGATACCGCACATTCGCGAGTTTGCCACGCGGCACGACGCCGTCCTGTTCGTCTGCGGAAAGAAAAGCAGCAATGGTCGCGTGCTTTTCAGCGAGTGCCGTCGCGTGCGCGCGCGTTCCTTTTTAATAGAGTCGCCTCAGGAAATCGATTTCAGCTGGTTCGACGGCTGCCAGAGCGTGGGTATCTGCGGTGCCACCAGCACGCCGCGCTGGCTTATGGAAGAGTGTAAATCCTACATCGAAGCTCAGGTCACCAAGTAGCCACACGTCGCAAAAAAAATGCGACGCGTCGCGAACGTAAAAACTACGTGTCGCGTGCGTCACAGCCAAGCGTCGCATTTGCCGATGCGACAGCAGACATTTTTTCCCTCCGCTATCGCAACAGCGCAAAGTACGAGTCGAGCAGCTGTTTGGCAGCTACGAAAGAGGTTTTCTGACCCTCGAGCACACTCTTTTCCTCGGCTGCCAGCATGTCTGCTATCGTGGGGTTCTGGAAAAAGCTATTGCGCAATTGCTCGTTGATGCTCTCGTACATCCAGTATTTCGCCTGTTCATTTCGCCGATGATCGAAGTAGCCGTTCTGGCGCACAAAGTCGAAATACTCGTACACCATGTCCCAGACTTCTTCTATGCCGTAGCCGTAGAAACCACTATACGTGAGAACTTTCGGCTGCCAGCCACTTTCGGGCATGGGAAAGAGGTGAAGCGCGTTGCGGAACTGCGTAGCTGCCAAATGACACTTGTCTACATTGTTTCCGTCGCACTTATTGATGATTATGCCGTCGGCCATCTCCATTATGCCACGTTTGATGCCCTGCAGCTCGTCTCCCGTGCCGGCCAACTGAATGAGGAGAAAAAAATCTACCATCGAGTGGCACGCCGTTTCGCTTTGCCCCACGCCGACCGTCTCCACGAAAATCTTGTCGAAGCCTGCGGCCTCGCAGAGGATTATCGTCTCGCGCGTCTTGCGAGCCACGCCACCCAGGCTGCCGGCCGAGGGGCTGGGACGGATGAACGAGTCGGGATGCACGGCCAGCTTCTCCATGCGCGTTTTGTCGCCCAGAATGCTGCCCTTCGTCCGCTCGCTGCTTGGGTCGATGGCCAAGACAGCCAACTTGCCACCGTACTTTTTCAGCAAATGTAAGCCGAATTCGTCGATACTGGTGCTCTTGCCGGCTCCTGGCACGCCGCTGATGCCGACTCGCACGCTGTTGCCCGAATGGGGCAGACACTTCTCAATTACTTCCTGAGCCACCTGCTGGTGTTCGGGATTCGTACTTTCTACCAGTGTGACGGCCTGCCCGAGTATGGTGACGTTACCCTTCAGGATTCCCTCCACGTAGTCTGCTGCCGTCAGGCGGTGACGATTGAAGCGGCCACGCTTCAGATACGGATTTATGATGGAGACGGGCGCCACTCCGCTGTTCACGGTCAGTCCGGCGTACTCGGGATTATTTTCGGGATGTTCCATGTCTTTTCGGAAATGAAGTGTGAGAGTGGAGGATGCCACGGGCGGTCTACTTGATGCCGGCCACCTCCACATTAAATATCTGCTTCGGATGCTCGGGGTCGTCGGTGATGAGTAGCACACGCGGGCGGCTCTTCGACGACAAGTGCTCGGGGTGGAGCGAAATCTTAAGCTTCGTATGTCGGCCGGGGCGCAACGTTTGGTTGCCGAGCGACACCGAAAGTGAGCGGCTGAACACTTGTACCTGACGGATGTGCAGGTCGCTTTTTCCAAGATTGCTGAGCGTTACGGTCTCGGTGCGGCGCGCTTTGTCGGATGCGGAGAGCTGTACGTCTGTTTTGTCAGCCTCCAGTCTCGGTGCGGCGGCTTTCTGCTCGTCGGTCAACTGCGAGAAGTCGGGCAAGAGCACGGCAGAAAGCTGAATCTCGTTCGCGTCGCCCACCTTATCGCCCAGATAACGCGCCAGATACACGCTCGTCTGGTTCAGTCCCAACATGGGCAAAGCCTCGGAATCAAGTTCCAGACGAATGGTTCCCACCTTTCCGGCCGGAATTGTCTCGGGCACATACTGCGCCTTCACATAGGCCGGCAGGTGCATTAGCTCGGGTCGGAACGGAGTTTTCTCCTTGTTAACCAGCCGCAACTCCACGCAGGGACGGTCGCCGCGACTCACGTCGTCGAACTCCAGATAGTTCGTCTCGAGCAAAACGTTGCCCAAATCGATTGGGAACTCTGCGCCGTAATCATGCACTTCGCGCACCACACAGCCCTGCATAGAGAGGAAAATCGGCTCGGCGCCCTCACAGCGTATCTCCACGTCCTTGTGAAAAGTTCCCAGCATCTTGGCGTCGAACGTCACTTCCACTTCGCCATGCTGGCCGGGAGCTATCGGTTCGCGGGGAAAGACAGCCAGCAGGCATCCGCACGAAGGCCGCACCTCCAGTATCCGAAGGTCGGCGTCGCCACGGTTCGTGAAGCCGAACACCACGCGACGTGGCACCTGAAACTCCACCTCGCCCACCTTCACGATTTCTGCATCAGGCACAAAACGTGCCTGCCCCCATCCGCAGAGACAGGAGAGGAAAGAAAGGAGGATGGCAAGTTGAGTTTTCTTCATTCTAACACTGCAAGTTCGGCACTGACACGGTCTCCGAGGAACCACGCGGCGCCTTCGTTGAAAGATTCAGGCGTGTCGGTCGAGAAGAAACGACACGTGCCTCCAGTCGAAACGCGCTGTTGCATCTCGGGATGCCGGCTGAGATAATTCTCCAGACTATGGGCCACAAAATCGCCTTGTGGGAGCACTTTCACGCCCGCCGGCATGTACTGCCGAATTTTGGGCAGCAGGAAGGGATAGTGCGTACAGCCCAAAATAACGCTGTCAATGGCACTGTCGCGCTCCATTAGCCGTTCTATGTTTTTTCTGACGAAGTAGTCGGCGCCTTCGCTCGCGTACTCTTGGTTCTCGACAAGCGATACCCACATGGGACAAGCCTCGGAAGTAACCACTACGTCGGGAAACAACTTGGCTATCTCCAGTTCGTACGTGCGGCTTCGCACCGTTCCGGGCGTGGCCAGCACGCCGATGTGGCGCGACGTAGTGTAATGGCCAATGCACTCGGCCGTGGGACGGATAACGCCCAGCACACGTCGCGACGGATCAAGCGCTGGGAGGTCGATTTGCTGAATGCTGCGCAACGCTTTTGCAGAGGCGGTATTGCACGCAAGGACTATCAGACGGCAGCCGCGGGCAAACAACCAGCGCACTGCCTGACGTGTAAACTCATAAACGAGCTCAAACGAGCGCGTTCCGTAGGGAGTGCGTGCGTTGTCGCCCAAGTAAACATAGTCGTACTGAGGCATGACGTTCCGAATCTCGCGCAGGATAGTAAGCCCGCCAAAGCCGGAATCGAAGATGCCAATGGGTCCTTGTGCCGTGTCGGAGTCGTGCGTAGCCAGCATCTCGCTCTACAATCGCATCAGGGATTCTCCGCAGCCGGAGCGGGAGCCGCCGGCTGAGCGTCAGCAGCAGCGGGCTGGGCATCGGCCGCAGGCGCCGGAGCTTCCACAAGGCCAAGTTTCTGACGCACCAACTGTGTCACGTCCACGCCCATCACGGGATTTACATACGGGCACGCGTTGCGGTCGGTATTCAAGATGTAACCGTAGCCATGCTCCACGCCGACTTCCAAAATCGCGCGGTTCAGACGCTTCTCCACGCCGGCCATCAAATCCTTTTCGGCTTGTGCTATGAGTTTTTGTGCCTGCTGACGGAAGCTCACGCCATTGTCCATAAGTCCCTGAAGCTCGGCCTGCCGTTTCTGCATGATGCTTTGCGGGAAGTCTTTCTGCCCTTGGAGGAACTCCACGAACTTCTTCTGAAATTCCGTCTCGCCTCTCGTAGCCTCGGCCTCGTACTTGGCTTTCAAGCTTGCGACCTCTTTCTGCGCCTGTGCGTACTCCGGCATTTCCTGCATCACAGCGTCGTAACTGAGATAGCCGAACTGCACCTGTGCAAAAACGGCCAGCGGCAGCAGAAATGCCAAGGTTGATAAAAGACGTTTCATAGGCTGTCTAAAAAAATTACTGGATGCCGACTTCTTTCTTCACCTGATCCGTTATGTCTGTACTCAGCTGAGTATTTACAAACGGAATGGCACCGACGCTGATATCAACCACGTAAACGTAGCCGCCAGCCTCGCCAACTTTCTTCACTGCGGCAATTACCTTTTCCTGAATGGCGCCCATTTTCTCCTGCTGAGCCTTGGCCATTGCCTGCTGGTTGTCCTGGTAAGACTGCTGCAGGCGCTGGTAGAGATCCTGCAGTTCGGCCTCGCGGCGCTGCTTGACGTTTTCGAGCAGATTGGCCTGCTCCTTCTGATATTCGTCTGTCTTCTTCTGAAGTTCGTCCTGCATCAGCTTCAGATCGTCGTCAAACTGCTTGGCCATCGCCTCGATTTCGGACTGCGCCGTCGTGTATTCCTTCATATTCGGAATGATGTCTGCGCTGTTGAAATGTGCAAATTTCTGCGCGTTGAGGCACGCGGGAGCCGCCAGTAAGATGGCAATTAAAATCTTTTTCATAGAAATAATATTTTTGATAGTTTGATTTTTGCTTATCGCTTAGTTGTAACCGAGTTTCGTCAGCACCTCGTTGGAGATATCAATCTTCGGGCTGGCAAAAATGATGCCTGCATCACTGGCGCGGTCGAGTATCAGGCTGTAACCCTTCTGGTCGGAAATATCCTTTACGGCGTTGTAAATCTCGTCCTGAATGGGAGCCATCAGGCTCTCGCGCTTCTTGTAGAGTTCTCCCTCAGGTCCGAAATATTTTTTCTTCAGCTCGGCTGCTTCTTTCTCCTTGGCAACGATGGCCTCCTCGCGCTTTGTTTTCTGTTCGTCGCTCAGGAAAACGGCTTCGGACTGGTAATTCTTGTAGAGCGTCTGCGCTTCGGAAGTCAACGCGTCCACTTCGGCCTGCCATTTCTTGCTCACCTGATTGAGCTGTTCGTTAGCCCGCTCGTAGGCCGGCACGTGCTTCAGGATATATTCCATGTCCACCAATGCGAACTTCTGCGCGCTTGCCTGCAGGGCAAAGAGCGCCACGATTGTAAACAATAACTTCTTCATTTTCTTTCTGTCTTTAAGGCTTGCGCCCTGTTACACATTGTTTCTGAATTTTCGCTATGCAGTTTTTATTTTTCTACGTGTGACAATTTATTTTCTGCGTGTTGTTTTTAGAATTCCTGACCGAGTATGAAGTGGAAGTGGCTTCCGCTGTATGTCTTCACACCCATGATTTTGTCAAATCCGTAGGCCCAGTCGATTCCGAGCAGGCCGACCATTGGCAGCATAATACGCACGCCAGCACCGACGGAACGCTTCAAATCGAACGGATTCACCTTTCGCACGTCGTCCCACGCATTGCCGGCTTCGCCAAACACAAGGCCGTAGATGTTGGTACTGGCGCTCAACATAAACGGATAACGCAGTTCGAGTGTAAATCTGTCGTAGGCATATCCACTGTAACCGGGCGTCAGAGAACCGTTATCATAGCCGCGCATTCCGATGGTCTCCGTGGCATAAGTGGTGCTGTAGCCCGAAGTTCCGTCGCCGCCCACGTAGAAAGTTTCGAACGGCGAGCGCTTGTGCCTGTTATAATGGCCCAAAATTCCAAATTCGACACGCGTCATCAGCACGAAGCACTTGTTTGCGTTCGAAAGTGCGTTATACATCCGACCTTTGAACTTCCACTTGTGGTATTCTATCCAACGGTATTTTTCTTGCAACTCGCTGCGATACGAACTGCTACGGTAGTCGGTGGCCAGATTGGCGTAGTCGCGCCCGTCGAACAGGCTGAACGGCGGCGTCGCCGACGCGTTGAGCGTAAAGTCCGAACCGCGACGCGGGTAGATTTGATTGTCCGTACTGTTGCGCGAAAGCGTGAGATTCAAGCTAATGCTGTTGCAATTTCCGTTCGAGATGAGGAAGTATTGCCAGTCTTTCAGCATATAACGTGTATAACTGAGGTCGGCACCCAGCGTGAAATAGTCGTCAGGCCAGCGCAGTCGCTTTCCCCAACCGAGGCTCACGCCCAGTATCTTCACAAACTTGTCGGGATCGTAGTAATTCTCGATGTAGTTATACCCGTTCATCCCGTAGCCGTACAGATAGTTGTTGTAGTAATTCTGATACAGCGCTTGGTTGTAATAATTGTCGCTGATATCCGTTTGTTTGCTGAAGAACGCACTCACGCTGAGCGTCGTCGGACGTTTTCCGCCAAACCACGGATTCATATAATTCACGCTGTAAGCCTGATAGTATCGGCCGTTGGTCTGTCCGCTGATGCTGAAAGTTTCGCCGTTGCCTTGTGGCAGAACGCCGCGGCGAAGTCCATTTTTCTGGAAAAGATTGGCCATACAGAAATTGCTGAACTTCAAACCAATCTTTCCGATGACGCCGGTTTGTCCGTATCCAAGCGAGAATTCCACCTGATCATTGTTCTTTGGCTCCAATCCCCACTTCAAATCCACCGTTCCGTTCACTTGGTCTGGTTCGATTTTATAGTCGATTTGCTCGGGATTAAAGTGTCCCATCGAACCTATCTCACGATACGAGCGCTCAAGTGCCTCTTTGGAGAAGAGGTCGCCCGGCTTGTTTCTCAACTCGCGACGCACCACATTTTCGTAAACACGGTCGTTTCCGGTGATTTTGACGTGGCTGATGTGCGCCTGCGCCCCCTCGGTAATTCGCATTTCCAAGTCCACCGAATCCTCTACGATGTTCACTTCTATCGGATCCAAGTTATAGAATACATATCCGTTGTTGTAATACAGATTTCCTACCGCGTCCTCATCCGCAGACAGACGGTCGTTCATCAACTTCTGATTGTACACATCTCCCTTTTTCATGCGCAGTATTTCGTTTAGCGCATCCGTTGGGTAGAGTGTGTTGCCGACCCATTCCACATTTCGCACGTAGTACTTCTGGCCTTCCTCCACGTTAATGTAGATATCCACGCCTCCCCTTTCGGTCGGCACCACGCTGTCCGAAACAATCAGCGCGTCGCGGTAGCCCAGTTCGCCGTACTTTGTGTATAGATTCTCCTTTGCTTCCTTGTATTTGCTCTCGACGAATTTCTTGCTGCGGAACCAGCTACTCATTTTACCACGTTCGTGAATCTTCTTCAGAACGCCATTGCGGATAAGGCTGCCTTTTATCTTTTTCTCGGGCAAAGCGTTGTTTCCAGAAATGTAAATGTGGTCGATCTTTACCTTCTCCTTCTTATCCACATTAACATCCACGATAACTTTTCCGGGGGCCGCCACATCTTCGCGTTGCACGAAGTTGATTTCTGCATTCTTGTAGCCCTTATCAGCAAAATAACGTTTGCCAAGTATTCTGGCGCGGTCAATCATGTTCGGCGTGAGCTGGTTGTCTTTCACCAATCCCATTTTGGATTCCAGATCGTCGCGCTCACTTTTCTTCACACCACTGTAGTTAATCTGCGATATGCGAGGCCGTTGCGTCAGTTGTATGTGCAGGTAGGCCGAATCTCCCACGAGACTGTCCACACTGATGGCCACATTATCGAACAGGCCATTACGCCAGAATCTTTTTACGGCCTTCGAAATCTCATCTCCCGGAATCTCGATTCTGTCGCCCACCGTGAGACCGCTCAGCCCCACAAGCAGACTTTCGTCGTAGTTCTGCACGCCTTCCACCCGAATGCCGCCGATATAAAACCAACGCGGCGTGCGGCTGTAGTCAATAGCAGGTGCCACTTCACGAACGGTCTGTGCCATCGCCAGCGCGGCCATGCAGAAACACATATATATAATAAGGTATATCCTTTTCACGCTTTACGTTTCTATTATTTCAGGCGTCCGCCATTATTTTCCACTTGTTCTTCCGTCAGTCCGAACCTTCGCTGGCGTTTTTGGTACACGGCAATTGCCTTGTGAAGGTCAGCCGGCATAAAATCTGGCCAGTATGTTTCGCAGAAATAGAACTCGCTGTAGGCGCACTGCCACAGCAGGTAATTGCTGATACGAAGTTCGCCGCCCGTACGGATGAGCAGATCCGGGTCGGGCATGAAACGTGTTTGCAAGTGAGATGACACGTAATCTTCCGAGATATCATCGGCCGTAAGTTCACCTTTGGCAGCCAGTTTCACTGCTTCCCGCATTGTCTCCGTCAACTCCCAACGGCTGCTATAGTTCATTGCCACGACTGCCGTCATGCGAGTATTGCCGGCAGTTTCTTTCTCGAAAAGCGTGATACAATCCTGTACGGGCTGCGACAGCCGCTCTAGCCCGCCTATCATTCGGAATCGCACATTGTTGTCCATGAAGAGACTTAAGTCCATACGGTCGAGAAGTAGCTGCATGAGCGCAGCTACCTCCTCTTGTGGCCGGTTCCAGTTCTCGGTGGAAAAAGTGTACAGCGTGAGGTATTTTACTCCCAGCCGCACGCATTCTTCGGTGATACGCCTCACAGCGTCCACTCCAGCGGCATGTCCGGCCGAACGCGACAGGCCGCGTTGCTGAGCCCACCGCCCGTTTCCGTCCATGATGATTGCGATATGCTGCGGTATTTCCGCTCTGTTCAATTCGTATTCCATATCGTATTTCTTTCAGTTATTGCACTTTCTTAATTTGGCAAACATGTCGTACGTCACGTAGAACGTCGTAAATGAATAACAATCCTTGTTTTTCAGCCCGACACTCTTAATTCCATACGGTTGAACCAACTGAGCACGATTTTTGCTCGGAGCATCCAGCTCGTCGCACGTCGTAAATCGCATCGTCCACTCCAGTCCGATATTCCACCGCGGCTTCACCTTGTATTTCACACCCACTCCGATGGGAAGGTTCAGCGCGCCGCGTGTGCCAGCACCGCCCAGAGCCACCGTGACACCCATGCCGGCCAAGGCGTAAGGTGTGATGGGACTGTTTTCCTTGTATCCGCCGCCAGCGCCGTAACCCCAGAAGTTCATTTCGAACTGCGCGCCGAAGTCCACGAGGTTTCTCTGGAACTTTACCGTGGTCGGCACTCCGCCCGCTGGCGTTGGGCTGGTGGCATCCGTCGGGATGAATCGTCCCTCGCTGGTGCCGCCGATGTGGCCGAACGCGAGGTTTCCCTTCACCACCATGCGGGGATTGAAAATCCAACGTGCCAAAACTCCGCCCATGCCACTCATGTGTGCGTAAGGCGTGCTGTTGGCGTCACCAAGATAGAAGCACGTGCCGACGCCGGCACCCATCTCCATCTTGTATTCCAAGTCCGTTTGTGCACTTGCCGCACCACAGACCAGAAATATCAGGAGCAGCGCTACTGACGGACGAAGCCCAGTCTGTTCAATCTTCCGCGCCATACTTCCTGATTGGCGGTTAACCAAATATACTTCTGCCCGTCCACGCAGGCCGTTACGGCACCCGTTTTTCCTTTGAGCGACGTCGGCAGTTTTATTTCTCCGTCTGAGCGCCACGTTATCCCGTGGTCGTTGCTCATATACAGCGAGTCGAGACTCTGATGCGACCCACAGTTTTCCTCCGACTCGCCGCCGAAGGCCATCAGTTTGCCGTCGTAGTGCAGCAATGTCAGTTGCTTCAGCAGCGGACACTGGTAGAGATTATCTTCGGTAGGTGTCACGTACACCCACTCGGCATGCTCTTCGGGCGTTCTCGCATTCCACACCTTACACCACACGGCTGCCGTCGTGTCGGCTACGCTCGCATTCTCGCGTGCTCCGAGCAGCACCAGTCGGCGGTTGCCGTTGGTCTGTTCGTACGCCACGCTCTGTATTCCGTGCCGAGGCAAGTTGCTTGCCGGAGCATCCAATGCTTCCGCTTCCCATGCTGCAGCATCTGTCGAGCGGAAGAGACCTTCGCCAATAAGAGCGTAAAACAAATCGTCTGTCACAGCCACCAATTTCAGACCCGTCACGCCGCCAGCCAGTTGGTTCCAGTTGGCACCGTCGGCAGTGGCGTAGATACTACCGTCGCCAAGGCTCACAAAGAGCGAATCGCCACGTCCGCGCAGCGTTTCCAAGTCAGCCGTCACAGGCAGGTCGGTCGGTTCCGTACTCCACGCGCCCTGCAAGTCGAGTGTCGGACGTGTGGCAACATGGATGCTGCCGTCCGTCATGCGACCAATCACCGTCAGCGTGTCGCGCAGCACCACAGACTTTGCTTCTGTCATACCTGCCAAAACTTCGCCACCGGCCGTCTTTCGCCAGTTCAGCGAGTCGCCTTCCTGCTGATGCACGTTTACCTTCAGTAGATATTGCCGCGACAATCGTCCTCCCTCGGTGAAGAGTTTCAGATGCAGCGGCTGGCGCAAGTCGATGCTGTCCTTGCTGTTGTACGTCTGCCACGTGGCAGTCGTATCAGCGGCAGGCCGATAAACCAGAAGTGCACCCACATAATTCACCGTTAGGAGCACCGAACGCAAATCTGAGTTAAATAGCAACGAATCCTCGTTCTCGATTTTTTGTTTTCGCTGGTCGATTGTGAAAGCGAAGTTGCTGCCGGTAAAGGTAGTATAGTACGTACTGTCTGTTCCCTCGCTGCTTTTTGTGTACATTGTGCGTCGCACCGTGCCCAGCGTCACGCCGGAGATGTAGCAATAATCCGAGATTTCTGTTTCTTCGTCGTCCGAGCAGGACGAAAGTACGGCCAGTAGTGCTAGAGGCAGCAGCAAATATTTTTTTATTCTCAGTGTCACGTTGTGCATGTTGCGTTATTCAGAGTACAAAAATACAGCTATTATTTGACTTACGCGCACAAATGGGCGCGGAATTAAGAAAAATTAGGGATTAAGCGGCCCTTCGTTACACTTTTTACGCCCCTTCGGAGTTCCGAAAGCGCACTTCGTAGCCCTCCATGGGTGCAAACGTTTCGAGCCTACGACCGTCCAAGAACTGCAACGCGACGCTCTGTGCCGAGTGCAACTGCGGGGCAGCCACACCGCCACCAAGCGTCATAGGCGCAGTCTCCACACGCACTTCGTCCCACAGACCGCTGTCGATAAACGACTGCAACGTGCGGGCGCCGCCTTCCACCAGCAGGCTTTGAATGCCACGGGCGTAAAGGTCCGCAAGAACGACCTCGGGCGCCCCGTCGTGGTACACGTGGAAGGGAGCGGCGCCATCCATCATATTCAGATTGTCGGGCAGCACACCGTGGCGGTCTATGGTCAGCCGCAACGGATTCGGGCCGTCCCAGTGTCGGGTGGTAAGCGTCGGATTGTCCAATGCTGCCGTTCGTGTCCCCACCAAGATGGCTTGGTGCATTGCCCTCTCGCGGTGCGCAAGTGCTTGTGTGAAAGCCGACGAGAAACGTTGCGGAGCGCCGCCGCTTCGCTCGCGATCTATGAAACCATCAGCGCTCTGCGCCCATTTCAGCGTCACCCACGGGCGGCGCAGACTGTGGAACGTGATGAATCGACGGTTCAGATACCTGCATTCCTTCTCCAGCACGCCCACCGTCACCTCAATCCCCGCGTCGCGCATCCGGCGAATGCCTGCGCCGTTTACTTTGGCAAACGGATCGCGGCAACCCACCACCACGCGGGGAATTCCCTCGCTCACTATCAAATCTGCGCAGGGAGGCGTCTTACCGAAGTGTGCGCAAGGCTCCAGCGTAACATACAACGTGCTGCGACGCAGCAGACTGCGGTCCGCGACACTGCGTATGGCGTGCACTTCTGCGTGTGGCCCGCCCCACTGACGATGAAATCCTTCGCCCACGATGCGACCATCCACAGCCAGCAGCGCCCCCACCATAGGGTTGGGAGCCGCGCCCTCTGCGCCGCATAGTGCCAACTCGATGCACCGCGCCATCATTTGCTCGTCGAACGTCGTCTGCAGCCTGTCTTCATTTGCCATATCGGGCGAATTTTTGATTTTTTAATTTCTCACTTTTAATCTTTCTCACTATCTTTGCGCCATGAATTACCTTCAGCAACTGCAGAAAGTCTATCCGCCGGGCGAGGCGCGAGCCGTGTGGCGAACACTGATGGACGTGCGCTTCGGACTGTCGCACGCAGACCTTTTGCTCGGCAAAGATAAGGAATTATCCGCAACGGCGCAAGCCGAGCTGGAAATTCTTGTCGCCCGTCTGCTCGACGGCGAGCCGATACAGTACGTCCTCGGACAGGCTGATTTCTGCGGGCGAACGTTCCGCGTGGCACCTGGCGTACTGATTCCGCGGCCCGAGACGGCAGAGCTGGTGCAGTTGGTGGGAAGCGGTACAGGGCGTCTGCTCGACGTTGGCACAGGCTCGGGGTGCATCGCCGTAACGCTGGCACTGGCCGGGTGGAACGTCACGGCCATCGACATCTCGCCCCGTGCTTTGGAGATTGCCCGAGGAAACGCCGAAGCGTTGGGCGCAGACGTCCGATTCATGCACGAAGATATTTTACATCCAGCCCCGTCCGACGAACTGTGGGACGTCATCGTCAGCAATCCACCCTACGTGACGCGCTCGGAGCAAGCCGGCATGCACCGCAACGTGCTCCATTACGAGCCGCACGAAGCGCTCTTTGTGCCCGACTCCGACCCGTTGCTTTTCTACCGTGCCGTGCTAGATTACGCCCGCACGCATCTCAATCGCGGCGGCAGCCTTTACTTCGAGATTAACAGCGCTTACGGACTGGAAATGCAGCAGTTGCTCACCGAGGCAGGATACACGGGAGTGGAAATTCTGAAGGACTCGGACCGCAAAGTACGTTTCGCAAAAGCCAAGAAAGCCTCATGAAATACGAACAAGCACTCAGCCGCGCCGCAGCGCTCTGCAGTCAGAGCGAACAATGCGAAAGCCAGATTACAGAAAAGTTGCGCCGATGGGAGACGTCGGAGGCCGACATTGCTCGCATTATTGCGTATCTCTACGACGAAAATTATCTTGACACGGCGCGTTTCTGCCGTGCTTTCGTTTCCGACAAACTGCGGCAGAATCACTGGGGACGGCTGAAAATCCGCATGGCACTGCGCCAGCTTCGACTTCCCGAAGCCGACATAGAGCAGGCCCTGCAGGTGGACGAAGAGGAGTACGCCGACATTCTGCGCCACGTGCTGGCCGCCAAGGCGCGTACCCTGCGCGACACCGATTCTTACGTGCGTCGCACGAAACTGCTACGCCATGCCGCCTCGCGCGGCTTCGAGGCAGAAGTGATTTTCGACCTGCTGCCCGAATAATTTTTCACCTCCGAACTTAACATCCCACGCTCCACATCGTTATAATAGCGTATGGAGACACCCGCATTTGCGTTCATCGCATCCAATCTGAGAGGCCGTCTGCTGGTTCTCGCCCGCCAGTTGCTCAGCCGCGACGAGGCGGAAGATGCAGTGCAGGACGCGCTGGTGCGGCTGTGGCACGCGTGGGCCCAGTTGCCAAGCGCCGCCGACGCAGAACGTCTGGGTGTCAGACTCACCAAGAATGCGTGCATCGACCGCCTTCGCTCGTCGCACACTCGACACAGCGTGCCGTTGCCGGCAGAAGAAGCCGTCGCCATCCATAGCGTCTGCAATGCCGAGGACGAACTCCAGGAGCGGGAACTGCGCAACGCACTGCAAGCGGCGGCCAACTGCCTGCCACGCCGCGAACGCGAACTGTGGCAACTCCATGCGGAGGACGGCATGTCGGTATCCGAGATAGCCGCCACCACGGGCATCGGCCCTCGCAGCGTCAGCGTCATGCTCAGTTCTGCACGCGCCCGCATTCGGAAACAGCTGAAGAAAGGAGGATATTTCGCATGAACACACGTCATTTCATAGAGGAGTACCTGCAGGGACGGCAACCGCTGCACACCGAACGGCCAACCCTGCCCGACGAGGCTCAGCTCGATGCAGCCGAGCACGAGTTCGACCGGCTGGTGGAAGCCGCCGAGAACAGGCGCTTGAGGAGACGTCGCACGCTGCGATGGACGGCAGCAGCGGCAGCCGTAATCCTGCTGGCTGTGGGAATCGGCATGGCAGATTTCGGACAACGGACTTCAGACCGCGGGCAGCGGATAGCAGAGGGCAGCGAACAGACCGCCAAGCGTGACACTGCGAAGCACGACGTGCAGCTTGCTCACGTGCCACAGCCAGTTCCGGTCGAAACGACACGTGAGAAAAAAATTGCGACGGCCGGCAAGAAAAAAACGGCACGTAAAACAAATCCTGCCGCCGTGTCGCCATCGCCGCCCGCCGAACCAGAGGCACCAATCCTCGCCACGGCGGCCGACAGCCTCGAGTACTACCTCACACGGCTCGAGGAGGAAATGGGCGACTGCAGCGACAGCGCCTGCCTGGCACGCCTCGCAGAGCTGGTGCGCGCCGACGAACGGCTCAACCGACTGGTGGAAAAACTGCTGCACCGCCAGGTGGAGCAGGCCGCGCAGTTCGAAATCATGATAGACAGCACTGCAAATTATTTAACATTCTAAATAAAAATGAAACGAGCATTGTTTTTATACGCAGCCCTCGTGGCACTGGCTCTGCCAGCCATGCCACAGACAGACGCAGCAGGCCTGCAGGAAACACCGGCCGAGGCATGTGTGATGCCCGAGGCCGTAGAGAAGAATCCGCACGTAAAGGAGATGCATCTGGCACTCAAGGAATTCTTTCTCAGCAAGGACATCCAGTTCTTCCCGCTGTGGTTTCAGCACAACGACGACACGCTGGCCATCAACGGCCTGCGGTTTGAGATAGATCTTCAGTCGGGAAAAGCCAAGGAGACAGCAGACAAACTCGACCGCGCCTTCAAGGAGGCAGGAAAGCACGCCACGTCTTTCTTCGTCCAAGGCAAGAAGGACGGCAGAGCTAACGTCAACGGCCTGCGCATTCCAGTTGGCACACGGCAGCGCGGCCGCTACCACGACGTTTCCATCGCGGAGAAAGAGATGATTGCGCTCATGTCTTTCAAGGAAGTGGACGGCTTCACCTCGTCTTTCCTCTTTACAATATATACTATCGAAAGCACGAAAATCAGAGGATACGTGGCAGAATTCTTCGGCTACGCGCCCGAAGAGAAGCGCGTCGCGCCGTCGCAACCGGCAGACTACATCACAATGGACAGCGTGCGCACCGCAATTAAGATAGGAACTACGGTACAAGCGACATCTAACGCGGGCGGCGAAAAAACACAGCCCGTAAAAATAGGGACGACTTTCGTAGACGGAACGTGGCCCATAAGAACAAGTTTCATGCAGGAGATACTGAACGAAATGGACCACATAGCAGATTATCACGACGGATACGAGTGTCTCGCTCAGCAAATAAGTGTGCTGAGTCAGATGACAGACACAGCCTCGGAGGCAGAAATGGTGGCCATCGGCTTTGCCATGCGACGCCAGGTGCTGCGCTATCCGCTGCTGCTCACGCCGGAGCAATACGCTTTCCTATGGAAACTCGTTTCTCACGCACAGAAACAAGCTCGGCAAAACGGCAAAGCTGCGCTCCCCTACTTCGAAACCTCCGATGCCGTGCTTCGCAGCATCACCAACGAGTCCGTCCGCTTAGCAATGAGCCATAAGGAACAAAATCTGTACCTCAAGCAGACGGGCTTCACCGTGACGAAAAACGACGGCGGCCGCTGGTACTTCGCCGTCTCGGGCCGGCACTATTCGGGCGACACGGAGCGGTTTTACCTCGACGGCCACGCTGACGGGGACGACGTGCTGCAATACCATGCCGAGCACGTGGAAACCGGCCTGCGGACCGGCATATACCGACTGACGGCTGCCGTACGCGCATCGGGCGAAGGCCCCTCGGGAGCTTACATCTTCGAAGAAACAAAAGAATACGGCAAGAACAACCGTGCGCTCGTGGAGATTGTGGGATGTGGCCAGCAATATGGCGACATCTGGCAGCAGGCAGCTCTGCGTGTGAAGGGCGCCGCCGACCGCGGCGAGCAGCCGTCGCCACAAGATGTGCGCATGACACTGGCCAATGGCGGCGTCGGTTACGGATGGAACCGCGTAGGAATTGAAGGAATCGTAGTGCGAGACGGAACGCTCTCATACGGCGTATCGTGCGACCCGGCCTTCACCGGAAAGCAGTTCTGCATGAAGTGGCTCTCGGCCTGCGACTTCACACTCGAGTGGATGGGCGAGCTGCCCGAAGAATGAAAGCCGGATACAATCGGCGCAATCCGAGGGAAAGAAATATTCACAATAGGTTAACATGTTTGAAACGTGGATGCGGGACGCTGTGAAGCGCTCCGCATCATTTTTGACCACAAGTTTTGCGCGTTTCTGAATTAAAAAACGTAACTTTGCAGCCGTAACAAAAACCAAATGACTCATAGCATGAAAAATCTGGAACAGATATTCGCTGCAAAACTGCTGGAGGTAAAAGCCGTGAAACTGCAACCCGACCAGCCTTTCACGTGGGCCAGCGGTTGGAAGAGCCCTATCTATTGCGACAATCGCAAGGCACTCTCCTTCCCTGCCCTGCGTACTTTTGTGAAAACCGAGCTGTCGCGACTGGTGATGGAACACTTCCCAGAGGCAGATGCCGTGGCTGGCGTGGCAACCGGCGCCATTGCGCAAGGTGCATTAGTGGCCGACGTTTTGGGAAAACCATTCGCCTATGTCCGCAGTAAGGCGAAAGACCACGGAATGGGCAACCTGATAGAAGGCGAACTGCCACAGGACGCAAAAGTAATTGTGGTGGAAGATCTCATCAGCACGGGCGGTAGCAGCCTGAAAGCCGTCAGCGCGTTGCGCGAAGCGGGACACACGGTTGTGGGCATGGTGGCGTCGTTCACCTATGGTTTCCCCGTGGCGCAGGACGCATTCCGCGAGGCGGGAGTGGAATTGCTGACGCTCTCGAACTACAACGCCGTGCTTGCCGAAGCGCTTCGCACAGGCTACATCAAGGAGAGCGACATGGAATTGTTGAACGCGTGGAGGCAAGATCCCGCAAACTGGAACGCAGAATGACTGAATACAAGAGCGAAGTGAAGACCATCGGCGCGCCACTGGAGAACGTGTACGCCAAACTTTCGGACCTGACGAACCTCGGCGTCATACAGAGCAACCTCGACAATCCCGAACTACAACGCCGAATCCTGGAGCAAGCAGGCGACAAAGTGAAGCCAGAGCAGGTGGAAAGCATCGTCACGAAGCTTCGCGAACTGAAATTCGACGCCGACAGTGTGACAGGCAACTCGCCACTGGGCGAAATTACACTGCGCATTGTGGAGCGCGAGGAAGGGAAAACGGTGAAATTCGCGCTCGAGGGCTCGCCCATCCCAGCCAACATGTGGATTCAGCTGCTGCCCGCAGGCGAGCAACAATGTGCCATGCGGCTGACGGTGAAGGCCGAACTGAACTTTTTCGTGCGCCAGATGGTGGGAAGCAAACTGCAGCAGGGCGTAGACGGGCTGGCAACGATGCTGGCCGGACTGCCATACAGTGCTTAGTTCACAGTTAAACTCATTAATATGACGAATCAGAACGCAAAACTTTGGGACAAAGGCTACGGCACGGACCAAGAAATCGAACGTTTCACAGTGGGGCGCGACCGCGAAATGGACATGTATCTGGCCGAAGCCGACGTGCTGGGCTCGCTGGCTCACATCAGGATGCTGGAGGAGATAGGTCTCCTGACGGCTGCCGAACTGCGGACGCTTACTGCCGAACTGCAAAACATCCACGCTCAGATTCGCCGAGGAGAGTTTGTCATTGAAGAAGGCATCGAGGACGTCCACTCACAAATAGAATTACAGTTGACACGGCGACTGGGAGACGTGGGAAAAAAGATTCATTCCGGCAGAAGCAGAAATGATCAGGTGCTGGTGGACCTGAAGCTCTTCACACGACGCCAACTGAAGTTCGTTTGCGAAGATGTGAAAGCCCTTTTCGAGGAATTGCAGCGTCAGAGCGAGAACTACCGCGACGTGCTGATGCCCGGCTACACGCACCTTCAGGTGGCCATGCCCAGTAGTTTCGGATTGTGGTTCGGTGCTTACGCAGAAGCATTGACCGATGATTTGCTGCTACTGCAGGCAGCCTACAAAATGTGCAATCGCAACCCACTTGGGTCAGCCGCCGGCTACGGTAGCAGCTTCCCTCTGCACAGGCAGACCACGACGCAGTTGCTGGGTTTCGACTCGATGGACTACAACGTAGTGTACGCCCAGATGGGACGCGGCAAGACGGAACGCAACGTAGCTTTCGCGCTGGCAGGTGTAGCCGGCACGCTGGCTAAACTGGCGTTCGATGCCTGCCTGTTCAACTCGCAGAATTTCGGTTTCCTGAGGCTGCCCAAGGAATGCACCACAGGCTCGAGCATCATGCCACACAAGAAAAACCCAGATGTATTCGAGCTGATCCGCGCACGATGCAACAAACTGCAGGCGTTGCCCACACAGATTACGCTTATCATGAATAATCTGCCGAGTGGCTACTTCCGCGACCTGCAAATCATAAAAGAAGTTTTCCTGCCCGCGTTCGAGGAACTACGCGACTGCCTTCGAATGACAACTTACATTGTGGGCCGCATCGAGGTAAACAAGAAGATTCTCGACGACGAGCGCTACGACCTGATGTTCTCGGTGGAAGAAGTGAATCGCTTGGCTGCCGAAGGAATGCCATTCCGCGATGCATACAAGAAAGTAGGACTCGACATCGAGGCTGGCACGTTCCGTCCGCGAAAAGAGGTACATCACACCCACGAAGGCAGCATAGGAAATCTATGCAACAAACAGATAGCCGCGCTGATGGACGAGGTGTGGGGAAGTTTCCACTTCGAGCAGATGGAAACCGCCGAGCAGAATCTGCTGAAACCGCTGTCGGAATGAAAAAAAGCACACGTAGTTTTGCTTCACGCCACACGTGGATTTCGCGCTACGACGTGCAGTTTTTTTGCTGCGTCGTGTTGGCGCTGTCTTTCGTCGCGTGCCGAAAGGCAGACCACCTCTTCAGCAACCTGCCGGCACGCTTCAAAATGGAAAACATTTATCAAGCACAGGCGCTTTATACTGCATGCAACAGCATGGGGCAGTTCTGCACCATCACCACATCGGGCAAAGAATTTATTTTCAAGAGCCTCACACGTACAGACCCCGTGCCAATCACCGGCAACTACGTACACGAAGGTTTCTACCTCGGGCTATCGGGACTGATAGTGGGCTTGCCAGAGATTCCTGAGATGGGTCGGGACGTGAGTCAAGTGGTGTGTTTTGACCTTGCGTGCTCGAATTGCTACCACGACTACAGCATAACCAAGCCACTCGAGTTGCAGGAAAACGGGATGGCGCACTGCAAAAGTTGCCAGCGCACGTACAATCTGAACAATGTGGGACGCACCGACAACGGCAAGCCGCTTATCCGCTACCGCGTCTCACTGGTCGGCAACACACTTATCGTAGCCAACAACTGAAAACTGAAGGCTGTTGGCTATTGGCTGTTGGCTGTTAGCTTAGACTATGGACTATGGACTGCTTAAAACACATTTCTCGGGTCAAAGGCAAAACTTTGACGCGCGAAACTTTGAACTTTAAACTATTCTCCTTACCTTTGCACACAGAAAAACCATTGGCTGCCCAGATGGTGGAATTGGTAGACACGAGGGACTTAAAATCCCTTGACCATAACGGTCGTACGGGTTCGAGTCCCGTTCCGGGCACTTCACGAGGAAACAAACCATTTTCATCACTCATAAATACGTCCAACACATGTACCGCGGAAAGAAAATATGCGAAGTGCTGAAAGCCGTACGGCTGCACATCGCACAGGCTAACGACATCCGATACGTGCCACAAGTTTGTACGCACGAGGGCGAGTGCCGAGGCACCTGTCCGGCGTGTGAAACAGAAGTGCACTACCTGGAGCACCAACTCGACATGCGGCAGGCGCTCGGAAAGGCTGTCGTCATAGCTGGAATCGGTGCAGCACTCTTTCCCTCTGTCGCGCAAGCACAGACTCCCGACACGCTCGTCCAGAAAAAACAACAAGTCACGAGCGACACGTTGGCAGGCAAGAAATCTCAAATTTCGGATGACGACATACTCTTCGGCCTTGTGGAGGAGAACGCCCAATTCCCGGGAGGTGACACGGCATGCAAGCTTTGGATACAGAAACACATGCGATATCCACGTGAAGCCCGAAAGAAAGGCATTGAAGGGCGTGTCATTGTGAAATTCGTGGTGCAAAAAAATGGAAGCGTCGGCGAAGTGGAAATCCA
Organism: uncultured Bacteroidales bacterium; assembly: GCA_902787575.1. Lineage (GTDB taxonomy): Bacteria > Bacteroidota > Bacteroidia > Bacteroidales > Bacteroidaceae > Physcousia. Next base: position 23,340 of record CADAGX010000018.1, on the reverse strand, counting down.
CCGCTCGCCAAACGCGTTGCTGGATGCCGAGGCACTGCGGCTCGTAAAGTCCATGCCCAAATGGAAGCCTGCAAGACAGGGCGCGAAGTGCGTGGAAAGCAAATTTCTCCTTCCCGTCGAATTCAAACTGCACTAAGAATCCTGATTAAACGATGCTGAAGGCACCAATTATCGGCATCGAACGCCACCGCCTGACGACTGACGGGCAGGGCGTCACTACGCTGGTGGCTTTTCACGGTTGCCCGCTCCACTGCCGCTACTGCCTGAACCCGCAATGCTTGGTGCCGGAGGGAGTGAAGCGACGCATCAGCACGAAACAGCTGCTTGACGAAGTGGCGGTGGACGACCTATACTTCCAAGCCACAGGCGGCGGCATCTGTTTTGGCGGCGGAGAGCCATTGCTCCACACGCAGTTTATCGCAGAGTTCTGCCGCAGTTGTCCTCCGTCGTGGCACATTTACTTGGAGACAAGTCTCAGCACGAAGCTGGATGCCGTGCAGGAAATCCTGCCCCACATCCACCATTTCTACATCGACATAAAGGATTTGAATCCCGTCACCTATCAAGCATACACTTCTCGCACGATTGCTCCACTACGGTGCAATCTGCAATGGTTAGCGCAAAACGCAGATACAGACCACGTCACACTGCGCCTGCCGCACATCACAGGCTTCAACACACCCGACGACGTGTCACGCAGCCGTGCAGAACTCGCCAAGATGGGATTTTCGCACTTCGACGAACTGACATATCTCGTATAAAGTCAGCCGGGGAAGCAGCTTTTCTATTTATTACCTCAGAGAAGCACAAAGTATGCCACGACAGCAGGAATGGCAAGCAAGGCACTGTCGAAACGGTCGAGTAGGCCGCCGTGGCCAGGCAGAATCTGCCCGCTGTCCTTAATACCAAGCTGGCGTTTCAGCCTACTTTCCACGAGGTCGCCCCACGTACCGAATACCACCACCACCAACGCGAAACCCAACCAACGCCACAATGACAGTGTGTCGGGAAATACGCGCCACGCCACCACCGACAAAAGCAACGTCAACAGGCCACCACCCACACTGCCGACCCACGATTTCTTGGGCGAAATGCTGGGGAAAAGTTTGGCCGGAATGTAGCGCTGCAGCGTTACACCGAAGATATATGCGCCTGTGTCGTTAGCCCAAAGAAAAGCAAACAACGCCAGTGGATATATCCATGTGTAGGCATAGCTGCTGACTGCAGCATCGTATCGCACGCTCAGCATGGGCAGTAACGAGAAGGGCACGGCAGCATAGAGCTGGCCAAAGATGCTCAATGCCCAGTTGCGCAGCGGATTCTCCGAAGCGCGGTAGAGTTCGCTGACAAGGAGGTAGATAAGAAGCAGCACGTAGAGGGCCAACGTCTGCCCCACGCTGGGGCTGCCGATGCAATAGAGCCAGACGCAAGCCACCAGTATAAAAGCGGCCAGTGTATTCAACGGCACGCTGACCGAAGCACCATATTCTTTGTTCATCAGAGAACAGAATTCGGCCACACAGCCACCAGCCACCACAGCAAAGAAGAAAAATGCAGAAACAGGACTCCACACCGTGCAGCCCACCAATAGTAGTACATAAGCGATGCCCGTCAGGGCGCGTGTCAGGAAATTCTTCATATGAAACTATCACTATTCTCTCCGCGTGAAAGAGAGAGGTGGAATTCTTATTATTCTGTTTTATCTGTCTCTGCCTCGTCCTCGGACAAAGGTTTTTCCTTTTCTTCGTTCTCCACGTCGGAAGCCAGAAGTTCTTCGGTGCGACTTGCCCAGGGACGTGGGCCGAATATACGTTCCACATCCTCGGCAAAAATAACCTCACGTTCCACCAGCAACTGCGCCAGCTGGCCGTGCTCAGATGCATGCTCGCTCAAGATTTTCTTTGCACGTGCGTATTGCTCGGCTATCATGTCCTTCACTTCCTTGTCGATGAGCTGCGCCGTAGCCTCGGAGTAAGGTTTCTGGAAGCCGTACTCGTCGTTGTTGTAGTAGCACAGGTTGGGTATTTCCTGCCCCATGCCCATGTACGCAATCATTCCGTACGCCTGTTTGGTCACACGCTCCAAGTCGTTCATCGCTCCACTGCTGATATGCCCCGTAAAGAGTTCCTCCGCTGCACGGCCACCCAGCGTAGCGCACATTTCGTCGAGCATCTGCTCACGAGTCGTAATCTGGCGTTCCTCTGGCAGATACCACGCTGCACCCAGCGCACGACCACGCGGCACAATGGTAACCTTCACCAACGGATTGGCATACTGCAACAACCAGCTTATCGAAGCGTGGCCTGCCTCGTGCAATGCAATGGTACGTTTCTCCTCAGCCGTCATTACCTTGGTCTTCTTCTCCAGTCCGCCGATGATGCGGTCCACCGCTGCCAAGAAGTCTTCCTTGCCGACGGCCTCCTTACTGCCTCGGGCTGCAATCAGCGCGGCCTCGTTGCAGACATTGGCAATGTCGGCTCCACTGAAACCAGGTGTCTGCCGTGCAAGGAAATCAATATCAAGCGTATTGTCTGTTTTGAGTGGACGTAGGTGAACTTGGAAAATCTCCTTCCGTTCGTTCACGTCCGGCAAATCTACGTGTATCTGTCGGTCAAATCGTCCAGCTCGCAAAAGCGCTTTATCAAGGATGTCGGCACGGTTGGTGGCGGCCAGAATAATCACACCGCTGTTGGTACCAAATCCGTCCATCTCGGTCAGCAATTGATTGAGGGTACTCTCGCGCTCGTCGTTCGAACCCATTGCCGCACGATTGGCACGCGCACGGCCAACTGCATCTATTTCATCGATAAAGATGATGCAAGGCGCCTTCTCCTTTGCTTGTCGGAAGAGGTCGCGTACTCGGCTGGCGCCCACACCGACAAACATTTCCACAAAATCCGAACCCGACATGCTGAAGAACGGTACGTCAGCCTCTCCGGCCACGGCTTTTGCCAGTAGCGTTTTACCCGTTCCCGGAGGGCCTACCAGCAGGGCGCCCTTGGGAATCTTGCCGCCCAAGTCGGTATACTTTTTGGGATTCTTCAGAAACTCCACAATTTCCTGCACTTCCTGCTTGGCTCCTGCCTGTCCGGCCACGTCCTGGAACGTGACTTTTCCTGCTTGGTCCTTCTCCACCAGCTGCGCTCGGCTGCGGCCGACATTGAAGATGCCCATTGCACCACCGCCGCCACCGCCGCCTACGCGACGCATCATCACGAGCCAAAAGAGAATGATGAGTATCAGCGGTCCGAAGCTCCACAGAAAATTCATCATGCCCGAGTCGCCGCTTTGGTGGCTGACGTTACCCGAGAAGTTGCCAAGCGACTCCTGCTCGTCGAGAAAGTCTTGCAACTTCTCAGCGCTCAGAAACTCTGTCTCCACATACGGTTGCCGTCCGGGCTGCACGCCGTCCACTTTGAAGACGTCGCGGATGTGGTCGCTCTTCACGTACATCACCAGCGAGCCTTCCTTCTTGTTCACCACAATGCGACTGGCATATCCCTGTGTGACGTATTGTTTGAATTCGGTATAGCTTACCGTCTTCGAACTCGCGCCTGCCAATTGTGTTTTATCGCTAGTCAGCACCAGATAGCCCAGCACCAGCGCAATAACCATATACAGCCACGTAAGGTTGAAACGGGGCATCTTGGATTTCTTTTCTGCCATACGGTATCCTGAACTTTAAACTATGGACTGCGGACTTAGAAGTCGTCGGGTATCTGCTGCAGTTCGGCATCGGCCCAAAGGTGCTCCATATCATAGAACGCGCGCGTCTCGGGCAGGAATATGTGGACTATTACGTCGGCATAGTCCATTGCCACCCATTGTGCGTTGCGCAATCCGCTGACAGCCAGTGGTCGGGCATCCAAACGCTCGCGGGCCACCTCACCTACACTCTGCGCCAGCGCCTGAACCTGCGTGGGCGACGAGCCGGAGCAGATGACAAACTTCTTGCATATCGTATCGGGGATGCCTGAGAGGTCAGCCACCACTATCTGAAAACCTTTCTTCTCCTGCAGACCTTCCACAATGGTCTGTGCCAAATCACCTGTCGTTTCTTTCATTAAGTCCTTTCTTGTCCGAATTACGTAGATTAAGTAGGCGCAAAGGTACAGAGAGTTGGGGGAAAAAACAAATAATTTAGATTTTTTTGGGAAAAAGCTTTGCGGTTCGCAAAAAACGCCATACCTTTGCAGCGCGATTGAGGAAATTGCAAACCTTGATTGGGCTATGGTGTAATGGTAACACTGCAGATTCTGGTCCTGCCTTTCCTGGTTCGAGTCCGGGTAGCCCAACCAAAAGCGGAAGCACTTCAGATGGAGCTGCTTCCGCTTTTTTTCTTTGTCCCGCTTATTCAGTCGTATAGTCGCTGCAGGGTGGCAGCGGCAAAATAATGGCTCAGTATATCTGTGTAAGCAAAGCCCTGCTCGCCCATTACGGCGGCACCTATCTGACACATGCCCACTCCGTGTCCCCAGCCGCGTCCGTGCAGGACGAACTTCTCAGGCACATCGCCACTGCCTTGCGTCTCTACAGTAAAGGCGCTGCTGAGCAGGTGGCTGTGCGAGAGTGCTCGTCGTATCTCGAGTTCCTTGCCAAGCACCAACTGGCGCTGCGTGCCGACGATGCGCAACTGCGATATGTGTCCGCCGGGACCTTGTTCCAGCGTTTCGAGACGCAAGATACTGCCAAAGTCGATGCCGAGTCGCTCCTGCAGCAAGTCGTGCAGTTCCTGTTGAGTGAACTCCACTTGCCAGTTGAGGAACTGAGGCGTCTCGCGGTCATAGCCATTCAACACCCGCGAGAGTATGGCAGCATCAGCCTGACTGCAATATGGGTCGGCAACCGAAGCGAGGTAGGCCGGTCGCAAGTTCTGCCAGCAGTAGCGGAACTCGTTTGTCTGCCCGCCGCAGCACTTGCTGAAGCGTGCATCGCAAACTTCTCCGTCGGCAGTAAGTACGAGGCCTCGCGTGTCGCGCACTGCTTGCCGCACGCGCGAATCGGAAAGGCGTGTCAGACCCTGATACCGCTGGCAGTGGTCGTCGGCACAGACATCAAAGAGCGTGTGTTCTGTGCGGTCGTACCACCGAATGCGGTATTCGGCTGTTGGCTCTTGGCTGTTGGACGTTGGCTGTTGGACGTTGGCTGTTGGCTGATTCTTCTTTTGTAGCTGAGCGAAGAGCCAGCTGCGACACACCACGGCCGAGGCACGAAGGAAGGCCGGACTGGCCGTAGCCTTCATCTCGCTCGAAATCACGCTGGCCAGATATTCCTCCACCCTTACTTCGTTCACTGCCACCAGTTGGTTGCCGTCCGGCACGAGGCGCAAGTTGCCGCTGAAGGTCTGAACTTCGCGTCGCTCCCAGTGGAACTGTTTGCCGATGGTTACATCCGAAAGGCAGAAGGTGGCTCCGGCCTGCAGTGCCACAAAGCGTAAGTTGCGGAATCGCCGTCCCTTCCATACCACCATGCCCTCGTTGCATTCAGCTTCCTGCGGGCCCACAAATATCTCTCCGTCTGCCGCATACGGTACGTTTAGCGTGAAGCGGATGTGGCGCTCTGTCATTACACCGACATTGAGCACAGGCTCGCTGCGCTGAGTCCCCTCTGTCAGCTGGGCCAATACGGATTGCAAATCCATCCACCCGAGACTCACCTCTTGAAGGATGTCGGCGGCCAACCGAGGTGTGAGACGGCCAAAGTCCTCCTCTCGCGGAGTGACGAGCAGGCCGCACATATCCAGCGCACCGGGACTGACCAGCAGCCGACCCTCGCCCGAGGCGGTGTAGCAGTCGGGGCGGTGCTTGCGGCGCGGGAAGAGCAACGTCACCAGACAATCCTCTTGCTCGGGAGTCCGACCACGCCACGCCACGAGATTCATCCGCGGTTCACTCTCTCCGTCGCAGACGGGCAGTGCGCGATAGACGCGCTCGCAGAGTGCCAAGTCTGCATCAGCCGACGGACTGCGGAGCACCAGCACAGGGCATGCATAGCCGTGCAACACGAAGAGCCCGAAGCGACGGTCCTCACCTCCATCGGCCGAGGGAAGAATACGTTCGAGGCGTTGTTCGTATTGTGCCCAGTCGCGTTCCAACGGCACAATGCCTCGGCTGCCAGCCTGCAGGTGCATGTGGTCGGGGCACGAAGCTCCGCACTGCGGCCCATTGTAGAAGACAATGTGCTCGGGCAGCTGCCATGCCAGTCGTCGCAGCGTCTGGAAGTGGCTGTAGATGTGTTGGTCGGTGTGGCAACGCGTCGGAATGGTAAAGTGCTGCGGCAGTATTGGGAACGGATTCACGAGCAGCTGATACTGTCCTTCGATGGACAGGAAGTGCTGTGCCTCGGGTCGGTTCTTCTGGCACAGAAAGCAGGGGCGTGCGGCCACTGAGGCAGCATCGGTGCGCGCTCCGGTGCTGACGATTCGCGATGGGTTCCACTGCGCCTGCAGCATATATCCGTCCTCGAGCAACTGCCGTGTCTGCACTTGCGCCCGCAGGTCGGCGTACCGCTGTGCAGCCTCCGGCCACTGCTCCATCTCGTCGGTGAAGAAGCGGCTCACCTCCTCCTCCGAGAGCGACTGCCGTCTCTCGGCGTTCAGCCTCTGGCGAGCCTTGATTTCGAGCGTGCGCAAGTGGTCCTTATACCAGTTGTTGCGGTTTATGCGCTCTTGGCTGAGCGCGGCGTCGCTGTTGCCCTCCCATCGTCGGCAAAGGTAGAGCTCGTCGAAGATGCGTCCAATGCGGAAGCGGCGACTGAACATCAGTCCCAGTGCATAGTCCTCTCCGTAACTCGTATTGGGTATCTGCATTTCGCGCAGCAGAGGGGTAAAGAAGGCGCGTGGCGCTCCCAGCCCATTTATGCGCAGTGCGTTGTTGCGTCCGTTGCGGTCTGTCCACTCGCTGTGGTCTATCAGTCCGGGCGGCAGCGTCTGCAGTTGGAAGTCGCACATGCGATACGAACCGATGACCATAGCCGCTCTTTGCCGATAGAAGCAGTCCACGATACGCTGCAGCGTGTGGGGACTGCTGTAGAGGTCATCGCTGTCGAGCTGCACCACGAAGCGCCCTACCCTCGCATCGTGCACGGCCATGTTCCAGCATCCGCCTATGCCCAAATCGTCGCGTTCGGGTATGAGATGCAGCACGCGAGGATTGTCCGTGAAGCGTCGCACGATTTCGGTAGTCCCGTCTGTGCTCAGGTTGTCCACCACCATGAGGTTGAAGTCAAACGAGGTCTGCTGCTCCAGCACACTACGTATGGCATCCTCTATGGTACGCACTCTATTGCGCACCGGAATGACCACGGTGGCCTCCACCGGGAAGTCGCCCTCCTGAAGCTGCGGTTCCTCCACGTCCTTGCCCTTCAGATAGGCTCCAATGGCAAGCAGGTGACGGGTGCAGGCGCGCTCCATCTCGAGCTGTCGGCTGCGGTTGCGTGGGTCTACATAGTCGAACTGCTTCTGTCCGCTCAGTCGCGTGTCGCGCTCCACCTCGGTATAAAGAAACTCATCGAGGTGCACAGGCAGCATCCGGCGGCTCACGAAGAGGCGCAAGTCGTAGAGTGCAGCGTAGCGGTAGCAGTGCGGCTGCGAGGCCACATATTGGCGTAGCGTCTCGGTGTGAATAAGCAAGAGCGAACCCATCTCGAAGTCGTCACGCACGCTACCCAACTGGTAGTCCGTCAGCGGCTTGGCCGTTCGCTTACCATCAGGCGAGAGCACATAGTGGTCTGCATAGAGCATCAGTGCTCCGCTGTCGGCAGCCACCGTAAGCATACGCCTTAGGGCGTGAAAGCCCAGCTGCAACGCCTCCAACTTCGTATAGAGCAATATATAAGGAGCATGCGCACGCGAGGCTATCCAACGCAGCACCGAGCTTTTGCAAGCACCGCCCTCGCGCAACAGATGAACTGCACCCACATGCTCGTCGGCACGCAACTGGCACAGCGTCTCGCTCGCCTGCGAGTCGCTCTCATAGGGAATAAAGCAGTCTATCATACTTTTCTTCTGCATGTGTGTCATGGAGATTGTTTCTGTGTGTGTACAAATGTACGGCAAAAAACCGAGATTCATGTTCGGAAAGGCAAATCTTTTTTTTGCTTTTCTCTCGTTTATTCGTAACTTTGGCTTACAGCCGAGGTTACTTGCACTCGGAAAAGCAAATTTATTTTTTGCTTTTCTCTCGTTTATTCGTAACTTTGCCCTCATGAAAGTCTATGTTTTCAATCCCGAGAACGACATGGCACTCGCAGACGGACGTCCGGGCTACACGCCTCCAGCCCTCATTCGCCAGATGCGTTCCGACCTCTCGTGGCTGCCCAAGTGGTGGGCAGAAGAGGACGACGTGGTCTGGGACGGCACCTCGCCGCTCCACCTTAGTCCAGGCGACGAAATCTGCCCATGGGGATGGAGTCCGGCACTCGTGCATCAACTCTCGCAGGCAGGCGTGGACGCGTCTTTCCTTCCCTCAGCCGACGCACTGGAGCGCCTGCGCCAACTCTCTCACCGCCGCACAGCTGTGGAGGCTCTGCATCAACAGCAGGCCGACGGACTCTGCGGACCGTTGTTGCGCGGAGAGAGCCTTCTCTGCCAGTCGATAGACCAGCTCTTCCCCGCCTCAGACACCTCCGAACGCCTCTTCAAATCCCCATGGAGCAGCAGCGGACGCGGTCTGATGCCTTCGGGGCAGCCTGCTGCACGCGCATGGTGCCGCCGCATCCTACGGCAGCAGGGCAGCGTGGTGGCCGAGAGCCGGCTCGACAAGTTGGCCGACTTCGGCATGCTCTTCCGGCTCGACGGAGCTGGCGGTGTGGAGTACCGCGGACTCTCACTCTTCCATACCAACGAATCGGGAGCCTACACCGGTTCATGGCTTGCATCCGAAGGCGAGAAACTCTCGTGGCTCATGCAGTACGTACCGCCACAGGTGCTCGCAGACGTGCGCCACTGGTGGGAGCAACACCTTACGCGCTACGCCTACCGCGGCCCCCTGGGAGTGGACATGATGCTGACGGCCGACGGCGGCATTTGTCCATGCGTGGAAGTGAACTGGCGCATGACCATGGGCCACGTGGCACAACTGCTTACCGAGCAAGGGCACCGAGGCAAACTGCTCGTTCACTACATCTACGGCCAGTTCTGCGCCGAGGTGGAAGCCTTTCAGTAAAAAGAAAGCCACACTTTCTTTCCGAAGGACAAATGCAAAACATCACGGAAAGACTTGTCAAAGACCGAAAAAAAACATGCGCGAATGGCGGAATTTGACAAGCAAATTCCCTACAGTATGGTGTTGGTCTGAGATTCTTCTTCCGCTTCGCTCCCTCAGAAAGACACATGGTGCGGCCCTCGTCGCGCGGAATAATTATGATAAGCAAATTCAGCGCGGTTAGAAACGTTTCTATGATGCATGCATCACGGCCAGGGCACAGCCCGCGCCCTTCTCCTAATAATTTTTCTCCGGAAAAACCTACAAACCTACACTCGGAGCACTTATCTCGCTGTCTTACAACGCGCTTTGGGGTGTAGGTTCCAGTGTAGGCAAGCCTATTTAGTGTAGGTTTTTGCTTACACTACACATGGTTTTTAACATTTCACGGGTAAAAACACAAGTGCGACACGTCATTTCACAAACTATAAGCACGTGGCCCGAGAAGTGTTAAATGTTGAGGAAAAGTGAGGATTTATGGCGGAAAACCTACACTAAAACAACGAACCTACACCAAAACCTACACCCCATTAACGCATTGTATTTCTTTCTGATAAATGCGCTTGGTGTAGGTATGTAGGTTTTTTCGGAGAAAAATTTTGAGGGAGAAGAATGCCGACAACCATAAATGGCCTCCTCAACGCGCGACACCTGCGAACATTTATGGCACAGAGGCGTCCGTATACATAGCCTTGAAGGGGCAACAGAACCAATTGGTCTGTCGCCCCTTCAAGGCTAATCCGCGCAACACGAGGCGCGTCACAGGACAATGCCCCGAAGGGAGGGCATTGTTTTTCCTATTCCTGCTTTTACTTGCGCAGCTTGTCGGCAAGGACTTTCATCCAGTAGCCGCCAATGACGCTGCGGGCCTTGAAGCCTACCATACGGCCGGTCTTTGTGTCGCTCCAGTCGCTGATGGGTACGCGCGATTCGGTCTCGTGGATGTAGTCGTAAACGGGCGTAACGAAGCGCTGGAAGGTCTCTGTGTCGGGCGCCATGGCTGCGGTCCACATTATCCAGTCGCTCTTGGTATAGTCGCGACGGCAGTCGAGCGGCAGTCCGTACTTGTTCTGCACAGTGAGGTAGTAGGCGATTTCGCGACTATAAACTTCGTCGGAGAAGAGGTGGAGGTCCCAGAGGAGGTCCCAGATCATGTTGTACTTCTGGCTCCAGGTCCCTTCACGGTCGAAGGCGAGGCGATAGTGGTCTCCCTCCAGCGCCATCTGCTCCCACTTCTGTGCCATCTGGCGTGCAGTCTGCAGATAGCGGTCGGCCTCATCGGTGAGTCCCTTCATGCGTGCCATTTCGGCATAGCCTGCCACTCCGCAAATGGCCTTGAGCGAGAGGTTGCAGTTGTGAGCCCAGTGTCCGGCAAAGTCGTCGGTGCAAAGCTGGTTCTCGGGGTCTTGTCCGTTCTCTACGAGGTAGTCGGCCCAGGTGGTAAGCAACTGCCAGTACTTATCTACGTATTGTGTGTTGCCGTCGAGTTTGCAGAGCATGGCGGCAAGGGTTATCATGTTGCCAGCTTCCTCGAGCGGCATGTCGCCTCCGTAGACTTGTCCGTTGGCAATGGGGTATGTGCCAAGGTCGTGGGCTGCGAATGGCTTCGTCCAACGCTCGGAGAGGCTGTAGTCGAAGATGCTGGTCATCATGGCTTTCTGCAGCTCGGGGTTGTAGACGAGGAAAAGGGGTGCCTCGGGATAGGTGAGGTCTACAGTATTAACGCAGCCGTTGGAGTTGTTTTCCTTCGAGAACCAGAGGAGGTTGCCGTCCTCGTCTTCGAAGAGTTTGTGTGCAGCCATTACGTGGCGATACGAGCCGCTGAGAATCTCGGCATACTGCTGGCCGCCGGCCTGCATGGCGTCGTCGTAAATCATCTGGTCGAACTCGCGGCAACGCTGCATGATGGAGGCATAGTCTGAGGCAAACCGGCTGAAGGCCTTGAAGATGGAGACGCTGCCTCCGTGTGCCCAGTAGCCTTTGTAGCGCTTGTACATATACTCGATGTCCTGCACTTCATCGTAGCCCACCAGTGCGAAACTCTGTGCGGTCTCCACCGTTCCGAAGTCGTGTACATAGGCCAGTGTGGGCATTGTGGCGGGACGGAAGGAGCTGATGGAAGTGGTATCAGCCTGAGGCAACGTGCCGCTCTGGGCAAACGCAGTTTCCACGGCTACGGGCTGTCCCATGCCGACGGTTCCATTGATGGCCGGCATATAGAAGTATCCCCAATCGATGCAGATGGCATCTCCCTTCCGAGCCAGAATGGGCTGGTCGATGGTGCCGGTGCGGACAAACTGTACGCCTTCCTCGGAGCCGAGTGTGGTGAGTGTGGCCTGCGAGGGCTTGTTGACAGCCATCAGGGGCGAGGCTCCCAGCATCAGCTGCACGGAGTGCTTCTGGCTGTCAGTGGAGCGAACGCGATAGGAGATGTAGTTGACGGGAGTGGAGATGAGGTCGTAGTCATCTATCAGCATGGGGGCTGTGAAGACGAGGTCCAGTTCCACAGGGCCGCACACGAAGGTGTAGTAGGTATTGGTGGCCAGCACGTCCACGCTCTTCTGCTCTGCTACGAGCGGCTCGGCAGTTGCCTCGCGGATGTTGCGGTAGAGACCGAAGTCGGCATACGCTCCGCCCGTGGTGTTGTGGCAGTGAGCGGCCAAGACGTTGCAGCCTTCGTGCAGCAGTTGCTTGAGCGAGTCGGTGAGATGCAGCACCACTCCGTCCACCCATGTCTCGCCAGTGGAGGCCACCTGCGTTCCGTTGATGTAGAGTTCGAAGACGTCATCGTGCGAGTAGCGCAGATAGAGGTCTTGTTGCAACTGCTCGTTGGTGATGTCCACTTCGCGGCGAATATAGATGTCGCTGCCCTCGCGAGCCCAGCGGCTGCTCACATAGTCGAGGTTCGGCGAACCCCAAGCGGCCTTCTCAGTGCGCCAGGCGGAGGCATCGAATTGCTCAGCCTGCCAGCCGTCGCGCTGCTCCTCGCGAGTGACCTGTCCCTGCCAGCGCTCTTCGTCTGCCATGGGAGCAATGGCCTCGAGCACATATTCCTGCTGCTTGCCCATGAAGCGGTAGGTCTGTCCGTCCACTCGCAGTAGTCCGAGCAGTGGTTTCTCGTCGTCTGTCCAATGGCGAGTAGTGCCGTCTGTCAGGCGGTCGAACGGCGACCAGACGGAGAAGTACGGGTCGTTCACCACCAGCGGCACGGAAGGCAGGCGCAGGTCGGTCTGGGCATAAGGCTCGAATACGTTTACGGCCTTCTTCTGACAGCCTGCCATTGCTGCGGCAACCATCAGGACGAATGCAAATCTTTTTTTCATGTTTTACTATTTTATATTAATAAAAGGTTATTGGTTTGCGAATTGTGGCGGGAATGCGCTGATGCGCAGTCGTGCTGCTCCCATAGGTACCAGCATGATGTCCTCCAGTGCACCTCGTGGAGCGTCGGCCTCGGGCAACGTCTGACAGAGGCCAGTGGAGTCGGTGGTCCAAGAGGGGATGCGAGCGCCTCGTGCCCGGATGCGCAATGGTGTGTTGTGGCTGTTCCACGGGTAGTTGTCGGCTGGCCATTCGCCCCACTCCACCTGCATCTGCCGTGTGTCGGGCAGCAGCGAATAGTTCCATGGGCTGTCTGCATATATCTCGAACGAGGGCCATCCCGTGGCATCGGCCTCCGGTTGCCAGTGCGAGTCGCCAATGGCCGTCTCGCGGCTGTCGCGCCGCTCGTAGCGTTCCTTTATGAAGAGGCTCATGGTGAGCGGTCCGTAGTCCACCGAAAGGCTGTTCTTGTTGAGCGCCCAGCAGCGCAGCGAGAGACGCATGGGGAAGTGGAGTTCCACTCGGTCTCCGTCTCTCCACTCGCGACTGATGCGCAGCAGTCCGCTGCTCACCTGTGTGGGCACCGTCTTGCCGCAGACCGTCACGTGCGCGCCTTCGGTCCAAGTGGGTATGCGCAGATAGAGCGGAAACTGGACAGCCTCTGGCGTCCGCGTTTTGGCCTTACGGCCGTTCTTCTGCCCGAGGCGCACCGTCAGACTCACGTCTGAGGAGAAGGGATAGTGCGTCTCCTCGTCGAGTTCCACCTCGCGACCGCCGACCACTCGGAGCCGAGCCTTGCAGTCGCCGTAGATAAGCAGCGCTGCCCCGCCATCTGCACTTGCCAGCACGAGGTTCTGCGCATAGTAGGGCCAGCCCATTGTATGGTTGTGCTGGCAGCATCGGCTGCTGAATGGGTTCATCATCAGAAAGGGGCCTCCATTCTGTATGCCCGGGCTATGGTTGCGGCTGTCGGACTGCACCATGTTGGGACATGTGATGTATCGCAGTGCGCGCATGTCTTCAGTCAGTGCTGCAGGCAGACTGTTGAAGGCCACGTCCTCGAGGTTTTCCATCCAAAGCAAGTCGCCCGTCTGCGCCATCAGTATCTCGTCCGAGAGCATCTGTTCCACAAAGCCGCACGTCTCCGTACCTTGCCTCGGGTCTATGTATCTCAGTCGGCAGTTCTCGTCGCTGCCAAACATGCCACCCGGCACTTGCCCAAAGATGCGACGTATGAGGCGGAAGTTGTTGTATGTGGCACGCAGGGCAGCCGAATCGCGGCTCACCAAGAAGTATTCTGCCGGCTCACGGAAACACTCGGCCACGTTCACATTGTGCCAGTTGGGGAGCGAGCTCTCTTGCATCCAGTTGGCCGTGCATCGGTGCACCTTTTCGGCCAGTTCCAGCAGCCACTTCTCGCCCGTGCGGTTGTAGAGCCACAGCACGGAAAGCAGGTTGTCGCCTCCGCGCGAGTTCTCCCAATAGTGTCGCAGGAACTTCTCTTCAGGATACTCCATCTGCCAGCGGAAGTAGCCCTTCATCAGGTCGAGCACACGCTGGTCGGCCGAGTATTCATACCAATCCTGCAGTATCTGCAGTGCCAGCATGTTAGCCCACACCTCGCGTTTGCCGTCCCTCTCGTTTACCGGCCCGAAGTATCCGTCCTCGCGCTGGCTGTTCAGGATGGCTTCCACCCATATCTTTGTCTCGCGCAGCATCGCCTCGTTGCCCGAAAGGTAAGCCATATTGGCATATCCTCTCAGCCAGTAAGGCACTTCCTCCCATCCGTGGCTGCCACCTTCGGAGAGCCATGCATTATCGCGCTTGTCGAGCCAGGCGCTGATCTCGCCCAGCCGTCCGGCCAAGCCTTCGCGCTGTCTCCGCAGCATCTCGCCCAACCAACCACGCGGCTCAATGGACGCCACTGGCAACTTCACGAACGGAGCCGCAGGCAACGGAGCACGATTGTTCACATAAATACTCTCTGAGGCAGCTATCTCGCTGGCATCCACCATGCGCGTCTGCGCCGTGACGAAAGCAGCAGGCAGAGCGGCCAAGACTGCACAAAAACAAATGCGCATAGCGCGAAAACTTACATACATACTATTTTTTTCGTCAGTGTGGCTGCAAAGATACAAAATTATTCTTCCCGCCACAACTTTCGGACAGGAAAAAATGGGACTACCTACTCGTGACGCAACAATGACACCATCAGGCGGGCAGCTCGCTGAGGCGCTCCGGGCTGGCCCAATAGGCGCGCCACGTCTTCGTAGCCCTGCAACTGCGACTCTCGATCGGAGGCTCCGGGCAGGATTGCAGCGAGATGGCGGCGAACATTTGCGGCGGTCATCTGCGCAGCTATCAGCTCGGGCACCACTTGGCGGCCGGCCACAAGATTGACAAGCGAGACGTAGGGAATGCGCAACACGAGCGGACGCAGCAGCGAGACGAGCCAAGCAGGCTGCATGCGGTAGCACACAACCTGAGGAACGCGCAATAGGGCTGTCTCCAGCGTGGCAGTGCCACTGGCCACAAGAGCCGCGGTGGCGCAGGAGAGCAGCTGGAACGTGCCGCCCGACTGCAGTCCCACCGGCATCAATACATCGGAAAAGAAGCGACGACGACAGTTCTCGATGATGGGATTATAGACAGAGTCGGGCTGACTGGGCGCTTGAGCCACAAGGAGTTGATAGTCGCGAGCGTAGGGCGCTGCCGCCTCCAGCATACGGGGCAGATTTTCGCGTATCTCGTGCTCGCGGCTGCCAGGCAACAAGGCGATGACAGGCTTCTGCCAAGTGGAAGACGTAGGTCGATGGGCAGCCACTTCATCTACAGTGGGATTGCCCACATAGTGTATGGGATAATGATGCTTCCTCTCGAAGAAGTCCACCTCGAATGGCAGGATGCTGAAAAGCTCATCCACATAACTGCGAATACTGCGGATGCGACGCTCCTTCCATGCCCATATCTTGGGAGCAATATAGTAGAAAACTGGAATCTGGGTATGCTGCTTCACGAAGCGTGCCATGCGGAGGTTGAAGCCGGGATAGTCCACCAGCACAACCACATCGGGCTGCCATGCTATGATGTCGCGCTGGCAATGGGAAAGGGCTCGCAGGATGGTGCGGGCATGTAGCAGCACGGGCACGACGCCCATATAGGCTATCTCTCGATAGTGGCGGACGAGCGTACCACCCTGAGCCGCCATGAGGTCGCCGCCAAAGAAGCGGAACTCGGCCTCGGGGTCTTCGCTACGCAATGCCGCCATAAGATGGCTGGCATGCAAGTCGCCACTGGCTTCGCCAACTATGAAGTAATATTTCATATTACTTTGGATTAGGGTTTAGGGCTGGTTCTTAGATTATGATTATTGGGGATTAGGGGTAAGAAATTAGGAGTTCCTTAGTCCATCAATCCCCATTTCCTAATCCCTTAATCTCTACTCCATTCTCCCTTCCCGACGGGAAAAACGTCATATCCAACTGCAGGGGTGTGATGGCTGCAAAGCCATGGTCGATGGCCCAGTAGTCGGTGTCGTCAGCTTCGGGCTCAAGGTTGGTGAAGTAACCGGTCAACTGGTATTCACCTTCGCGCTCACTCTCTCGCCACTCCTGCTGCCAGTTGCCACGAGCCATGCGGCAAAGGCGCTCGCCAGCAAGCGCGGCCACCTGCGGGAAGTTCACATTCAGGCAGACGTCCTGCGGAAGGCCTTCGAGCAGCACGTGGCGAGCCACTCGGAGGATGGTGGCCTCGTAGGGCGAAAAATCGCACTGCAACTCGCGGGTGCGGAGGCTAAAGGCTATGGCAGGCACACCTTTCATGCAAGCCTCGAGGATACAGCCTACGGTGCCGCTGTAGTGGAGACTCACGGAGGCGTTATCACCATGGTTGATGCCGCTCACCACCAAGTCGGGACGCCGCGGCACGACCTTCTCGAGTGCCAGCTTCACGCAGTCCACCGGAGTGCCCGTGCAGGCATATATGCTGAGACCCTCCTCCTGACGGATGAGCCGTAGGCGCACTGGCTCTATGGGCGTGATGGCACAAGCTGAACCGCTGCGAGCCGAGTCGGGTGCCACCACCACAACTTCACCCAACTGGCACATGAGGCGGGTGAGCACTCGAAGCCCCTGAGCCTGCACTCCATCATCGTTGGAGATAAGTATTAAGGGACGTTTGGACATATTGATTCTATGAATTTTGGCACAAAAATACTAAAAAAGGTTTAAAAAAGCGGTTTTTCGGAAAGAAAATCTTATCTTCGCACCTTGGGAGCTTAACGTACGCTCGGACGCGCGAGTTATTAACATTGCACGCGAGTTATTAACACATTCTGCATTCTGCGCAGGAAAATGCGTGGCCGAGCAGGCAGAAATGCCTACCTTTGTTCTGAAAAAGAAAATTCGAACGGACAAAACAGGAAAACAAAATATGAGCAAGATTATAGCCATAGCCAATCAGAAGGGAGGAGTGGGAAAGACCACCACCAGCATGAACCTCTCGGCCTCGCTGGCCACGCTGGAGAAGAGAGTGCTGCTCATTGATGCCGACCCGCAGGCAAACGCCTCGTCGGGAATGGGAGTAGATGTGAAGCAGGTGGAGTGTTCGCTCTACCATGTGCTGGTAAACCACTTAGACATCCGCGAGGCCATCTACACTACAGACATAGAGGGGCTGGACATTGTGCCCTCGCATATCGACTTGGTGGGAGCCGAAATAGAGATGCTCTCAGCTAAAGGCCGCGAGACAGTGCTGAAGGAACTGCTGAAGACGGTGAACGAGGAGTACGACTACATACTCATTGACTGCAGCCCGAGCCTTGGACTCATCACAGTAAACGCACTGACGGCTGCAGACAGCGTAATCATTCCGGTGCAGTGCGAATACTTTGCGCTGGAGGGCATCAGCAAACTGCTAAATACGATAAAGATTGTGAAGTCGAAGCTCAATCCGACGCTCTCTATCGAAGGCTTCCTGCTGACCATGTACGACAGCCGCCTCCGACTGGCCAACCAAGTGTACAGCGACGTAAAGCGGCACTTCCGAGAACTGGTTTTCAATACCGTAATACCGCGAAACGTGAAGCTGAGCGAGGCACCTGGGCACGGTATGCCCGTGCTGCTATATGATGCCGACTCGGTGGGAGCCAAGACTCACCTGAAGTTGGCCGAGGAAATCATAAAGAAAAGTGAACGGTGAGAGAACCTCTAAGCAATAACCAATAACCATTTAAGAAAGAATGGCCATACGAAAGAAATACCAAGCGCTGGGACGTGGTCTGGACGCACTCATCAGCATGGATGAAGTAAAGACCGAAGGTTCTTCGAGCATCAATGAAGTGCTGGTGGAGCAGATTCGGCCCAATCCCGACCAGCCGAGGCGAGAATTTGACGAAAACAGCCTGCAGGAACTGGCTGCCAGCATCAAACAGATAGGAATCGTGCAGCCTATCACGCTGCGAGACATGGGCGACGGCTCGTACATAATCATAGCCGGTGAGCGCCGCTGGCGAGCAAGTCAGCTGGCGGGACTGACTCGGATTCCCGCCTATATCCGAACGGTGGACGACGAGAACATGATGGAAATGGCACTCGTGGAGAACATCCAGCGGCAAGACCTTACAGCTCTGGAGATTGCACTGGCCTATCAGCACCTGCTCGAGAAGTACGGACTCACTCAGGAACAGCTGAGCGACCGAGTGGGAAAGAACCGAGCCACCGTGACCAACTACCTACGCCTGCTGAAGCTGCCCGCCAACATTCAGGTAGCGCTGAAGAACAGGGAGATAGACATGGGACACGCTCGGGCACTGCTCGCACTGAGCGACCCGACGACTCAGCTCAAGGTCTTCAACGAAATGAAGAAAGAGAAGATGAGTGTGCGACGCATAGAGGAAATGGTGAAGACGCTGGCCGAGGGCGCTTCGGTGAAGAGCCAGAGCGGCCGCCGCATCAAGCCTAAAGGTGCCTCGCTGAGCCTCGAATACAATGCGCTGAAGGAGAGCCTGAGCAAACTATTCCGCACAAAAGTGCAACTCACATGCTCCGAGACGGGACGCGGAAAAATCAGCATCCCGTTTGCAAACGACAGCGAGCTGGAGCGAATCATCGAATTGTTGGACGAACTGAAACGCTGAAGATTGAGCCGAACGCGAAACATCTGTCTGAGGTTGACAGCCACATTGGTGCTGCTCTGCTGCTCGTTGCATACGCTGCGAGCACAGGAGCCGGCGGTAACCGATGAGCCGGACACGCTACGCATAGACACTGCTGCCTTTCTGGCCATCACAGACAGCCTCATTAACATTCCGTTGCAGCGCGAGGGAGAGCGCTTCTGCCCCGACCCGATACGCTCCATGTGGATTGCCCTCGTCTTTCCGGGCGGCGGACAGATTTACAACCGCAAGTACTGGAAACTGCCTGTGGTGTACGGAGGATTTCTCGGCTGCACATACGCTCTGACCTGGAACAACCAGATGCTGCACGACTACAGTCAGGCTTATCTCGATATTATGGACAGCGACCCTGGCACAAAGAGCTACGAGAAGATGCTACCGCTGGGCTATGATATTTCGGGCAAGGAAGAACGATTCAAGACCATATTCAAGAACAAGAAAAACTACTTCCGCAAGTATCGAGACATGAGTATCTTCGCCTTTGCTGGCGTCTATCTCATCTCCATCATAGATGCCTATGTCGATGCCGAGCTCTCTTCGTTCGATATCAGCACCGACCTGAGCCTGCGACTGCAGCCGGCAGCCTTTGAGACCCGGTGCGGCACGCAGCGAAACGTGGCAGTGGGCATGCAATGCAGCCTAACGTTTTAAAAGAGAATAAAAGTTTCGAAAATGAGAAAACACCTATACATAGCACTCGCGGCACTGGGCTTCCTCTTTACGAGTAGCCAGCCAATGAGCGCGCAGACCGAGGAGGAGGAGGCGTTGGCCGAAGATTCGCTGGTGCTGCCTGAGGGAATGCAGCCCAGAGAGATCGACAGCCTGCTGCACGAATGGAACGTCCGCAAGTTCCTCTCGAACGATGACAGTTGCCACTCAACAGGCGAGAATCCCACCTTCCCGGCAGAAGTTTACATCCAGCGTCTCAGCCGCTTGCCAAACGTAATAGAGATGCCTTACAACGAAGTGGTGGCACGATACATAGACCAATACAGCGGACGACTGCGCCGCTCGGTGAGCATAATGCTTGGAGCAAGCAACTTCTACACTCCGCTCTTTGAGGACGCGCTAGAGAGCTACCAGCTGCCGCTCGAACTGAAGTACCTTCCTGTAATCGAAAGCGCGCTCAATCCCGGAGCCACCAGCCGCGCCGGTGCCGCCGGACTCTGGCAGTTTATGATTACCACCGGAAAGCAGTACGGGCTGGAGGTGACGAGCCTCATAGACGACCGCCGCGACCCCATAAAAGCCAGCTACGCCGCAGCTCGATATTTGCGTGACCTATACGAAATCTTCCACGACTGGACGCTCGTCATTGCCAGCTACAACTGTGGGCCGGGAAACGTGAGCCGGGCCATCAAGCGCTCTGGCGGACAGACCGACTACTGGAAAATCTGGCCCTATCTGCCCCGCGAGACACAAGGCTACGTGCCGGCCTTCATTGCAGCCAATTATATAATGAATTACTACTGCGACCATAACATCTGCCCCGTACAGACCGTCCTGCCGGCCGGCACCGACACCCTACAACTGCACCGCAGCGTCTATATGGAACAGATTGCAGCAGTCTGCAAGACAGACATAGACGAACTGCGCGCACTCAACCCGCAGTATCGCACCACGCTTATCCCCGCTGACAGCCGCCCCTGCACACTGCGAATGCCCACTGCAGCCATCAGCACATTCCTTGAAGCTGAAGACTCGGTCTATGCTTGTCGGCCCGAGACGCTCAAGCCTAACCGCCGAGTGGTGGAAGTGGCCAGCAGAGAGGAACACAAGGCAGCCAGCCGTAGCGGGAGTAGAGGCCGCGGTTCATCTGTAACCGTGCGCAGTGGCGACACACTGGGAGCCATAGCCCGCCGCAACCATACCACAGTTGCACGCCTGCAACGCCTTAACGGAATAAAAGGAACAAACATCAGAGCCGGACAGAAACTGAGAGTGAAGTAAAGCCCCACCCACTATACACTCCCGAGAGGGGGATTACCCATAACCTATAACCTCTCACCTATAACCAATAATAAAGATGACAGAGAGAGAGATCGAAGACGAGAAAATGGTAGACGCAGCCTACCGCCATCTGGTGGACACCTACCTCCACTCACGCCACCGCAAGCACATCGAAATCATCGAGAAGGCCTACAACTTTGCGCGGCAGGCACACAAGGGAGTGCGCCGTCTCTCGGGCGAGCCGTATATCATGCACCCCATAGCCGTGGCGCAGATAGCCTGCGAGGAAATCGGACTGGGCAGCACCAGCATCTGCGCCTCGCTGCTGCATGATGTAGTGGAGGACACAGACTATACGGTAGAGGACATACAGAACATCTTCGGCCCCAAGATTGCCGAAATCGTGGACGGACTGACCAAAATCTCGGGCGGAATCTTCGGAGACAAGGCGTCCGCACAAGCCGAGTCCTTCAAGAAGCTCCTCCTTACCATGAGCGACGACATCCGCGTCATCCTCATCAAGATTTCCGACCGCCTCCATAACATGCGCACCCTTGGCAGCCAGCTGCCCAGCAAGCAATACAAGATTGCCGGCGAGACGCTCTACATCTATGCACCACTGGCACATCGCCTCGGCCTGAACAAGGTGAAGGAAGAACTTGAGGACCTCAGTTTCCGTTACGAACACCCCGACGAATACCGCTCCATCCGACAGCAGCTGGCAGACGTGGACGCCCACCTGCACGAGATCTTCCGCGAGTTCACTACTCCCATCCGCCAACGCCTCGACGAAGCTGGCCTCCACTACGAGATAAAGGCACGCATCAAGACGCCCTACAGCGTCTGGAGCAAGATGCAGAACAAGCACGTCACCTTCGAAGAGATATACGACATTCTGGCCGTGCGCATCATCTTCGACCCCGACCGACCGCAAGACGAGATCGCCCAGTGCTTCCAGATTTACGCCACCTGCAGCAGCATCTACAAACCCCACCCCGAACGCTTCCGCGACTGGCTATCGCACCCTAAGTCCAACGGCTATCAAGCACTCCATACCACACTCATGAGTAAGTCTGGGCAGTGGGTGGAAGTACAGATACGCTCCCGACGCATGGACGAAATGGCCGAACAGGGATTTGCCGCCCACTGGAAGTACAAGGAAGGCGGCAAGGAAGCCGAGGACAGCGAGAACGAACTCGACAAGTGGCTGCGTACCATCAAGGAGATACTCGACGACCCGCAGCCCGATGCCATCGACTTCCTCGATGCCATCAAGCTCAACCTCTATGCCAACGAGATTTTCGTCGTCACTCCCAAGGGCGAGTTCAAGACCATGCCCGCAGGAGCCACCGCCCTCGACTTCGCCTTTGGCATCCACACCTTCCTTGGCACACACTGCATCGGAGCCAAGGTGAACCACCGCCTCGTGCCCATCAGCTATCGGCTCGAGAGCGGCGACCAGATAGAGATACTTACCTCCAAGCAGCCCAAGGTCACGCCCCAGTGGCTCCAAGTGGCCACCACTGCCAAGGCCAAGGGCAAGATACAAGCCATTCTGCGACGTCAGGAGCGCGAACTTCAGAAGCAAGGCGAAGAGCAACTTGCTGCGTTCCTGCGCCAAGCCGAGGTGGAACCCGGCAGCCAGGCCACCGACCGCCTCGTGCGCTTCCACCAGCAGCCCTCGGCTGCCCACCTCTACTCCGCCATAGCACGTGGCACCATACACCTCGGGGCGGACGACCTATCCTGCCTGCGCGCACAAACAGGACAAGGCGGATGGAGTCGCTATCTCCACTTCCTCAAGCCACACCGCGCAGCCGAGGCCGCCGCTCCCGAAGAGCAGCCCACTGCCGAGCCCATGAAAGTGGACCGTCGCAAGCCCCTCATCCTCAACGAGGAGACCATCGGCCGCTACCTCATTTGCCCCGAGTGCCACCCCATACCGGGCGACAGCGTGCTCGGCTACTTCGATGGTCTCAGTCGCATCACCATCCACAAGCGTCAGTGCCCCGTGGCCGCCCGTCTTAAGGCCAGCGACGGCAACCACATTCTCGCAGCTCAGTGGGATACCCACAAGCAACTCTTCTTCCCTGCCACCATCCGCCTGCAAGGCATCGACCACGTGGGCGTCCTCCATCAGATAACAGCCATCCTCTCCGGCCAGCTCAATATCAACATCCGCCAGCTCAACATCCAGAGTCAAGACGGCATCTTCCGGGGAGAAATTCAGCTCGAAGTGCACGATGCAACCGACGTGCAAGCTATCTGCCGCGACCTCAAGCGCATCCAAGAGGTGGAAGACGTCACACGCTTCTGAAACACGCGCCCTGAAGAGAGAAATAAAGTAAAGGTTAGTGGTTAGTGGTTAGTGGTTAGCGAATCTTTCATCTCTCACCTCTCACCTCTCACCATTTTAGTGGTTAGTGGTTAGTGGTTAGTGGTTAGTGGTTATTGGTTAGAGGTTATTGGTTAGAGGTTAGCGAATCTTTCATCTCTCACCTCTCACCTCTCATCTCTCATCTCTCACCTCTCACCTCTCACCTCTCACCTCTCACCTCTCACCATTTTAAAGGTTAGTGGTTAGTGGTTAGTGGTTAATGGTTAATGGTTAGTGGTTAGAGGTTAGCGAATCTCTCACCTCTCACCTCTCACCTCTCACCTCTCACCTCTCACCTCTCACCTCTCACCATT